>NZ_LT606951.1:0-644805 GCF_900095205.1 Polynucleobacter necessarius | reverse complement strand
AGTAGAGCGCTAGCCTTCTCGTCTAGTTGCGTTAACTTTTCATCAAATGCAGACCGATCAATCTTGCCCAGAAATAGCTCGCGCTCCAGCGCATGAAGTTTTTTATACAGCTCATCAATTTGTCGATTGATGATAACCCATTGGTAGGCTGGATAAATACTCAATAAGGGATATGCAATCGCAGCTGTAGAGACCAACAAAAATATCATTTTCTCAACAAAGCTTGCTAACCAAAATGGCAAGTAATGCTGCAAAAAAGGTTTTCCACTTTTGTAATACGTCTCAGCAGTAGAACTCAAAGGCAAATCAACGTCTTTGTCGGCAGGAAACTCATTTTCATCAC
This sequence comes from Polynucleobacter necessarius, assembly GCF_900095205.1. Lineage (NCBI taxonomy): Bacteria > Pseudomonadati > Pseudomonadota > Betaproteobacteria > Burkholderiales > Burkholderiaceae > Polynucleobacter > Polynucleobacter necessarius. Next base: position 644,462 of record NZ_LT606951.1, on the reverse strand, counting down.
TAATGAGCGAGGGAGACTCATGTATGGTATCTATTACACCCATCATGAGATAAATCAGAGCTGAGTGGATATCCTTGCGGGTGGCAATCGTAACAGTCGTCGCCATTACCTTCATGCTAGTGGCGGGCTTAGAAGTAGCTAGGTCAACCGTAGCAAATGGTAATGAAATCACCGTGAAGGATCTTAAATTGCGGTGAATACCTTCAGACTGAGACATGTTCATAACCTTCAATGCTGGGTTATTAAAAATATCTTTTAGAACAGAATTCTCTGGCGGAGCAAGAAAACTAAAGCATCTAAATTAGCCGCAAGCAAGCCTTTAACAGCCGACCCTACATCCTGGTCTTCAAATGTTACATTCGATGAATCAAGACCTGCAGACTTTAATAGTTTTTTCGCAATACGCTGGCTAGCATCTTGTTTAGTGCCTATAGCAATTCGCTTTCCTTTGAGTTGACTAAGCTGATCAACCTCTCCAATTCCGGCTCGATAAACAATCCAAATAGGGTCATAAAAAATACTCCCTAAAGAATAAAGATCGGGAGACTCTTTTGAGTTAGTGATGCCACCCTGCAAGATACCGAAATCAATATTTTTCGATGGGTCATTTAGTAAGGCTAGGTTTTCAAGAACTCCGGAAGTCTCGATAATCTCGGCCTTTACGCCACCCTTCTTCTGCAACTCTTTGGCGTACGACTCAGCAAGCTCATAAAAATAGCTCCCCTTAGGTCCAGCGGCTATGACTATATTGGTCTTGGGAAACAAGTAATACGTCGACACCCCAATTAAACATGTCAGCAAAAGGAATATAGCTGCTATGACAATAGCTACATTGCGTCGCCCTATTCGCGTGTGTAAGGAAAGCTGAAAATCAATCATAAAGTGCTTTCTTTTCTTTCGATTGATTAACAAGAATATTGAGAACGTTGAGCAAATTACCGTAGGACTCTTTTGCACCTTTAGGTACCCACGTGTTCAGAATCACATCATTGATTTCATTTGCCTTTTCAATACAAACATTAATTTCTTTTAAGGTCTTTGCGTCATTGTACTCGCGGTTTAAATCAAAGAGCCCAGAATACAAATGACTTGCATGCATCTCGAAAATGGTTTTCCGGTAGCCAGGAATCAATTGGAATAACGGATAAATGATTGCAAACATGGTTACTAATGTGAACTAGGCTACATCCAAAAAGCTGGCGAGCCAATGTGATAACTCTTGTTTAAGTGATGGAGGCCCCTTCTCATAAAACTTCACTGCTACATCGCTGCGAGGGACGCCTTTTTCCGTAAATACTGGAAATCCGCCAGCTGGATAATCAAAGACAATTTCTTTGCTTTGATTCATATCGCGACTGGCCTTCTAATAAAAGGTACTAAATATCTGGATGGAGCGTTTTTCAGCCATGATCGGTAGTAGCCACAGCAATCATCTTTGTATCCTGCTTGGGCTCCAAGGGGCTCAATGAATAGGCACCCATTGGTAGCGTAACAATATCAACGCTTTTTAACTGAAGATTAAGGGCTTCCGAAATCGGAAAACTGAGAACATTTACCCTGGGGTCCGCTAAAAGTGCTTTGACATTTAAAGAGTCATAGCCCGCTATTAGAAACATGCCGTCAATCTTATTTATCTTTAGGGCCTCTACAGATTCCTTGGGACTCAAAGTATCAACCATCGTAAATGGTGGATACTCTAAATGGCCTGATATTTTCAGCAAATTATCAGCCATATACCGCGTGCCGCTTCCAAAACTGATTTACCGAGATCCGCTTATCTTTGAATAACTGAAACACATGAGAACTAGTAAATTCAGGGCCGGTATAAAAGTACCAAAATGCCTGATAACCCACACTTCCCAAAGAGACTAGCCCTTCTGTATCACCAACTGGAAGCCCGGACTGTGTCAGGGCGACATCTACCTTCTTTTGCTTAAGTAACTCCAAACTATCTAGTGTGCCCTTAAAGGGAATCAGCTCGACCTTAATCCCCTCTTTTTCTAGGGCTTTTTGAAAATTGAGAACTTCAACCTCTAGCGAAGAATTAGGTTGCCCCTTGAGATGCGTATTTCACTAGGCGGCAATGGTTTTAGAAACTGCAAAAGCAGAAAAATGCCAATTACAACGGCAATTGCCACATACCACTGATAACGAAAGAACGGCCCTAGAGCGTGGAACTCATCTTTGGCACTTTGAACGAAATAGCCCTCAACATCAGGATAATCATGGTGCTTATGTTTGTGACTCATTCAAGATCTTTCTAAAAGTAAAACAATAATTTCTTCGGACATGCTGTACATTATGAATTGAGATGTTTTTGGCACTTTTGCATGAAAAAATGCTTTTTTGTCATCATTAAACGCAAGATTACTAAAATGAAGTTACCAATTACTTGGCCAGAGGGCTTATAAACAATCATGGCCCATTCGCTCCCAACATCACCAAATAATATAAGGGTTAGCACTGATATCCTGGATACCCATCCGATCCTAGAGGGGCGCGAGGTGACCTCGAAGGTGGATGGAAAGATCTCTCATTGCAGCATCAAGGCTCTTGGCATGGATGACATTGATGCAGTACTTAATGTGCAAGATGAAACCGTCCGCAATATCCAAGACTCATCCATTTTTTACTACCCAGACTCTCGCGAGGTTTTTGAGGTATCACTTGGTAATGAGGGTTTAATTATTGGTAGCCTTGTTAACGACCGTCTTGTTGCTTTTAGGTCAATCTGGTTTCCGGGCTTACGTCCTGAAAATTTAGGGCGTGATATTGTGGTATGCAAGACCCCAAACAATTATCTCAAGCTGCCCATCTCGAGCGTGCATGCGTTCTGCCTGAGTTTACTGGCAATCGTCTGCAGATGCGCATAACTAAGCATGCCATTAAGTTAGCAAAACAAAATAGTAGCTTTCGCTATCTTTTTTCAACAGTTGCGCCGACAAATTATGCAAGCATGCAAGATAAATTCTCAGCAGATATGCTTATTTTGAAACTCGTGAAAAAATATGAGGATTACCATCGCTATATATTTTTCCAAGACATCATCAACCCCATTCTGCTAGACGTAAAAAATCACTCGTCACTAGTCTTTACTGAGGGACATGATATTGAATCTCAATTAAATCTCCTGGAACCACACGGAACCATGGCTAGGCTGCCTACAGCAAAAAAGCAATGAGTCAATGCAAGGTGGGGTATGCAAAAATTGAATGTGCACTATTTTAAATTTTTGTTAAGGGCATCCGCCCTAACAGTCTTGATTTGGATTAGATTAATTCAGGGTCCACTCGTTTCCCAATCCTACGCCCAAGCAACTGCCTCATCTAATTTAAGTCCCGTTACCACTGCGTCAGGCACCCCTTGGCGCATTTCTTATATTGAATCACGCCCTTTTGCCAACTACGCCGCCACCTTAGCCAATGTGATAACCGCGTTGCATCGTATGGGCTGGATCAAATCAATTGAGGGACTTCCTTACACAAAAGGTCAGATAGACTCACAAATCATCTGGGATTGGTTGGCGCAAAAGAAGGATGAGCCTTATTTGAAGTTTAATGAAGATGGCTTTTATACCTTCGATAAACTGAAAAACACAGAATATGATGCGCATGCGCAGCAAATTACTCAGAAAATTAATCAATCTAAAAATAGTGATTTGGTCTTAATCTTAGGTACCGATTCGGCAAAAGAAATTATGAAGCACGGCCTCAAAGTGCTGGCTGTATCGATGTCCACTAGCAATGCCTTTCAAGCAGGCATCGTTAAGGGCGCAGAATTTTCAGGGGACGACCTAGTTTGGGCCCACATGGACCCTTATCGCTATAAACGTCAAGTTGATATTTTCTACGATATTTTTAAATTCAAAACATTGGGCATCGTGGTGGATGGTGATGTAGCTGGTCGCAGCTTTGCCGCAATTGACAATGTCCTAGAAGTAGCCAAACAATGCGACTTTCAGGTCGTTATTGAAAACGTTGCGCAACCAGAAAAATACGGCAAAAACCAAAAACAATTTGCGATCGATATGGAAGCCGCCAATGCACGCTTAACCACTAAAGCGGATGCGGTATACGTTGGTCTTTTTATAGGCAGCGACCCAAAACAACCTCCAAAAACACTATCTCCTTTAGTAAGCAAAAAAATTCCAGCATTTGCTCAGCAGGCAAACGATGTGAATAACGGCGCACTCATGAGTTTGGCACGTCAAAACTTTTCTGGCGTTGGAAATTTTGGAGCTAAAGCGATCATCCGAATATTGAAAGGTGAGCTTCCCAGCAAAATTTCTCAGATTTACGAAAATAGCCCTAACATCATTATTAATCTTGATGTAGCAAAAGAAATTGGCTATCGCCCACAATTTGAACTATTACTTGGCGCTGACCAAACTGTTAGGCCCCCTAAATGAAACAATCCTTCTCCGAATGGAAGAAAACCCTGCAGAGTATGCGCTTATATGTAGCAATCTTGGCCTTCGATGCTGATTGTCATGGTGCTCTCACTTACCGGCTTTCTGAATATAGGCTCGTTTCAAAAAAGTTATATTGATTCTCTAGTGTCTTCCTATGGCGTAACCGGTAGCGAAGCACGTAGAACCATTGAATACTCAGTCAAGTACCACAAGCCCCTGAATAACTTTGCAGGCATGGGTGACATCCTATCTAACGTTAAGAAACAGGCTCCGACGGTTGAAAACGTTTTTGTCATGTTGCCAAATGGCGACACTCTTTATGACATTTCAGGGCCCACTGATGTTGAAGCGCTCCCACAAAAGATGCTGTCGAAGATTAATTTTTCCGACCCAAAGAAGAAAAATAATCTGTCGTGGTTTTTGTCGGACGATCAATACCACGCTTTGATTCCACTAAAGAATACAAATCAAGAATGGATTGGAACGATTGATATTGTCTTTAATGAAGCAAGCGTTTCGGAAAAGATCACTACCTATATAAACGATACCATCAAGATTATGATGTCGATCACCATCGCCACTATTTTATGTATTGTTGTAGCCATTTATCGGATCAACCTTTTCTTAAAAAATGATCAACTAAATAAACGCGGGCTTTTGATAGCTATGACGCTTATCTTGTCAACTGCGCAAGCCTCGTTTGGAGTGCTAAACGTTGTTACTTTTCGCTCCGCCTACTATGAGGTAGTCAATAACAACCTCAATCTTGCTGCAGATATGATTAACAAGCGAATTTGATAAGGTGGTAGGCTTCAGATTTACTTACGAGGAACTTGATGGTGTAGATGATTGGCTAAAGAACTTGGTTGAGCCCGTAAAAGAAATTCAATCCGTTAACCTCACCAGTCCCAGTGGAAAAATCTTGTTTTCTTCGCTTACGACTCCCAAAATTGAGTCTGCGAGTGAAGCGCAAAAGCAAACTATCCAAACAAGCCCAGAAAATATACCTGAGGTCTCAAGAACACTTCTAAAGGATGGTAATGATTCAGCAGCAAAGCTAACCATTACAGCATCCAAAAGTTATGTAGATCAAAAAATCTTTGCGCTAGCACTGGATGCAGTGACGATGTTTATTACATCCATCTTCTTCCTCATTGAAATGCTGGTATTTATTATCATCGTTCTATCTAATAAGGTGACAATATCTAATTGGGATGAAGCTGAAAAGACTAATCCTACCCATGCTCATGGAATAACCGAAAAGCAAGAGTCCACAATAGTAATCGGCCAACATGAGAATTGCGTGCGTGTTTTAGCATTCCTGCTGCTCTTATGTAGCTATATGTCAATTTCCTTCATACCTCTTCTGATGAAGGAAATTTATAGGCCGCTCTGGGGTATGTCATTTAATGTAATTGTGGACTTACCAATCGCCTCAGAAATGTTTGGCGCCTTTTTATCATCACTGATGGCGGGATACTTTATTGATTGTTACGGCTGGAGACCGGTATTTATTTATGGCTTTATCCTCCTGTCGATTAGCACCTTACTCTCAGCGCTTACAGATGAGATGACGCCGTCAACTTCATTGGCATTCGTTGTTTTGTTGGTATAGGCTATGGAGCCGCTTGGATGGGGTTGCGGGGCTTAGTAGCAACAGGAAAATCAAGTCACGAACGGACTCATGGCTTCTCCATACTCAATGCAGGAATTTTTGCGGGTATGAATTGCGGTGCTGTTATTGGAGCTCTCTTAGCTCAACGGATTGGCTTCTCCTATGTCATGATTTTGGCTTCACTCATGATTACCGTGGCTTTGCCATTTACTTTTTTGCTTACGGTAAATTCCAAACCAACCATCACAGGTAATGACAAGCTTACTTTGGCAGGACTACGGGATTTCTTTCTTCATAAAGATACTTTCTTTTTCTTTTTATTAATTACGATTCCATCGGCAATTACTACATCATTCTTAACTTATTTTTTTCCGGTCTTTTCGAGCTCCTTAGATGTAAATCAAGGCGATATTGGCAGAGGGTTTCTGCTTTATGGGATTTGCATGGTCTTCATTGGACCACTTCTCATGAAATTTTTCGCTCATAAAAAAGTTAATGCCAAGCACCTTATGTTGGCATCCTGCCTAGTCGGAGTGCTGTCACTTACAACCTTTTGGTCGTTCCCCACTTTTGTTGGAGCATTAATAGCGATAGTAATCTTAGGTATTTCAGATTCAGTGGGTCTGGTTTCGCAAAATGGCTATTTCATGTCTATCCCGGCCACAGAGAAAATAGGGCACAGTAACGCTCTGAGTTTTTATAGTGCAATGAAGAAGGCTGGACAATTCTCTGGACCTGCCGTTTTCGGGGTTGCCGTATCTCTAGGCACTTTAGTGGGGGTAGGACTAATTGCTAGCACCTACCTCATAACCACTATAAGCTTTGGACTCATATCGAATAAGGCAAGGCGAGAGGCTAAGCTATTCAATGATCTGGACTAGCAAGCGAATTAAAGCGCGAAAGACTGCCCCACTTCTAGTTTCAGCTCTTTAGCCAACTCTGCACCAGACACTTTGCCTGCAAGCACCCTTAGCTTTGAGGACTTCAATTTGTCCGCCATGGCAGGTGACAAAGAATGAATCCAAAGTAATCTGAGTAATCTCACCAGGCTTCCCTTTAACTGCGCCAAAGGTAGCTGCTACATGTTTATGGCAATCGTATATCTGCACCTTTTGCTCGCCAAACTTAGTCCAAGCACCTGGGGCTGGATTACACGCACGAATGATGTTGTAGCCCTGGCTAATATGACTTGCCCAATGAATCTGTGCAGCATTTGCATCAAACCAACCTTCATAATTTGCATTTGATTCATCTTGAACTAATTCTTGATGCTTGCCAGCAACCACTAGGTCAGCAGCTTCCATAAGCGCTTTAATACCAATTGGAAAAAAATGGTCAAAGTAAATCCTGCCAAGCGTATCGTTAGGACCAATCGATACTTCCTTTTGCAAAATCACTTCACCCTCATCCAAGCCATCAGACGGACGGAAGATTGTTAGGCCTGTTTTCTCTTCAACCAATGCAATTGCCCAGTTAATGGCGCTTGGTCCACGATATTTAGGTAACAAGGATGGGTGATATTGAATCGTTCCGTGCTTTGGAATCTTCACTAGCTCCTGGGGCCACAAACTGAATGACATAAACCATCACACAGATGTCTGCATTGCTATCAATCATGGCTTGAGCGGCCTCAGGATCCTTCAAAGAAGGGAATTTGCAAGGGGGTTAAGCCTCTCTTGTTGCAGCTTCTTTTAATACCTCGGGCTTACTTGATTTGGGATTATCGGGCGGACAAAAGACAGCTACTACCTCATCACCACGATCTAAAAAAGCCTCTAGAGCAGTCTTGCCAAAATCCGCACTCCCAATCAAAGCAACCCACATCTTAGATCACCTTATCATGGCGCAATGAAATTAATTCATCAGTGGAGTAACCCAACTCATGAAGAATCTCATCGGTATGCTCGCCAAGCAATGGTGAGCGAGTCACATCTGTCGGACTATCTGACATCTTGATTGGATTGCCCACAGTTAAATACTTGCCACGAATTGGATGATCCACTTCAACAATCGAACCACTCTTACGTAAGTCTGGCGAAGCAGCCAATTCTTTCATGGAAAGCACTGGTGCACATGGAATATCGAACTTGCGGAGGATATCCACTGCTTCGTATTTGGTTTTGTCTTTGAGCCAATCTTCAATGGTTGCGAAGATGTCTCAAAAATCTTATCTTGACGAGCTTCAGCAGTCATGTACGCTGGATCAGTTGCCCACTCTGGTTTGCCAAAAGCTTTAGTAATTGGCTCCCAAGCGTGTCCCTGAATAGTGAAGTAGATATAGGCGTTTGGATCTGTTTCCCAACCCTTACACTTCAATACCCAACCTAGCTGACCGCCACCACCAGCGTTACCACCGCGTGGAACTACATCAGTGAATGAACCGTGTGGGTACTGTGGATACTCTTCTAAGTAGCCAACTTTGTCCAAACGTTGTTGATCGCGCAACTTGACACGGCACAAATTCAAAACAGCATCTTGCATTGAGCAAGAAACTTTTTGACCGCGACCAGTCTTCTCACGCTGCATCAATGCAGTCAAAATACCAATTGCCAAATGCATACCAGTATTGGAGTCACCCAAAGCTGCAGCAGAAACGGTAGGAGGACCATCCCAGAAACCAGTAGTAGAAGCTGCACCACCAGCACACTGAGCAACGTTCTCATACACTTTTAAATCTTCGTATGAGTGGCCATCGCTGAAGCCTTTTACTGAAGCCATAATCATTTTTGGATTCAATTCTTGAATACGTTTCCAAGAGAAACCCATGCAATCCAAAGCGTCTGGACCAAAGTTTTCAACCATCACGTCAGAAGTCTTGATCATCTTCTCCAAAACTTCTTTACCTTCTTGAGTCTTGGTATCCAATGTCAAAAAACGCTTGTTACCGTTCAACATAGTGAAGTACAAAGCATCCGCCGCCTGGAATATCACGCAATTGACTACGGGTTATGTCGCCAGCACCTGGACATTCTACCTTGATTACGTCAGCGCCATACCATGCTAACAATTGAGTACATGCTGGACCAGTCTGTACGTGTGTGAAGTCAATAATACGAATGCCATCTAATAGTTTAGTCATGTTTGTTTCTCCTTAAGTCTTTTTTGTTTGCTTCTTAATTTAGTCTAAAAATATTAACTTTTTATTACCGTTTTTAAATTTCTAAATCTTATTTTTTAGCAGCTGCCGTGGATGGATTTAAGTTTGTTAAACGTCCACTTTCAGTACCTGCTGTTTTATCAATAACAGCATTGATGAGGGCTGGTTTACCGGCAGCAATTGCTTCTGTTAACGCTACTTCTAATTCTGCTGGAGTTGTTACGTAGTAACCAACACCACCAAATGCTTCAATCATCTTGTCATAACGAGCGTCTTTAACGAATACAGTCGGTGCAACATCAGCGCCCGCCTGTTGGATTTACGTCGGTGCCGCGGTATACGCCGTTGTTATTGAATACAACAGTAGTAATTGGCAAGTTGTAACGGCAAACAGTTTCGAGCTCCATACCGCTAAAACCAAACGCGCTGTCACCCTCTACCGCTACTGTTGGCAAACCACTAGTTACAGCAACACCAATGGCCGTAGCCCATGCCGATACCCATAATGCCCCAAGTACCCAGAATCAAAACGTTTACGTGGCTTATAACATATCAACGATTGCACGGCAATAGTCGAGTGTGTTGGCGCCTTCGTTTACCAAATTGACATCTGGATTTTTCTTGATCACGTCACGAATCACGCGTAATGCACCATGGAAGTTCATTGGATTAGCTTCTTTAGCCAATGTCTCGGCCATCTTGGCAGTGTTCTTATCTTTCTTCTCAGTAATGGCAGCAATCCATTCAGCGCTTGGCTTTGGAACAGCGGCAATACTCTTTAAGAGCTCACCAACGCATGAGCCGATATCACCAATCAATGGAGCAGCAATTTGTACGTTGCTATCCACTTCATTCGCTTGGATATCAATTTGAATAAATTTCTTCGGATCCTTACCCCAAGTCTCACCTTTACCATGTGCAAGCAACCAGTTCAAGCGCGCGCCAACCAATAACACTGCATCAGCTTCAGCCAATACAAAACAAAAGAACGCGCAGCAGATGCAGATTGCGGATGATTATCTGGCAACAAACCTTTAGCCATAGACATTGGCAAGTATGGAATTCCAGACTTTTCAATCAAGTCACGAATGGCTTGATCAGCTTGCGCATATGCAGCACCTTTGCCCAAGAGAATCAATAGACGCTTTGCGCCCTTGAGCACTTCAAGCGCACGTTCAACTGTATCAGCTGCTGGGATTTGACGTGGAACAGGATCGATTACCTTGAAAATAGATTTCTTCGTTTCTTCAACTGGCATTGTTTGGCTCAGCAACTGTGCTGGTAAGTCTAAATACACGCCACCTGGACGACCAGAAACAGCAGCACGAATGGCCGCGAGCAAAGCCAATGCCGATACTTCAATGTGATTAATACGATACGCAGCTTTGCAATATGGCTTTGCTGCGTTGAGTTGATCCATTTCTTCGTAATCACCCTGTTGCAAGTCAACGATTTCACGCTCGCTTGAACCAGAGATCAAGATCATTGGGAAGCAATTGACGGTTGCATTGGCTAGCGCTGTTAAACCATTCAAGAAGCCAGGGGCAGATACTGTCATACAGATACCAGGCTTTTGAGTCATGTAGCCAGCTATTGCTGCAGCATTACCAGCATGCTACTCGTGACGGAATCCGATAAAACACATTCCTTCAGCTTGCGCCAAGCGGCATAAGTCTGTAATTAGAATACCAACTAGACCGAAAATAGTATTGAGGTCATTTGCCTTCAAGGCGTCAATGACAAAATGGAAGCCATCTGTTAGTTGTGTGTTTTGGTTGTCTGTTGTCATAGAAGTTTTTTAATTGCGTATCTACCCTCAATGGGTTATTGCAATGTAGCTTTCGCTAACGTCTCCAATTTAGTTATAAATCGCACAACGGGTATTTATCCCGTTTAGGCTGAAGTGAATATTAGGCTTGGGGAGGGCTTCATCATTGACTTCGGTCAATTTCCCCCTAATTCCTGTAATTACAGAAAATACAAACTTAAATAAAAAGCTCTTTGTGCTTTGTTTTGAGGCGATTTAAAGTCTCAGGTAATAAATTGAGGTAGGCAGCCAACTCCTTTTTGGGGAGAAGCTCAAACAAATCCTCATATTTACGCAAGAATCGCTCTACTCAACCTGGGGCGTCTAACATATGCAAGGTAATGGTATGGGCCATGATTTCACTCATCAGGCACATCACCTCGAACTCGAAACTCTCCTTCAGAGGCTTATGTAGTTCAAGAAATTCCGCCCACTTCTTGAGAGGCCTCCTAGCCACCTGGGCCTTAGTCACACAAGCAATACTGTATGGAGCGGCAGTTTTTAAACGCCCTGCAGCATAGCTAGTTTCAATATCTTTCTCGATGGCAAAACGCAGAATCATTTCTTTAGCATCAGCGCTAGAAACAATGCGCTTTAGGATGCCATCCAACACGAAGCACTGCTCCATCTGGTGATCACCTTGGTGCAGCAAGATTTCTGATTTTTTAGATCGGCAATTTCTAAATGGCGTTCTAAGTCAGCCATTGCCGCCGGATCCAAGCTTTTTAAGACTAAGAGTTTTGGCTCAGTTGCAAACGAATCAGGATTTTTTCGGGGTGCTTATCTAATGCTGTCATGAATCCTTAGTCCTAGACCCACTATTGTAGGCTTTTTGCCCCTTTAAGCTCGTTTTATGGCATAGATCAAGACAAATCAGCTAAAATGGCGGAGTCGTGGTGCTTTATTGCAGTGCAATAAAGTTAAACGAGAAACACTAAACGGGTGCTGCCCCCGCAACGGTAGGTAAGTGCATCTTTTATTCGTTATTAAAGACGTCAGGAATCTGATCAAGTCACTGTGCGCGTCAATCACATGGGAAAGGCCAGATTCTGATATTTACTAGCCCGGATACCGGCCAAGACAGGTGGAATTTTGCGGACGGGGATCTTCGCGCGCCAATAAAAACGCTTTTTGCGCCTCATTGACGCCTGAACTCCTGTACGGGAAATTCTGTTCGACCCAGCTAACGGGGAAGTTAGCTGGGCACTCGATAACAGAAGGCTAGTCATGAATCAGCAGTTCAAACCAAGGCAAATCGCTCAGATTTGCACCACCCTCGCTTTGCTCAACCACTCTCTTTTTGCATATGCACAAAGCTCACCAACAACCGTCATCGTTACTGGCTCGCGTTTTGAGGAAAACCTGAATCAGGTACCCGCGAATGTAAACGTCATAACGCGCGAAGAAATAGAAAACTCTAGCTCCAACACCATTCCTCAAGTGTTATCGCAGATTGGTGGCTTAAGAGTGAGTGGCTTAAATTCTAGCGCTCTCAATCTAGATGCTTCAGTAGATATGGGGGCTTTGGGCCGACGGGTAATAGCACAACTGCTGTATTAGTTGATGGCATCAGAATTAATCCTATTGACTCGGGAAACGTTGATTGGTCAACCATTCCTATTGATTCAATTGAGCGTATTGAAATACTTCAAGGCGGCGCTAGCGTTCAGTATGGCAATGGTGCTGTCGGTGGCGTGATCAATATCATTACCAACGGAGGGAAAAAGAATATCAACCAAGTTTCTGCAAGTTATGGAACTTGGGGCACCTCGATCAACAATGCTATTTTCAGAAATACCATTGATAAAACCACCCTTCAGCTCAGTGCGAACACCTCCAATACCAATGGTTGGAGACCAAACACTGCTGCGAATGCCTATTCTATCGATGCAAAGATTTCACAAGATTTAGGTGGGCATGATCGCTTTTTTGTAGATGTCTTCTATGGCTGCTATACCAACTCTCAATTGGCGAGTGCGGTAGTGGGTTTGGTTGGCTCAGGTAACCCTTTATCTGTCAGTCCACAAAATGCAGGAAATAACTACACCACAAACAATACTGGCTTTCGCCAAGGACTCACCAAAACTTTTAATGAAAACTATGTATTTGAGTTAGATGCTTCATATAGCAATAAGACCTCTTTTTATTACACGCCTCAAGCTGATTACTTTGCCCTTCCAGACTATGGTTATGCAGGCAGTGCAATGAACGATAAATTAGTTGGCTGGCAACTTGCGCTATCTCCGCGCCTAAAAGCAAACCTTGGTCCTATAGGAACAACCATCATCGGGTACGACTTTTCCAAAGCAGATCAATCTGGTAGTAATAGCTATTCATCTCTATCTCAAGGAATTATTCGGGCGAATCAGTACGATTCAATTAACAATACCTATGGCATCTATTACGGCAATCTCACAAGTGATTCACAAAGCGCAACACAAATTAATAACTCTGTTTACCTAATTCAAAAAGTTCCATTAGGCAAAGCATTAGAAGCAAGTGGAGGATATCGTCGCCAGGTACAACAAGCATCTACCACCAACACTTCGATCTATGCATCCAATGGAACAGTAAATAACTCCCAACAATTTGCTGCCAATGCAGGGGACGTTGCCTTAAATGCAAATTATCTTCCTGGACAGCGAGTGTACGTAAAGTGAAATCAGTCTTTTAGATTCCCGAACATTGATGAATATTGGGGATTAGGGTTTAGCCCTGACGGAGCTTACCAAACTGTTTTTAATGGGATATTGCAACCCCAAACCACTCAAACTTATGAAATGGGTGGTAGTTGGTCAGCCTGGAATTCAAAAATTACTTCATCCATTTTTAAATCCATGACACAAAACGAGATTAGCTATAACCCTTCTACAGGTTACAACTACAACTCGATCTATCAAACCAATCGGGGCGGAATTTTGTTTGACATTTCACCCAATCTATCCCCATCGTTCTTTATTGGCGCGGGGGAGGTAAATACCAAAAATCATATTATGCAAATGGTTCCTATTCTGGAAATGCTATCCCCATCGTCCCTGACACCTTACTCAACGCTAGAGCAAATTATCTTATTACTAGCAATTGGACTGTTGGTGGTGTAGTTAATTACGTAAGCAATCAACATTACGACACTGGACCAAATAATTACAGCGCAACCCCGACCATGCCCGCTTATGTCATTGGAGATATCTATACCTCCTACAAATTCAAAGGGATTGAGGGCCGACTTACCGTGAAGAACGTGGGTAATGCGCAGTATTCAAGCTACGGTGGAGTGAGCTCGTTCTTAGGAAGATACTTTTATTACCCTAGCGAACCCAGATCGGTTTTTGCCTCTCTCAAATACAGCTTTAACTAGCCTTAGCATTGTTTACTTGCCAGTTTTGGATCATTAATCTATCTTTAAGGATCTAGACTGGCAGTCTAGCGCCTAGGCTTGGCCTGAGGCTACAATGCCAATATGAGCGATCAAACTTCCCTACCCCGGATTCTGAAGCGTCAGGCGTAAATGCCCTTAGCGCTTCGATCGAGCGTTTGTTGGGCAAAATTTCCTTGATTCAGGATACAGTAAAAAATCTTACACAAGATCGTGTGCTGCAAGGAAACAAAATTGAGGGTGCACAAAAACGTATTCAGCATATTTTGAGTCGTTTACCAGAACAAAGTGATGGTCGCCAACTCAATCTATTAGGTGAAGCTGTTGCACCAAATAACCCAGAGGATAACAATGAGCCAACAACGCATTGAAGTAAGCATCGCTGGTCAAAAAATTACCTTAGCTACCAGCGCTGAACACGAGCCTTTATTACGTGCAGTGTGTGTTGGTAGATGAACAGATTCAACTTGCTATTAATGGCGGCAACCGAAGTATTGAACGTGCTAGCATGATGGCAGCTCTCAAAATTGCTGGTGACCTCATTACACTGCAAAAAAAATCAATCTCAGCAAAGCGCCTCCTCCAATGTCAGCACCGATGAAGTGGCTCGCCTTCAAGGTGAAATTCAGGCATTAGAAAAACAAGTGGATGAGTTACTGCAAACCCTTTCCCTGCCTGGTTCGCCAAGGCCAATAGTTCCTTGAACCGATGCGCAAGCGTCCGGAACGATCTTTACCTTGTGGGCGTGAGCGTTTTGATAGATCACAGTACCAACTTAGACTTGGTTACTCCCTGAACTACTTAATGCACCCGAAGCAGAGTAGCCGTTCCACCTTGAACCTTAGGGTTCAGGATGACGGCCTAGCGGCTAAGGCGGGGAATTCATGTTGCTAAGCGACATTGCCATGTTGATGCTCTGCGGGAGCATCTCTGGATTTCTAGCAGGTCTATTGGAAATAGGTGGAGGCATGATTCTGGTGCCCTTCATGATTTTAGTTTTTAATCATCTCCACTTTGATCAAAGCGTGATTGTGCATATGGCCATTGCAACACTGGTATGGCTACCATCTTATTCACCACTACCTCTGCAATCTAGGCTCACCACAAGCATGGCTCAATTGATTGGAAATTAGTTGCCTCATTAAGTCCCGGACTCGTCATAGGTAACCTAATCGGAGGCAGCAAAATATTTGAATCCCTAAACACCTCTTGGTTTTCACTATTTTTTGCCGTATTTATTGTTTACACATCTATCCAGATGCTGCTGAACAAAAAACCGAAAGCAGGCAGAGACCTTCCGAGCCCCTTAGGTTTATTTGGGTTTGGCTCATTTGCCGGCACTCTATCTAGCTTGGTAGGCGCGGGTGGTGCATTCATTACCGTGCCCTTTATGCTTTGGTGCAATGTGAAGCCTCATGTAGGCAATGGCGAGTTCCTCCGGACTAAGTTTTCCGATAGCTGCGGCCGCTACAGTTGGATATATGTACGGTAGTTGGGGACACCCCAACCTTCCTTCTGGGTCATTAGGGTTTGTCTATTTGCCCGCAGTCATTTGCATAGCAACGGTCAGTATATTTACAGCACCCCTGGGCGCAAAAATGGCACGAAAGTTAAACGTAGCTCAACTCAAACGTATTTTTGGAGTGATGTTGCTAATGCTTGCGGCCTTCATGTTCAATGAAAGCCGCAAAGCATTCGGACTTTAATTAGCCAGTAAATTGTTGACGCAAAATATTCTTTTGCACTTTGCCCATTGCATTACGAGGTAAATCCGAGACGATTTCTACACGCTTTGGAATTTTAAAATTCGCAATCTGCGTTTTTAAAGTGGCGATCATTGACTCTGCATTTAACTTCGCTCCAGCCTTAGGTACAACTACCGCCATGACTGCCTCACCAAAATCAGGATGAGGAATACCGATCACAGCACTTTCATCAACGCCATCCATATCATCGATAAAGCTTTCGATTTCCTTTGGATAGACGTTGTAACCGCCTGAAATAATTAAATCCTTGCTACGACCAACGATGCACAAGTAATTATTGGGCACCTTACCGCCATTGGCGTCGCCACCCCAGCGACCAACGTCGCCAGTCTTAAACCAACCATCTTTGGTAAATTCCTCGGCAGTCTTCTCAGGCATTCTCCAGTAGCCCTTAAATATATTTGGACCCCTCACCTGAATACCACCAATTTCATTTACTTTGCAAAGCTTGTTGTCCTCATTCACCACCCTAACCTGCACTCCAGGCAAAGGTAGGCCAACAGAGCCTCCTACACGCTTTCCTTTATATGGATTGGAAACCAGCATGACGGTTTCACTCATGCCATAGCGCTCAAGGATAGGCTGCCCAATCACATCGATGAATGTATTAAATGTTTCTGTAAGTAATGGCGCAAAACCAGAAACAAATAAGCGCATATTTCTCACAACTTCTTTTGTAAAGCCTTTATCAGCTAACAAGCGCACATAAAAAGTTGGAACACCCATCATGACAGTGAACTGAGGCATATGCTTGATGAGTTACGCCGTATCAAGACGCGGCAACCAAATCATTTTGCTGCCATTTATCAAGGCACCGTGAGCTGCTACAAATAAACCATGCACATGGAAGATAGGTAAGGCATGCAGTAAAACATCGCCCTTTTTCCAGCCCCAAAACTTTTGCAATACTTGCGCATTGCTTCCCAAGTTTTTATGCGTCAGCATCGCACCTTTGCTGCGACCAGTAGTACCAGAAGTGTACAAAATTGCCGCAGGATCATCGTCTTTAGCCGCAACGGTTTTAAATTTAGTACTCAAACCCCCAGCACGCTCTAGTAAAGTGCCAGTACGATTCTCATCTAAAGTGAAGACATGTTTAGTGCCAGCCTTAGAAGCAACCTTGGATACCCAAGGAAGGTTTTTGCTGCTACAAACTACCACCGCAGGCTCTGTATTTTCGAGAAAGTATTGAATTTCGGCGGCCTGATAGGCGGTATTGAGAGGTAAGTACACATAACCTGCGTGAATAGTTGCTAGATACAAAAAAGCGCTTCTGGCGACTTTTCGACCTGAACAGCAACTCTTGAACCTTTTGGCAACTTCAAACTAGCAAGTAAATTTGCAAGCTTTGCAGTTGCACCTTCTAGATCACCCCAAGAATAATAAAGACCATCATGCGTCTCGATTGCACAAGCTTTTTTATCCTTTGGAAAACCTTTTTCCAATAGAGAATATAAATTCATTCGAACCTCAAATCCTAGGGGTAATGTTTATTAAAAATTATTAATCTAATTTAGCGCCAGAAGCCTTAGCAACTGCAGCCCAACGTTTGATATCGGCACTCACAAACTTACCGAATGCTGGTCCAGATAAATTAGGTGTTTCAGAACCATTGTTATTCCAAATGGTTTTTAGCTCAGGCGTATTAATTGCTTTTTGAACTTCAACAATCATACGATCTACGATAGGTTGAGGAGCGCCCTTTGGCGCAAACAATCCATACTATGTAGATACTTCATAACCCACTAGACCAGACTCTGCAGCAGTTGGTACATCCGGAAATCCAGGAGCGCGCTTTTGAGATGCTACAGCGATAGCAACGATAGAGCCATTTTTAATTTGCGCTGCGGATGAACCCAAGCCATCAAATTCAATATCCACTTGGCCTGCAATTAAATCTTGCATAGCTGGGCCTACGCCGCGATAAGGAATATGGGTAATAAAGGTTTTCGTCAACATCTTAAATTGCTCAGCAGCCAAATGATGTGAAGATCCATTTCCTGCACTAGCGTAGTTGAACTTGCCAGGATTCTTTTTGAGGAGCTCAATAAATTCTTTGAGGTTTTTAACCTGAACATTTTTTGGGTTAACCGCGATTACCTGGGGCGGATTGGCGACCATAGCTACTGGAATGAAACTCTTCTCAATATCGTAATCCAAGTTTGGGTACATTGCAGGAACAATTGCATGGTGAGCCGCACCCATAAAGAAAGTGTATCCATCTAGTGCAGCTTTAGCAGCAATGGAAGCGCCTAATGTACCGCCAGCCCCACCATGGTTATCAATCACAATTTGTTTTCCCAACTGCTTAGTGCGTTAAACAGCCAACGGTCTAGCGAAGGCATCTGTTCCACCCCCCTGCCAGAAATGGCACAACCACTGTAATCAGCTTATTAGGCCATTCTTGAGCGCAAACTAGCAACGGTGTCGCGCAAATTAGAAAAAGCGCTTTTTTGATCGTTGCCGAAAAGCTTGATGGTTTAAACATTGTTGTCTCCTTCACTTGCCATTATTGATGGCTATATCCGTTATTAAAACTGCTTAATTGTCACCATACTACTCTCTGGATCTTATTGCCCAGTTCATTCATGCAACCCCAAGGTGAATCTCTTTGGATTCTGTCTTAGAGCGTCTCCTCCTCAATTCTTTTCTAGGGAGCCCTCAACTTCCCTACCGCTCTTGAATAATCAATCTGACCTTGAGTGAATCGCTCATGGTTTTCCTCAACTGCAGAAAGATCATATAAGTAGTTCACCATCAATGCAGCAGATTGCCTTAAGCCCTTACGAGAAAGGCCTCCTGCCCAATTAATTTGATGTAATTTGGCACCGTTACCGAGATGAAATTTGACACCGTTACCGAGATGAAATTTGGCAACTGGATTACCGTTGCGACCAGCTGACCCTAAGCCCAAGTAGATACTTGCGAGACTTAACAAAGCAGCTTTTTCTTTTTCAGTGGCATTATCAGGATGCCATCCAGCACTCAAGCGCTCAGTCCATGAACGATTTGCTAAGCCCAGCGTTTCTAGCGCCTGCTCGCGTGCCGCCCGAATAGCAGGTTTTAATTGCACGCCCGATTTTTCCCCGTCAATATCCGCGCCAGCAGCAACCCAATCTATGAATCCAGGGATAGGCGATAAGGTGACAAAAGTCTTCAGACCTGGGAACTCAGCATGCAACTGCTCGGCAACTCGTTTAATTAAGAGGTTACCCATCGAGACACCACGCAAACCAGGCTCACAGTTACTAATGGAATAGAAAGTCGCCACTTTGTACTGAGAAGTTTGATGAACTGTCTCAGCCTTTTTGTCTACTAAAGGCGTAATAACCGATGGAATCTCAGGCAAAAGTGCAACCTCAACGAAAATGAGGGGCTCATTAGGAAGTTGTGGACGAAAGAATGCAAAGCATCTACGATCTGGTTGCAGACGACGGCGCAAGTCATCCCATCCATCGATCGCATGCACTGCCTCATGCTGAATTAACTTCTCTAGAACTTCAGCTGGAAACTTCCAATCAACACGATGCATCTTTAGGAATCCGGGATTAAACCAAGAAGACAAAAGATGTCGTAAGTCAAAATCCACTGCAGTTAACTCGGGTTGCTTATCAAGCAACTGAAGTAGATCCCGTCGCATACCTACTAAGGCAACAGTTCCATTGGTGGCACGGTTGAGGCGACGAAATAATTCTTGCCTGGGAGGTTCTGTAACGCGCTGTAATTTAATGTAGTTACGGGCGCTCGCTTCTGCTGAAAAATTTTGAGCAGCAGCCATTACTGCAGTTGCATCAGGACTTAACTTTTCGAATAAGAAGGTAAAAAACTTAATATGTTGATCTTCAGAAAGTTTGCGATAGTTATTAATCACATCATCAGCCATACTGACGGCATTCGACTCACCACGCTCAGAAATGAGTCGAGTGACCGCGCCTGTAACGCGGGAAAAGTAACGCGCTTTTGCTAACTTTTCGAGCATATATTTTTTCTCAAAGAATTTCTCCCAAAGAGGGATATCGGGTACTAATGTATGGCTGAGAAGCCCCCAATCAATTAATAGAAATGCAATTTCATTAATCTAAGGTTAACTAATATTGCTAAAGATTTGGGTATATCAGAGATTATTGCGATGCAACATACGGGCTTCAGCCGCTAAAGCCAATATATTGGAATTGGATTCATTAGCCTGAAGATACATCAGGGCAATATTTTGCGTGACCTGATGGGTAATAAAGGGGTAAATTCAATGGCATCGCCCATTAATGCTCTCACACGACCTGGCAAGAGGGTTCTCCCAAGATCTCCAGAGACCATATTCATCAGAGAGAAGATATCCCCCCACCTTCATCACAACATGAGGCTTGAATCCGGCTAACTGAAAGGCCTCATAAAAACCTGATCTCGTGGCAAAACCATCTTGTAGGGTGAGAAATTTTTCGCCCTCATAGTCAGACAAATCTACATGTGCTTGAGCGGGCTTAGTTGCTTTAGAAGAGGCCAAAAACAACTGGTCTTCAAATAATGGGACCACTTGTACGCCTTCAGGAAGATTTTTCGAGAGCACAGCAAATCACTACCGCGTCCACGCTTCCCTCAGCCAGCCTTTTCATTAAATCCTCGTTCGACCCAAGATATAAATCGATATTCAAATCAGGTCTACGGATTTTGGTTCCCATAATCATGCGGGGAATAATATTGGCAGTTAAGGAGTACATGGACCCCAAACGAATTTGCCCGCTTTCCACTCCTGCTTTTGCCCTAGTCTTTTTTAAAACACGGTCAAGGTCTGCTAATAAATCCGTACTTGCCTCAGCTAAATAAGTTGCTGAAGGCAAAGCCTTTAGCTGACGTCCATCTTTTACAAAAAGTGGACACCCTACCCAGACTCAAGGGAATGCAATGCCTTATGTATGCTCACTGAGCTTAAGTGCAACTCTTCAGCGGTTTTAGAAAAACTTCCCGTCCTCACAAACGAACAGAGGATTTCCAACTTCTGTAGAGTGAGCTCATCATTCAACATAAAAATGGTCAGACACTTTTAGATTTAAAAGTAGTCATGAGATAGGCACCAAAAACCATCATTGGTATACATAGCCATTGACCCATCGACAAGCCCAGCCCAAGGAGACCTAAGAAGGCATCTGGTTCACGAGCATATTCAGCTAAGAAGCGGCAGACTCCATAACCCAACAAGAAGAATCCAGACACTTGGCCAACGCGCCTTGGTCTACCTGCATAGACCCATAAAGCAAGCCCAAGGAAGATGCCTTCGTCAAACAGTTGATAAATCTGTGAAGGATGTCGTGGAATAGAATCAACCATTGGAAAAATCATCGCCCATGGAAGATCGGTCGGCCTACCCCATAACTCACCATTAATAAAGTTACCAAGGCGACCAAAAGCTAAACCGAAAGGTACTAATGGGGCAACTAAATCACTCACCACAAAAAAGGTAGTCTTGCGCTTTTTCGCAAACCAGTAAAGCGTAACTAACACACCCAGTAAGCCCCCATGAAAGGACATGCCACCTTCCCAGATCTTAAAAATACTCATGGGATGAGATAAATAAAATCCAGGCATGTAAAACAGGGTGTAACCCAGGCGCCCACCAAGAACTACGCCAAGCACACCAGCAAACAGTAAATCCTCTAAGTCTTTATAGGTCCATCCCAAGGCTTGATACCGTGGAGTTTTTATTCGCAAACGCCCTAAGAGTAAGAACTGAGCAAAAGCCATTAAATACATCAAGCCATACCAGTGAATGGCAAAAGATCCGATACGAATCGCAGCTGGATCAAACTGAGGATGAATCAACATGAATATTAACTTTTAGATTGGTAAAAGTTGTTTAATTCGTGCCCCAACTCTCGATAAGCTTTATAACGTTCGCGACCAGCCAAACGCTCTGCCTCATTCACTGTTACTACCTCAACTATTCTAGGAAATCTTTCAACCAAGGCCGGAACATTCGCAGGCATGCGCATTCCCAAATGAATTAAGATATCAGCATGAGGAACACTATTGAGCGCAGGAGAAACAAAGTCATCTGTCAAAACGATTGGTGTTTCTGCAGCAGCTTCATCCTCTATAAAACAGTGTGGCAAAAAATCAGTATTACTAAATGCCCAAAGGAGTTCATTGAGCTTTTGAAGATCAGCCCTCTCTCCAACCATCACAATATTCCGCACCGGTTGGCCTTCAAGCGTAGAACTCCAAATCTTGCGGGTTAAACGACAAGCGTATTCCAGCTTATCCGCAACATTGCTATGAAAATCGATTCGGGCCATTCAGTATTTATCCGGAGAGCTTAGTATGAGATTCTTGTTATTAGCTGATCACTTCCGCTCAAGCAAGAAATTAACCAAGAGTGGTACTGGACGTCCAGTTGAACCCTTGGCAGCACCACTCTTCCATGCAGTTCCAGCGATATCCAAATGCGCCCACTTATATTTTTCAGTAAAGCGCGATAAGAAACAGGCTGCTGTCACACTCCCAGCTGGGCGGCCGCCAATATTGGCAACATCCGCAAAATTGGATTTGAGTTGATCGTGATAAGCCGCATCCAAAGGCAAACGCCAAACGGTATCTAAAGAAGCGTGCCCCGCCTTCGTGAGCTCGCTAACTAAAGTTTCATCTTCTGAAAATAGTCCGCTATGAACATGTCCAAGGGCAATGACGCAAGCACCAGTTAAGGTTGCAATATCAATCACTGCTGCTGGCTTAAAGCGCTCCACATACGTAAGCGCATCACAAAGAATGAGGCGACCCTCTGCATCCGTATTGAGAATCTCAATAGTTTGCCCCGACATACTCTTCACAATATCACCTGGACGTGTTGCCTGCCCTGATGGCATGTTCTCGCAGGTTGGTATAACTCCGATAACATTCTTCTTGAGCTTCATTAATGAAACTGAATACATCGTACCAATCACAGACGCAGCGCCACACATGTCGTATTTCATTTCATCCATGGCTTCGCCGGGCTTTAAAGAGATGCCGCCTGTATCAAAGGTAATTCCTTTGCCAACCAAAACGATTGGAGCCTCACCGACCTTGCCGCCTTGATGGCACATCACGATAAATTGGGGTGGTGTTGCAGAGCCCTTGGCAACAGAAAGGAATGAGCCCATGCCCAAAGCTTCAATCTGCTTGAGACCTAACACCTCAACTTTTAGACCAGTCTTCTTACTTAAACCCTGCGCAGTTTTACCCAAATAGGTTGGAGTGCAAATATTAGGTGGGAGGTTACCAAGATCTTTAGCAAGATGCATTCCTTCCACCATCGCTACGCCTTGATCCACCGCAGCCTTGAGCTCTTTAGCGCAACCCTCATTACCCGCAAACACCAAATGTTTGAAAGTGTCCGCCTTATCTTTGGCCTTAAATTTCATGGCAGCAGGCTGACGTACACCAAAACGATATGCTTGATCACCCGCATATTGAATGGTTAGGCGCACCTCTTCCGCAATAAAGTCGGCCTTATGAGAAAGCGCAAAACTGGGGGTATACCAAACCGCAGCTTCAATCGACCCGCCGCTGAGTACTTTTAATGCTGCTCGAGCTACCTTGGAATAAGTACTTAAGCTACGATCACTAGCAAGATGAACATCACCCAAGCTCACTAGCAATACTCGCTTTACCTTAACCCCATTTGTAGACCAAGATTTTTCTGCGCGCAGTAAACATACCGTAGCTTGCTTAGAATCCAAATCTCCAACAATATTGGCGTGATTTACCGATTCACCTAGAGCTTGGTCTAATTCGCGCAGAAATCCTGCTTTGGCATTAGTACCTTTTGCGGCAGAAAACCCATCGAAATCCACTTTGGAGTAGCCCAAAATCAAACAGTCGGTGTTTTGACCAAGCAAGGTCTTAAGACTGGATTTCAGGAGTTTTGGACTCTGAAGGTCAGCTTGGGGGAAAATCTTAGTACTAAATTGAATTGTCATAATCTATTACGGTATTTTGGTCGGTTCAAAAGGGAGGTAATTTGTTAACTTGAGACGTTTATCCATTATCCTCCGACATGAGATCAACATCCCCTAACAGCAGCAATATAAGCCATTTGTAGCCACCCATAACCCCGCAAATCCCGACCCTTAAATTCCCATGATTTTTAAACAGGCCCTTCGCCGCGAACTCAGTTTTACGACTGGCGGGGTCTTTTTGGTCTTAGTTACCATCATGGTCACCACCTTGGTGATTCGAATTCTAGGTTACGCTGCTAACGGTACAGTCAACCCAGAAGACGCGCTGGTATTAATAGCCTTAGCAACTCTAGGCTATCTTGCAGTTCTTCTAACAGTTTCTCTCTTTGTCGCCACCCTGATTGTTTTGGTTCGTTGGTACAAAGATTCAGAAATGATCGTATGGTTTGCAAGCGGATTAAGTGTGACGAATCTCATCCGCCCTATTTTGCAATTTGCCACCCCGCTAATCATTGTCATCGCTTTGCTAGCCCTTTTTGTCTGGCCTTGGGCCAATCGCGAATCGACTCTCATTAGTCAACGTTTTCAGCAACGTGATGACGTATCCATGGTGAGTGCCGGCCAATTTAAAGAGTCCGCAAAGGCAGAGAGAGTATTTTTTATTGAAGAGCTAGATGTTGAAAAGAGCGAAGTAAAAAATATCTTCGTAGCTGATCAAAAAAATGGTCGTCTTAGCATCGCAGTTTCCTCCACGGGCTTTATTCAAAACTCTGAAGGTGGCGAGAAATCGGTCGTCCTACACAATGGCCGAAGATATGAAGGGCAGCCTACCCAGCCTGATTTTAGGATTTTAGAATTCAATGAATACAGCACAAAAATCCGCAGCAAAAATGCCTTAGCACCAGCACCGCGTGATCGAGAAAAAACTATTCAGGAACTGCTGAATGACCCGTCTCCTGCTGCACTAAATCCCAATCGAGCTGAGTTACTTTGGCGTATCGGACTGCCTTTGATGGCTTTAGTCTTAGTCCTGATTGCCATACCTCTTGCCTACGTTAACCCGCGCCTGGGTAATTACACGGCAATGTTTTATGCAGTCTTGATTTACTTGATTTATAGCAACCTGCTTAACCTGACTCAGAATTTTGTTTCGCAAGGCAAGGTCAGTGTTTTTGTCGCAATTTGGCCAATACATTTACTCGCCCTATTCATTGCAACCATGTTAATTCGGAATCGCATTAATCCATCCTTAAAGTGGTGGCATCGTCAGCTACCCGCTTCTTTGGCAAGTAAATGAAGTTGCTCTTTCCCTTCATCTACGAACGTTACCTAGCAAAGCAGATTTATGCTGCTTTTGGCTTCATTTTGTTTGCTCTTGTGGCTCTATTTTTGTTCTTCGATATTCTGAGCGAGCTGGGATCCGTACAAGGCGCTTATACGCTTCCCTTAGCATTACTTCATGTACTCTTAAAAGCACCTAGCCGCATTTCGGAAATTATTCCGATTGCCGGTTTAATAGGCAGTATCTATGTATTTGCAATGCTCGCCAGCCAGTCTGAATTCACTATTCTTTGTATCGCCGGCTTAGATGTAAAACGAGGCCTCATCACCCTCACCAAAATCTCACTTCCTTTGATTGTTCTTACGCTCATCATGAGCGAATGGGTTGGACCATACGCCGAAGCTAAGTCCGATCAGATTCGCATGAAAGCAATGGGATCCGCATATTCATCCCAGTTTAGAACGGGTGTTTGGGTAAGAGATCGTTTACGCGATGAAGATGGCAGCGGCCCTGTGCGACCTGGTGTTCGTTATGTCAACGTAGGCAAGGTTGATAAAGATAATGAAATTCACAATATCCGGATGTATGAATTTAATGACGCCTACCATCTTTTATCGATTCGAAGCGCTGAAGCAGGGAAGTTTGATGAAACAGGTATTTGGATTTTAAATGATGTTACTGAAACTCGCTTTAAAGAAACAAAACAATCGGACCCGCTAAATCCCGTATTTAGCGCACGCACTTTTACACATCCTATTTTGACGCTCGAGTCTGAAGTTACCCCACAAATTTTGAATGTGCTCTTGATTAGCCCTGAAAAAATGTCAATTGTGAGTTTAGGTCGCTTTATTTCTCATTTGCGCGATAACAAGCAAGATGCGCAACGCCACTCCATTGCCTTTTGGAAAAAGGTGATTTACCCATTTACTATTTTTGTGATGCTTACCTTGGCACTACCATTCGCCTATTTAAAAGTACGCGCAGGTAGTGTAGGTATCAAAGTATTTGGGGGAATCATGTTGGGCATGAGCTTCCAGCTATTCAATTCCCTCTTTTCTAATGTGGGACTCTTGGGATCTTGGCCGGCTCTTTTGACCGCCTTAACGCCGCCATTGATCTATTTCTTACTAGCCCTCATTGGCCTGCGTTGGGTTTCTAAGGCTTAATACCCAAAAATCATTTAGAATTTGATTCCTATATCTTTGTTGATATATAGATAGGAATCTTATGAATCTTCATCAATTCCGTTTCGTACGGGAAGCCGTTAGGCAAAATTTCAACTTAACGACCGTCGCAAAGGCACTATTTACCTCTCAGCCAGGAGTATCTAAAGCAATCATTGAGCTGGAAGATGAGCTAGGGGTAGAAATCTTTCGTCGTCATGGAAAGCGTATTCGCTCCCTTACAGAGCCTGGCAAACGCATTTTGAGCTCCATTGAGCGCATCTTAGATGAGGTCGAAACCCTCAAAAGAGTTGGCAAAGATTTTGCCAGTCAAGATCAAGGTAGTTTTGTGATCGCCACAACTCACACGCAAGCACGTTACGCACTCCCTAAGGTGCTAACCGAATTTACCAAACGATTTCCAAAGGTAAAAGTCAGTATCCAGCAAGGTAGTCCCAGACAAATTGCGGAATTATTGACGCATGATCGCGCGGATATTGCAATTGCCACAGAAGGCATCGCCAATACTCCTGGGGTGCTTGCTTTACCCGGTTATCAATGGCAACACGTGCTGATGGTGCCATTAAGCCACCCCCTTCTGAATCAAGCCACGCTTACCTTAGAAGAGATCGCCAAGTATCCAATCATCACCTATGACAAAGCATTTGCAGGTCGTAGCAAAATTGATGCGGCCTTTGCACAAAGAAACATTACGCCAGACATTATTTTGGAAGCTATTGATGCTGACGTCATTAAAACTTATGTAGAGACCGGTATGGGTATCGGCATTGTTGCTGGTCATGCATATGACCCTGATCGAGATCGCAATCTCAAAGTGATACCAGCAGGTCATTTATTCGGAAACAATGTTACCCATCTTGGTTTTAAACAAGGAGCGTACTTGCGCTCATTTGTATATACATTTATTGAACTCTTCTCTCCCACGCTCACCAAGAAAATTGTTGAGCAAGCCATGTCGAGCGAGGCAGACACTTACGAGATTTAAATTATTTGGGAATGATCAAAGACTGACAAGTCTTTGATGGTGCCTCGGGGCGGACTCGAACCGCCACGCCTTGCGGCACCGGATTTTGAGTCCGGCACGTCTACCAATTCCATCACCGAGGCAGGTGTTTACAGTGGAAAATCTGCTTAAGATACTGAGATACTGCTAAAACATGAGAGTGTAACAAAAAATGTGTTGTTACCCCCTACCTTGGGCATAGAACCCCTTAAAATGAGGGCTTCTAGCCAAATTATTAAAAGGAATTACCCGTATGGCCGGCCATTCGAAATGGGCCAATATTCAGCACCGCAAAGGTCGTCAGGACGAAAAACGCGGCAAGATTTGGACCAAACTCATCAAAGAAATTACTGTAGCCGCCAAACTGGGCGGGGGCGATATTGCGACTAACCCGCGATTACGCCTGGCTATTGATAAAGCCAAAGACTCTAATATGCCCAACGATAACGTTCAAAGAGCGATTCAGCGCGGCACCGGATCTCTTGAGGGGGTAAACTATGAAGAAATTCGTTATGAAGGTTATGGCATCAATGGCGCTGCCATTATTGTTGATTGCTTGACAGATAACCGCACCCGCACCGTTGCAGAGGTACGCCACGCATTTAATAAAAATGGCGGCAATATGGGGACCGAGGGTTCCGTTGCCTTCTTGTTTAAGCACTGCGGTCAAATGTTATTTGCTCCAGGCACCAGCGAAGATCAACTCATGGAGGTAGCCTTAGATGCTGGCGCAGAAGATGTGATTACGCATGATGATGGATCCCTGGAGGTCTTATCCCCTGTACCTGATTTTTCAAAAGTTCAAAATGCCATTAGCAAGGCAGGTCTCAAACCTGAGCTGGCTACTGTTACCATGCGCCCTGAGACTGAAATCACCCTTAAGGGTGAGCAGGCAGAAAGTACGCAGAAGCTGCTTGATGCATTAGAGAATTTGGATGATGTACAGGAAGTATTTACAAACGCTGCTCTTTAAATTTACTTACATTACTTTTAATTTCCCACTCATCACTACACTACTGATAGCTTGTTATGAAAATTTTATTGATCGGATCTGGCGGACGTGAACACGCTTTAGCCTGGAAATTAGCGCAATCGTCTCAAGTACAAAAAGTCTATGTTGCGCCTGGTAATGGCGGGACTGCTACCGCAAAGCAAGCTGCCGCGGGCATTGAAAACTTACCGATTACTGGATTACAAGCGTTGGCTGATTTTGCCAAGCGTGAAAAAATTCACCTCACAGTAGTTGGCCCTGAGGCCCCACTCGCTGCTGGCATCGTCGATGTATTCCGCAACAACGGTCTGCGTATTTTTGGACCTACGCAATTAGCAGCCCAACTGGAGTCTTCCAAAGATTTCTCTAAGGCTTTTATGAAGCGGCATGGCATTCCCACTGTTGATTATCAAACCTTCTCGAATGCACTTGAGGCACATGCTTATATTGACTCAAAAGGTGCGCCGATTGTAATTAAAGCTGATGGTCTTGCTGCTGGCAAAGGTGTGGTGGTTGCCATAAGCCTTGAAGAAGCGCATGTTGCTGTTGACATGATGCTCGCTGACAACAAATTAGGTAACGCAGGCGCTAGAGTAGTGATTGAAGAATTTCTCACAGGCGAAGAGGCTAGCTTTATTGTTTTAGTGGATGGCAAAAATGTTCTTGCTTTGGCAACAAGTCAAGATCACAAACGTTTACTAGATGCAGATCAAGGTCCTAATACTGGCGGTATGGGTGCCTACTCACCTGCTCCAGTAGTGACACCTGAAATCCATGCGCGCGCATTACGTGAAGTCATCATGCCAACAGTGAAAGGCATGCAATCTGACGGCATCCCTTATACAGGCTTCTTATATGCCGGTCTCATGATTGCCCCAGATGGGAAGATCAAAACTTTAGAATTTAACTGTCGCATGGGTGACCCTGAAACACAGCCCATCATGGCACGTTTACGCAGCGATCTTGTCAATGCCTTAGACCATGCTGTAGATGGCAAGCTGAATGAAGTGGAATTGGAGTGGGATCGCCGCACTGCACTAGGTGTCGTTCTTGCAGCCCATCACTATCCTGATACCCCTCGTGCTGGAGATGAGATTACTGGCATACCAGCTGATACCGAAGACCAAATCACTTTCCACGCTGGCACCAAGCTACAAGATGGCAAACTAGTAACATCTGGCGGTCGGGTGATGTGTATTGTTGGTTTGGCGGACACTGTTCGTGGCGCACAACAAAAGGCATACGAAGCAATCAATCAAATTCAGTTTGACGGCATGCAATATCGTAAAGATATTGGTTACCGCGCAATCAAGTAAATCCTCATAAAGTCAAAGCTTCCTTGTCAGATAAATTTACTCAAATCGATATCGCCGCCTTAAAAGATTATTTTTTAGGCCTACAAGATCGCATCACAAGTGCGATGAGCGCATTAGATGGCAAAGTCTTTATCGTGGATGAATGGCATAAGCCTGAAGATAGCAAACTCAAAGGATATGGTCGCACCTGCATTTCGGATGGTGGCAATATTCTAGAAAAGGGTGGCGTAGGCTTCTCCCACGTTCGTGGCGATCAAATGCCCCCCTCAGCATCACATCATCGCCCAGAAGTGGCGGGACGAAGTTTTGAAGCAATGGGTGTGTCTTTGGTATTTCATCCAAACAACCCCAAGGTTCCCACCACCCATATGAACGTCCGCTGCTTTATCGCTCAAGCACCAGGCAAGGAGCCAGTTTGGTGGTTTGGGGGCGGCTTTGATCTTACCCCGTATTATGGCGTCGATGAAGACTGCAAACACTTTCATCAAACCGCTAAAAATGCATTAGATCCTTTTGGTGAGGAGCTTTATCCACGCTTCAAAAAATGGTGCGATGAATATTTTTACCTAAAGCATCGCGAAGAACCGCGCGGTATTGGGGGGATTTTCTTCGACGACTTTAATGAGCTCGGCTTTGAGCAAAGTTTTGCCATGACTCGCGCAGTGGGTAACGCCTTCATTGACGCTTATCCACCGATTGTGGAACGGCGTTATCAGGATAGCTTTACCTCGGCAGAAAAATCTTTTCAAGAATACCGACGTGGTCGATATGTAGAGTACAATCTCATTTTTGATCGAGGAACCATCTTTGGGCTGCACTCTGGCGGTCGCACAGAATCCATTCTGATGTCGATGCCGCCAGTGGTTCAATGGCGGTACAACTGGCACCCAGAGCCCGGCACACCAGAGGCCAAACTCTATGATTATTATTTGAAGCCGCGTGATTGGCTAGCTTGAGCATCCGTCATTGAGCACCATTAAAAAAATTGGCATTCTTGGGGGCACCTTTGATCCTCCTCATGTTGGCCATCTTCGCTTGGCCACCCATTTTGCGAAATTATTAAAGCTTGACGCCTTATTGCTCATCCCTAGTGGCGAACCTTGGCAAAAAGGGAGCGGAATTACACCTGCTGAAACGCGCTTACAACTAACAGAGGCTGCTGGCATTGATTTGGCTCGTGCATTTTTATATCTAAAGATTCCAACACAAGCAGGAATTGATCGGATCGAAATTGATCGTGCTAGACCGAGTTACGCAATCGACACTGTTAAGGCGTTACGCGAGCGTTTTGGCTCCAGTGCCAGCCTCAATTGGCTCATGGGGGTAGATTCTTTAGTGGCGCTACCGAATTGGAATTCTTGGGAAAAACTCAGTCAGTACGTCAATTTTGCTGTAGCGAATAGACCTCGCCATGATTTAAAACAAAAAATGAACCCTGAGGTCCACCAATTTTTAGAAGATCACCAAACCATGCAGGCCGCCGCCCTTGAAAATAGCCCTGCAGGCCTCATATACATCGATAAAAGCCTCAATGTTGACCTATCCTCTACCGAACTGAGGGGGCAGCTGAAGTCATCCTCAAGAAGCTCTATAGCTTCTAAGAAAATCCCCACCCATACCCTAGAAATCATTACAAAACTGGGCTTGTATCAGCAATCAAGTTAAGATCACCCTAAATCTAAAAAATTATTGCCGAGAAAATATGGACTTACGTAAATTACAACGCGTCGTGATTGATGCCCTAGAAGATGTGAAAGCACAGGACATCCGCGTTTACGACACCACTAAATTAAGCGAATTGTTTGATCGCGTGGTGATCGCCACTGGCTCAAGCAATCGTCAAACACGGTCTTTGGCAATGTCAGTCAAAGAGGAGGTGAATGCCAAAGGTGGAGAAGTCATCTCTATCGAAGGCTTGGAAACTGGCGAGTGGGTATTGGTAGATTGTGGCGATATCGTCGTACATATTTTGCAACCCATACTCCGCTCTTACTATCAGCTTGAAGGTATGTGGGGCGCCAAGCCAGTACGCGTGAAGTTAGCGGGTAGCAAAAGGGCTTGCTAAAGCCAGCGAATCTGAAGACAACGAAGAATAACTTCAGCACAAGCCGCATCGATGCGCCTCACCATTGTTTCAGTTGGCCATAAGATGCCCGATTGGGGGGTTGCTACGGCAACTCATGACTACATCAAACGAATGCTTGCGGATTGCAGCATCGAAATCAAAGAGATCAAGCCTGATCTCACTCCCGCTAAAGAAGCAGTCAAAATATCGGCCGCCATCCCCAAGGGATCTAGAATCATCGCATTAGATGAGCGCGGAAAAGACCAAATTACTTAAAATCTAGCAACTCAACTCGCTAGCTGGCGCCAAGAGGATTTTGATATTACTTTTTTAATCGGTGGCGCCGATGACTTGGATTCCAGCTTAAAAACTAGTGCGCAAGCCATGTGGCGCCTCTCTAGTCTGACATTTCCACACGCAATGGCAGAGTCTTATTGGTAGAGCAGCTGTATCGAGCCTGGACTATTCTGCAGGGGCCACCCCTACTATCGCGAGTAATCCCTTGTACTCTTACGTTTACCTTGCCTCACAAAGCCCTCGTCGCCAAAAACTCTTAAAACAAATCGGCGTACGCTTTGAAATGCTCTTGCCTAATTCAGGCGAGGATAGCGAAAGCATTGAAGCCCCTCTTCCTCAAGAAAAAGCGCGCATCTATGTAGAGCAAGTTACCTTAGCTAAGAGCGCTGCTGCTCTTACTAGATGGCAAAAGAGCGGCTTGCCATGGGCACCTATTCTCTGTGCCGATACTACGGTTAGCCTACCCAATAGCCCTGACGGTGAAATTCTGGGCAAACCAATTGATGCAGTAGATGCAGAACGCATTCTGATTATGCTCAGTGGCAAATTACACGAAGTATTAACAGCAGTGGCACTAACTATGAATCCAAATGAAAGCCCCATACTGCTTGTGCAAATATCTAAAGTTCAATTTGCAGACTTATCTCCCGATCAAATACAAGCCTATATTGCGAGTGACGAGCCCTTTGGCAAAGCCGGGGGCTTATGGTATTCAAGGCCTAGGGGGTACTTTGATTCCATCCATTCAGGGAAGCTATAGCGGTATCATGGGCTTACCTTGAAACTCAAAATTTACTAGAAATTGCTGGTCTGGCTCGCGTATGAATGAAGAAATACTAATCAACATCACACCTCAAGAAACCCGAGTTGCATTAATTCAGCAAGGCGCTATTCAAGAGTTGCAAATCGAACGTACGCGGCATTGTTGGCAATATCTACTTAGCTAAAGTAGTGCGTGTATTGCCAGGCATGCAATCTGCTTTTATTGAGATTGGTCTAGAGCGTACTGCTTTTATGCACGTTGCTGACATTACTCAAAACAACCCTCAAGCTCAAATTGAAAAATTATTATTTGAGGGTCAAACTCTTTTAGTGCAGGTCTTAAAGGATCCGCTGGGGACTAAGGGTGCTCGCCTCACCACCCAACTCAGCATAGCTGGACACAATTTAGTCTACCTACCCCCTGCGGACGGTGGATACAGCCACAGAAAAATATATTGGTGTCCTCAGCGCATCGATCAACCTGAAGAGCGTGAAACTATTAAAGCTCGTTTGGCAAGTCTTATGGCGCCAGACGAAAAAGGCGGCATTATCGTCCGAGCTAGCGCTCAAAATGCATCCGATACGGAGCTACAGCACGACATGCTCTACCTTCGCACCACTTGGGAAAACATTCATGCGGCAATAAAACACAACGCAGCTCCCACCCTACTCTATCAAGACCTTAGTCTGGCAGAGCGGGTTTTGCGTGATGTTGCTGGTAAACAAACCAGCCAGATCCGAGTGGACTCCAACAAGAATTTTGAAAAACTCAAAGCATTCACCACTGTCTACATGCCCAATTTACTGTACAAGCTGACATTACACAGAGGTGAGCGGGCGCTATTTGATTTATTTGATGTAGATGCTGAGATTAATAAAGCACTTGGTCGACGCGTAGACCTCAAGTCAGGCGGACTACCTCATGATCGATCAAACAGAGTCTATGACAACCATTGATGTAAACACTGGCAGAGCTATGTGGGCGCACGCAATCTGGATGACACTGTCTTTAAAACTAACCTTGAAGCAGCTCAGGCGATCGCTAGACAACTTCGGACTTCGCAATCTCGGCGGGATCATTATTATTGATTTTATCGACATGATTAGCAAGGATCATCAAGAATCTGTATTGCATGCGCTTAAACGTAATCTTGAGAGAGATCATGCGCGCACTTCTGTCAGCGATTTTTCTTCCTTAGGCTTAGTGGAGATGACACGCAAACGCACCCGTGAGTCATTGGCCCACATTACCTGTGAACCCTGTGCTACCTGCCTTGGAAAAGGTGAGGTTAAAACAGCGCAAACGGTTTGCTATGAAATTCTGCGGGAAATTGTTCGAGAACATCACCAATTCAATCCTCGTGAATTTAGAATTGTTGCAGCCCCAATGTGATTGACCTATTCCTCGAAGAAGAAAATCAATTTTTGGCACAGCTAGGTGATTTCATTGGAAAACCAATCACCCTTTAAGCCGAGGGCAGTTTCCGCCAAGAGCAATACGACATCGTTCTGAGTTAATTTTTCTGATTGCGTTTAATTCTATTAGGCGTTTGAGAATTGAATGCGATGCAGATTCGCATAGAGTCCATCTTGCTTAATGAGATCTTCGTGAGAACCATTCTCAATAATTTTGCCGTGTTCTAAAACTACAATTCTGTCAGCATGCTCGATAGTGGATAAGCGATGTGCAATCACTAATGTGGTTCTATTGGCCATGAGTTTTTCTAGAGCCTCTTGAACTTGTCGTTCAGACTCTGAATCTAAAGCTGATGTTGCCTCGTCAAGAATCAAAATGGGGACATCTTTGTAAATAGCGCGAGCGATTGCTAAACGTTGGCGCTGACCACCTGATAAGCGATTACCGTTATCACCTATTAGAGAGTCAATGCCCTCTGGTAACTCTTTAATGAGTGCGCTCAAATTGGCAGCCTCTAAAGCTTCCATTACACGACCCCGATCGATACCTGCTTGACTGTTTGCGCCATAGGCTATATTCGCAGCAATCGTATCGTTAAATAGAATGACGTCTTGACTTACAAATGCGATTTGTCGACGCACATCAGACAACACAATATCCTCTAAAGGAATGCCATCTAGGTAAATATGACCACTGGTAGGCTTGTAGAATCTTGGTAATAAGTTGACGAGCGTAGATTTTCCGCCACCAGAAGGACCAACAAATGCAACCACTTCTCCTGGATTAATGGTGAGATTTATATTGCTAAGAGCATCTTTTCGATCACCTTCTTGCTCATATGAAAATCCAACATCCTCAAAACGAATGCCACCTTTAGTTTTATCAAGCGACTTCATATTCTGCTTGCGATCTTCATCCTCTTCGAAAGGTTGATCCATTAGTCCAAATATCATTTCTGCAGCAGTTAAGCCGCGTTGAAGCGGCTGATTAATATCTGCTAAGTGCTTCAGCGGAGAGATCACCAGCATCATTGCTGTAATAAATGCAGCAAATGCCCCAACAGTCGTGCCTTCCGTGGCGGACTGCATCAACGCAATCACCAGCACTACTGATAAAGCCATGGAGGCTATCAACTGAGTTATTGGCTGATTCAGTCCACCAGCCACTGCAGATTTGAGTGCAAATTGGCGCAAACGTTCTGCCTTTTCCTTAAAGCGGTTCATCTCATAATCTTCTGCGCCGTGAACTTTGACAATTTTGTAACCAGCAGCAGCCTCTTCCACAATGTAGGCAAGCTCACTAGTCAGCGTTTGTTGCTCTCTATTAAGCACTCTCAAGCGACGATTAATTTTGCTCATGATGAATGCAATCACAGGAAAAATAATCAGAACCACTAAGGTTAACTGCCAGTTAAGGTAAATTAAGTAACCAATTAGCCCAACAACTGTTAGTGAATCTCTTACCAAGCTAATTAACATTCCACCCATGATCGAGAGGACATTGTTGACCTCAAAGACAACTGCATTAATCAAATTGGATGCAGAATTCTTTTGAAAAAAGGTTGTGCTAGCGTGCAAGAGCGTTTGAAACATTTGCTCACGTAGCTTTAGCAGTACGGAATTGATCACCCTCGTCAGCAGGTAGTTCGATAAAAACTGGGCCAAACTACGGACCAATGCCAAACCCACCAAAAAGACGGGCACTTGCCACAGCTTGCTATTGAGTTGCTCCGTAAATCCGCGATCCAATAATGGCTTCAGGAGAGCTGGAATCGAGGTTTCGGTGCCAGCAACTAATGCCATGGCTAAAAGCGACCCAATAATCAAGCCAATATGGGGCCTAAGATAGGTAATTAAGCGATTTAGGGCAATTCGGTCTTGAGCATTCATATAATGAATTATGCCCGCCTTATCAGTCATACTCATCACCCGCAATGAAGAGGCCAATTTGGACGATTGTCTGACCTCCTTGGAAGGTATTGCCCAACAGATAGTGGTAGTCGATACGAATAGCTCTGATCGCACCCTGGAAATAGCCAAAAACTATGAGGCTACCATTTCCCAGCCCTCAGATTGGCCTGGTTTTGGGCCCCAAAAGAACCGCGCCCTAGATCTAGCAACTGGCGAGTGGGTTTTATCTTTGGACGCCGATGAACGCTTAACCCCTGCCCTGCGCTCAGAAATATTGACAGCGATTCACCATAGCGCCCACATCGACTGCTTTGCAATACCAAGACTATCCTGGTACTGCGGTCGTTTTATTCGCCATTCAGGCTGGAGTCCGGACTATGTAGACCGTCTCTTTAAGCGCGGCTCCGCTCGTTTTTCTGATGATTTAGTTCATGAACGACTTATCCCCAATGCTAAGGTCGCCAAACTAGAAAATCCCCTGCTGCACTACAGTTTTATGAACTACTCTCAAGTCCTTCAAAAACTGGATCGCTACTCCAACGCCTCAGCAGAACAAGCATTTGCCAAAGGCAAATCGAGTGGCCCAATCAAAGCTGTCCTTCATGGAGTTTGGGCATTTTTTAGAACTTATATTCTGCGAGCTGGATTTTTGGATGGTCCCCAAGGTTTTGCTCTAGCAATCTCCAATGGTCAAGGGACTTATTACCGCTATATCAAGCTGTGGCATTTGAGGTCGGGAAGCGGGTAAATGATTTCGATATTGTTGGCTACTTATAACTGGCCACAAGCACTAAAGCTCTGCCTTGAGTCACTGGCTGACCAAACCGATCACAATTTTGAAATCATCATTGCCGATGACGGCTCCACTGAGAGCACAAAACAAGTCATTGAGGCAATGAAAGCTTCTCTTCCAATTGCCATCACCCACCTCTGGCAAGAGGATGACGGTTTTAGAAAGACCAGAATACTCAATCAAACGATAGCCGCCGCCCATGGGAACTACCTCGTTTTTCTGGATGGTGATTGCATCGTCCAGCCGGACTTTGTTGCTAGGCATCGTGAATTAGCGCAAAAGGGCTACTTAGTTACCGGCAGTAGAGTCCTGCTGGATGAAAACCTCACACAGGAATTGCTCGCTTGGCCAAAATGGGACTTCGCACGCTTTTGCTCAAACCTCATCAGTAAGCGCATTAGTGGTGGCATTAATAAGTACTGGCCTCTTAAGATAAAACTGGGTAACGGCTCTTGGCGCGACTATCAAAAATTTGTTTGGCGCCGTATTAAAGGCTGCAATATGGCCTGCTGGAAAGCCGATGCCGAAGCCATCAATGGCTTTGATGAAACCATGACAGGCTGGGGTCATGAGGATGCTGATTTTGTGTTTCGTTTGCAACATCATCACATCAAACGGAAATCAGGCTCTTGGTCTACCGAGGTGCTTCACTTATTTCATAAAATACATGATCAAAGCAATGCTGCCGAGAATGCTCGTCGCGTGCGTGAGAAGATTCTAGCTAAGGCACTCTAAGCATTCTCTCTTTTATGACCACTTACTCCAAACTCAAACCGAAAAAGGTGCTCTTTATTGCTACCAGGCAAATCGGTGACGTATTGGTAACTACACCGCTTATCAACAAAGCTAGGGAGCTCTGGCCGAATGCCGAATTTCATTTTTTAGGGTACCGCGGTAAGCTAGAAATGCTCTATGGCAACCCTGATATTGCTGAAGTGATTGAAACATCCGATAGGCCTGGCTTTAAAGAGTACTTCAGTCTCTTTAATCGACTGTTTCAACGTTATGACTTGGCTGTTGTTACGCAACCAAGCGATCGAGCCTACCTCTATGGTCTAGTAGCCGCTTTTAGAAGGGTTGGCGTACTTGGCGGACATCCTCAAGGAAAAGATGCTGAGGATAATCACAAGCGCAGCAAAAGTGAGAAACAAAATGCGTGGAAGAAGCTAATCTGCATGCACACAGTCGATGTAGATTACTTTAAACAGCATGTTATTGTCGAAAAACTACGTCTACTGGAATGCTTTTTTAAAAACTCAGCTGAACTTTTTAGCAAACCAATCTCTGTGACCCTTCCCGCTGGCGAGCCCTTATCACCTGCCATTGTCAACGAACTCAAACAGCCCTTCGTAGTGGTGCACCCTGGACCACTCACTGCTTACAAACGTTGGCCGCTGGCCTATTGGCAAGAGTTAATTACCTGGTTGGTAAAACAAGGCTTTCAGGTGGCATTGAGTGCTTCTCCTGCCAAGCAGGATGTACAACTTAATCATGACATCATTTCCCTATTAGACGATGATTGCAAAAAACAGGTCATTAATGCCGCTGGTAAGTTAACCATTCCTCAAGCAGGCACCTTGATTCGCAATGCAGTTTTATATATCGGAGTAGACACTTCTATTACCCATTTAGCTACGGCCTGTAATACGCCCACGATTACTCTACTTGGGGCCACTCCACCAACCAACTTTGGTCCATGGCCCAATGGCTTTAGAGGTGAGCAACCCTACCATTTGCGCGCCCGAACCCAAACTATTGGAAATGTCACTATCTTGCAAGGGCCTGGTGAATGCGTGCCCTGCCGCAAAGCGGGTTGTTTAGATAAAGCAGATAGTTACAGCGAATGTTTAGACTTACTTGAACCTCAGCAAGTGATAGCGGCGATTGAGAAAGTCTTGCCAACCCAATAAACAAAGTACTGGAAAATGGAGGTTTAGTGGTACTGAACCTGCGCTGGGTCTTTTTGCTTAGAGGCCAAAATTTGATTAAGACTATGCAAACAAGCATCGTCAGGATAAATACGTAGCTCTTCTGGGAATTGCATCAGACAGGCGCCGCCACTAGTAGTTACTGCGGCAGTTAATATCAAACCCTTCATGCCCTCATTAGAACCCGGAGTTGGTGAAGTAGGGGCGCCCAACTTGGGATCTCTAGTGCGATTCGCCATTAAGTAAGGATTAATTTGACTCCGAAGCATCTTGACGTCAATGGCATCATCGATACAAACATGGACATTGCGAGCAAAGCGCATGCGCGCTCCAGTAATACCCATTACCGCCTCAGACACGATACGCACACCGCCAGAAAACTTATCGGGCGTCACATTTACCTTAGCAATTAAAAGCTCATCTTCTTTTAACCAAGATCGGTTAAGTTCATACACTTCGCTATACAAAGTTACTTCAAGAGCGGCCGTACCGTCATCAATCGTCGCAATCATCATACGACCGCGTTGTCCAGTTAACATCCGAGCGGAGGTAATAATGCCCGCAATGAGCTGATCCTTTCCTTCAGTCACTTTAGCTAAAGGTTGACGGATGAAGTGAGATGTCTCATCACGATAAGCATCAAACATATGACCCGTTAAGCAGAGGCCTAGAGCTGTCTTTTCTTCTTGCAAACGTTTTTTTTCAGACCAAACTGGCTCGCGTACTAGCTCTGGAAGGTGGCGATTTTCTTCACCAGCAACTTCAAATAAGCTCATTTGATGTATAGATGCCTCAGCTTGTTCAGCAGCTTCAATAGCCCTCGCTAATGATGCGAGCAAGGTCGAACGAATGTCATATAAGTTCCCGCCAGCCGATACAGAGTCGCGATAAAGACTATCAAAAGCACCTGCACGCATTAAAGCTTCAATGGCACGACGATTCACTTGGCGCCGATCCACACGAGCGCAGAAATCAAATAAATCCTTAAATGGGCCACCAGTTTCACGTGCCTTCACAATCGACTCAATAGCAGCTTCACCGGTACCGCGCACAGCACCTAAGCCATAACGAATATGACTAATCGGCGAATCTGATGAGGCGTCGGGCGCACGTAATGGGGTGAACTCATAAACCCCTGTATTGATATCGGGCGAAAACACACGAATATTATTCGCCAAGCAGTCGTCATACAGAATCTTCACCTTATCGGTGTCATCCATGGCGAGCGACAAGTTGGCTGCCATAAATTCAGCAGGGTAATATGCTTTTAACCAAGCAGTTTGATAGGCTAAGAGTGCGTATGCGGCTGCATGAGATTTATTAAATCCGTAGCCTGCAAAACGCTCCATCAAATCATAAATTTCATTCGCTTTAGCTTCAGTAATACCGCCTGCTTTGGCACCATCACTAAAGATCTTGCGATGTTGGGCCATTTCTTTTGGCTTCTTCTTACCCATCGCACGACGCAACATATCAGCGCCACCGAGAGAATAGCCGCCAATCATTTGGGCCATCTGCATGACCTGCTCTTGGTAGACCATAATGCCGTAGGTCTCACGTAGAACAGGTTCAATACGAGGATCTGGATACTCTACTTTTTGACGACCATGCTTACGTTCAATAAAGTCCGGGATCAAATCCATTGGACCTGGGCGGTATAAAGCCACCAAAGCAATAATGTCTTCAAAGCGGTCTGGCTTCACCTCACGTAGCATGCCTTGCATACCACGGCTTTCTAGCTGGAACACAGCAACGGTATTAGCGCGCTTTAGTACATCAAATGCTTTTTCATCATCTAGCGGAATCTCGCCGATATTCCAGTCTTTACGATCAGCGTGCAAAGCTTTAATCCAGCGCTCCGCCGCTGCCAAGATAGTGAGGGTTGTCAAGCCTAGGAAGTCGAATTTCACTAAACCAATGGCTTCTACGTCATCCTTATCAAACTGACTGATGACAGAACTACTATCCTGATCTTTGCTTTCCTGGGTATATAAAGGACAAAAATCAGTCAGGCGCCCTGGTGCAATCAACACACCGCCCGCATGCATGCCCACGTTACGAGTCATACCTTCTAGCTGTTGTGCCAATGAAAGCAATTGACGCACTTCATCTTCATTCTTCTCGCGTTCGGCTAATTGCTTTTCTTCCTTCTTCGCCATCTCAATCGTCATGTACTGACCTGGCTTATTTGGAACTAGCTTCGCAATGCCATCAACGAAGTTATAGCCCTGCTCAAGCACACGACCAACGTCACGAATCGCCGCTCTCGCGGCCATCGTTCCAAAAGTCGCAATCTGACTGACGGCATCTTTGCCGTACTTATCCTTCACGTACTGAATTACGCGGTCGCGACTGTGCTGGCAGAAGTCGATATCAAAGTCAGGCATGGATACCCGCTCTGGATTTAAGAAGCGCTCAAAGAGCAAGTTGTAACGCAAGGGATCCAAATCGGTAATACCGAGCGAGTACGCCACTAAAGAACCTGTACCAGATCCACGACCAGGGCCAACTGGTACTCCATTATTTTTAGCCCAGTTAATGAAGTCCGCCACAATTAAGAAGTAACCTGGGAAACCCATTTGAGAAATGGTCTTAACCTCAAATACCAAACGCTCGTGATAACGCGCCATTTCTTTTTTACGCTCTTCTGGATCAGGGAAGTTACGCAACATATGGCGCTCTAAACCGACTTCAGATTGGGCAAGCAAATACTCATCCAAGGTAATACCTGGGGGCGTTGGAAAATCTGGCAAACGGGGCTGACCTAAGACCAAGGATAAATTGCAACGCTTCGCAATTTCAACAGAGTTTGCTAATGCCACTGGCAAATCAGCAAAACGTTTTTCCATTTCTTCTTGAGATAAGAAGTATTGTTCTTCATTGAATTTTTTAGCGCGCCGGGGATTGCCTAATAATTCCCCCTCAGCAATACAAACCCGAGCTTCGTGTGCTGTGAAATCACTTTTCTGCATAAACTGAACTGGATGGGTTGCAACTACAGGCAAATCTAATTCACTAGCAAGATGGCAGGCAAGTTGTAGTTGCTTCTCATCCTGAGGATTACCACCACGCTGAACTTCCAAATAGAAGGACTGAGGAAAAAGTTTTTCGTAACGACTAGCAACCAACTTGGCCTGCTCTTCTTGACCAGCCAATAATGCTGCCCCAACCTCACCCATGCGCGCACCAGAGAGCGCAATTAATCCATAAGATAGGGTGCTGCGCTTAGCCGCCTTATCTTCCGCCTTAGCTGCAGGCTCACTAAACCACGCTGAATCCACTTCAGCACGGCCACGAGATTGATTATCTAAGGAGGCCCTACTGAGC
The DNA here is from genome assembly GCF_900095205.1 of Polynucleobacter necessarius. Taxonomy (NCBI): domain Bacteria; kingdom Pseudomonadati; phylum Pseudomonadota; class Betaproteobacteria; order Burkholderiales; family Burkholderiaceae; genus Polynucleobacter; species Polynucleobacter necessarius. The sequence goes on along the minus strand of NZ_LT606951.1, from coordinate 602,187 downwards.
AACTCACACAAATTGAGATAGCCGGAATGGTTTTGGACCAAGAGCAGTAGGCGATGAGGTTGATCTGGATCTTGAGGATTGCTCACCCAAACATCTGCACCCGCTATGGGTTTAATACCACCTGACCGAGCGGCCGTGTAAAAACGCACTAAGCCAAATAAATTACTCAAATCCGTAATGGCTAAGGCGCCCATTTCATCTTTGACCGCGGCCGCAACCGCATCATCTATGCGCACGACTCCATCCGTAATTGAAAACTCGGAATGGATGCGAAGATGTACAAAACGAGGTGAAGCCATGAGATGATTTTAGCTGTGTCCCAACTCAAAAACCCCTCATCTCCACCTGACGGCTATATCGCGAGCGTTTGCCCCTTGCCCACCGGTCCGCTGCATGCTGGATCGCTGGTTGCAGCTCTAGGAAGCTGGCTAGATGCCCGTAAAAATGGGGGGGGTAAATGGGCTCCTTAGAATGGAAGATTTAGACGCCCCACGCTGTATCCCGGAGACGAGTCGGATTATTCAATCCCAGCTACTTGCCTGCGGCCTTACTTGGGACGAGGATATTAGCTATCAATCACAACGAAATAAGGCCTATCAAGGGGCTTTAGAGCGCTTAAATGGTCTGGAATGCCTCTATCCCTGCACCTGCTCCAGACAGACGATAGCCAATGCCTTAGCTAAGCTTGGAATCGACACTCCCCGTAATCAAGAAATGATCTACCCAGGCACCTGTCGACCCAAAAGACTAACAAACTACTCCATGGATCACTTCTCAGGCACGAAACAAGCATGGAGATTAGCGCTACCCCATGATTGCCAGATTGAATTTATGGATTTAGCGCTAGGCCTTCAAAGCCAAAACCTCAAAGAAGTAGGTGATTTTGTGCTCCTTAGAAGAGATCATCTTTTTACTTACCAACTTGCTGTTGTCGTGGATGATGCCGAACAAGGAATTACTCATATCGTGCGTGGGCAAGATTTACTCAGTAATACGGCTCGGCAAATTTATTTGCAAAACCTATTGGGATACCAAACACCCCAGTATCGGCACTTACCTTTGGTGCTAGATGAGCATGGTGAAAAACTAAGCAAGCAGACTTTAGCAACGCAAATTCAAACCCAAGACAAACATCATGCGCTAGAGGAATTACGTAAAGCAGCAAAACATTTGGGCTTGAGTGAATTACCTGGCGGTGAGAACATCACCATTGCAGAATGGCTTCTGTCAGCCCACTCATGCCTGGAAAAGCTAAAAAATTATTTCTTTTTAAAGCCACCCAATAGGGCACCAACTGCGGGCTTTGCTGGAGTGATACCCACTTTTTTCTCTTCAGTTTTTGCCGCCTCTGCAGTCGAAGCAGATAGTGCACCTGGCTCATAAGGCGTATAAAAGAATGGATCTGACATCTCGTTAGGTGTGCCGCTAGATTCACCGGATGATGAACGAGTTGGAGATGCAGCTCCTTCAGGTAAAGGCTTCACATCTAACTTACGCTTCATCAATTTTTCGATATCGTCGAGCAAACGCTTTTCGCTGGCATCCACTAATGCAATGGCATCGCCTTTACTACCGGCACGACCAGTCCGTCCAATGCGATGAATAAAATCTTCAGCGTTGTAAGGCAGTTCGTGATTAATCACACAAGGCATATCTAGAATATCCAGACCACGAGCAGCGACGTCTGTTGCCACCAGAGCTTCGATTACACCAGACTTAAATGCATCTAAGGTTAAAGTGCGCTCACCTTGACTCTTATCGCCATGGATCGCGCCCGCTTTAATGCCATCGCGCTCTAACGCAAGAGACAATTTGGCGCATCCTAAACGGCTATTAGTAAAAATAATGCATTGGCGTGATAAACCAGCACGTGTTCGTGCCTCCAAGACTCTCACAATCGCGCGTTGCTTATCGGCAGAAGAAACCATATGCACAACTTGCTTTACGGTATCTGCAGCAGCATTTTGACGAGTCACCTCAACCGTTACCGGAGTGCGCAAATAACTTTGCGCCAGCTTCTTGATTTCTGGTGAGAAAGTTGCTGAGAACAACAGGGTCTGTCTTTGCGCGGGAATCAAATTAATAATGCGTTGCAAGTCAGGCAAGAAACCCATATCTAACATGCGATCGGCTTCATCCAATACCAAGATCTCTACCTGCGAGAGATTGGCGACTTTAGAACCAATGTGATCAAGTAAGCGCCCTGGGGTAGCAATCAGCATTTCTACGCCATTGCGCAGAATAGCCGCTTGCTCTTTCATATCAACGCCACCATAAACAACAGCAGCTCTTAAATCGGTATGCTTTGAATAACTAGCCGCATTCTCGGCAACCTGTACGGCCAACTCGCGGGTTGGAGTAAGAACAAGCGCACGAATAAGATGACGTGCGGGTGATGCGCTGTTACTAGCATGGCGCAATATTTTTTGAATGATCGGCAATACAAAGGCAGCAGTCTTGCCAGTACCCGTTTGCGCCGCCCCCATCAAATCACTTCCTGCTAAAACATGCGGAATCGATTGCGCCTGAATCGGAGTGGGAATGGTATAGCCCTGTTCAAGAACCGCTTTTTGAATTTGCGGATCTAAACCAAAGTCAGCAAACGTGATGGTTGATGCTGGGGCAGCAGTAATAGCACTGGTATCGCTAAGGTTGGCAGAGTCACCAACCCTTGAAGAAGGATGTATTTCAGTAGCAGTATTTGTCAAGGTAACTTACAGGATGGCCGCAATGCCGGCCTTAGCGGTTTCGGCATCCTCGGTCGATTTAACGCCGGAAACGCCGACTGCGCCGATGGTAAACCCATTTACCTCGATATTGACCCCACCTTCCAACATGCCCGAAATATGTGGGGCAGATAAGAATGAAGTACGGCCATTGTTAATAATTTCTTCGTAAACACGACTTTCGCGCTTACCCATAGCTGCGGTGCGCGCCTTCTCCTGCGCAATATATGCAGACACAGGAGCGCAACCATCACGACGAATCAAGCCCAGCATATGGCCACCATCATCACAAACAGCAATCGTTACTGCCCAATTATTTTTGGCAGCATGTTGATCGGCGGCATTCAAAATCTTTTGAACATCAGCTTGAGTGAAGTAAGGTTTAGTTGCAGTCATATTTAATCTTTCTGTCTCGAATATGGTGTATTTGTTTCATGCACTTCTATATAAGCACTTGAATTATAAGGGGTGTAGCCTGATTTGTAATCGATAATCCAACCCCACCCCATCCTAAAATGCTCTAAGCGCTTCTTATTTAAGGAACTCTTGGGCCGCAACGACCCCGCTAGCCTTAGGTTTGTAGCCAATTTAACCCAAGCTCATCTCTACCCCGCTCAAGGCAGCCATTAGGCTCAGCTCGTTGCAATCGCCTAAATGGCCAATGCGGAAGGCCTTGCCTTTAATCTTGCCTAAACCAGTTCCTAAGGAGAGATTAAATTTCTCAAAGCATGCTTACGCAGTACATCCGCATCCATGTCTTCTGGTGTGGCAATACATGTCAGCACGGGTGAATAAGAATCCGGGTCTTGGCATTGAATCTCAAGACCCCACGCATTGACCGCTGCACGACATGCGTCAGCCAAACGTTAGTGACGAGCAAAAATCGTATCCAAACCTTCAGCTATCATCATGTCCATTGCTTCATGCAACCCGTACATTAAATTAGTGCTGGGAGCGGTAGGCCAGTAGCCTGTTTTGTTGGACTCTAGAATCTCATCCCATGCCCAGTAAGACTTTGAAAATGTATTGTGCTTACTCGCTTCAATTGCTCTAGGTGATAAGGCGTTAAATCCAATACCTGGTGGCAACATCAACCCTTTTTGTGACCCAGAAATGGTGACATCCGCACCCCATTTATCATGCTCATAATCTGCTGAACCCAAGCCAGATCGCTGTCTACCAGCAATAGAGCTGGATGCTTCAGAGAATCAATCGCCTTGCGAACTGCTGCAATGTTCGAAGTCACTCCGGTTGAAGTTTCGTTATGCACCACACAAACTGCTTTAATTTCATGGCTAGTGTCTTGACGTAAACGCTCTTCAATCACCGCAGCGTCAACACCCCAACGCCAAGTATCTTGGCCTGCTTTACCAACGACCTCAACATCTAAGCCAAGGCGTTTTGCAAGTGCACGCCACAAATTAGCAAACTGCCCTGTTTCGTAGAGCAGCACTTTGTCGCCAGGATTGAGAACATTGACCAAGAGGCGCCTTCCCATGCACCAGTACCAGAAGCGGAATAAATAATGACAGGTTGCTCAGTCTTAAAAATCTTTTTAATACCTTCTAAAACCTTCAGACCAAACGCACCAAACTCTGGTCCGCGATGATCAATGGTTTGATAGCTAATGGAGCGTAATACGCGCGGAGGAACAGGGCTTGGACCAGGAATATGTAAAAAATGGCGTCCTGATGCGTGGCTATCAAGTTTCAACATGCTTTGTCTCGCTTATGGTGTGTTTATAGGTTGATTCAGGTGCTAGTGTATGACAATTTTCCATAAATTTCCATTTTGTATACAAATTATTTAAATAAAGACATAAAATAAATCAATATTTAAGGTATTTAAAGCTGTATTTATGCCTTCTGATGGTTTATTCCCGTTTTTGTATACAAATTTGTAGGTCAAGGAATTGATGCATGACAAACTTAGAGCAAACCCATTCTCAGAATTTGCATGAAGCAATTTATGAGAAATTGAGAACACTCTTGGCTGAAGGAAAGATTGCTCCTGGAAGCAGGCTTAATGAACGTGAATTAGCCGAAAGCCTCAGCGTCTCACGTACCCCGATTCGGGAAGCGATCCGTCGCTTGGCTGCTGAAGGTTTAGTTGAGCTCATAGCTAATCGCGGAGCAATTGCAGTTCAACTCCGTCTAGAAGACGTAATGCATACCTTTGATGTGATCGCAGACCTAGAAGGTTTTTCTGGCGAGCTGGCAGCCAAGAATATTAGCGATGCCGCTCTCTCTGAATTAGAAGCTCTTCAATATGAAATGGTGGCGTCATATGCTCGCCGTGATCTATCGAGTTACTACAAACTCAATTTACGTATCCATCACCTCATTAATCAAGCTGCAAATAATCCAGTTCTATCTAAGATTTTTACTCAGGTGAATGCGCGTATTGAAGCTTTGCGTTTTCGCTCCAATCAAGATGGCGTCAAGTGGGAAAAGGCTGTAGAGGAACATCAAGAGATGCTCGATACTCTCAAGGCACGTGACAGTTTTCGTATGCGCAAGATCATGATTCAACACGTCAGAAACAAGCGAGATGTTGTAGCCCAACTACTTCAAGCAGAAACCAATCACGAGACTGCTCAACATGAATAAACCACTAGACCTCAAAGAACTCATAATCGACTAAGCTAGCTTAGCAAAGCGTCTTCGCCAAGAAACTTCTGGCGAAGTCATGACCGATAGCGCTAGTCGCGGTCGCTATGCAACCGATGCCTCGATTTATCAAGCGATGCCAGTGGCTGTTTTTGTGCCAAAGAGTGCGCAAGATATTGCTACCGCTATCCAAATTGCCGCAGAGTTAGGTGTGCCCGTGCTTCCACGTGGAGGTGGCACAAGTCAGTGCGGTCAAACTACAGGCGCCGCACTAGTCATTGATAACACTAAATACTTCAGAAATATTTTGGAACTCAATCTGGATAAAAGCTATGTTGAGGTAGACCCGGATCTCGTTCTTGATCATCTCAATGGTTCACTAAAGCAACATCGTCTTTGGTATCCCGTGGACGTATCTACTGCTGGACAAGCAACAATTGGAGGCATGGCAGGAAACAATTCTTGCGGCAGCCGCTCTATCGCTTACGGCAATATGGTGCATAACGTATTGGGAATAGATGCGTGGTTGGCTAATGGCCAAGTAGCCCAATTTGGTAATTACGCTAACAGCGCTGGTGTAGCTAAAGAATTAGGTGACTTTGTAAAAAACTTAGCGACTTCTCTGCAACCAGAAATCGAAGCAAAGTTTCCAAAAGTATTAAGACGCGTTGCCGGCTACAACCTCGATATCTTTCATCCGCAGAGTGAACTTCCTTACACCCAGGATGGCAGCGTCAATTTAGCGCATCTCTTGGTTGGTAGCGAAGGCACTCTTGGCTACTTCAAGTCACTCAAGCTCAAGCTTGCACCTTTGCCGCAACACAAAGTTCTGGGCATCGTGAACTTTGCTAGTTTTTATAAAGCGATGGATAGTGTTCAACATATCGTAAAACTGGGACCCACTGCAGTGGAACTGGTGGATCGCACCATGATTGATTTAGCACGCAGCAATCCAAGTTTTAAGAAAACGATCGAAACCGCTTTGATTGATCACACAGCACAAACACCTGAAGCAATTTTGCTGGTGGAGTTTTCGGGTGAAGCACACGCCCCATTACTTGAAAAGCTTAAGCCCTACAAGAGCTCATGAGTGATTTAGGATTACCCGGCTCTGTGGTTCTGATGCCAGACGCAGCTCTGCAAAAGAATTTATGGGAAGTACGCAAAGCTGGTCTCAATATCATGATGAGCCTCAAAGGTGATGGCAAGCCAGTGAGCTTTATTGAGGACTGTGCTGTGTCCTTAGAAAGCCTAGCAGATTACACCCAAGCGCTAACCGACGTGTTCTCTAAATATGGGTCGGGGCACTTGGTATGCCCATGCATCCGTTGGAACATTACATGTGCGCCCTATTTTGAACATGCGTAGAGACGGTGCCCAGAAAATGCGTGCAGTTGCTGAAAAAGCATCTGCATTAGTTCGCAAATATAAAGGTGCCTATAGCGGCGAGCACGGCGATGGCCTTTGTAGAGGTGAATGGATCTCTTGGCAGTTTGGTCCCAAGATCACAGAAGCGCTTGCTGAAATTAAATACGCTTTTGATCCTAAAGGATTATTTAATCAAGGCAAGATTATCGATCCACCCAAGATGGATGATGCAAGTAACTTTCGATTTCCTCCGAGCTATAAAGTCATTCCGCTACAACCTGCATTGGATTGGTCTGCTTAGAATGTACAAAATGATCCTGTCACAGTAGAAACTACAGCACCTGGTACTGGCGGTGATCCAGCGATGGGCTTGGCCAAAGCAGTGGAGATGTGTAATAACAATGGTCACTGCCGAAAGTTTGACGCAGAAGTCATGTGCCCCAGCTATCGCGTGACTCGCGATGAAAAACACCTCACCCGTGGAAGAGCCAACACACTACGTCTAGCCCTATCCAATCAATTAGATCTAAAAAGCGGTGCGTCAGTAGATTCATCTCCATTGGCAAGCGATGCGGTCAAAGAGGTGATAGAATTGTGCATTAGTTGCAAAGCCTGCCGCCGTGAGTGCCCCACTGGCGTAGATATGGCCAAGATGAAGATTGAGTTCTTATCAGCATATAAGAAACGAGCTGGCCATTCTTTACGTGATTTTGCGGTTGCTTATTTACCGAAATACGCAGCCCTCATTAGTGATATCACTTTTCTGCCCGCACTACTGAACTTGCGCAACCAGATTAAACCCGTTGCTAAATTTCAAGAGTGGGTGGTGGGAATTTCTGCGCAAAGAAGTTTGCCCATTTAGAAGAGTAAGAGCTTTTGGAATCAACCAATATCAGATGCCTATCAATTTTCTCCAGAGCAATTAGCAAATAATGCTGATGGCAAGGGAGTAGTTCTACTAGCGGATACTTTTAACGCCTACTTTGAAGATGAGAATCTCATAGCTGCTTTGAAAGTTCTTAAGGTTGCTGGCTATCGCGTTCACATTCCGTACAAGAGCAATAACAAGCAAGCACAACAGGCTGGCATAACAGTCAGCACATGCTCTAAAGAGTTTTGCTGTGGCAGAACCTATCTGGCAGCAGGTATGGTCGATAAAGCAAAAAATACCCTCGGCGAACTAGTTGATCGCTTGGCACCCTATGCCGAAAAGAATATCCCCATCATTGGTTTAGAGCCCTCCTGCTTGTTTACTTTGAAAGATGAAGCCTTGGTCATGGGCTTTGGTGAACGCGCAGTGACAGTCTCAAAGCAAGCGCAACTTTTGGAAGAGTTTTTAGCAAGCGAAGTGAAAGCGGGCAAACTCAATCTTAAGCTGAACAGCACAATGAAGCCCGTACTTTTTCATGGACATTGCCATCAAAAATCATTTGCGGCCGTTACTCCCGCAATGGAGTTACTGAAGTTAATTCCTAATGCAGATCCTAAGTTAATCGAGTCTTCTTGCTGTGGCATGGCTGGTAGCTTTGGATATGAAGCAGAGCATATTGACGTATCAAAGCAAATGGCCGAAGCAAGCCTTCTACCTAGCATCCGTAAATCACCAGATGCCTGGATAGTGGCCGATGGCACCAGTTGTGTCGCCATCAGGTTGCCGATGGCACTCAAAGAGAGGCTGTGCATATCGCCAGAATTTTGGCAGCACATCTGTAACAAAGCAGTTTCTGGCGTTAACGAATGATGCCGTAACCCACCATCAGCAATGTTCCAGTCAATAAGGCTGGAACCAAACGCTTGGTGGGTTTAGAAACCATCACACCGATAGCTAAGCCGCAGATCAAGATCCGAATCCATAAAGGCACTGTAGCCATCAAGCCCAAAGGCATCACAATCAGTCGCACCGTTAAAGCAGCAACCATGGCATAAGTCACGGCCGCTAACCAGCGAAAGATTTCACTTTCTTGATTAATGCTTTGAGATAGAAACACCCCGATTGCACGACAGAAGTAGGTTCCCAAGCATGCGCGCCTACCAAGGCAATCCATAACCCCCAGCCAGAAAGCGCATTGGCCATGCTATCGAATGCACTCATCAACTGATCACTCCAGCTTTCCGACGCAAGAACTTACGATCAATCAAGTAAGCCAAGGTTCCCGCTACCAAGCCCACCGTTAATAAGCTGGTATCACGATCGAGCACAAAGAAAATGGGACCAAAAATACAACCTAAGAAAATGGCAATCCGATTAATCCAGGGTTTTACTTCTGTAAAGGTCAACAAGAAAAATAATGGATTAATAAATACCAAACCAAGAGTAATCGGGGCTGGAACCATGCCAGCTAAGTAGTAACCCAAAATAGTTCCTGGAATGGAGATCAACCAACACAACAATCCTAGGCCAACAAAGCAGCTTAAGCGATGCTTAATTTCTGTTGCATGAAACTCACGCATCGAGATAGCCCATGCAGTCATCGCTAGTAGGTGCACAGAAGCATAAAGACTACGATTGCGATCCCTTTGATGAAACTGCGAGAATAAAGTCACCGTCATCGTAATGAAACGGGTTGATGTCAACGTCACTGCTAAGGCAATTGCAAATACGGATGAACCAGTGATGGCCATTTCTAGTAAGACAACCTGACCTGGCAAGGCGAACATAAAGAAAGATGTAAAGGTAGTGAACCAAACATCGAAGCCATTGGTTTTGCCCATTGCACCAAATCCCACCATACCAGCAAAAAGTACCATAGCAGGCGCTCCTGCAGCATCCCGAATGCCTGACCAGAATGCATGTCTTGGATCTTTGAAGCGTTGTGCTGCAGACTCTTCTAGCGCGATTTCACTAGGATCAATATAGGGCTGGTCTGCTGATGACATATCTAGATTGTAAGAGCTTAAATGGGTTCTTGCTTAATGGGGAGTCGCTAGCGCCCATTCAATGTGTCCAGCAACCAACGTATCTGCACTCGAAAGTGCGTCCATGAGCGTTGCACGAATTGCCGCTTTATCCACTTCATTTACTTGAGCGCTAGCTAGCGCATTACCCATCGCTACGGCTAAGTTACGCCGCCATCTGCTATACCCAATTCTGCAAATCGCACTGCCCTCATGACGCTGCTCAAAGTCTGATTCAGACCAAGTCCAAAGCTGCAGAAGTGATGACCCTCCCAAACCATGACGCTCTGCAAAGTCAGGCATTTGCGACCTTTTGGCAAACTTATTCCAAGGGCATATCAATTGACAATCATCACAGCCATACGCGCGATTGCCCATTGCCCTCCTCAATTCCACTGGAATTGCTACGGGGTTTTCAATGGTGAGATAGGAGATGCATCGCCGTGCATCCAATTGATATGGAGCTGTAATGGCTTGCGTTGGGCAGACATCAATGCAAGAAGTACACGTACCGCAATGCTCTTCCTGCTCTTGATCAATTGGCAGTGGGACATCAATCAAAATCTCACCTAAGAAAAAGGTGGAGCCCGATTCTCGATTTAACAACAAGGTGTGTTTGCCACGCCAACCTAATCCTGCTTTACGCGCTAACTCCACCTCCATCAATGGGGCAGAGTCAGTAAATACGCGATAACCAAATGGGCCGATTTTTGCTTTAATGACTTTGGCAAACTCTTGTAAACGACTGCGAAGAACCTTATGGTAATCGCGCCCACGGGCATACATTGAGATTACGCCTTGAGTAGGTTCTTCGAGTCTCTGCCACTCTACATCGAAATTCGTTTCAGGTGGCAGGTAATTCATAGAAACACAAATGACTCGAACCGTACCAGGCACTAGCAGCTCTGGATTAGAGCGCAAATCAGCATGGCGCTGCATGTATTCCATATGGCCATGGCGCCCTTCTGACAGCCACTTGCTAAGATGATCCGTAGCAGATCCTAAATACGTATCAGTGATCCTAAGTCCATCGAACCCTAAATGCGCAGACTGCTCCCCCAGCCACTCACGAAGGCTTGAGTCATCTAAAGACTGAAGGTTGGCAGATAAAGGCATAGGGAATACAGAATGTAGCGCAATAATTGAATAAACTAAGGAAATGACTGGAAATCAAACGCCGCAGACATCTCCAAAGGCATCTCTCAAGCAACATTGTAGGCAAGAAGCGGAAACCGCGAAACTTGCCAGTGCACTTGCCGCCAGTCTTGAGAAACTGTTTAGTCAAAACCCTCAAGCCCACCCCAATATCTCACTAGAAGGAGATTTAGGAGCAGGCAAAACTATCTTTGCCAGATATTTGATACAGAGCATGGGGCATGAGGGTCGGGTGAAGAGTCCTACCTACACATTGTGTGAGCCCTACCCTATCCAGAAAAATAATCTGTCATTCACGGCACATCATTTTGATCTTTACCGCATGCGCGACCCCCTTGAGTGGCAAGAAGCTGGATTTGCAGAGCATTTTGATGTGCCGGGCTTTTGTTTGATTGAGTGGCCAGAGAAAGCTGAAGGCACCTTACCTGCATTTGATATTCAGATTCAACTAAAAGCGGGTGCTGATGAGAATGAACGCTTTATCACGCTTAATGCCCTATCTGAACAAGGCAATATTGTTATTAATAGTATTCATGTCAACTAGAGATGAGCGCTCAAAAAGTTAACCACTCTAGAAGACAGCATCTAAAAGCTTCAGCAAAGCTCTTAGGCTTTGTACTTCTTCTAGGTGAAGTCGATATTGCTTGGGGTGCCAAGATCCTTGACGTACGTGTATGGCCCTCAGAGGACTACACACGCGTTACTTTGGAATCGGATACACCCCTACCGATCACCCAACAGATTCTGACCAATCCAGATAGGCTGGTAGTTGACGTTCAAGGACTTGAGCTTAACCCCACACTCAAAGATTTAGTCGCGAAAGTAAAACCCAATGACCCCTATATCTCTCAAGTACGGGTCGGACAGCTTCAGCCAGGAGTTGTGCGCTTAGTGTTCGATTTAAAAGAACCGATCAAGCCACAACTATTTACGCTAGATCCAATTGGTGAGTACAACTACCGCATGGTATTTGACCTCTATCCAACAACACCGCCAGACCCATTAATAGCTTTAGTCAGAAGTAGCGCCAAGAAAGAAAGCGCCCTGGAAAAATCCAATGAAGAGATCGATCTCATTGCGCAATTTGCCACTAAGAAAGAAAAAGAGTTGGCAAAGACTCCGGCAGCACCAGTGGCTCAAGCCATTCCAGAAATTAAAGGGCCTCCTGCAACTGCTAAATACAAGCGTTTAATTACCATCGCCATCGACCCGGGCCATGGAGGGGAAGATCCTGGAGCGATTGGTGCAGCCGGGTCTCGAGAAAAGAATGTCGTACTCGCAATCGCTAAGCGCCTGAAAGACAAAATTGAGAATGAAGCTTATATGCGCCCCTTCTTGACTAGAGATGGCGATTACTTTGTTCCTCTACATGTGAGAGTACAAAAAGCAAGGCGAGTAGAGGCCGATTTGTTTGTTTCGATTCATGCAGATGCATTTATTGAAAGAAATGCTAGAGGTGCTTCAGTGTTTGCCTTGTCTCAGATGGGGGCTAGTAGCACCACAGCACGCTGGATGGCCAACAAAGAAAACGCATCCGATCTGATCGGTGGCATCAACATCAAGACGCAAGATCGTCAGGTTGCAAACCTGCTTCTCGATATGTCCACTACCGCCCAGATTAAAGATTCGCTACAGGCGGGGAACTCCATCCTGAAGCAAATCGGTGGTTTTGCAGCGCTTCATAAACCTAAGGTAGAACAAGCGAGTTTTGCCGTTTTGAAGGCCCCAGACATCCCCTCCATTCTGGTTGAGACCGCGTTTATCAGCAATCCACAAGAAGAGGCACGCTTAAACGACGATAGCTATCAGGATCGAATTGCCAAGGCCATTTTGCGTGGAATTAATGATTATTTTTCCAAAAATCCACCCGTTGCCCGTCGGGTAAACTCCTAGGAACTTGTAAGCACAAGGGCTGATGGGCAGACTCAGCAAGCCTAGGGAGGCTCAACAAACTTCTTGCTACAATTTACGGCTTAACTGGGTCGGTAGCTCAGTCGGTAGAGCAGCGGACTTTTAATCCGTTGGTCGCGAGTTCGAATCTCGCCCGACCCACCAGCTATACAAAAGCCTCTAGAGAAATCTAGGGGCTTTTTCTTTTAGTTTCGTGGAATGCGTAGAGACTGTTCTGAACAATACGGAACTGAATGTATGTTTCAAGTGGGGATGCTAGGCGCTGGGTGACCATGAGCGACTCACAGGTGTCGTGTTTCTAGACGCTTGAAGTGATTTATTGGATAAACCGATAAAATAAAACCGCCCGAAGGTGGTTTTATTATTTCTTGGTTGCCCGGGGCAGTATCGACAAGCGCTTAAGATTCTTTGCAAATATTAATTTAACTTACGGTTTTAATCTTCAATCTATCAATATCGTCTCTTCGGCGCACCAGCAAAAGATTGCTTGTTCTCAATATGTCTAAATGTAATACGGCCTTTACTTAAGTCATAGGGAGAGACCTCCAAAGAAACCTTATCTCCCGCCAATATACGGATGTGATTTTTTTTGACTCTTCCTGCTGTATAGGCAATAAGCTTATGGCCATTGTCTAAAGTAATCCGATAACGAGAATCTGGCAGAATTTCATCAACAAGACCTTCCATTTCAAGCAACTCTTCTTTTGCCATTTAACATCCTTTATGAAAATAAAAAGCCCAGTCATGCTGGGCTTTAGGCCAGGCAAATAATTTCCGCCTGGCATTTGCTTCTAATTTAAACAGGTTGAATATTGGATGCTAACTTGCCTTTAGGGCCAGTAGTAATATCAAAAGTCACCGCTTGACCTTCAGCTAATGATTTAAATCCGTTGCTATTAATTGCTGAAAAATGGGCAAATAAATCTTCACCGCCGAGTTCAGGGGTAATAAAACCAAAATCTTTAGCGTCGTTAAACCATTTCACAATTCCGTTTGCCATATCTGATTATTCCTTAAAAAAAGGCTGCGCCCAAATGAGGCGAAAGTCAAAAATGGCGAGGGAGATGCTAAAAAGAACTATCGCAGAACTGCGGTATTAATTACTAGTACAACAACACTATTAGCTTGAAAATCGCTACGTGCATTTTACTCTACTTTGTCAGCAAAAGATTACTTACAAAGAAATCGCCTTTATAGCGGCTATAGGGTCAGGTAATAGTGCTTTGGCAATCCGTTGCTCGTGAGTTCGAATCTCGCCCGACCCACCAGTTATACAAAAGCGTCCTTCGGGTGGCTTTTTCTTTATGTCAATTACCAAGTACCTCGCTGCCTATATTGGTGAGATCTGAAATGCCTTATGAATTGAATTTCCTTGTGAGTCTACAGCCACAATGACTGGGAAGTCTCTCAGCTCAAACTCATGAATCGCTTCCATACCTAGATCTTCAAATGCAATAACTTCTGAGTGTGTGATTGTCTTAGAAAGCATATAGGCGGCCCCACCAACTGCTGCCAAATAGATTAATTGATGTTTTTTAATAGAAACTATTGCCTCTGGGTCCTCGCTCTGCTTTGCCGATCATTCCCAATAAACCTGTTTTAGCGAGCAGCATCTCAAAAAATTTATCCATACGTGTTGCTGTAGTAGGGCCAGCTGGACCAACGGCTTCACCCTTGATTGCATCTACCGGCCCAACATAATATACAAATCGACCATCAAGAGAGATAGGCAGCGGCTCGCCTTTTACCAATAAATCAACTAAGCGCTTATAGGGCTGCATCTCTTGCGGTTAATATTTTTCCGGAAAGCAATAAGGTCTGCCCTACTTTCCAACCTTTAATATCTTCCTTATTTAGAGCGTCAACATTCACCTTAATGGCGGAGTTCAAATGAAAGCTATCTGGAATACCTTCCCAAGCATCAAGCGGTGGTTGCTCAAACCTTGCTGGACCAGCACCATCCAAATTAAAACGCACATAACGATTAGCAGCACAATTAGGAACAATCGCAACAGGAATCGTAGCTGCATGGCATGGCAAGGTAGCAACCTTCACATCCAAAACTGTTGCAAGACCTCCAAGTCCTTGAGCGCCAATCTGCAACGCATTAATGCGATCAAAAAGCTCTAAACGTAATTTCTCTTCTGAATTTTGAGCGCCTTTGGCGCGCAAGAGATCTATGTCAATAGGTGTGAATAAGGACTTTTTAGCAAGTAAGGTGCCTGCTCTGGACCAGCGCCAATCCCAACACCAAGAACTCCTGGTGGGCACCAGCCGGCACCCATAACTGGCAACTGCTCAATTACCCAATCGACAACACTATCACTGGGATTCAAAGTTGTAAACATCCCCACCTCCACCTTTAGCAACAACCAAAACCTCCAAGAGGTCGCCTTCAGTTACCTCGCAAAATGACTGACCCGGAGTGTTGTCTTTAGTATTTTTTCTTGCACCCAATGGATCGTCAATTGTTGTAGCTCGCAAGGGATTATCTGGGTTGGTATAGGCACTTCTTGTTGCCTCGTCAATTAAGGCCTGCAATGACAGTAGTGGGTGTGCATCTCGTCGATAGAATTGGACTTCTGCGCCAAGCTTCATAAAAACTTGAGCAGTTCCAGTATCTTGACAGATTGGTCGATGACCCAAAAGACTCATTCGACTATTAACTAGCAACTGCAGCATCGTAGACTTTGCTGCAGGATTTAACTCTGACTCATAAGAGCATCTTAATGCCTTTACATAATCAACTGGATGCGTGTACAAACTGTAACGCATCGGCCATGCTAATAACTAGGTCTTCCTGGGCTATCTTTCTCATACCCGCCCTGTGGCCTCAGCAGTTAAATGGCGTAAACCTCCCATGGCCTCAGCAACTACTCCAAAACCTGGCTTATCTCTATAGGGACCTGTTTGGCCATAGCCACTGATTCTGAGAACAATTAACTTTGGATTGATTTCAAGTAATGCTTGAGGATTCAGACCCTACCCTTCTAATGTTCCAGGGCGAAAGTTCTCAATTAATACATCCGCCTCTTTCAGCAAAGTTCTGACGATGTCTTGCGCCTCCGCCTCTCTTAAATCCAAAAAAAGAAAACGCTTGTTGCGTGACTGAACTTGCCACCACACGGATGTACCATCTTTGAGCAGCCGCCACTTACGTAAGGCATCGCCCACCCTAGGCGGCTCAATCTTAATCACATCAGCACCAAAATCAGCCAATGTTTTTGCGGCAAATGGTCCAGCAATTAATTGCCCCATTTCAACAACTTTAAATTTTGCTAGCGGCTCCATCACTTTCCCTGAAATAATTTTTACTAAAGTTACACCCCTCATTAGACTTGAAAATTGCTTTTTAGAGGCATATCCTTCTCATTTTGCGAAGGATTGGGTAGAATTGACCTATGAAAACCCTCCTAAACCCCGCCGGAGTTGACTTTGTTACCCTCAAGCTATTTTGCTCGATCGTCCAATCCGGCAGCATTACTAAGGGGGCAAACGAATGTAACCTAGCCCTATCAGCAGCTAGTAGGCGGATTTCTGAATTTGAAGAAACAGTAGGCGTAGCGCTTACTCGACCGCTCAGTAAAAGGCGTTACCTTGACTCATGCTGGTCACGCCGTGATGCAACATGCATTAATACTATTTCAAGGCTTCGAACAATTAAGTAATGAGCTCAGTGAATACTCAAAGGGCGTCAAAGGGCATATCAGACTTTGGGCCAATATGTCTGCGTTAACTGAATTTCTACCATCAGCACTAGCTAGTTTTTTAAAAGATAACCCTGAAATACAAGTAGAGGTTGAAGAGCAATTAAGTGGCGATATCGTCAGGGCGCTGATGGATGGAATTGCAGATATCGGTGTATTTGCTGAAGGTCCAATTACCACTGGATTGGAAACCCAAATCATGGGTAGCGATCAACTCGTGATTGCCTGTAGCAAAGCCCATGATCTCAGCAAAAGAAAAAATATTACTTTCAATGAATGTCTTGAATACGATTTTGTAAGCCTTAATAAAGGAAGCTCCTTGCTCGAGCTCACTTCAAGATGCGCCGAGAAATTAGGCAAACAAATGCGATTGAGAATCCAGGTAAGAAGTTACGATGCAATGTGCCAAATGATTGCAGTCAATCTAGGTATTGGCGTGTTGCCATTACAAGCTTGCGCTGCGCAAATTAAAGCATTGGGTCTCAAGGTCATTCACCTAGAGGATGCATGGGCAAAAAGAAACTTGTTGGTTGCTATCAAAGCAAATACCCATCAATCTCCTGCAACCGCATTGTTAAGCCAACATTTACTGGGTCGATAAAACAGAAACCCCCATCGCTATGGATGGGGGCCGTGATTCAAACAGATTAAAACAAGACTACTTAACTAAAGTAACTCCTGGGGGACCCCAACTTCCACTTCCTGGCGGAAGAATGGATGGGGCTTCCACCTTTGGCCAATAGAGCCTCATCACGAGATAAGGATTTCCATCTGGCGCTGGTAACCAATTCGACTCTTTTGCTTTTCCTGGGGAATCTTTTTGAATACAGATAGTCCAAACTGCCATCAGCATTCTTTTTCATAGAGGACAACATCGACGAATTAATCAAATATCGATTGATGGGGTTCTCTATCAACAACTGTGACTTGCCGTCATACATTGTTACTGACAAAAAGCATTTACAGGGGGCAGCTGACCTTTAGCAAAGGTAATGGTGTATTGATGCGCACTGGTATCCAACATTTCACCTGCTGCAGTCACACGAGTGGCTGGATACACCGCCTATCAGCATCATTGCCATAAATTCCCGCTTTGGCAGCTGCTGCACGTAAGAGTCAATTACCGCTGTAGAAAGAACGATCACCAAATACCGAGCCCACATTCCACCCGTTAATATTTTTGATGCCCTCCTCCAAGAATTTGGCAATCTTAATATCGCCTTCTTGCATACCTTGAGTGGCCGCAGCCTTCAGTTCATCTGGCAAATCTTTGTATGAGAAGGTTTTATTCACATCAACACCAATCTTGGCCAATTTGTTGCGAATATCTTGGTCCTCAGTACTTGCTGGGACAAATAGCAGTGCCGCATCCAAGTACTCATAAAAATTTGTCTTGATGCCTGCAGTACTGACTGGAGGAAATTCTACTTTTTGCGCTTCTGGTGGCGCATCCTGCTTCAGGAAAGCTGAAAGCGTTTGAACCTTATACCCAGTCTGAACTTTTTCAACATTTTTCATGTCGTTTGCATTAAATAACTGGGTACGGAAAATAGTTAATCCATATGGGGTGCTCGATTGAAATACTTTCTTGATGCCGGCAGGAGTTTCATCCTTCCACTCGGGACCAACCACCAAATAATTTCCAGCCTCAAAACCGGTCGCGCGACTGCCCATATAACCGTAGTTATAAAGATTGCCATCGATCAGTTGCACAGAGTAATAGCGGTTCTTTGGTACAGCGGACACCGATATGACCACTGGCTCAGTACGTAAATCCAACCAAGCCATTGAGTAAGGTGTGTCGCTATTCTGGCTAACAATAGAGGTGTCTTTATAAGTAAAGACACGATGCTCATTATTAATCGTATTAAATGGTGCCTTGTATTGCCCTGAATCCTTATCCAACACATACTCATTCATCACTACGTAATTCATGACTAAGGGCAATCCGTAAATATAGGCCTCTTGTGCAATTGCTCTCACCTCATCCCGCAGATGGATATGGGGAAGCAGCCTGCTTTGGCGCTGGAGGAGGCTCAGACTTCCCGCAACCCCCTAGAATCATGACTGATGCCACCATAATTGCAGCTAAACGTCCAATATTCATCATTCTTCTCCAAAGTTAACCATTATTATAAGGATATTAGCGAATAGTGGGCTTATGCAAGCATTGAAGCATCTTTATATGCACTTGATAACTACTTTTATCCAATTTTCGAGATACTGGAACACAATTTGGACGCATCAGTTTTCCATAAAGCAAAAAAGGCATTGCAATGAATATTAATTTTTCCGAACTAGTTCAATCCCTAGGCGACGCAGTCGTCACTTCAGATGGGAAGGGAATCATTATTTATTGGAATCCCGCAGCAGAACGTATTTTTGGATTCAGCGGCCGAAGCTCTTGGCTCCAGCATGGATCTCATCGTGCCAGAACGACTGCGTCAACGTCACAATGAAGGCTAAGAGCGCTCCATGCAAACGGGTACCACTCGCTATGGAGACAAACTCTTAACAGTGCCCGCCTTGCATAAGTCAGGCAAACCCCTCTCCATCGCGTTTACTGTATCAATGATTTTTGACGATAAGCAGCAACCTATTGCTGTTGCAGCAGTCATTCGAGATGACACTGAAAGATTCAATAAGCAAAGAGCCTTGAAAAAACGAACTGCAGAACTAGAAGGACAGGTTCAATAAATTGACGTGATCAGGAATCATTCACTCTGATGTAGACGAATGATTGCCGAAAAATCTAGCTTACCACCGCTGCCTTGTGAGCTAAACATTTGATAGAGCTGCTGAGCGACTGCTCCTAGCACTACTGGTTGTTTAGCAAACTTTGCTGCCTCAGTTGCCAAACCCAAATCTTTCAGCATTAAATCGACTCCAAAGCCGCCGGTATAACCCCCAGAAGCTGGAGCAGTTTCGACAACACCAGGATAGGGGTTATAAATTTCAAAGCTCCAACATCTTCCACTAGAAGTATTAATGATTCCAGCTAGGACCTTAGGGTCCATTCCCAAAGAAACCCCCAGAGACATTGCTTCGGCTGTAGCAATCATCGATATACCCAAGAAGCATGTTGTTGGCCACTTTAGCAACTTGACCATTTCCAGAGTCGCCACAATGCACAATATTTTTTCCCATATTGGATAGCAATGGTTGCACCCTATCAAAATTTACTCTACTGTCACCAACCATAAAGGTTAGTGTTCCCGCTTCAGCCCCGCCAGCACCACCGGATACTGGCGCATCTAACATGGGATTGCCTTGATCGTTAGCTACCTTAGCAACCTCTCTTGCTGCTTGGGGGTCGATAGTTGAACAATCGATCAATATGACGCCCTTGGTTACTGCTTCAAGAATTCCATCTTCATTGAGATAGACCGATTTCACATGCTGACTCGCTGGCAGCATGGTGATGATGATTTCTACATTTGTTGAGCTAGCAATCTCTGCTACAGACTTGACCACGTGCGCGCCTGCCTCGCGCAATTGAGTAAGCGCATCTTCGGACAAATCAAAAACTGTTAAATCATGACCAGCTTTGATTAAATTGCGAGCCATTGGCGCACCTATGTTTCCCAAGCCAATAAATCCTATTTTCATTCTTGTTTCCATGCACTAGTTATAAGTAATATTACTTCAAAGGAATGAAGCGGTAAGGCGACCACTCAAGAGGACAGATTCATCAAATAGACATATGATGAGCCGAAAATCAACCCATTCTCATCATTAACTCTTAATAGGTAAAATGGCACACAGTCCTATGCTTGATACCCCAGAAACCTTCCATGCAATCGGTGACGGGTTTGAGTATGGCATTAGACCAATCCAAAAAAGCGATAAACAAAAGCTGATAAACCCATTTAATCACCTCTCCCCAGAAAATCGATACCTTCGTTTTGCGCACGCGATATCTGAGCTACCAGATGAATATCTAGAGGATGTTATTGAGCTTGATTACCAAAAGGAAATGGCTTTAGCAACCTTCATCAAACCCAATACAAAAGATGAGGAATTATTGGCATTGCTCGGTACGTATGCCAAGGAGACACTTTGATTTGCGAATTTTCGCTAACAGTGAGCGATGCCTTCGCTTCGCATGGGGTCGGAACCACGCTAATGCGTCACTTGATTGAGTCTGCCCAAAAGCAAGGACTATCAGAGATAGTTGGCTACATACTCAATAACAACCATAACATGCTTCACTTAATGAAAGATTTGGGATTCGAAACCAATCAGTTTCTGGAAGATGCGGAATTCAAAAAAGTTACTTTGGAGCTTCAGAAAGTTGCGCAAAGCAAAACCTAAAAAGCCCTTGGTTTTATTCAAGGGCTTTTTATTGCAACACAAGCTCTCAGTTTTCGATCAATCTCAATAGGCCATTATGAAAATTTTAAGCTAGCTGACGAATTAGCTTTTTTAGCTGTTTCACCATACTGAATGACATCACCAATCATTTCAGCAGTACAGGCAGATAAAGTCCATCCTAGATGGCCATGGCCAGCGTTGTAATACACATTGGGCTTACTACCCCTGCCAACTTTTGGCATCATTGTAGGCATCATTGGACGCAAACCTGCCCAAGGAACTACCGAGCGAGTGCTGACTTCGGGGAAGCATTGATTAACCCAATCAACTAATGGCTTGATACGATCGGCACGAATATCACGATTGATGCCATTAAATTCTGCAGTACCAGCAACACGGAATCGATCCACCCCAAGACGACTAGTAACGAGCTTAGTTTCGTCATCTAGAAGGCTCACATTAGGGGCGCCCTCTTGGCTAGCCTTATCTATCAAATTCACTGTAATGGAATAGCCCTTAACCGGATAGACATTGACACGATCACCCAACTGAGCTGCAAGATCGCGACTTCCAACACCAGCGCAAACGACAACATTATCAAAAACGAGTTGGCTTGCTTGCCCATCCTTACTCAGCGTTAAGTTCACACGATTACCATCTGACTGAACAGCAAGCACCTCATGCTCATAAATAGCTTTAACGCCTAATTTAGCAGCAGCTTCTGATAGTCCAAAAGTAAATTTATGAATATCCCCCGTCGAATCGCTCTCCGTGTAATAACCACCATAATATTTACCAGCGAGAGTATGTTCGATCTCTTTCATCTCTTGCGGAGTCACAGCAGTACGTCCTAACCCACCTTCAGCTAGCATTTTGGAAACCTTACCAGCGTGCTCAAAACCCGCCTGATCACGGTAGATATGCAAGATGCCTTCACGCTTTAAGTCAAAATCGATGCCCTCTTGCTTTGCCCAAGCAAATAGATGCTTCCTGGCTTCAATTGCCATATGTGCAGTCTGAACCGTGTTGCTCTTATAGTTAGGAATCGATGCAATGAATTCCGCAAACCATGAGAACTTATGCCAGTCAGGTTTTAGGTTAATCAATAAAGGAGCATCTTTTTTAAATACCCACTTCATGCCCTTCATGATTGTTGACCAGTGATTCCAAACCTCTGCATTGGAAGCAGATAGCTGACCACCATTAGCAAAGGATGTTTCCATGCCAGCATAACGATGACGCTCGATGAGAGTGACGTCATAGCCACGCTTAACCAAAACATAAGCTGTTGTGACACCTGTGATGCCACCACCAATAATTACAAATGATTTCATATTGAGATCCAAAAAACGTCAAGGGTTTCCCATTGCAAATGCACAAGGGGTCCCCTCTGTTCTGGACCTGAGAGATTCGCAAGCATCAGATACTTACTTGCTCCTTCGGTGTTATTGAGTGACGAAGACTCAATATCTCTTCAGAGTTTAAAAATCATTTCGGTTCTTTTGCCTGAGAGTTTCCGGGGCGATTGCTCCTTCGGCGCTGTAAAAAACAGTCTCTCCCGAGAATGATTTACATAATTTTAATGCTAAACCTTTAAGTACTGCCCAACCAATTCGCACCAGAATGTAGCACCAATAGCTATATTCCCATCATTAAAATAATAGGCTGGGTTATGCACCATGCACCTACCGGGAGTATCTCCATTACCAATAAAGAGGTAAGAGCCGGGAATCTTCTCCAGCATAAATGCAAAATCTTCGCTACCAGATAGTGCAGGGCCTTGACGTGTAATTGCTGCTTGGCCAAAAAAGTCAGCCGCAACATTTCTTGCAAACTCAGTTTCTGCAGGAGAATTTACCAACACTGTATAACCCTTTCGCCAATTGATGTTGGCGGGTTAAGCCGAAACTTTCAGCCTGCGCTTTCACCAGATCTTTAATTCTTCTCTCAAGATCAAGTCTTACCTGCGGATCTAACGCACGATACTTAACTCTAATTTTGCCACTCCTGGAATGACATTATTGGCATGGCCTGCATTAAATGCGCCCACTGTAATCACTGCAGATTGTTGTGGATCTACATTTCTAGAGACAATAGTTTGTAATGCCATCACAATCGAAGATGCTGCAACAATGGGATCAGAAGCCTTATGCGGCAATCTTCCACGTCCACCCACGCCGCTTATCTCAATGGATGCATAGTCACTAGATGGACATGGCTGGCCCCTCTCGAAATACAAGATGACCCACTGGGTAACCTAGCATATTATGTATTGCAAATATAGAATCGCATGGAAAGCGCTCAAACAAGCCATCCGCCATCATCTGTAGGGCTCCACCACCCTCTTCAGCAGGTTGAAATATTAAATTCACCGTACCTAAAAAATTTCTCTTGGCTGCCAATTCTTTCGCGGCAGCTAGCAACATGGCAGTATGACCATCGTGACCGCATGCATGCATCACGCCATGATTACAGCTTGACCGCTTCCACCCCGCTCGCCTCATGGATTGGCAACGCATCCATATCAGCTCGTAAACCAATAGACATCTCACCAGTACCATTTTTTAAGACGCCTACAACGCCAGTATCACCAATACCCTCATGAACCTCATAACCCCAAGATTTCAGCTTTTCTGCCACTACCGAAGCCGTTCTATGCTCCTCAAAAGCCAGCTCTGGATGCTGATGAATATCTCTCCTCAAAGAAATAAACTCATCAACCTCAATCAAAGCCAATTCACTAGTTTGATTCATTTATTAACCTATTTATTGGGGCTGAAGGTTAATGGATTTTGCGATAGCTCTAAATTGGGCAGTGCCGTCACCATATACCTTGCTTAACTCATTCAAACTCAATGGTTTAGCAATCAATAAGCTAATGGCATCAAGATCAGATTTTACCGTTGGATCTTCAAGCACTTCGGCTATGGCTTTGTTCAGGGTTTGTACGATGGGCTCGGAAGTATCTTTTTTGACAAAATATCCTGTCCATATGGAATACGTAAACCCTTTTAAGCCCTTACTCTCTGAGATAGCGGGATACTCTTTTACGCTATCTAGGCGCTTAGCATTGAGCATCGCGAGCAACTTAATTCTGTCTTGCTTTGCCAACTCATCATGAGACTTTACCATATGGCGCCAAGAAAAAATCAATCTGACCGCCGATGAGATCCTGCAGTGCAGGGCCACGCACCTTTATAAGGGACGTGGGTCATAGGGATCTTTGTTTCTTTTGAGAGCTGCTCGCCCAAAAGATGATAGAAAGAGCCAGGGCCTACGCTTGCATACGAGAGGGGCTTACCATCTTGAGCCGCCTTTTTTGCATATGCTAAAAAAGAATCTATATCTACTAGCATATCACTTCTAACTAAGAATGCAATTTGTGCAGATCCAATCATTTGCACCAAGCGGAAATCTTCGCTTTTAAACTTAATTGCTGAATTTGCCAGTAGCCCTAAGATCAACTCATTGGGAGATCCCTGCATAACCAAATATCCATCTGCTGGGCTATTGAGAACCTTTTTGGGCGGCAATTCCACCGCTAGCACCGCCAATATTTTCAACAATGACAGCCTCCCCCAATTTCTTAGAAAGTGCCGGGCTAACAATGCGCACGATCACATCCGATACACCACCAGCTGGATATGGCACGACCAAACTCACCAGTTTATTAGGATAAGTCTAAGCAATGGCTACTGAAGCAACTGTCAAAGAACAGAAAACTGAGGATAAGAACCTAAACAACTTCATCTTGAGACCTTTTAGATTGAATATAGGAACCATTCTAGATATCGCTATATGTAATGTCTAATGCATTCTGATACCATTTAATATAATTTAATGTAATAGCTAATGGGGTGGTTATATGACGCTGACACAATTAAGACATATGAGCGAGCTTGCAAAGACTGGTTCGTTTATTAAATCCTCCGAAAACCTATTCGTTACACAACCAGCCCTTAGTAGAAGCATTAAATCTCTTGAGGATGAACTCGGGGCAAAGTTGTTTGATCGCCAAGGAAGACACACTTCCTTAACCGCATTTGGCGAAGAGATTTTGCGACGCTCGCAAATCCTGCTTGACCTTGCAAAAGATATTAAAGAAACCAACAGGAACTTCAAGAACGGCTTGAGCGGACAAATTAGGATAGGAATGGGCTCTGGCCCAGGAACCCTTTTAATGACTGAACTTCTCAAGCATATTGCCGTGAAATATCCTCATCTTCACATAGAAATAGCTAGAGGCAAAATAGGCATGCTGATTGAATCATTGCGCGCAAGAAAGTTGGATGCTCTGATTATCAATGCAAGATCCATGAAGCCATCCCAAGATCTGAAGATGGAAATCATCCATGAAACCCCTGGAGCATTTATGGTTCGCAAAGGTCATCCCCTGAGAAAGCTCAAAAAGATAACTATTGACGACCTCAGAAAATATCCTATTGCCTCAACAGCACCGAGCGAAGAGACGGAGAAAACCATTATTGATCGTTATGGGAAAGATGCAAATCTTGAAAACCTAGTCAACATTAAGTGTAGCGAGATTTCTAGCTTGGTCGAAGTGGCTCAACAGAGCAATACTGTTCTGCTTGCTATTCGCAAATCAGCACTAGAGCTAGAAGAAATTACACTCACCCCCCAGCTCAATGCAACTGCAATATTTGGATTTGTAACGATAGAAAATAGAACTGAGTCCCCACTTCTACGCCACGTAAGAGACTTTGTTGAAAAAAATCTCAATGAGCCCATTCAATCTAAATAAAAAAACCCGCCAAAATGGCGAGCTAAACTTTAAATACTGGAGATTGAATATTTATTTTAGAAAGTGTGGCGAACACCAACTGCGTAATTGCTGATGGCAGCATTTACAGAGACACTGGTAGCAGCTCCAGCGTAAGCATTTCCTGTAGATACTATAGTTTGCCCATACATTGCATATAAATTAGTACGCTTGCTCAACCAGTAATTTGAACCTAACTGAAAGCCATTAAAGTTAGCAGTAGGTGATCTAGGCCCCATTTCTGTGATCGACCCAAGCCTGCAGAAGCCCATCCTTCGCTAGTTGGAGTAATAAGTCCTCTTACACCCACCTGCTCTGCAGAACGGCCTAGATAATAATTTGGCGAAAGGCTAGAAGTTGCTTTTCTGGTTAAGTACTGTGCATAAGCCTTTAAGATTCCAGAATCATATGTGCCGGCAATATACAACTGGTTATCTTTGACGTTTAATGCATTGCCAGTAGCATTAGGTAATGTACCTGTATTTGCAGTGGCATTAGTCCAAGCAGCAGAATCTGTGATTGATGTTATCGCTGTGGTTTGTTGTTTTAATGCTTGATAAGCTGCTGTGATGTAGAACTTTTGATATGTATAGTCTACTGCTAATCCCCAACCATTCGCATTGATATTGCCACCCGTTACCGTAGTAGGCGTAGTCGTTTGGGACTGATTTTTATTATTTATGGCATAAATACCGCTTGCGGTAAATCCATAAAAATTATCTATTTTGAATGATAAGGTATTGGCAGTACGTGCAGTAAAACCAATCGCAGTTGAGCTAGCGCTTGTACTACCAACGCCCTGGGTACTTGCATAGATGAGATTGCCGGTAATATTGTTTAGGTTACCAGGATCAGTTACTAAAGCCGCCTTAAATATCGGTGTATATTGCAAACCTAGCGCACCTTCACCAATGCCATTTTTCCTTAAACCCAAAAATGTTTGACGGTTAAAAAAGCCAGTATTTGCAGCGCCCGATACAATTGAGTCTTGAGGATATAACTGCACCTCTACAGTAAAGAATGCTGAAGCGCCCCCTCCTAAATCTTCCAAACCCTTGAAACCTAATCTACTTGAGCTTTCAGCATTTTGACCGATAAGGCTCACAGTGTTTTTTGATTGGGCACCATTGCTAGCTACAGTTGCAGATCGCACGTTACCGCCTACATAACCAGTATCTAATATTCCATATATGGTGACGCTTGATTGCGCCTGAGCTAAGTTACCCATCAATAGTGATGCGGTGGCTGCAAATACTAATTTTTTCATTTCTTAAATTCCTTTATTTCTATAAAAATAGGGTTGATTGTTTTGTGTGTTTTTTAGGGTGCTTTAAACTCAATATTTCTGAATGTAGCTAGTCTAGGGAAGCACATTTATGATGTCCAATGCATTCTTATGACTATTTACATAATTAAAAGTAATAGTTTTGATCAATATCGCCCGTGAAATATTCGTTACTAGTCAGGCTTGATGTTGTTCGTTGCGATAACCCTCCCCCAACGTTCCATTTCTTTATTGAGGTAAACCGCAAGCTCTTCAGGGCTGGAGCCTATAGGCTCAGCACCAATCGCCTCAAACTTTTTCTTTATTTCTGGAATAGCCAAACTCGCAACTAAAGATGCATTGAGTTTTTTAATGATTGGCTTTGGGGTATTTGCAGTCATAAATACTGCAAACTATGAGGTGACGTCATACCCAGGCAAGCCGGATTCAGCAATCGTAGGTACACCAGGGCAGAGATTTCGATTGGATTTAATTAAGAATCCAGGAGATTCTGGCAGGAAACGCAGAATAATCGGCAGTAAAAGGAAAGGAATAATGGCAACGAAGAAAACGGATGGCCATCCATATGTAGGAATTAAAAAGATACCTACACCAGCTGACAACATTCCACCTACTGAATAGCCACTAAACATAACAGTAACTAAGAGGCTACGAATTTTCTTAGGGGAATATTCAGTCATTAAAGCAACTACGTTAGGCATCACACCGCCGATTCCCAGGCCCGCAATAAATCTGCAGACTCCAAATTGCGTGAAATTTTCTGCAAAGCCATTGATAAAGGTGAAAACGCTAAATAAAGTGACGCACATGGCAATGGTTTTCTTTCTACCTATCTTGTCTGACAGAGGTCCAAAAAACATAGCACCAAACATCATGCCAAATAACGCATAACTACCAAGCGTCCCCGCCTGCATTGGTGAAAGTTGCCACTCTGCCATCAGTTTTGGTAAGACAACGCCATAAATAACGAGATCGTAACCATCAAAAACAATGATCAGACCACACCAAAATAGTAGACCCCAGTGAAATTTACTAAATTTCGCTTCGTCTATTAACTTATGCACATCAATTTGACTCATGATCTTATATCTCCAATTCTTTTTTGGTTGGTTTGCAAAAAATTGCTTTATTGCAAAATTAAATTCAGTCTCAGCTTCAATATTTGAAATATGAGACGCAGTTATTACTAATAGGTCGGCATTTACAATTCTTTCCTGCATAAACTTGGCATCATCTGTTGTTGTTACCGGGTCTTTTGCGCCGCTAATAATGAGTGTGGGGATATTAATTTTTGCAATATCACTTCTTAAATCCTCTCCAGCTAGAGCCTCGCAACAACTGGCGTAACCTTTCGGAACTCATATTCTTTAAATTCACTAGCAACTCATTTACTGCCCCAGGGCAGGAACCGAAGAATTCTGGGGTGAACCATCTTGATGGGGCAGAATCTGCGATAGCATTCAGGCCTTCTTTTCTAGCAAGTGCAGCGCGTTCGTTCCACGCTTGCTCAGTACCAATTTTTGGCGCTGTATTGGCAATGACTAATCCTTCAAGTCGTTTGGGTGCATTAACCGCAAGCCATTGCCCAATCAAACCGCCCATAGAAATGCCACAATAGAAAGCTTTATCAATGCCGAGATAATTCAACAGCTCCAAAACATCCTGACCTAGCTGCGCTATGGTGTAAGGACCCTGTGGCGCAGTAGTTAAACCATATCCCCGAGTGTCATATCGAATAATGTAGAAGTCTCTTCTTAATATCTCAAGTTGACCATCCCACATAGAATGATCGGTTCCTAATGAATTAGAAAAATGATTGCTGGCTTATGGGGATCACCATCCGTTAGATAAAAAACATCAATCCCGTTAATGTGCGCAATACTCATTACCGCTCCTAAACTCGCTCAATAATTAATGCAATACCTTGACCTACACCTATACACATAGTGCAAAGGGCGTATTTGCCTTTAGTACGAATTAACTGATACATCGCTGTTGTTACTAAGCGCGCGCTCGATGCTCCTAAAGGGTGTCCTAAAGAAATTGCACCGCCGTTTGGATTAACATGTCCGGCGTTGTCTGGAAGACCAAGATCACGAGTCACTGCTAGTACTTGCGCTGCGAATGCCGCATTCAATTCAATGACATCCATCTGACTTAGCTTTAAACCAGCTTTCTGCAAAACTTTCTTGACCGCAGGAGATGGGTCAAACCCCATAATTCTTGGGGCTACACTAGCTGCAGCAACTGCAATAACACATGCTTTCGGGGTTAATGAATGCTGTTTAATACCAGCTTCTGAGGCCATGAGTAATGCACAAACCCCGTCATTTACACCCGATGCATTACCTGCAGTAACTGTTCCACCCTGCTTCACAATGCTTTTAAGTGAAGCCAACGTTTCTAAAGTGGTTAACCTTGGATGCTCATCTTTTGAAAATACGACCGGATCACCTTTCTTCTGAGGAATGGTTATCGGAATAATTTCGTCATCAAATATTTCTGATGCCTGTGCCTTTGCAGTACGCTGTTGACTAGTAAAAGCAAATAAATCTTGATCGGCACGAGAAATCCTAAAGTCTTCTGCAACGTTTTCTGCTGTCTCGGGCATTGAATCGACACCATACTGAGCTTTCATTAGCGGATTGATAAAGCGCCAACCAACGGTTGTGTCCTCAATCTTGGCCGATCTTGAATATGCAGAATCGGCTTTACCCATTACAAACGGGGCACGAGACATGCTCTCAACACCACCGGCAATCATCAAGTGATTTCCACCTCCCTTAATTGCATTGGCAGCTATTCCAATCGCATCAAGGCTAGATCCGCATAATCGATTGACTGTAGATCCGGGAACCTCTACTGGTAAACGCGCAAGCAAAGAAGCCATTCTTGCGACATTTCTGTTGTTCTCGCCTGCTTGGTTGGCACAACCAAGAATGACATCATCTAATGCTGCCCAATCAACAATATTGCGCATCATCAAAGCTTGAATTGGCAATGCAGCTAAGTCATCAGCCCTCAAACCTGCAAGGCTTCCACCATACCTACCAAATGGCGTACGAACGGCATCACATATATAGGCATTTTCTATTTTCTTCATGACTTATTCCTTGCTTAATGGGGCATCAGTAAGTGACTGAAGCTCTTCAAAGCTCAGGCCATCAACCATTTCTTTGACCAACAACCCATTTGGAGTCACATCAATTACTGCTAAATCGGTATAAATTCGACTCACACATTTCATACCCGTGAGCGGATAAGAACAGCTCTTTACAATCTTGGGTTCACCGTTTTTGGTGACATGTTCCATAGTGACAAAGACGTTCTTGGCACCAATAGCTAAATCCATGGCGCCGCCAACAGCTGGGATCGCATCAGGAGAACCGGTATGCCAGTTTGCGAGGTCACCATTTTCAGCAACCTGAAACGCACCTAATACACAAATATCTAAATGACCGCCGCGCATCATGGTGAATGAATCGCCATGATGAAAATACGATCCACCGTCTAGCAAGGTAATAAATTCTTTACCTGCATTAATCAGATTAGAGTCCTCACTACCCTTCTCAGGTGCAGGCCCCATTCCTAAAACGCCGTTCTCGCTTTGTAAAAATATTTCTTTATTGACGTCTAGGTGATTAGCAATTTTGGTTGGAAGACCAATACCCAAATTCACATAAGAACCTTCAGGGATGTCTTGAGCAACTCTTTGCACAATTTGCTCTCTAGTTAAGCGTTGATATGCCATTTCTAATTTTTCCTTAAACTGCAACCACATGCTTAACAAAAATTCCTAGATAATCACACACTCGGGATCTAATGCGCCTAGAGGAACTATTTCATTTACCTGGGCAATCGTGCACTTTGAAGCAGTGGCCATGATTGGGCCAAAGTTACGAGCGCTTTTGCGATAAATTAAATTACCCCAGCGGTCACCCTTAAAGGCTTTAATCAAAGCAAAATCGGCATAAATCGGATATTCAAGAACGTAGCCTTTGCCATTAATGACCTTGCTTTCCTTACCTTCAGCGAGCAGCGTTCCATATCCAGTAGGTGTATAAATTGCACCCAAGCCAGCGCCAACAGCTTGTATACGTGCCGCTAAGTTTCCCTGTGGAACCAGTTCTAGTTCAATTTTTTCGCGTAGTAAAGCTTATCGAACTCATATGAGTCGGCCTGCCTTGGAAAAGAGCAAATAATCTTCTTGACCTGACCGGCTTTTAGCAATGCCGCAAGTCCGTGGTCTCCATTGCCAGCATTGTTGTTAACTACAGTCAATTCTTTTGCACCATGGTCAATTAAGGCATTAATCAGTTCAGCTGGTTGACCAGCCGTTCCAAAGCCACCAATCATGACTGTTGAACCATCTTCAATTTTCTTTATCGCATCAAAAATTGATGCTGATGTTTTATCAATCATTTTCCTGTTTACTCTTTAATTTCAATAAATCTTTATCAAAAACAACGTATGCAATAGAGCCGATCACAATCCCCCAAAACGCTGATCCTAATCCTAAAAAGCTCATCCCAGAAGCGGTGGCTAAAAGTGTGATTGCGGAAGCTTCCCGATGCTCAGGCTCTTCTAGCGTGCTCATCAGATTGGAAACAATGGCTCCAAACAGTGCTAAGCCGACTAGAAGCGAGATCAGCTCTTTTGGAAGGCCAGTAAAAATCAAGACAATGGAGCTCTGGCTAGGATGCCGCCAATCAAAAAGAAGATTCCACTAAAATGCCGGCAACATAGCGCTTATTAGGGTCCTCATTCGCTTCTTTACCAGCGCATAGAGCAGCTGTAATAGCGGCTGTTGTAGTAGTAATGCCGCCGAAAAAAGCTGTCACCAAAGACATAAAGCTTGTAAAGGTAATGATTGGCTTAGCGGAGACGTGATAGTTAGAGAGCTTTAGGATAGCCATGCCTGGCAAGTATTGGCCTGTTAGGCTAACCAGTACTAACGGGATTGCAAAACTAAATGTCGATTCCCAACTCCACACCGGCGCAATAAATATTGGATGTGCTAATGACAGATTGAAGCTGTTTGGGTTTACTTCACCCATTTGATACGCGAGTCCGATGCCTGAGAACAGAACAATCAAGATTGCATATTTCGGCATCAATCTTTTGAGTACTAGATAAATACTAATCATCGAGAGTGCCAGAACAGGCATTGTTGATACAGATTTAAATATATTGACGCCAAACTGAAAAAGAATTCCCGACATCATTCCAGCAGCA
Organism: Polynucleobacter necessarius; assembly: GCF_900095205.1. NCBI lineage: Bacteria > Pseudomonadati > Pseudomonadota > Betaproteobacteria > Burkholderiales > Burkholderiaceae > Polynucleobacter > Polynucleobacter necessarius. The sequence goes on along the minus strand of NZ_LT606951.1, from coordinate 570,202 downwards.
ATTCCTTTGGGTATATGTTTTATTAGCTTGTCAAAAGTACCTGCGATACCAATTAAAAGGATGATCGAAGCCGCAGTAATATAAGAAGAAATTGCCTCATTAACCGACATATGCGGGAACAAAGTAATGAGAAGCGCAGCCCCGGGTGCAGACCAAGCTGTAATGGTGGGCATTTTGTACTTCCAGCTGAGGTACATCCCAGAGATACCCCCTCCAAACGATACAGCCCATACCTAGGAGGAAAGGATTTCATTTGAGATTTGGGCCAGAGATGCAGCCTGAAAAAATATCAACATCGGTCCTGCATAGGAAAAGAATAGCTCTAACCTGCTCATCGATCGTGCCGTACCGATGCATCAAACTTGAATCGATCGTCTGATCGATGATTCCTTGATACCAAACTTCTTCTTATTTGGATAATTTATTCTTATTTCGAGGGATCTTTCTTGGCGGAGCTTCAGTCCCACCAGTAACAACCGCATTAAAACGAATGCCATCTTTGGCATGCTCAAACGCCAAACTAGCCGTCATTGCATTCACGCCACCCTTAGCGGCGGCATAAGGAATACGATGAAATGCTGCGGGTTGCAATAAAAGAAATGTTCACAACAACACCATGTTGTTGCTTAATCATGACGGGCAGAACAGCCCTGCAACACCACAGGGTTGGAAATAATGAACGGCGAATCTCCGCTTCTATTTGATCTTCATCATAATTCTCATAAGGCTTAGCCTAAATAGTGCCGCCTACATTATTGATAATAATGTCGATCTTTTTAAATGCCTTTACCGCCCTCAGAAATTAATTGTTTAGCGCCTGCATAGGTTTCTAGATCTACCTTGACGGTTAAAGACTTTGCCTTTAATTTCGCAATCTTTTTAGCAACATCATCAATCAAATCTGATCGATCGGCTAACACAACCTTAGCCCCTTCTTTTGCCAAGGCGATTGCAACGCCTTCACCAATTCCCTGGGCTGCCCCAGTGACAATAGCTACTTTATTTTTGAATCTCTGTGCTTGAGCCATCATGCACCTACAGCACTTGGAGAAAATTTTTCAAATAGGAAATTAGCCGGAGTAACACCTGCGCCTGCTAGCCAATTCCTAACTGCATCCACCATTGCTACCGGGCCACACAAATAAACATCAACATCGCCCTGATTTAACCACTCATTTTCAATGTGTTCTGTGACATATCCCTTGCGATCATGACCGCTCTCAGCAGAAGCAACCACAGTCCGATATTCAAAACCAGGCAATTTGATCTTCATGGCCTCAAGCTGATCTAGAGCGACCAAATCCATATCATTTGTCACACTAAAAACCATCTTGATTGGATGATCAGGTCCCGATACAGCCAAATACTCCAGCATCGATAAAAATGGTGCAATGCCAGTGCCGCCGGCTAAAAATAAAACAGGTCGCTTGATTTCGCGAAGATAGAAACTGCCATTTGGGCCAGCAAAAGAAATTGACTCTCCTGGTTTAGCAATGTCAGACAAATAACTGCTCATCCGCCCATTTGGCACATTACGCACCACAAATGAGGCAACTTGCGCGCCAGGACCAGAGCTGAACGAATATGCTCTCGTTAAATCTGTACCTGGAATTTGTACATTGACGTACTGGCCAGGCAAAAAAGTTAATGAGCTTGGATCGTCTAATTCAATTGAAAAGCTAATCGTTGAATCAGAAAGTTTTTCAACTTTAGCAAGTTTGCCCGGAAATGAAGAGGAGCCAGTCTTGCATGCGGCAGAAGATGCAGGGATCTTTTACTACACAGTCAGACTTTGGTTTCATCTGACATGCCAAAATCTGGCGCTGCGCAGCTTCTTCTGGAGTAAGCGCATCTTCAATATAGCTTGATTCTGGTAAATCATAGTCACCAGATTCACATAAACCGCGGCAGGTGCCACAAGCGCTATCTCTACAATCGAGCGAAATGTTGACCTTCTGACGATATGCAGCATCAGAAAGTTTTTCATTTTCGTTGCAGGTGATGAAACGGGTCACCCCATCTTCAAACTGTAGTGCAATGTTGTAGCTCATAGCGTTCTGCCGTTTAGATTAAATGTGATAGATATCAATTACTTGACTGATGTAATCATTCTTGAGAGCTACGTACTTATTTAAGATTTTTGGCTTGTCGCCAGAAAAATCGATTACATAACGAGACATACCAAAGTAGCTGTAATTGGTTTTGTAACGATGACTCAAGGTGTGCCAGTTGAAACGTACGGTGCAAATATCACCATCACGTTTTTCTAATTCCACATTAGTAACGTTGTGACAAGTTCTGGTATCTGGCATGGTCGCGCTTGAGCGTTCAGTCTTGATACGGAATACTCGATCTTCAAGGCCTTGGCGATTTGGGTAATAAATCAAAGAAATTTCTTCTTGTGGATTAGTTACCAACTCATCGTTATCGTCCCAAAAGAGCATCCAAAACTCTGCATCTGGGCTGTAGCATTCAAGCCATTCATCCCACTGCTCATCATCAAGCAAGCGGCTTTCGTAATACAAATACGCGTTGATATCTAAAATGGAGATTGTTTTCATGCGTTCACCTGCTCTTGCTCAACTGCTTTTTTCATTGTTTCGAGCCAATAGCGGTGCTGCACTGTATACAGGCCCTCGTCTTCTGTTTTCAAGCCGCTCAATACAGGCTTCAATCCAATCTCTTTAGCGGCATCATCTGCACCTTCAATCCAATGCTCTGAACCTCGGCACATATCGTTCCATTCAATATTCTTTGCAGCAAAACCTTCTTGGCACGCTCTAAATTCTTCCAAGTCATCTGGAGTGGCCATACCGCTGACGTTAAAGAAGTCTTCGTATTGACGAATTCTTCTAGAGCGGGCTTCTGCTGATTCTCCCTTTGGAGCGATGCAATAAATAGTGACTTCAGTTTTATCAACAGCTAAAGGACGTAATAAGCGAATTTGCGATCCAAACTGATCCATCAAATACACGTTTGGATAAAGACATAAATTTCTAGAGCGCTCAATCATCCAATCAGCGATAGGTTTTCCGAACTTGTCTGAAAATTCTTGATGTCTTGGGAAATTAGGGCGATCTTCTGGACTTGCCCATTTGGTCCACAACAGCATATGGCCGTGGTCAAATGAATAGAATCCACCACCCTGCTTGCCCCACTTGCCAGCATCCATTGCCTTGATATTGTCTTCGCGAATCGCTTCTTGTTCTTTACGATGATTAGTCGTTGCAGCGTAATTCCAGTGAACTGCTGAGACGTGATATCCGTCTGCGCCATTTTCTGCCTGGAGCTTCCAATTGCCATTAAAGGTATAGGTTGAGGCACCTTTTAACACCTCAAGTTCATCAACTGATTGATCCACAATCATGTCAATAATTTTGGCTGCTTCACCTAAGAAATCTTTCAAAGGCGCAACATCATCATTCAAGCTACCAAATAAGAATTCACGATAACTTTCAAACTTAGGCACCTTTTTAAGGTCGTGAGAACCTTCTTTATTAAAGCATTCTGGATAATCGGTCTCTTCTGGATCTTTAGCCTTCAGTAACTTTCCGCTGTTATTAAATGTCCAGCCGTGGAATGGACAAGTGAAAGTCGCTTTATTGCCGCGCTTACGACGGCATAACTGGGCACCACGATGGCTACAAGCATTCATCATTGCGTTCAACTCATCTTGACGATTGCGTGAGATGAAGATAGGTTGACTGCCAATATAAGTAGAGTAGCGATCATTAATATTGGGAATCTGGCTTTCATGCGCCAAATAAATCCAATTTCCCTCAAAGATATGCTTCATCTCTAATTCGAATAGGTCTTTATCAGTAAAAGCACTGCGGTGAAGACGGTAATCGCCCTTCTCTTTATCTTCAATCAAAAATTCATCAAGACTTTTGAGTTTTGGACTGTTATCTACATGAATTGGAATCATTTTTTATCCTTTTATGAACGGGGGGTGCAAGCACCCCTCATTCAAATTAAGCAGCGAAGTGAGCTCTATCAACAATTCCTGCAGCAGCTCCAGGCTTCTCAACTACCAAATGGAGATCAAAATCAATGGATACATAAGGTTTATTTAAGCCTTTTGCTTTGATTGCTTCTGGATCTGTTACACGAACTAGCGGTGGAATCAAACCTTCGCGACTAGCAAAAGCGAAGTCATCCCAGAGATACTTATCACCATCAATATTGATTTGAGTGGTTAACTTTCTATGACCAGGCGCTGTTACAAAGTAGTGCACGTGCGCTGGACGCTGACCATGGCGACCCAAAAGACTTAACAATTTATGGGTGGAACCATCTGGAGGGCATCCATAACCACATGGCACGATGCTATGAATGGCATAATGACCATTTTCATCGGTAATGATGGTGCGGCGCAAATTATAAGGAGGTTGAGTTTTGTCAAAGAATGAATAGCCACCCAATGTATTGGCTTGCCACATTTCTACCTTTGCATTAGCTAATGGCTTACCATCCGCGCCATAAACTGTGCCCTGCATAAACAGTGGGTCCGCTTTATCTACCTCAGAGCCATCATCCATGCGAGCAAGGCCCTTGGACTCTGGTGCGCCAGCAACATACAAAGGTCATTCAATTGTGCGAGGAGTGCCCACCTACCAAGTCCGCCTTCTCATCCGCCTCATCAGCACGTATATCTAAGAAGCGCTCTAAACCAATACCAGGAGCCAAGAGGCCTAATTCATTACGAGCACCAGCTTCTGAAAAATACTCCAAACCCTTCCAAAACTCTGTTGGAGTAATGTCTAAGTCTTCAATCGCCTTACATAAATCCCCAACCAAGCGAAGTGTAATCGCCTGAACACGTGGATTTGCAGGAGAATCGGCTGCGTCTACGATCCATTCTTTTGCTAATTTTCAATATCTGTATGTTTCATTTTTTGTCCTTACTAATTAATTTGATTTAATAAATTTCAATGCTGTGGATTAAGTGTTTTCAATGAATTAACTGTCATCCTCCCTTACGGAAGATGGATGTCTGCACAATGGCATTACTTCAATTTGCATATATGGAAAAAAGTGGCAGTGTAGAAATAGCCGTATGTAGCTCATCAACACTTGCTACATCAAAAATGCTGATATTTGCGTACTGACCAGCGATGCGCCATAAGTGACACCACTTTCCAGATGACTGCAACCCTTGGGCAATTTCTTTCTCTTTAGCCTTTAGGGCAGTGGCTTCCGCTTCCGACATATCTGGCGGCAAATTAATATTCATACGTACGTGAAATAACATGCTGTCTCCTCTTTAGGCGCTAATCAAATCAACTTGGTCAGATTGACCCTGTTGACGTTTTAAATAATTGATTTTTTCCATATCCAGCTGAATGCCTAGACCAGGTCCTGTCGGAACTTGCAAGCTGAAGTCTTTGTAGACCAATGGCTCAACTAAGATTTCTTCAGTAAGTAGCAATGGTCCAAATAGCTCTGTGCCAAATGAAAGATCATGGAATGTAGAAAATACGTAGGCAGAGGCTGCGGTGCCCACAGCGCCTTCAAGCATGGTTCCACCGTATAAGCTGATACCAGAAAGCTCTGCGATCGTCGCAACTTGTAGCGCTGGAAATAGTCCGCCTGATTGATTAATCTTCACAGCAAAGACATCTGCTGCAAATTTATTTGCAAGTTCTAATGCATCACTTGGCCCATGCAAAGCCTCATCAGCCATGATGGCAACATCAAATTGATTTGTGAGACGAGCCATACTTGCTTTATGTATTGCCTTGACTGGCTGCTCAATTAAATCAATGCCGCCTGCCTGTAATGCTGCAATTCCCTTTACCGCATTCAACTTGCTCCAAGCCTGATTCACATCTACACGAACGCTAATATCATCACCAAGAGCTTTTTTAATTGCCAATACATGCTCTACGTCAGCCTGTACTGAACGTAATCCAATTTTGAGTTTGAAAATGTTGTGACGGCGAAGTGAAATCATCTTCTCCGCTTCAACAATATCTTTTTCGGTATTGCCCCTAGCCAAAGTCCATGCCACTGGCAACTGGTCTCGAACTCGGCCACCAAGCAATTCGCTTACCGGTACACCAAGGCGCTTACCGGTACACCAAGGCGCTTACCCTGGGCATCTAGTAAAGCTGTTTCAATTGCACATTTCGCAAATTAATTACCTTGAATGGTTGTACGAAGCTTATACACAACCTTGGCAACCTGATCGGCCTTCATGCCGATAATGAGCGGAGCAAAATAAGTGTCAATATTGGTCTTGATACTTTCAGGACTCTCTTCTCCGTAATTCAGCCCACCAATAGTAGTGGCCTCGCCCCAACCCTCAATTCCATCCGCGCAGCGGATGCGCACCAAAACCAGTGCTTGAGAATTCATCGTGGCCACAGATAGCTTGTGGGGGCGGATGGTTGGCACATCAACTATTAGGGTTTCTACTGACTTAATCATATCTATTTCGTATAGTTTTCGGATAAATGAACTCTAATCAGTCCTTTTTAACTAGTCCAAGACTGATTTGGTATCCTTTCGATACTTAAAAGGTATATATATGGAATTAAGGCATCTACGCTACTTTGTCGCCGTTGCAGAGGAAAAAATTTCACTAGAGCAGCGGAAAGACTCTTCATTGCTCAGCCACCACTGAGTAGACAAATCCAACAATTAGAGGAAGAGCTTGGTGTAACGCTGTTTGTCAGGAACTCTCGCCCACTCAAGTTGACGGATGCGGGTAATTTTTTCTACGAGCATGCAAGGCAAGTATTGGCGAGAACAGGTGAACTTAAAGCGATGACGCAAAGAGTTGGCAACATTAATCGTGTATTAAATGTCGGGTTTGTTGCATCAACTTTGTACGGAAAATTGCCGAAGATTATTCGCAAATATCGCGCGAAATTTAATTCGATTGAATTGCGTATGTATGAGATGACCACCATGGAACAACTCAAAGCACTCAAGGATGGAAAAATTGATATTGGCTTTGGACACGTTCGACATGAAGATGCGAACATCAGAAGAATTGTTCTAAGAGAGGAGAAATTAATTGCTGCCGTACCCTTTGAGCACCCGCTCTCAAAGCCCACCAAACCGATTAATTTAAAAGATTCGTCTGAAGAAACCTTAATTGTCTTTCCGAAAAATCCACGCCCTAGTTTTGCCGACCAAGTTCTCAACGGATTTAAGGAAAGAGATGTTCACCCAAAGAAAATCATTGAGGTTAGAGAATTACAAATTGCCATTGGCTTAGTGGCTGCAGGTGAAGGGGTATCCATCGCACCGCTCAGTCTTCAAGACATGAAAAGGGATGATGTCGTCTACCTAGAACTTAATGAAAAACATGCCTACTCGCCAATCATTATGAGCACAAGGTCTATGGATAAATCAGAGGAGATCAAAGCAATGCTTGATCTCATATATTGCATCTACGATGAAGAAGGAATTAGCTATAGTCGCGAAGAGTTATAAGTTATTGCTTTTTTATGCAGATGATTTTGCAATAAAGAATGCTCTAGGGACTAGCGTACACCACACCATCACCCATTTGTCCTGTCTGACAGATTGACACGATCTTATCCATGAGTGCAGGAGCGATTTCAGCATTACAGACAATTTCTATGCGAACTTTCGCCGAATAGTCAGTCAGCTCATCTTTAATATTGGCTTTACCTAATTTTGACGGTGCACTACAACCCTCAACCTTACTCACCGTCATTCCCGGAAAGCCCGGGGTCTCTATTAAAACTGTTCTGAGAGCAGGCAATTTATTTGGGCGAATCACCGCCTTAACTTCCATCATGCTTCCACCTCTTTCTCTTCAAACCATCTATACAAGACTGGTAATACCAATAGGGCTAGAGCCGTTGATGTAACCAGCCCCGCGATCACAACCGCAGCTAGCGGACGGAGTAACCTCGGATCCGGGGCTGCCCCTGAGAACAACATGGGTACGAGAGCGAGCATTGCTACTGAAGCCGTCATCATGACAGGCCTAAAGCGATGTCCGCAACCATGAAGCAATGCATCCTCCATGCGGTAGCCATCCCTCACGCAGTTGTTTGATAAATGAAATCAGAACCACTCCATTGAGAACGGCGATACCCCATAAATTAATAAATCCTACCGCTGCAGGAACCGAAAGATATTCGCCCGTAATAAATAATCCAAATACCCCACCAATAGAGGCAAATGGCAGAACTAGAATAATGAGACCTGCTAAACGGATCGACTTAAACAACATAAACAATAAGAAAAAGATTGCCAAGACAGTTAAAGGAATAATGATCATGAGGCGTGCCATAGCTCTTTGCATATTTTCAAGCTGGCCACCCCATTGCAATGTATAGCCTTGGGGCAGTTCAACATTCTTTGCAATTAACTCCTGCGCCTCTTTTACAAAGCCACCCAAGTCCCGCCCCTCCGCATTCACCCCAACAACTAAACGCCGCCTACCTGACTCACGTGAAATTTGCGCAGGACCTTCAATCACAGTAATTTCTGCCAAGTCCCGCATCAACACCTGCGCCCCATCAGGCGAATGAAGAATAATGTTTTCAATTGCATCAACATTATTTCTGTATGAACTTGGGTACCGCAGAACCAATGGGAAACGTCTCTCTCCCTCATAGATAGTGCTAGCCTGCTTGCCACCTATAGCTGTTTCAATGACTTCATTGACATCAGCGACATTAATTCCGTATCGAGCAATAGCATCACGATCGATCTTGATATTAAGATAATTTTGTCCAGAGGCTTGCTCAATCCGCAAGTCATTACTTCCCTTCATCTTGCTTAAAACCTGTCTAATTTGCGAACCTAGTTTTTGCAACTCAGCTAAATCCTCGCCAAAGATTTTGACTGCCACTCGAGAGCGCACGCTCGAAACCATTTTATCAACACGGGCAGCAATCGGCTGAGAAATTGCCAGTTCAATTCCGGGCAAGGTTTTTAATTTCTCACGAATTTGCTGAGCAATCTCTTCTTGACTAGAAGCTCTGTCCCCCAAAGGTTTTAAGCGTTACGATGGGGTCGGACTCATTAGGTTGACCAGGGTCTGCGGGGGATTCCCCTTTGCCCAGCCTAGAGACAGCCATTTCTACGCCCGGAATAGTCATGATCCGTTTAATAGCCTCAAACTCCAATTTAATGGATTCATCCAAAGAAATATTCGGAGCACGCACGATCACCGGAGTAATAGATCCTTCTTGCATTACCGGTATAAATGCCTTACCTAACATAACAAACCCAACCAAGCTAACACCCAATGCGATGAGGGATCTCTTCACGACCAATTTGGGATTTGCCAAACTCCAATGCAATCAACGCTCATAGGGAGCACGTAATTTTTTAACGACCTTGGTATCGTCTTCACTGCCGCCCTTCAAAATATAAGAACACAAGACCGGCGATAAGGTAAAGGACAAGATCAACGAGATGGTTAAGGCAATAGCAATGGTAATAGCCATTGGGGCAAACATCTTACCCTCCATACCTTCTAGAGAGAGCAAAGGCATGAAGACCAAAATGATGATGCCACCACCAAATAGCACTGGTTTGCCAACTTCAGATGCCGCCTCAAGAATGATGCGGTTCTTCGATTCTCCCGCCTTCAGGCGCTCACCTAGTTTTGCAAATGTATTCTCTACTACCACTACTGAGCTATCCACCATGATGCCAATTGCAATTACAAGACCCCCTAAGGACATCAAGTTAGCCGAAATGCCATAGCGATTCATAACTAAAAATGTCAGTAGCGGCGTGAGTAATAGAGTAGCTACAACAATGAGCGATGAGCGCACATCACCCAAAAACAAGAACAATAAGATGATGCCCAGAATGACGCCTTCAATCAAAACCTTTGCCACATTAAACATTGCGGCATTCACAAGATCAGTACGGTCATAGAACGGCACTATCTGCAGGCCATCAGGCAATAACTTTCCTTCGTTGATTTCTGCAACTTTTAGCTTGATACGATTGACGACTTCTCGTGCGTGACCACCACGAATCATCTAAATGATTCCGGCAACGCTTTCCGCATCACCATTCTTGATGGCGGCGCCTTGTCTAATACCGCTTCCTATTGTGACTTCTGCTACGTTTTTCACATATACCGGAATACCTTTTACTTCCTTCAAAATGATCTTGCCAATATCTTCTGGCTTATTAATCAATCCTAGTCCGCGAATGAGATATCGCTCTGCATAACTAGGTAGTTGACCTCCTCCTGAATTAGCGTTATTCCAAACAAGAGCTTGATAGACCTTATGCAAACTAATTTGATAATGTCGCAGACGCTCTGAATTCACTAGTACCTGATACTCTCTTGCGTAACCACCCTGAGTATTGATTTCAGCAACCCCAGGTATAGAACGCAACATGGGACGCACAATCCAATCTTGCGCTGCGCCGCCGGTCTGGGAGCTCATCTACAGAGAGAGCTCGCGATGACGATCTGAGGGATGGTCTAGAGTGTATTGGTATTCTCACCCAAGCAACCACCGCTCAGTTGACGTTTACGCTCAGTGTTTAAATGGTATGCTGCGCCTTCTGTAGCAATTTCTTGCCCCTCCTTTAATCCGGAAATAACAGGGCAACAACCTCTTCCTTCAGGACCAAGCTTGACGGGAACCATGCGATATAGACCATCATCCAATCTAATGAATAGATGATCATGATTGTCTTCTCGCACCACAGCACCAACTGGCACAACTAATTTTTCCATTGGCTGGCTTTCGATGAGCATCGTCGCCAACATACCGAGCTTAATTTGCCCATCTTTATTAGGCAATTCCATGCGCACTACTACAGTACGAGTTTGGAGATTCACGATTGAATCAACGTGAGCAATAACACCCTCAATCTCCTGATTACGTAGCGCAGGAATACTCAGGGATGCCTTTTGGCCTTTACGAATGAGATAGGAGTTACTTTCGGGAACCTCCGAAATAGCCCATAAAGCACTCAGATCAGCAACAGTAAATAATGCATCTGCAGGCTGCACAACCTGCCCCTTATTAATCTTGCACTCAACAATCTCGCCTGGAATGGTGGCAATCACGTTGTTAATAGATTCAATCAAGCCAGATTTAGCCAGTCGGTCAATACTTGCTTGATCCATTCCCTGCACTCGTAGCTGATCATTGTCCGCACGAAACTCCGCCTTAGCACTGCTGGATTCAGCCTCCCGTTTTTGTAACTCTGCCAATGCAATCACATCTTCTTTGTAGAGAATTTTTGCTCGATTGGCTACTTGGTCTGCTAACTGACTTGCACTCTTCGCTTTTAATTAAGTAAGCCAATTGAGATTGAGTAAGCTCCGCATAGAGGTGATTTTGGCCAATACATCCCCCTGCTTCACCATCTGACCAGGGACAGCCAAAATATCGGAGACACGCCCAGTGACATTGGCACCATTTCGCGAGAGAAATAGCTCATTAAAGTCAATTCTTCCAGAGGCACGTAATTCCTCAACAAATGGAGATACTTGTGCTTTTCCATCTGCAATCATCTTGTGCAAATCAGTATTGACAACTACCACATTGGAATCTTGCGCTGACTTGATGGCAGGACTTCGATCAAATGCATTGAAGTAATTTAAGGTAATCACAAGGGCCGCAAACCAAGGTAAATAAAACAAACCTCATTTTAACCAATTAGGGGTAGCATCATAACGTCCAGCAATGGATGGGGCCCGACTAGAAATCCAACCATGAGCACTCTGATAGAGGTTGTTTTGGGTTTGTACGACTTGCCCTAAATATTCTTTAACGTGAAGCTTAGCCAAACTCAGCAAGGAAACCACTCGTGGCTTCAGCTTCGCCATGAAACCTGTAAATTCTTGCTTCATTGCATTCCACTTTCTATCTTTGCAAGCCATTCAGGACTTGCTCTTAACCTTTGAATCTCCGTAACCACAGAAGCTAAATCAAAACGTGCTTTGATTAAGTCATTCCTAGCTGCACGAAAAGTTCTTTGTGCATCTAAATATTCCAGCATGCCACGCTCACCATATCGATAAGACACTTCTGCAATGCGTTGCGCAGCTGCAGCAAGCTGGACAACCTCTTGGTCTAATACTTTCACCTGGTAGGTTGCCATTTGATATAGCTTGTAAGCTGTTTCGAGTTGCTGCTCTAAGCTTTGGCTTTGTGCATTTAATTGGTTTTTAGCTTTTGATGCATTAGCCTCTGCCTCTGCAATTTGACCACCCTTAAAATCCCATATCGGAATACTAATTTGTAAGCCATATAGTCGATCAGTAAAATTAGGATCGTTATATTGAGAGGCTTTAATAGCCAAACGGGGTAATCGATTATTTTTCTCAAAGCTCAATTTTGATTCGCTGGCTTCCACATCAGCCTTGGCCTTTTGTAATTCAGGGCTTTGTGACTGAATTTCAGCTAACAAAATATTTAACGGGGGCAGAGCTTCTATTTTTGGCTGTTCAGCTACAACTGAAAACTGCGGAGGTAATGAGTGACCCGCAACTTGGCGCAATTGACTACGAGCCTGTTCAACCCTGAGTTTTCCTGACTCCGCTGCTATTTGAGCATTTAAAAACTCCGTCTGCGATCGAATTAAATCAAAACGTGCCGTCTTCTCCGACGTCATACCTAACCTACATCCGATCTCGAATTTGCTTGGTTAAGCTCAAATCCTCTTCAGAAGCTTTTGCTTCGGCCTCACGGCGCATTAATTCATAAAAACGCTGTGCTTGAACTTTTGAAATCGTTTCCACCTCAAAGGCGACACGGGTTGCCTCAGCTGAACGATAGTTCGCTTCAGCTGCGTTCACTCTAGGAAAGCGGGTGTAAGGCATATCCAAAAGTTGAGTCACCGACCATGAGGAGACGTTACCCACAGTGAGCGGTCCAGTGACGGAGCGCTGTTGACCAGTACCGATTTCAAATTCTGGATTGGGAATTGCACGTGCCGTGGAAAGTTGACCTTTAATCGCTTTAGATTGAGCACGCGCAGCTAATGCTTGAGGACTTGATTCAAGCGTAATGGAAATCAGCTCATTGATGGTGTAGGGTTTTTGAGATTGCGCAAATACATTGGTAGCAATACCACTACCGATCGTAACTAGCGCTAACCAGCGATGCAACTTCATGTGCATTGAGTTTAAATGTGTTAAGTCCAGATTATCCCAATATTTAAAACAAAATAAAAACTTACCTCCCCAATTTAGGGCGGATAAGCAAAAACCAATGCCTGAATGAGGGGATCTGTGTAAAGTAATCAAATTGACCATTTATTTAAAAATTTAAATGGTCTTGCCCTAACTGATTACCCATATACCGGACTGGATAGTCGTAATGACGATATATGGGACCCATTGCTGGGCAGGCTACTCCCCGTTTATTAATCTAGTTAGATCATGGTTATGTTTTATTGAAGAATTTCATGTCAAGCATGAACTTGTCTTGATAATCTCCCATACTTTTGAGCCTTGTGAAAAATCTTTTGCACATGCTTATAAACCTTTTCTAAGCCCATATCAAGAGCAGTTCTCTTATCTCATGCGGTCACACTGACCTCAATCTGCCGATGATCAAATGTTTGAAACTCAATCAAACAATTTTGATTGCATGCTGTATTGGAATGAGGAACCAATGAATACCTCACTTTAATCTTCCGCACCAACCAGAAGAGACGCTTGAGTGAGCACTTCACGCGATTCTCGGTAAACGTCTTTAACTCTGGTTCATCTAATTCTTTAGGGTCTAAGATGACATCCATATTTACTCTCCTTTTTAGAACATCTTAGGATCAATATAGAAGGATTATTATTCTTAATAAAGCAGATATTAATTGAAATTAATTCAGTAATTTACTGAATATTAGGATAAAAAAATGCCCTCTGATTGAGGGCGCGTAAGAGAACCACAGGATGTAAAACTAATCGATAACAGCTGCCAAAAGAGCGGTTACAGCGCCAATCGCAGGGATACCCCAGCGCTCCAATGTTGATACAGACTCCCCAGTAACTACCTCTACCGGAATATCGCTGATTTCGAGTAATTTGGCTGTTGTTGAATTCTCAAATAAACGGCTCAGGGTATTTTTCTTTGACGTACCAAGCACAATGCGATCGCATCCTAGACGGTGCGCCTTATCTCGTATGGCCTCGCCTTTGTCCCCCTACCAAACAAGAGAAAGAGAAGCTGACTCCTGACTTTTCCAAAAAGTCTGCGGCATCTTTAGCAGCTAATTTTGCGCGCTCGGATTGCCAGTCGCTAATGATATTTTTACTAAAGAATTTTCCAATGTGTCGATATACGGCAGGCTGAACATTGCATAAGTGGTAATGGACGCCACACTACCTTTTCCATAAACATTCAGAGCATGCTTTAAGGCCATTAAAGGATTACTGGATTCATTGACCGGCACAAGAATTTGAGTCATTTGCTTTATCTCCTACATGATTAAACTGCTGGTTAGACAACATATCTGAGGCCATCGGCTTCGCAGAGACAATCGCCAAGGTCTCCTCATGCGCCAATCTGCTCTTCACAAACCCGCCAAATAGAACGCCTAGAACAACAATGGCTTGGAGGGCATATTCCAATGCTGGGCTTTGGAAGATTTGCAAGTCCCGCACTACTGGTTCACCAATCATCATCTTGGCTGCAGTCCATGCAAGCACTCCAGCACCCAAGTAAGTAATAGATGGGAATCGCTCTACTAGCTTCAGAGTTTGGGCTGAACCCCAAATGACGACTGGAATACTGATTAACAAACCTAAAACTACCAACACATAACTTCCATGAGAAGCACCAGCAACTGCCAAGACGTTATCTAGACCCATCACTGCATCAGCAATCACAATCGTCTTCATTGCTCCCCAAAAACTGGTGGAAGCATGATCATGATTGCCACCGCCCTCTTTTTCAGGAGTTAAAAACTTGTAAGCACTCCAGATCAACAGCAAGCCACCGATTAACATTAAACTTGGGATCTTCAGCAAATACACCACGGCCAATGTCATTGCACTTCTTACTGCAATCGCACCGACTGCGCCCAAAACAATGGCTTTCTTTTGAAGATGGGACGGCAAATTTCTTGCGGCCATCGCAATCACAATGGCATTGTCACCAGCCAAAACCAAATCAATAACGACAATCGCAAGTAATGCCGAAAAAAACTCAGGGCTAAATAGTTCCAATTGATCAACCTCTACTTATCTTTGTTAATGGGAAATCATGAATGACATGACTTTCTGTGGGGCTACTTTAGGCGTATTTGTGCTTAGCTAAAAGCAGATATATATTGATATTAATTTCGAAAAAACTGAATATGACTAACTCCTACAACTATCGTCATCTTTACTATTTCTGGGTAGTCGCCAAAGAAGGTAGCATGTCTAAGGCGGCTGACAGGCTAGATATGGCAATTCAAACTATCAGCTCTCAAGTGCATGAATTAGAAAAGTCACTTGGCTATATGCTCTTCAAACCCGCTGGACGGGGGATTGCACTAACGGAATCAGGCTTTGCCGCTCTAGGAATTGCTGATCAGGTCTTCTCGATTGGAGAGAGACTCCCAGAAGCTGTGCGTGATGCCGCTAAATCTCCAAAGATAAAAATTACTATAGGTGTTTCGGATTGGCCTCCCAAAGCTAGTGACAAGACAATTACTAGAGCCAATTCTGAAACAACAAGGACGTGCAACTCATTGTTCACGAGGGTGAGTTTGATGATTTACTAGCAGACCTAGCCTTGCACCGCCTTGACATCATTCTGGCTGACCCGACCCGCACCCAATAATAAAAATCTCCATGTATAATAGCGAAGTCTTAACCAAGACAACCATTGCCTGGTACGCACCGAAGCAACTCTTGAAAAAAGTAAAGGGAACGATTCCAGAATGTCTTAACGCACTCCCCATCCTAATACCAACAACACACTCTACGGTGCGTCAATTAATTGACCAGTGGCTAGTTAAACATGACATCACACCTAATATTGTAGGAGAATTTGAAGATAGTGCTTTACTCAAAACCTTTGCTACCAGTGGACTTGGAATCTTTCCTGCTGGAAAGCTTATTGAGAAAGACCTGAAGGATACATACGGTATTGAGTTATTGGGAAACTGTAACGGAATTTATGAATACTTTTATGCCATTCGCCATGACAAAAAGATTCAACACCCCTTAGTCCAAGCAATCATTCAGCAGTAATCACTTTATAAACTTAAAAAGAGTGTGGGTAAGAATAATTTACCAGCAACGCATAGAATGGATTTATGACTAATTTCCTAGATCCCGCCATTCTGTTTTTTATCTTTGGGGTATTTGCCGGATCGGTCAAGTCCAACCTTGAAATTCCACCGCAAATTTCTCGGTTTTTATCGCTCTATTTGTTGATGGCTCTTGGTCTTAAGGGTGGCTTTGCGCTGCATAAGTCTGGGTTTACAAATGAGATTGCCCTCTCTCTGGGATTGGCCGTATTTTTAGCCATCATTATTCCCATCATTGCTTATTCAATCCTAAGAAAAAAATTGAGCGCATTTGACGCCGCTGCTATTGCAGCAACATATGGATCAGTTAGCGCAGTAACCTTTATCACTGCGACTCAATATTTAGATCAATTCAGCATTGCCTATGGTGGTCATATGGCGGCGGCAATGGCGCTTATGGAATCACCAGCCATCATTCTTGCCATCGTATTAGCCAATAAGGCAAGAGCCACAATGCAGTCTGACCCCCTAGTTAAACACCAGCCGGCTGGCATTGGAAAAATATTGCATGAGTCCTTTACTGATGGGGCCCAGCTTCTTTTGCTAGGATCGATGTTAGTAGCTCTAGTAAGCGGCGATGCTGGACAGAAGTTGATGGCCCCTTTTTCTATTGATCTATTTAAAGGGATGCTCTCTTTCTTCCTGCTCGATATGGGATTGATGGCAGCCAGGAACTTCAGTGGCTTAAAGGGCAAGCCGCCTATTGCTCTGCTATATGCCATTGGCTCGCCCCTTTCACACGCATTATTAGCTTTAATGCTTTGCAAATTAATCGGGCTGCCCTTAGGTAACACCATTTTGTTAATGGTACTAGCATCAAGCGCATCCTATATTGCTGTGCCTGCAGCGCTTCGCCATGCCCTTCCTGAAGTCAATCCAGCTCTCTATATGGGAATGTCTCTGGGAATTACATTTCCATTCAACATCATTTTCGGCATACCGCTTTACACCATGATTGCCACAAAATTCCTGTAACCCATCATGGGACGCATCTAGGTAGCAGCCGGATTAATGCGCTACTGAACTTAAAAAAAGATTAATGACAATGGCGCCTGCAATGATGAGGCCAATACCAACTAAAGCACCAGCGTCTAATTTTTGCCCAAGCCACAACCATCCAATAATTGCGACTAGTGATATTCCGGCGCCTGACCACACGGCATAAGTAATAGCCAGGGGAATGTCATTCAGAATTCTGGATAAAGCAAAGAAGGATAATCCGTATCCCAACAGCGTAATGGCTGTGGGGATTATCCTAGTGAAGCCCTCGGTATGCCTTAACGCTGTAGTTGCAATCACCTCCGTGATAATTGCAAAACCTAATATTACCCAAGCCATGATGATTCCTTTATTTGAAAATATTTATAGCAACGCTTCCAGGATCAATCTTTCCAAACTGGATGCTTGACCATAACCGCTTGAAATAACTGGGACTCTAAATGCTGATTCAACCATTGTTTAGTAGCAACAAAGGGTAATTACTCAAATCTGATTGGATCCACTTTTGAAAATTGCCGGATAAATGGGAATATGGCTGCATCTACCCATGACATCTTGTTTTGTAGTAAGTACTTAGAAGAACGCAAAGTATCTTCAATTGGCTCAAGCATGAGTTTGCATGCACGAAGCAATATTTCCTCTTGCTGAAGATCGGGATGTCTTTCGGGATATTTATATTGATCCAATAGAACCTTAAATGGCCCATCATTTTTCTCAATCCAAACTTGAGCAATAGATTCATCAATATCATCCCAGCCCTCTGGATCAGATTGCTCCAAGGCCCAGCGCATAATATCAATGCTTTGCTCAAGAACTAAATCCTTCAGACAGAGTACCGGAACCGTTCCCTTTGGAGATAGTTGGAGCATGGACTGAGGCTTGTTGCGCAATTCAATCTCTCGATGCTCTACCTCAATACCCGCATACTGCAATGCCAAACGTGCACGCATAGCATAGGGGCAGCGTCTATAAGAATACAAAATTGACATCATGCGTAATTAATTAGTCTCGAGGTGATCCAATGCATACTATACGAAAATTCATCATCAGATAAACCCTCATGAAGCATTCTGCTTTTCTATTTCTTATTTTTTGGTTTAGCCAAAACATCTTTGCAGCCTCCCCTGCAGTGGCTTCGCGTATCCTGCGAATCGACGGGATCATTACGGCAAATACCCTTAATCAAATTGAACGGAATTTATCTGGCTGGACAAATCAGGATCCCATTCCTGGTGGGCTAATCGTATTAATGAATAGCCCAGGAGGTGATGGCCAAGCAGCGATGAAGGTCGGACGATTATTACGTCGTGAAAGCGCGCAGATATTTGTTATCGGTCAATGCGAAAGTGCTTGCGTATTTATTCTGACGAGTGGCGTAGTTCGGGCAGCGAATAGCGGCACAGTTGGTGTTCATGCCGGAAGATTGACCCTTACAAATCGTAACGGTGAAATCCTCAAAGAAATTGAATCGTCACAAAGTCTTACTAACTCATTAGTGGCTTTAATAGTGAAGCTCATCAATATTTATCAGCAATGGGTATAAAAAATGGTTTGATTGATGTCATGCTCGCACATCAAACTAAACAGACTTACAAACTAACTGACTCTGAAATGTTGCAGTTTGGAGTGACTGGATTCAATAACGAATATTTACGTAAACGTGGGGCTTTATTTGAAAGCCTCCCCGCACCCGAAAAAATTAATCGCATTGAACTATACAGACGTGCCCTCTCCGTTCCAATGTATTGCAGCAAACAATCCGCCAATAACGATGCCTTTTTAGAGTGCTATAAAACCGTCTTATTTGGGCAAAAACCTAAAACCCGCCTTTAAATGCCTGCATCTCCAGTTTCTATAAATCCTCAGTCATTCCTTCTAAATTGAGTAGAATATTTTCTCTATTCATTCAGAAGGACATTTCTAATGTTGGCACCCAAAAAAACAGGGAATTCCCTCCCGATTACTAGCTGGATTACTGGTCACCGCGCTTAGCTTGCCAGCGGTTGTGCCAGTGTCTTACGCTCAAAATAGCGGGCAAGCTCAGGCAAGCAAGCAATCCCAAGCGCAATTAGAAGCGCTGGTTGCACCAATTGCTCTATATCCAGTTCCATTAGTCTCACAAGTCCTGATGGCTTCTACCTACCCTCTTAGGTTGCCGAAGCCTCGAACTGGATTAAGTCCAACAGCAACCTCAAAGGTGATGCTTTAAGCAATGCATTGCAGCAACAAAACTGGGATCCTAGCGTGAAGTCTTTGACTTCCTTCCCTCCTGTGCTGGAGATGATGGGCTCCCAATTAAGCTGGACTCAAAATTTAGGCAATGCCGTACTAGCTCAACAATCCGATACGATGGCAGCGATTCAGGCATTACGTGCTAAAGCAAAGGCATCAGGCGCCCTGCAATCCAATGCGCAGCAAACAGTCACTACTCAGGGATTTGGATCGAGTGAAACCATCGTTATTCAACCCGCCAATCCACAAGTCGTTTATGTACCTTCCTATAACCCAAGCGTGGTCTATGGTGCATGGCCATATCCTGCATACCCACCCGCCGCTTACTATCCTCCAGGATATATAGCGGGTACAGCCTTACTTTCATTCGGAGTTGGCATGGCAGTTGGTGTAGCACTATGGGGTGGTTGCCACTGGGGTGGTGGTTGGGGTGGTGGCGGAGGCTCACTGACCGTCAACAACACCTTTAATAATTTCAATCGCACGACCAATAACAATTGGAACGGGGGTTCACGTAGCGGAACAAGCAACTGGCAAGCTGATGCACAGCGTCGTAATGCCAATATGGGTGGGGGCAGCAACCTCAATCGCGATGCTGAACGCGATCAACTCCGCCAAAACATGCAACGCAATGGCCTCAATGGCGATGATCGCGGCAATTATGGAAATCGTGACGGCAATCGTAATGGCGGTGATCGCAGTTTTGGACAAAACGATCGCTCTGGCAGCCGCGATTTAAATAATCGCAGCGGTGGAGACAGACAAAGCAATTTCAGAAATGATTCCAGCGGCTTTGGTGATGCGCGTGGTGCCAAATTCAACGGCGGGCGGCGATCGGTTCGGTGGTGGTGCCCGCTCTGGCGGCGAACACTTTGGTGGCGGCGGTGGCTTTAGAGGCAGACGCTAAGAAAACCCTATTTCTCATTCACGAATAAAATAATTACGAAAGATTAAGCATGAAAAAGCAAATTCTATTAATGGCATTAAGCACCCTAGTTTTAGGATTTTCAACTGGTTCCCATGCAGCAAATATGATCAGCACTCAAGAACTATTACAGGATTGCAAAGGTACAAACGGCACTTTTATTACTTGCGAGATTTATGGCTAAGCAGTGTATGACACCTATTTGGTTACTCGCCGTCCTAAAACAGCCCCTGAATTCATTTGCGTAAATCAACCAGCGCCAACACGCAAAGAAATTATTCAGGAGTACGTTAACTGGGCAGAAGCAAATTCCAAATATGCTACTGAGCCAGCAGCAGATACTATTCTTCGGTTTTTAGCTGGCAGATTCCCGTGCGGAAAAACTACTAAGTAATTGAAATAGCAATCACATATAAGGCCACTTCTCGGTGGCCTTATTTTTTAGAGTGATCTAGATTTTTTAACTTAGTAGTTCACTCTTTGCCAGCCACTAGGGCAAGCTTGCATTTGAGGATAGTAGAGTCCGTTTTCAGGGCAAAAAGGCTGTTTGAGGCGTGTAATAGTAAGGTGCAGGCCTGTTATATGCATTAGCAACAGCAACGCCAGCAACTGCCCCCACAGCAAACGGAACCCAACCGCCACGCCACCCACCACATGACCCCCATATCCACCATAGCCGCCACGCCAACCACCATGCGCGCTAGTGGATGAAGCCACCCCTACAAGCATGGCGTCTGCAAGCAGGCTAACCAGTATCTTTTTCATGCAGACCTCCTAGTCTTAAAGGATTTCAGCGCTTTCTTACATAACGGATCAGCTTTTGGGGAGGTTGACAGGATTTGATGAAAATACTTTTTCGGTGCTCACTAGGAAGGTTTTTACTCCTGCACGTATCCGAGCAATATTTAACGGATTCCCAATTTTTAGCCCAGGACTTTCGCCAAGTCATTTCTTTTTTGCACACAACACAGATCTTAATTGGTAAAAAACTTTTATTACCCTTAAATGTATTTTTCACATCAACTCCTCAAAGTACATCAAGGTCATTCAGAAGTTTTTTGCATGCACCACAATCTCTTTTTGATCTTCGTCACTAATTCTCTTGAGGTTTGCTGTCATCAATCGTGTTCTTGGGCTAGATTCAAATTGCTCACGGTGCTTAATCAGGAAATTCTAATATAAGGTAGTGATGGGGCATACCTCTTTGCCATAACGAACGTCAGGCTTATATTTACAAGAGTTGCAATAGTTACTCATACGTTTAATGTATGCACCACTAGCAATATAGGGCTTGCTCGTAAATCTGCCACCATTTGCAAATAGGGCCATACCCGCAGTATTAGGCAACTCAACCCATTCAATTGCATCTACATAAATTGCCAAATACCATTCACAAACTGCCTGTGGCAATATCTCCGCCAAGAGCGCAAAGTTACCAGTCACCATTAAACGCTGAATATGATGAGCATAGCCATATTTCAATGTTTGACCAATCGCATCCTGCATGCAGGACATGTTCGTATGGCCAGTCCAATACCATCTTGGTAATGGGCGGTCATGCTTGTAATAGTTATCTTCAGCCATCTGCGGCATATCGAGGAAATACATCCCTCGAACAAACTCACGCCATCCCAATATTTGTCGAATAAATCTCTCTACCGTGGAAAGATCTAAGGAATATTTTTTCCAAGCCACTAAAACAGCATCTACAACCTCGCGAGGATTCAGCAATTTCAGATTCAAGGAACTTGAAAGTATGGAGTGCCAACCAAACGGAGTATCAGTCCACATAGCATCTTGATAAACGCCAAAATTTCTCAAACGATATTCGACAAAATAATCCAGTGCTTTGAGGGCTTGCTCACGACTAACAGGCCAATGAAAGGACTCTAGTGAACCAGGGTAATCTGGATAAGTCTTGGAAACAAAATCTAACACCTCTTGGGTAATTTCGTCTGTCTCAAAATACATTGGGGCATCAATGATTCCGGGACCCTTTTTAGGGTAAGGCTTGCGATTATCTTGATCAAAGTTCCACTGACCACCTACAGGCTCGCCATTACTCCCTATCAAAATCTGATGCGTCTTGCGCATTAAGCGATAAAAGTATTCCAGCCTAAATTCTTTTTTATTGGCAGCCCACTCAACAAATTCTTTACGTAAACAATAAAAATGTTCATCTTTAAGCATTTCCAATCGATACCAAGTTCTTTTGACAAGGCTTCAATCGACTGCTTTAAGCGCCACTCTCCAGGTTCGATGCAAACTAAGCACTTTATATTTCGTCGCAAAATTTGCTCTTTGAGCGCCTCCACAATCGATAACGGAGAGTTTTTGATATAGGTAAGCGGGTACTCAAGCTTTTCTAGCTCACTCGCAAAGTGGCGCATAGCCGATAGAAATAATGCAATTTTGGCTTTATGAGACCAGAGACGTATTGGGCCTCATTGGCAGACTCAACCATCATGATTTCATCTTTTTGCGGATCAAATCCTTTCAAAGCTGAGGAACGCAAATCGAGCTGATCTCCTAAGATCAGAATAAAGCGCTCAGGATGTTTCATTTATTTTTATATTGACTTGGGCAATAAGCCCGAGATACATCATCGCTTCGCAAGGCAACATGCTTTGTAGCTCTTCCGGTAACCTTTTTTCGCCATAGCTCAAAATGAACTGCGCTTAAGCTCTCTTCTCATGATGGCAATTACTTGAGGCTCGCCCAGTCCAAAGTTTTTCTCAATCGCATCAAATGGTGTTCGATCCTCCCAAGCCATCTCAATGAGGCGAGATAAATCGGGTTCAGCAAGATTTTTGGGGGTTAACTTTGGCACCCTGCAAGTTTAAGACTTATTCAATAAACTAGCTTGAGACCACTCTATTCCCTCAAGGCAAATCTCAATCTATTTATGATTGGCAAAATTCGCCAAAAACTGATTACTTTGCATCCACCAGTCAATCGACAGGCCGCTAAATGGATTTGCCCTATTTGTGATCGACCCATTCCTGATTCACAGAAGGATGCCCATCACCTTATCCCCAAGTCTAAGGGTGGAAAAATTACCGAATATCTTCACCGGATTTGCCACAAGCAAATTCATGCTCTTTTCACCGAAACGGAATTGGCAAACCAATATCACCATGCCGAAATCTTGAGAGAGCATCCTGAGATGAGGAAATTTATTCGATGGGTAGCATCAAAACCGGATGCGTTTTATGAGAAAACCCGCAAGAGCTCTCGATTAAAGTCGGCTAAATAAACTTCTGAAATTTTTCTAATCTCTAGATGAATCTGCACCGCTTAAGTGCAATAAATGGTCAATAGAGCTTTGAAATAGCTTTCCTGCCTGCCATTTTAGCGACTTATTTGGGCGGCCCCTCTAAAACCCCTCTTTGGTGCACGCAACTACGAAGTTGTGCAAATGGAAAAGCGCTTCTAATAATTGAAACTTAATATAAGCCATGCGTACCAAAATTACAAAGAGCTTGGTATTACCAGCCCAAATACTCGAGACCGAAAATATTCCGGAAGCCCTATTTCCTGAGGGAGACTATCTTGCCAACCTGACGCCAGATGGAAAAATTGAGGTGATTAACACCAAGAGAATTAAGGCGCTTTTTTCCTTCTTCCAATTTAGAGAGAGTAACCCGAGGGGAATTTATTGTGTTGGAAGCCTAAATTTGGCTTTCAGTGATCCAAATCCAAACTCTCAACTACCGTCTTTAGCGCCACAACTGACTCAAAGGATTTTGAATTAATCCCTTGAAGATCAACATCCTCCCAATTGAACTCCAAAGAGAAATGGGCAGACTCGACAATCAGCTCATAACTTGAGGAGGCCTTATTAATTGATGTACTTGTATCCTCGCTAACCGGAACTCTCAGCGATTCAATGGCAGCAACTAAGGTGGCTTACCTCATTCCTGGTGAGGTCTCTAGTGTGAAACACATCATCAGTCCGCTTGATCGAAATCTTAGAAACTTCATCGATCGTCACTTCATACTGATTTAGCCCTAGATCCATCCAAACCGTCAATTCCAAAGCAATTGGATATGTTGTCATTAGCCCACCTCGTCGACATGGAGTTCATCAAAATGCTCTTTGCGTGGTTTCAGCTTTACCTCTAATTGGGTCCATTTACTCTGATGAATTCGATAAGAGCAGTCTTCCGCATGATTTTCTAGCAAGCCAAAAATGATAGTGGTGGGAATCTTGCAGTGAAGGCATCGATAGGCATGCTGATGTTCTTCGATTTTTTCTTGTGGGTAGTCGATATAAAACGGCTTCATTACAACCCTCTCCATCTAGATCAAGTGATGAAAAAACAATATACACCCGAGAATGCCATCAAGAGAACCAATTAAGGACATTTACTAACTCTCTAGCTCACCTTCCCACTTCGATATGACAGCTGTAGCCAGACCATTACCCAACACATTGGTTGCGGAACGTGCCATATCCAAGAAATGATCAACTCCAAAAATCAATAAAACGCCGGCTTCCGGCAGGTTGAATTGAGACAAAGTCGCAGCAATCACTACCAGTGAGGCGCGGGGAACTCCTGCAATTCCTTTAGAGGTAATCATTAAAACCAATAACATTAAGAGTTGCTGACTTAACTCCATTTGCACGCCATACACCTGAGCAATAAAGATTGCAGCAAATGTGCAATACATCATCGAACCATCTAAATTAAATGAATAGCCCACTGGCAAAACAAAAGAGGCAATTTTATTTTTGCAGCCAAAACGCTCCACCCTTTCTAAAGTCATTGGATACGCAGCTTCGGAACTTGCGGTAGTAAATGCAAGCAAAGCCGGCTCACGCAGCATTTTTACCAAGCGCCAAGTGCGATTTTTAAGAACTAGTGAACTGATCAAAATAATGACTACCCAAAGCGTGGCAATGGCCGCGTAAAAGCTCAACATAAATTTGCCGTAGGTGATCAATATGCTGATACCGTTCTCAGCAATCACAGATGACACCGCAGAAAACACCGCAACTGGAGCTAGTTTCATGACTGCAGTAGTGATCTTTAGCATGATGTGCGACAGCATATCTAAGTTACGAATGAACTCGTCAGCGCGCTCACCCATACCGGCGGCACCAACGCCAAAGAAGACAGCAAACACAACGATCTGCAAGATTTCATTTTTAGCCATGGCATCAAAGATGCTGATGGGGAAAATATGCCTTACGAACTCAGAAAGATTGAGGCCAGCTTTATTTAAACCCGTACTTGCTGCAACCTCTGGCAGGGTTAACTCCACTCCAATGCCGGGTTGCAAGATATTGACCATCACCAGACCCAACAATAGAGACACAAAAGACATGGAGATAAACCATGCAAAGGTCTTTAAACCCACTCGACCAATAGTCGAGGCATCGCCCATTTTGGCAATACCAACTACTAGAGTGGCAAATACCAATGGCGCAATAATCATTTTGATCAAGCGCAGAAAGACATCCGCCAAGATGGAGATTAAATCACATACTGATGGAAAAGTGGATCCCGCACCATACAGATTTACAAGGTATCCAACCATGACCCCCAAGACCATCGCCCCCAATATCAAGTTCGTTAGTTTTTTAGAGTTCATGCAGGGCCTATAAAAAATGGGATGGAATGAGAGATTCTACCCAGTTATTCAGCCCTCCTAGTGAAAGTGCCGATGGGCTTTATCGCCATTTTGGTTAGACTGAGTCATTCATTTACCCCAGGGGTCAGAGACAATATGATGTGGCTTGGTCTAGCAGTGGTGATTTTTTTGGGAGCGCTGTATTGCAGCCCCCTCGCGCTTTTACACAAGCGCCATTAACCTGGCTTGGCCCAGACGCCATCCTCTTTCTTGTTATTGCCTGGAATATCTCGCCAACCCTACCGGGTCAGGCCACCGGAAAGTTTTATGGCGCCTCTTTGCTAACCGCAATGTTTGGCCCTGCAATTGCGCTCTCTATTCTTTTTCCAGTGGCATTCCTTGGTGTCTATGTCATCCAGGGAAATTCTGCAGAAGCCTCACAGCACTACCTCATGGTGTGCGTCCTACCCACGATATTTGCTTACCTATCCATTCAGATCATTCAGCGCTTTATTCCAAAACACCTATTCGTTCTCATTCTTGGAAATGGATATGTAGCAGCCTTTATAAGCGTTATTTTGTCGGGAGCATTCTTACTACTCATTCAATTGGCGGTTAGAGCAACTAGCCAACTCGATTTTGAAGGATGGCGCTTGGCCTCATTATTATTGCCTTTATGGAAGGCTCCTTATCAGAAATGCTCTTGGCGACACTCCTGATATTTAGACCCCAATGGGTATCAACCTATAACGAAGAAGCTTATATGAGCCGATAATCTTGACTCAACCTACTATAAAGAAGATTGCTATGCTCCCATGCATTGAATTAGAAACGAATCCAAATCCAACTGCAGCAGTAATTTGGCTACACGGCCTTGGTGCTGACGGCAATGATTTCGTGCCCATTATTCCAGAGTTAAACCTGACAGGATGTCCCGGCATTCGCTTTATATTTCCAAGTGCGCCAAGCATGCCTGTCACCGTCAATGGGGGCTATGTCATGCCCGCCTGGTACGACATCATCGGCAGAAACCTAATGGACCAAGAGGATGTTTTAGGCATTCAGAAATCTGCCGCCTCAATTGTCGAGCTAATCAATAAAGAAGCCAATCGTGGCATTGCCTACGACAAGATTGTCTTGGCAGGATTTTCACAAGGGTGTGCAATGGCTTTACATATTGGCTTGCGCTTCCCCCACCAACTTGCCGGCATTATTGCCCTCTCTGGCTATTTACCCCTTGCGATGATGGCGAATACCGAAAAATATTCTGCCAATGCAAAGATACCCATTTTTATGGCTCATGGCACCTCTGATCCAGTGGTCACTATTGATCGCGCACAAGCGTCTTATGCATTGCTAGAAAAAATGGGGCACCCCGTAGAGTGGAATGAGTATCCTATGGAGCATTCTGTAAATCACGAAGAGCTTGTGGATATATCTCGTTTTTTAAAAGAAGTACTAATCGCTTGATAAAGATTACATCAGTCCGCCTGCTATTAATTAATGCTCGCAACTAACAAAAAGAATCTCACGGTTCGGTAGTACCACTTCATCGAGATTCTTTTGGCGATGTAAAAGCCAGAGTAAACCCCAGCAGGAACACAAGGCAATAAGATCATTGACGTTGCAAATTGCTTGTAATTCAATAGATCAAGATAAGCATAAGGACCTAGCTTTCCAAAATTGATCATGGTGAAAAAGACACCTAAGGTAGATGTATAGACCATAGGCAGTAATTTTCCCCTCAACATGTATACCATAATGGGAGGCCCGCCAATATGGGCAACAAATGAGGTGAATCCTGAAAAACCCATAATGCGCCCAAGCCAAGGGTAAGACTTAGTTTCCTTCAGATCCATATGTGACATAGCCAGATTCTGAATCAAAAACAGTAGCGTAAAAATACCAATCGATAGCGTTAATATCTTAGGCGTAATTGCAGTAAAGAAAATCATTCCCAGCAAAAGTCCAAGAATTGCGGGTGGAGTGATCAACTTCAGAATGCGCCAATCAGCATTGCGTATAAAAATCGACGCATACTTACCAAATCAATCGCAATGAGGAGTGGCAATAAGATAGCCAATGCTTCATTAATGCTAGATTGACTGGCCATTAAAGGCAGAGAAAGAATGCCGAGCCCAGCCCCAAATCCACTTTTAGAAACACCAACAATGAAAACACTCAATACCGCGCATATAAAAAAGTTAAAGAATGCGCGTGAAAAGATTGGATTAAATGGAGATACAAGTGGATCAAACATTCAGCGATCTTACCAAGCAATGAAGAAATAAGTAGGCGACAAACCGATAAAGTCTATTGCAAGCCATCCCAATATCTTTTTTGGTAGCGATGACCTATGCCTCATGGACTATTTTTCCAATAAAAAGGGCCCCACATAGGGCCCCTTGATTCAGAATTTGTATTCTCAAAGTTTCTTATTAAAGCTGTATTGAGCAAAAGCTTGTTCAGCCACATTAAACCATTGGGCTTCCATGTTTCTAAAGGCGCGATAGTCATCAAAAATCTTTTTAAACTGCGGGTTCTTTGCAGACTCCTCAGCATAGGTATCTTGGCTAGCTTTAAAGCAGGCGTCCATCACGGAAGTATTAAATTTACGCAGCACTGCGCCATTTTGAATAAGGCGCTGCAACGCAGGAGGATTAAGCGCGTCATATTTAGCGCACATATCTGTATACGCCTCAAAACAAGTAGCTTCCCATGCGGCCTGATAAGAAGGAGGCAGTGATTCCCATTGCTTTTTATTGACTAAAAATGAAAGGCCAGCTGCGCCTTCTCAAAAGGCGGGATAGTAATAATTTTTTGCAACCTTGGCTAGACCCAACTTCTCATCGTCATAAGGTCCAACGAATTCTGCTGCATCAATTGCCCCTTTTTTCAAGAGCAGAATAAATCTCTCCAGCAGGAAGCTGTTGCGGCACAACACCTAACTTAGCTAGCACCTGACCCGCGCAAATCCAGCGATACGAAATTTCAAACCCCTGAAATCCTCTGGTGATTTGATTTCCTTACGAAACCAGCCGCCCATTTGCGTACCAGTTTGACCGCCCAAGAGGTTGACGATGTTATAGCTCGCATACAGTTCGCGCATTAATTTCATGCCATTACCATGGAGCATCCAGGCAGATTGTTGACGTGCAGTCAGCCAGAATGGCGCAGCCGTATCAAAAATAAACGCACTATTTTTCTAAGATAGTAGTAGCTTGCAGTATGACCACACTCTACCGTACCGTTTTGCACAGCATCTAATACCTGAAGTGCTGGGACTACTTCTCCAGCAGCAAAGACTTTGACATTAAATTTGCCATCCGTAGCCTTGCGCAGGGAATTAGCAAATACCTCAGGAGTGCCAAATAAGGTATCCAATGATTTGGGGGAACTTGAAACAAGTCGCCAATTCAGGGTTGGTAGGCTTTGTGCAATCGATGGTGCCGCTATAACTGCAGCACTTGCGCCAATAGTCTCGCTTTCTTTAAAAATGAACGTCTTTGCATCTCACCATCCCCCTTAAAACCATTAGTAGGCTTTTATTTTCCGCCAATCGTCATTGAGCCAAGCAGTATTGAGCCCGTTTCTTTTGTACCGCGTATTAATGTATCACTACCAATCAATTGAATATCCATAAGCATGTCGCGTAAATTACCAGCAATGGTTACCTCTTCCACTGGGTATTGAATTTCTCCATTCTCAACCCAGTATCCAAACGCTCCGCGAGAGTAATCCCCCGTTACGTAATTCACTCCTTGACCCATTAACTCAGTTACCAATAATCCAGTGCCCATCTCTTTCAATAAAGCGGATAAGCCGCCCTTTGGCGTTTTCTTACTTTGCAATGTCAGGTGATGAGACCCGCCAGCGTTACCAGTAGTTTTCATACCTAGCTTGCGAGCAGAGTAAGTAGATAAAAAATAACCTTCCAGTATTCCCTTATCCACCACCGTTCTTGCAAAAGTTTTCACACCCTCTTCATCGAATGGTGCGCTTCCTGTCATAGACTTGAGATGTGGGTTTTCAAACAAGCTGACGTGTTTTGGTAAAACCTGCTTACCCAAACTGTCTAGCAAAAAGCTAGAACGGCGATATAAAGCTCCGCCCGAGACCGCTTGCACTAAACCTCCCAACAAACCTGCTGCTAAAGGAGCTTCGAAAATGACGGGGCAACGGCGCGTAGTCAAAGATCTTGCTTTTAAACGTGATAGAGCTCGTTGGGCAGCATATTTACCTATAGCAGAAGGATCCGCCAACTCTTCTGGAATACGAGAACTGGAATACCAATCATCACGTTGCATACGCGCACTCTTACCGCCCTCACTTGCAATTGGTGCGCAAGAAATATAGTGGCGAGAAAAAGGATACCCACCCATAAATCCATTAGAAGTTCCCATCATGAAATGCGCATGATGCGCAGAGACAGATGCGCCATCGCTATTCTGAATTTGTTTGCTCACAGCAAATGCGGAGCCTTCAGCAATGCGTGCAATTTGTACCGCATGTGCTGCATCGATATTCCAGGGATGAAACAAATCTAAATCCAAAGGATTTTTTTCTAAAAGCTCTGCTTCTGCAGGACCAGCACAAAGATCTTCTGCTGTGTGTTGGGCGATGTGATAGGCAGCATCAACAGTTGCCTTTAATGACTCTTTAGAAAAATCACTGGTACTAGCATTACCGCGGTGGTGGCCCAAAAATAAGGTAACCCCTACCTGCTTATCTAAACTTTGTTCAATCGTCTCTACTTCACCTTTACGAACCGTAACGGAGAGACCTTGGCCTTCGGAAACTTCTGCCACAGCATCTGAGGCACCCTTTTTTTTGGCCTCTTTAAGCATGAAATCGATGATTTCTTGAAACTGGTGAGATGTGTATGTAAACATACCCTAATAATAACTAGAATGGAAACATGAAGCATACAGAAGCCCTAAAGCGTAATAGCCCTAATGAAATCAAAATTGGCCTGATTTCGGTATCCGATCGCGCCAGCAAAGGCGTCTACCAAGACGAAGGTATTCCCGCCTTACAAAGCTGGCTCCAAAAAGCCATTAGTAACCCCTGCGTCTTTCACGAAAGACTCATTGCTTGATGAATCTGAAATCATCTGCGAGACGATTGTAGAGCTGGTGGATGAGTTAGGTTGCGACCTAGTGCTTACTACAGGCGGCACAGGCCCTTCTAGAAGAGACGTAACACCGAGGCTACCCGTGACGCCGAGACACGTGAAATGCCTGGTTTTGGCGAGCAAATGTGTCAAATTAGCCTAAATTTTGTACCTACCGCGATCCTGTCTAGACAAACCGCTGTCCTCAGAGAAATTGAGGATCATGCAGCTCTAGTGATCAATTTGCCCGGACAACCCAAAGCCATTGCTGAGACTTTAGAAGGCCTTAAGGACGCAGATGGAAAATTGCTAGTTCCAGGCATCTTTGCTGCAGTACCCTACTGCATTGACTTGATTGGCGGCCCTTATATTGAGACCGATGAAGCAATCATTAAAGCCTTTAGACCCAAGAGCGCAATTAAAAAATAATCAGGTTTGAATCTATAAAAAGGTCTGCAATGCAGACCTTTTTTCTACTGTGGCAGAGGCACAATAAATTTTTCACGGTAATACTTAAGCTCTTCTATAGATTCCTCAATATCAGCCAAAGCTGTGTGAGCTTGTTTCTTTGTAAAACCTTTCACCAATTCAGGGTGCCAGCGCTTGCAAAGCTCCTTCAAGGTAGATACATCAATGTTTCGATAATGAAAATAGGCTTCTAGCTTGGGCATATATTTCGCCATAAAACGTCTATCTTGTCCGATCGTATTTCCGCACATTGGCGC
Source organism: Polynucleobacter necessarius (assembly GCF_900095205.1). Lineage (NCBI taxonomy): Bacteria > Pseudomonadati > Pseudomonadota > Betaproteobacteria > Burkholderiales > Burkholderiaceae > Polynucleobacter > Polynucleobacter necessarius. Next base: position 538,410 of record NZ_LT606951.1, on the reverse strand, counting down.
AATGCCAGCCTTAATGTATTTTTTCAGAAACGCAATACATTCCGCCTCAACCGCTTGCTCATCTGAAGTGGATGCTTTCACCTTATCAATTAAGCCTGAGCGACCATGTGTACCGTTATTCCATGCATCCATTGCATCTAAAACGGCATCGTCTTGATGCACCACCCAAACCGGGGCTGTAGCGATAGTATTGAGATGGGCATCAGTAACAATAATGGCGATTTCTAGAATCCGCTCCTTTTCGGGATCTAGCCCAGACATCTCCATATCCACCCAAATAAGGTGTTCATTGGCTGGCGCCACCTTGGTTACTGCTGTGTTAGTTTGCTCGCTCATATCTATAATGATCTCATGACATTCACAATTGTTTTCTTAATCGCTTTTATTGCCAGCTTTGGCTTACGCCACTGGCTCTCCCAACGTCAAATTCGGTATGTTGCTCAACATCGCGACTCCGTTCCAGCAGAATTCGCTGAAAAGGTAACCCCTGCAGAGCATCAAAAAGCGGCTGATTACACCATCGCAAAATTAAAACTAGGTATTTTAGAAAATGGGGTCAGCGCCATCATTTTAATTGGCTTCACTTTATTGAGTGGCTTACAGATCCTCAACATGACGTTACTGCAATTATTGGGGGAAGGGATTGCCCAACAAATCGCCTTACTTGTTTCGATAGTAATCATCTCAGGAGTGATTGATACTCCTTTCTCTTGGTATAAACAGTTCCACTTGGAAGAGCGCTTTGGTTTTAATCGTATGGGGAAAAAGCTATTCTTCTCAGATATGTTTAAAAGTATGTCCGTTGGTGGCGCCATCGGAATCCCGCTGCTATGGGTCATTTTGACTTTAATGGCTAAAGCAGGAGACTTATGGTGGTTGTGGGCTTGGGTGGTTTTGACGGTCTTTAGCCTATTGATGCAGTGGATCTTCCCCACCTTTATCGCTCCGCTCTTTAATAAATTTCAAGCTCTAGAAGATGGCCCATTAAAAACACAAATTGAAGCACTGCTTGCCCGTTGTGATTTTGCGAGGCAGGGATTGTTTGTGATGAACGGTAGTAAACGGAGTGCGCATGGAAACGCCTTTTTTGCTGGCATGGGAAAAGCGAAGCGCATTGTATTTTTTGATACCTTAATTGAAAAACTAAATCCTGGTGAAGTAGAAGCGGTACTGGCCCATGAACTCGGCCACTTTAAATGCAAGCATATTCGTAAGCGCCTACTGGTCTCATTTGCCTTGAGTTTTGGCACGTTTGCCCTCTTAGGATGGGTTAGCACCAAGGCTTGGTTTTACACGGATTTAGGTGTCATGCCTAATCTCAATGGCTACAACGGTGGTCTTGCTTTAGCTCTGTTTATGTTGGTCTCGCCTGTGTTTAGCTTTTTCTTCACCCCGCTTTCAAGCATCGCATCTCGTAAACATGAATATGAGGCTGATGGCTTTGCTGCAGAAAAATCTTCAGCCAAAGACTTAATTACTGCGTTAGTCAAACTTTATCAAGACAATGCTTCAACACTGACGCCCGATCCCATCTATACCGCTTTCTATAGCTCACATCCACCAGCACCTTTACGCATTACCAACTTGAAGCGATTTAGCACCTAACGATGGAACAATTTCATGCGCTTCTCATTGCTTCCTACGGAAGGCATTATTTGGCGCAGCGTTTAATTGCAGATACAAAGGGTCTCGAAACACCCGATGGACCACTGATTCAAGTAAGCACGCCTGCCAAGCAACACGTCGGGGCTGTGGGCGATCGCATGTTTCTAGAAATGACCTCGGCCGACCAAGCCCGCATTATTCAGATTGAGCCCCGAGAAAATCTTCTGTATCGCTCTGATGCTTTTAAGAGCAAGCTGATTGCATCTAATGTTGATCAAATCCTAGTAGTGCTCGCTACACAACCCGCTTTCTCGCCTGACCTCTTGGGTAGAGCGGTTGTAGCTGCAGAAGCCAATCAGATTGGTCTACATATCTTGCTCAATAAATGCGATCTCAAAGATAACTTGGCGCATGCACGCAAGATCATTGAACTGTATGCACGCATGGGATATCCAGTAAGCAAGGTATCTGCAAAGTTTGATCCCACTTCTATTAATGCGCTTCGCCCTGCACTTCAAGGTAAAGTTTCCGTCTTTGTAGGTCAATCTGGCATGGGAAAATCCAGCCTATTAAATGCGTGGATCCCAAATGCTGCAGCACTCACTCAAGAATATTCTGTGCGATTGGATACTGGCAAACACACCACGACAGCATGCCGTTACTTTGAGTTACCAGAAGCATGGGGCAGAGATGAAACAGGTAAACTAGGAGCACTCATTGACTCTCCTGGCTTTCAAGAATTTGGTTTAGCACACATGTCCGTGAGCGAATTACAGCACGCTTTTAGAGAATTTAAAGACCTTCTAGGGAAGTGCCGCTTTCATAATTGCGCACATCTCTTAGAGCCAGACTGTGCGGTACGAGAAGCGGTTGAGAGAAATGAAATAGCGCCAGAAAGATTGACGCTATTTAGACAACTACACTCTGATTCAAAAACAGCAGATGTGCAAATTCAGGGAATTAGCCAAGCCGAAGAGCGATGGTCAGCATTAGCAACAAAGCCATCCAAGCGATAACTAAGCGCCACACTAGCCCTACTGCAGAGCGCATCGTCCGCTCAGTGGGCTCAAGGCCTACTTCATATACCACTGGCTCACCAGCCTCAGCCATACGCAGAGCTTCATCGCTGTCAGGTTCACTCATCGGCTCACCTAGACGAACGCCTAAGGCACCGCTACCCGCAGCCAAAATCACTGCCGATAAAGAGTCCGACCATTTTTGCGTCAAATAACGCCAGCCGTATACAGCACCCTCAAAGTTTCCGACGATCGCAAAGCCCATTGCTGTGATGCGTGCAGGAACCCAATCTAATACGTAGAAAAAATGGCGAGCGGACTCACTCAAGTTCATGTCACCGCGCTCAGACCAACGCCGTGCAGCGATATCTGCTAATCGGTAAAGCACTACACCTGCCGGACCCATTGGCATCATGAACCAAAACAATACGCCAAATACATGGTGATGCGAACCAATAATGGCACGCTCGAGCGCCAAGGAAATCACTTCGGTTTCAGAAAGATCAGAAGTATCTAACTCAGGATCGTACCACTCACCCAAGGCAGCTCGTGCCGCCGGCAAATCATGCGCTTCAATCGCTTCATGCACGGCAGTAAAGGAATGACTAAATTGACGGAAACCAAAAAACAAATACGCAATAACGATATTCCAGATAAAACCCAGAATTGGGTAAGTCACCATACATGTGACATACACAATAAATACCAAAAAGGTTGGAAGAATGAATGCGACTAAACAGGCCATTCGAGCACCAACCGGGCTTGCACCCTCTTCTGTTTTGCCGCCGAACTCTCCAGCCACCCAATCTAACCAGCGGGCGCAAGCGCGTGCAATCCAATGACTCGAAGTTACTGGACGATATTGCTCAGCAATGAGGGCGAAGAGAATAGAAAAGAAAGTCATACTTTTAATAAATGATAAAGGTTGCGCAACATTCCCGCAGTAGCACCCCGAATAAAGCGGTTCTCATAAGGTATTGAATAAAAACGACGTCCACCCTGCTCACTTTGCCACAATCTGACTTGATGATTTGCAGGGTCTAACAAAAAACGGAGTGGCACCTCAAACACATCAGCCACTTCAAACTCATCCAAGACATATTCTGCCTGAGCTTGTACCAATCCTACTACTAGTGTGACGCTGTAACCAGAAACAGTCAAATATTGAGGTAACTGGCCAACAATCTCCACTCTTACTAGGATCCAGCCCAATTTCCTCTCTACTTTCTCGTAAAGCAGTGTCATTTTGGCTTTGATCCTCAGGGTCCATGCGACCGACCCCCAGGAAAGCTAATTTGACCAGCATGATCATGCAAATGATTTGTTCTTTGCGTAAGTAGTACCGATAAGCCATCTTCTTTTAGGGCCAAAGGAATCAATACTGCTGCTTTGGTAACCTTTCCAGCCGCCTGGCGCTTGGCAATAATATTTGCAGCGATGACATGACGATTTTCATCAGTAATATTTCAGGTTGCCATTGCGGCGAAGATTGTAGGCGAGCCTTTAAACTACTTGGCTCCAAAAATTCGCTCACAACTATTTTCTCGCCGGCGCAAGTCTGATGAATGGGTATCGCCTCCGCATTAAATCCCGGAGGCGCGGCAACATTAATTGCATAGTCTTCTGGGCTCGAGGTCTTGGGCATTGTCATATTCTAAGGCAACAAAAAAGGCGAGACCTAGGCCGCCTTTCTGTTTGCATCAAAGCAGCGATTACTCAGCAGCTACAGCAGCTGTTGGCTTAACACGTGCCTGAAGCTTTTCTTTAATACGTGCTGACTTACCTGAACGATCACGCAAGTAATACAACTTAGCACGACGTACATCACCGCGACGCTTCACTTCAACGCTAGCGATTAATGGTGAATATGTTTGGAAAGTCCGCTCAACGCCTTCACCGGAAGAAATTTTACGCACGATAAAGCTGGAATTGAGTCCGCGATTACGCTTAGCAATCACAACGCCTTCAAAGGCTTGGGTACGCTTACGTGTACCTTCAACAACGTTTACGCTAACAACAACAGTATCGCCAGGAGCGAAGCTAGGCAGTACTTTGTTAGCACTTAAGCGAGCAATTTCTTCTTGCTCAATTTTTGCAATTAAATTCATTTTTAATCCTTAAACATCGTATTAGCGTTTAATCCCGAGACCAAAGCCAACGGACCTAATAGAGGATGCAGTTAAAACAATTTCACTAAACCAAAAACCAAACCACCTTTTCACTACTGCACACTAAAAGTATTTACAGAGAGCGAAGAAATTGTTCATCTTCTCGAGTTAGCAACCCTTTGGCTCTAGCCGATTCAATTAAGTCCGGCCTTAACCTGAACGTCAGCTCTAAAGACTTCTGCCGACGCCAATCCGCTATTTTAGCGTGATGTCCGCCTAAAAGCACGTCTGGCACAGATAAATTTTCATATATTTCTGGGCGAGTGTAGTGGGGGTAGTCTAAAAGACCATTCATAAAGCTATCTTGCGCAGCAGATTCACCGTCTCCAAGCGCCCCAGGAATCAACCTGATGACCGCATCTATCATCGCCATAGCAGGAATTTCACCGCCAGAAAGCACAAAATCCCCAATAGAAAGCTGTAAATCAACGTTTCGATCAATAAAACGCTGGTCAACCGCTTCATATCGACCACAAATGAAGCTTAAATTGCCATAATTGATGATATTTATCGCTATCTTCTGAGAAAAACGCTCTCCTTGGGGTGCTAATAAGCAAATGGGTCCACTTTTGATGCCCGCCGCCTGATGGGCAGCCTGAATTCCGGCAACCGTATCCTCCAGAGGCTTAGCCATCATGACCATGCCTGGGCCACCACCATAAGCGCGATCATCCACTGTTTTACGAGGGTCTGAGCAAAAATCTCGCGGATTCCATAGATGAACGCTCGCCAGAGATTGTTGGCCTGCGCGACCTGTAATACCCCATTGCGTTAGCGCTGAGAACATTTCTGGAAATAAGGTCACAACGTCAAAGCGCATATCAGTAGCTATTTTTGAAATTTATCTCTAAATGATTATTGCCAGTCAGACTGCCAATCAAGGGTAATCGTTTTATTTGGTAAGTCGACCTTTTGGACAACCTCTTTGACAAATGGCACCAAATATTTCATTTCTTTAGTCTCGGGTATGCCAATTGCAATGACACCATGCGCACTATTCTCAGTAATATCAACAACTTCACCAAGAACCTCGTCTTGCAGATTGACCGCCTTACATCCGATGAGATCAACCCAGTAATAAGAATCGCTATCTGCCTTTGGGAATGCGTCGCGAGCCACCAATATCCTTGCACCTTTTAATGCAAGAGCTTGATCGCGATCACTGATGCCCTCAAGTGACATCACAACGTTGCCGCTGTGCATCTTGGCACTCTTTACTTTATATTCCGTCAATGAGACTTGCTCTGTGGACACAGAAACGCCGACATCCCTACGTGGGATAAGAGATAACCAAACTGATTTAGAAGAGAGAAGTGCTACAGGCTCTGAAGAGTGAGGTCTAACTTTGACCTGGCCCTGCAAACCTTGCGCCTCAGATATAGCGCCGAGTTCAATCAAATCATTCGGGGAAGGTGCGCTCATGAGTAAAACACCTTATTTTCCTGAAATAAAACAACTAAACATCTTGTCACTAAAAACTCCACCGCATCGATGAAGCTTTTAGCAATGAGATATTAAACAGCTAGATTATTTTTAATCAAACGAACTACTGTTGGGGAGATTTGCGCACCAACACCAGCCCAGTAAATCAAACGATCTTGAGCAATGCGCATTGCTTGCTCAGTGGCCACTGCTTGTGGGTTGAAATAACCAATACGCTCGATAAAGTTCGAGTCACGACGGTTGCACTTATCAGTAGCAACGATGCTGTAAAAAGGGCGCTTCTTAGAACCGCCGCGTGCCAGTCGAATGACGACCATACTTATTCCTTAAAATCTAAAATGAAAACAGGTTGATTACAATCCAATGAAATTTCTACAAAATCTTGGGCTCCAGCCCACCAAACAAAAGATACGGTAGAGTGGAAAACCTCATATTCTAGACGAAAACCCCTACTTCTTCCACCTATTTAAGCAAGCAAGACAGTAGAACAGAATACCCTATTGGATAAAAAATACATTAAAAACAATAACTTAGATAAATATGATCCATCAATACAAGCCCTTAAAGCCCACCAGTTTGCCTTTAAAAAAGCTATTTATGGCTGTTTCTTGCCTGGGTATTGGACTTTTTGCTGGATGCGCTAATGTCATACCGTCATGCGGAGCCAAAATAAGCCCGCCAAGTAGTGAGTTAAAAAACACTAAATGGGAGCTTACTCGCTGGAATTTACCACCCAATAACAATGGCGAAGTACGCACACGCCAAATTCCAAAGGGTGATGCGAGCAATCCGATACAAATTATTTTTGATGCCACTGGTCAACGTGTCAGTGGATCAACAGGTTGCAATCGCTTTACTGCCTCCCTAGACGAAGACTCTCGCGGATTTTCTCTTAAGCAAATTGCAAGCACCAAAATGGCTTGTAGTCCACAGCGCATGGAATTAGAAAATGATTTTCTATACGAATTAAATGACTATCGCAGCATTGTGCGCAATGGTGATCAATTGCTCATGGTTGGCACTGATCGTGAAGTGTTAAGTTTTACGCAAAAGCCTAATAATTAAAGGCCTTCCAATCCTCAGAAAGATTCATGAAAAAATCTAAACTCCTTTTTTGCGCACTTGGATTGCTATTTCCTGGTAGTGGCCTGAATTGCTTTTACCTGCAAGGGTTTAAGTCTTTTTGGGCATGGATTCAATTGTTCGCTTTGATAGGTGGCGCAGTAGGTTGGATCATTTTAAAAGACGCTCATTTTCATTCTGCGCCAGGATGGGTATTGATTACGTTTGAATTTATAGCAATTGAAGCAAGCTGGCTAACCACCATTGCTTTTGGGCTCCGTTTAGATGAAAAATGGGATGCTCAATTTAATCCTGGAATTGAAGAACATCGACGTACTCGCTCGGGTTGGTTAGAAATCTTAACTGTCATCTTCTCACTAGTCTTTGGTGCTGGTGTGATGATGACTTTTCTAGCCGTCTCATTTGAGCAATTCTTTATTTCACAAATCCATGAAGCAAAAAAGCTATCCCAATAATTGCAGATAGCTTTTCTGTTGAAAGAGCCGCTCTATGGAGCGGTTTTTTATTTTCTCTTTTGCTTAGAACTGCTCAACCTCTAATGCATTAGTAGAGTGTCCGCTCTCGATAATTGAAGTTGCAAGCGCTTGAGCTTGGGGCATGAGATTCTCAGCAAAGAAACGCGCTGTTGCAATCTTTGCATCATAGAATTTTGGATCTCCATCACGCAAACGCTTAGCGGCTAAAAGCGCTCTGGCCATTTGCCAGCCACCCAATACCAAACCGGATAAACGCAGATAGGCAAAGCTACCAGCATAGACCGCCTTGATATCTGTCTTTGCATTAGCAACAATATAAGCGACTGCCTGATCAAATGCGGCGCGCGCTAAAGTCAACTGCTCCAAAACAGCTTTAGCGTCCGCACTACCGCTCGCCGCTAAATCTTTTTCAGTTTCCGCAATTTTTTGCGACAACTCTTTTGCAATCGCTCCGCCATCACGCACTGTTTTTCTACCAACTAAGTCGTTTGCCTGAATTGCTGTCGTGCCTTCATAAATCGTCAAGATATGTGCATCGCGGTAATGCTATGCTGCCCCTGTTTCTTCAATGAAACCCATGCCGCCATGCACTTGAACACCCAAGCTAGCAACTTCGATCGACATCTCAGTAGAGAAGCCCTTTACGATAGGGACTAAGAATTCATAAATAGCTTGATTAGCCTTACTCACCGCCTCATCAGGAGCGGCATGCTGCGCATCGTACGCAGCAGCAGCATAGTAAGCAAGCGCATGCGATGCTTCGGTATATGCACGCATTGTCATTAACATACGCTTCACATCTGGCTGATGAATAATTGTCACAGGGCCAGGCGATCCAGCTAGGTCGCGACTTTGTACGCGATCTTTAGCATATCGAACTGCTTTTTGATAGGCACGCTCTGCTACTGCAACTCCTTGCATACCTACCGCAAAACGAGCTGCATTCATCATGACAAACATGTATTCAAGGCCGCGATTTTCTTCGCCAACCAGATAGCCTACAGCGCCACCATGATCACCAAATTGCAGAACTGCAGTCGGGCTCGCTTTAATACCCAACTTATGCTCAATAGGAGACACAATGCACATCATTGCGCTCGCCTAATGAACCATCTTCTTTAACCAAGAACCTTAGGCACTACAAATAAAGAGATGCCCTTAACTCCCTCAGGCGCATCCGGAGTTCTTGCTAACACTAAATGGATAATATTTTTAGCCATATCGTGCTCACCATAGGTGATATAAATTTTGGTGCCAAATATCTTATAAGCACCATCGCCCTCTGGAACTGCACGTGCGCGAACCATCGACAAGTCAGAACCCGCCTGTGGTTCAGTTATGCACATCGAACCCGTCCACTCACCCGAAATCATCTGGGGTACAAAACGCTCTTTTAGTTCTGCGCTAGCTGCAGTGAGCAGCACTTCAATTGCGCTATCAGTCAGCATTGGGCACAGAGCAAACGAAAGACTGGCTGAGTGCACCATTTCAAAACAAACAGTTGCAATTAATTTTGGCAAACCTTGTCCACCAAACTCAGCCAGGTGAATCACTCCTTGACACCCTGCTGCTGCATATTGCTCGAAAGCACTCTTAAAACCAGGAGCGGTAGTTACGACCCCATCTTTTAAAGAGCTTGGGCTCTGATCACCAGTCCGGTTCAGTGGGGCAACAACAGCTTGATTAAATTTTGCAGATTCTTCTAGAACTGCAGGCGCTAAATCAACATCAGCACCTGCTTCAGCATAGGAAGGATAAGGATAGGCAACGACATCCGCTAGACCAGCTAATTCATTCATTACAAACAAACATGTCTTTGACTGGGGCTACGTATGGCATTACAACTCCTCTTTATTCGAACTGAATAACTACATAAATTATTTGGTGACACTGAACGCTTCAATACTTTTTAACCCAGGGCCTTTGTGAGCTCAGGAATAGCAGTATTTAAATCCGCAACGAGTCCATAATCGGCAACACTAAAAATAGGCGCCTCTGGATCTTTATTGATCGCAACGATCACTTTAGAGTCCTTCATTCCCGCCAAATGCTGAATAGCACCGGAGATGCCCACAGCGATATAAAGCTGAGGAGCCACAATCTTGCCAGTCTGGCCTACCTGGTAATCATTTGGAACGTAACCTGCATCTACCGCTGCGCGAGACGCACCCAAGGCAGCACCTAACTTATCGGCTAGTGGCGCAATCAGTTCTTGATACTTTTCACCAGACCCTAAGCCACGACCACCAGAGACGATGATCTTAGCGGCAGTGAGTTCTGGGCGATCTGATTTAGTCAGTTCACGCCCTACAAAAGATGATTGAGTCATGCTATCTGCAGCAGCAGCTTTTTCGATAGCAGCAGAACCACCATTAGCAGCAACAGGATCAAAGCCTGTCGTACGAACGGTAATCACCTTTACAGGGTCTGAAGATTGCACAATGGCAATGGCATTACCTGCGTAGATCGGACGCTCAAATGTATCGGCACTAACTACTTTGGTAATGTCAGATAACTGAGCAACATCCAATTTAGCGGCTACGCGTGGCAAGACATTTTTGCCATTGGCAGTGGCTGGTGCGAGGATGTGACTATAGCCGTTGGCAATGGAAAGAATTTGAGCTGCCAAAGGCTCAGCCAACTGATCTGCTAAATTTGCCGCATCAATTTGAATTACTTTACGAACGCCAGCAATTTGAGCAGCGGCTTGAACAGCGGCATCAGCACTACTCCCAGCAATAAGAATATCCACCTCTGGAGAGCATTGCAAGGCTGCGGCCACCGAATTAAGCGTAGCTGCTTTTAAAGATTGATTATCGTGTTCTGCAATAACGAGTGCGGCCATTTAAATCACCTTCGCTTCATTTTTAAGTTTTTCTACAAGAGCTGCGACATCAGCAACCATGACACCGGCAGAGCGCTTAGGTGGCTCTTCTACTTTGATTGTTTTGAGACGCGGAGCAATGTCGACGCCCAAATCTTCAGGCTTGACAATATCAATCACTTTTTTCTTGGCCTTCATGATGTTAGGCAAAGTGACATAACGGGGTTCATTAAGACGCAAGTCAGTCGTAATAACAGCAGGCAATGTCAGTGCAATAGTTTCCAATCCACCATCCACTTCACGAGTCACGGTAGCTTTACCGTCAGCAACTACCACTTTAGAAGCAAAGGTTGCCTGTGGGATATCCATCAGGCTAGCAAGCATCTGACCGGTTTGATTGCTATCGTCGTCAATAGCTTGCTTACCAAGAATAATAATTTGCGCTTGCTCTTTTTCGGAGAGTGCCTTGAGAATCTTCGCTACTGCCAAAGGTTGTAAATCAACATCAGAAGCTGTTTCTACCAAAATGGCACGATCAGCTCCAATCGCTAAAGCGGTACGCAGAGTTTCTTGGCATTGGGTCGCGCCAGCAGTCATCACCACCACTTCCGTTGCTACACCAGCCTCTTTTAAACGAACCGTTTCTTCGACGGCGATTTCATCAAAAGGGTTCATACTCATTTTGACATTTGCTAGATCTACACCTGAGTTATCAGATTTGACCCGAATTTTGACGTTATAATCTACAACGCGTTTTACGGCTACTAAGATTTTCATTTGGAATTCTCAATAATGGTTAACGATCTATTTTATCCGCCTTGTAGCTCAAGCTTTAGACATCAATAGCGGCGGCCGATCCAGCCTGTTTGCGCAATTCAAACTTTTGAATTTTGCCTGTAGAGGTCTTGGGAAGCTCGCAGAACACAATAGCCCTAGGAACCTTAAAGCCCGCTAAATGTTGCTTACAGTGGGCAATAATCTCTTCAGCAGTAACCTCTGCTCCTGACTTAATTTCCAGAAAGGCGCAGGGGGTTTCGCCCCACTTCGGGTCGGGCTTAGCGCGACGACTGCGGCAGCATTCACAGCAGGATGGCGATAAAGAACATCTTCAATCTCTACGGAAGAGATATTCTCCCCGCCAGAGATGATGATGTCTTTACTGCGATCTTTCATCTTCACATAGCCATCAGGATTCATCACAGCCAAATCGCCTGAATGGAACCAGCCCCCCTTCAAAGGCTTCTTTAGTTGCTTTTTCGTTTTTAGATAACCTTTCATAGCGATATTGCCCTTGAACATAATTTCGCCCATGGTTTCACCGTCAGCCGGCACTGGCTTCATCGTTTTTCTGGATCCAGAACTGCGATTGCTTGTTGCATGTGATAACGCACGCCTTGACGAGCATTTAAACGAGCACGCTCACCAATATCTAAATCATTCCACTCTCATCTTGTTTGACGCAAACAGACGCCGGACCATAAACCTCTGTGAGTCCATAAACGTGAGTTAAGTCAAAGCCTAACTTTTCCATACCTTCGGTAATTGATGCGGGTGGTGCAGCGCGCCTGCGATCAAACCTTTCACGCCTGCAGGCACACCAGCCTTTAATTCGTCCGGAGCATTCACCAATAGGTTATGCACGATTGGGGCAGCACAATAATGCGTTACGCCATGCTCTTTAATCGCCGCAAAAATATGTTGTGCATCAACACGACGCAAACAAACATTCACGCCTGCTCGCGCAGCAATCGTCCATGGGAAACACCAACCATTGCAATGGAACATCGGGAGCGTCCATAAATACACTGGATGCTTATTGATATCCCAAGTCCAACACATTAGAAACAGCATTAATTGCGGCGCCACGATGGTGATAAACCACTCCCTTTGGATTGCCAGTAGTTCCCAGACGTGTAATTCAAGCAAATTGCTTGCCATTCATCTGCGGGTACTTGCCATGCAAACTTGGGATCACCTTCAGCTAGTAATTGCTCATAGGTTAGCTTTCCTAGTTTTTCTCCAGGCACTTCAAATTCTTTTTCTTCAACATCGATGACTAAAAAGTCACGGCCAGAATCTTTTTTCGCAATCTCAAGAGCTTTTTTCATTACCCCAGAAAACTCTGGGTCAACAATCACTACCTTAGCCTCACCATGATTGAGCATAAATGCCACCGATTCGGCATCTAAGCGAGTATTTCAGAGCATTCAAAACCGCCCCCCCCTGCCATAGGAATACCAAAGTGCGCCTCAACCATCGGTGGAGTATTTGGCAGCATCACCGCTACCGTATCCCCTAAACCTATGCCATATTTTTGCAAAGCGCTAGCTAAGCGACGGCAACGCTCATATGTTTGCATCCAAGTCTGACATAAATTCCCATGGATAATGGCCGTTTTGTTAGGGTAAATTTCGGCTGAGCGCTCTAAAAATAAGAGCGGAGTAATGGGGGTGTAGTTGGCTGGGTTGCGATCCAAACCTTGTTCATAAATATTTGCCATCTTTTGCTTTCGATTTCAGTTTTTACTCAATTGCATTTAATATATTAAATATCGGCTAATGCCTTAATGTGAGCCACCACGCTGCGGCCTAAAGCCGAAAGATTGTAACCACCCTCCAAGCAACTCACGATGCGGCCTTGTGCATAGTCATTAGCGATCACTTTTAAACGATTGGTAATCCAAGCATAATCATCCTCTACCAGCCCCATCTGACCTAAATCATCTTCCCGATGCGCATCAAAGCCTGCAGAAATAATAATGAGTTCTGGCTCAAAATTCTGCAAAGCAGGCATCCACCTTTCCTCCACAATCGAACGTACTACATCACCGCAAATCGCCGCAGGCAAGGGGACATTCACCATATTGCTAGCATGATCCAAACCGCTATAGGGATAAAAAGGGTGCTGAAAGAAACTGCACATCAAGACATTAGGATCGTTGAAAAATGCCGCCTCCGTGCCGTTGCCATGATGAACGTCAAAATCAATAATGGCGACTCGCTCAATACCATAGGTTTCCATCGCATAACGCGCTGCAATAGCGACGTTATCAAATAAACAAAAGCCCATAGAGCGGGTCGGCTCAGCATGGTGACCTTGGTGGTCTTACCGCACAAAAAACATTCTCCACCTCCCCTTTCATCACTGCATCTACACCTGCAATGGCAGCACCAGCAGCGCAAAGAGATACCCTATAAGTATGGGGATTCATAATGGTGTCACCATCGAACATGAAGTACCCGCTCTCCGGAGCTCGCTCCTTTACAAAAGAAACATGGTCCGGACTATGAACTAACTCAAGCTGATCCTCGGTTGCCAACGGCGCATCCAAATGATGCAAAAAGCGATCAACACCACTTCGAATTAATTGATCATTAATCGCCTGAATTCGTTCGGGACACTCTGGATGATGGCTTCCCATCTCATGTTTCAGAAAGTCTGGATGAGTTATGTATCCTGTTGTCATTACTCAAAATCCTCAATAGCAAATTTGTAATTTTTATAATCTAATAAAACGTGCTTAATTCCCAAAAACCCACCGCCTTCCGCATGAGCTTTCGCGTCTCCCACCTATTGTTTGCAATCACACTGATTGGATGCACCAGCACCCCAACTCAGCCAACTCAAACTCAGCAACCCATCGTAAACCAGACCAATGATTCAGTCTCGGAGGCTTACTTTAGCCAAAACCTCAACGAGCTATTGAGCCAGGTTTCCCAAAATCAAGAAATCCCTCTCCCAAGCCTAGAATCGGGCTTTTCAGATGCTAAAACGATTCCATCGATTCGGAAATTGGTATTACCCCCATCGGGCACTTTTAAAAAGAATTGGCTAGCCTACCGAAAACGCTTCATCGAACCGGTTCGACTAAAAGCTGGCAAAGCCTTTTGGGAGCAAAATCAGGCCTTTTTGAGTCAAATTGAGCAAGACTCGGGCGTGCCCGCTGAAATTATTGTGGCCATTATTGGGATTGAGACGATCTATGGCCGGCAAACTGGTAATTTCAGGGTTAAAGATGTTTTATCCACCCTTGCCTTTAGTTACCCAGAAACGCCCAATAAATTAGCCCGAGAGCAGTTATTTAAGGATCAACTCAAGGACCTGATCCTCATGTGTTGGGCTGAGGCAGGCGGCAGGCTGCCCTCTAAATACAGCACTCAGGGAGTCAATGCCACTCGCTTTAATGCCTGCTTAAACCAAAATAGCTCATATGCTGGCGCCATTGGGCTGCCCCAATTTATGCCCAGCAGCATTCGAAGTTTCGCAGTAGATGGTGATGGAGACGGTCAAATCGATCTCAGACAAAGCCCCAAAGACGCTATTGCAAGCGTTGCTAACTTTATGAAGAAACATGGCTGGCAACCTGGGATGCCCATTTCTTTTCCAGTTCAAGCAAATGGCATCAATGCTGCAAAAGAATTGGCCAATGGTGAACCTCAATTGAAATTCACTGTTCAAGAACTTATTGATAAGGGCATTTTAACCAAGAAACAGGGTGACCTTCAAAGTGGCGGAGTAGAACCTCAGAGCAAAGCCTTCATCGTCGACTTGCCCTACCCTGATAAAGAAGGTATGGACCAAGTGCAATATTTTGTTGGGTTAAATAACTTCCTGACGATCGTTCAATACAACCGCAGTTACTTTTATGCGCAAAGTGTTGCTGAGTTTGCTGAAGCTTTAGGGTATAAAAATCAAAGTGTAGTACCCGTTGATACTCCGATGAAAACTAACTATAGCAAAACGAGTACCGAAAAATCAAAGTCTAAGAAGACTCACTCTAAGAAAAATGGGAAGCCTAGTTGATCCTTGCTAAAGCTTAAGCAGGAAAAACTCCTGTCGATAGATAGCGGTCACCACGGTCACATACTACAAAAACAATAGTAGCATTTTCAACTTGACGCGCTATTCTGAGGGCCGCCACCAAGGCTCCTCCAGCTGAAATGCCACAGAATATGCCTTCTTCAACCGCCATACGACGAGTCATTTCTTCTGCATCCGCCTGAGAAACATATTCAACGCGATCCACCTTATCGCCCTGATAAATTTTTGGTAGATATTCTGGCGCCCATTTACGAATTCCAGGAATTTGGGAGCCTTCTTCAGGCTGGACCCCAACGATCTGTATCTCGGGATTCATCGACTTGAGAAAAGTGGATACGCCAGTGATCGTTCCTGTCGTCCCCATAGCGGAAACAAGATGAGTAATCTGCCCATCCGTATCACGCCAAATTTCAGGCCCAGTAGTTTCTATGTGCGCTCTAGGGTTATCAGGGTTAGCAAATTGATCGAGCAATTTGCCCCGCCCCTCTTTTTGGAGCTGCAGGGCGTAATCTCTTGCAAACTCCATGCCCCCTGAAGCGTCCGTCAAGATTAATTCGGCCCCATAAGCGGCCATGCTTTGACGTCGCTCAATGCTTTGATTTTCAGGCATGACTAAAATCATTTTGTAGCCAAGCATGACTGCTGTCATCGCCAACGCAATTCCCGTATTGCCACTCGTCGCTTCAATCAACGTATCACCAGGTTTAATTTCGCCACATTCTTGGGCTCGAGAAATCATCGACAGCGCAGGTCGGTCCTTAACCGACCCGGCTGGATTGTTTCCTTCTAACTTACCCAAAATCACGTTATTGCGATTTTCATTTTCTAGACCAGGAATACGCTGCAATCGTACTAAAGGCGTATTGCCTACTGTCTGGGAAATAGTAAGGTAGGAGGAAGGTGTGCTCATAAAACCATTTTAGCCATAAGCCACTTCATACACGCAAGGGCTTAATTTCGGCGACTTGTTCCCGTACGCTCCGGCTGATTGCGAGCACTCTAGTCTGATGACGAGAACTGCGTCGGCTAGAAGCCGCGCCCTCTTTTTTAGTACGTCTATTTGGCTCCCGAAAGGAACTCGGCGCCTCAATAGTTAGACCGTTATCCACCATTTTCTCGACAGATTTCATCCCTATGCCACGCACTCGTTTTTGCAAATCATTGGCATCCTGAAAATGCCCGCCATCTAATCGTTCCGCAATAATTGTCTTTGCTTTTGAGGATCCAATATCTTTGATGCTTTCCAGCTCAGTTTGAGTGACCATATTGACATTAATGGGGGTAGCATACACCGCTCCAGAACCAGAAACATATAACGTCACAGCTACAGCTTTTAGTAAATTCTGCGCACTACCTAAAATTAAATATTGAGTCATCTACTCTCCTATGTAAATAAAAAAAATCCATGGACACAAAGTGCGCGTGGATCGTTTACAACGAGGAGATATTTGTTACGTTGACTGACTTACACGGGGTTAGCTAAGAAACCAGAATTAGCCTCTAACCACTCTATATATCTGCCTACACCCTGCTCAACATTTAGGAAGGGTTCTGTGTATCCAGCAGCCCTCAGTTTAGTAAGGTCGGCTTGTGTAAAGCACTGGTATTTTCCTCTGAGCGCATCCGGAAAAGGAATGTACTCAATGGTTTTTTCTTTTGCCAATTCGACTAGGCTAACTGATTGTGCTTTATCTAACTTACGCATTGCGTTGACAACCGCATGAGCTACATCATTAAAAGGTTGCGCGCGACCGCTACCCAGATTAAAAATGCCGCTGATTTCTGGGTGATCTAGAAAATATAGGTTGACCTTCACCACATCTTCAACAGACACAAAATCACGACTTTGCTCGCCAGGGCCATAGCCACCGTACTCACCAAATAGCTTTACATAACCATTGGCTTTGTATTGATGATATTGATGAAACGCGACTGAGGCCATACGCCCTTTATGTGACTCACGAGGCCCATAGACATTGAAATAACGAAAACCAACTACTTGTGCAGTATTTGCATTTTCAGCGAAGCGCTTACGCATCACCTGATCAAATAAAAATTTAGAGTACCCGTAAATATTGAGAGGTTTCTCATGTTCACGACTTTCTACAAAAACATCAGAGCCACCATAGGTAGCTGCAGAGGAAGCGTAGAGAAGTTGCACTTTTTGCTCTGTACAAATATCGAGCAAATCCATGGTGTAGCGATAGTTATTCGCCATCATGAAAATACCATCAGTCTCCATCGTATCAGAGCATGCGCCCTCATGAAAAACTACCTTAATCTTGCCGAGGCGACCACTTCTAAATGCATCTAAAAACTCATCTTTATCGAGATAATCGACGATATCAAGATCCGCTAGATTACGGTACTTATCTGCAGGACGTAGATCGTCGACCGCAATAATATTTTTCTCTCCCCGAGCGTTGAGGGCTTGAACGATATTGGCACCAATAAATCCAGCCGTGCCAGTTACGATAATAGTCACTGTAATTCCTCTGAAGTAACGGTTGCAGTTCCAAGCTTACCAACGACGATGCCACCAGCACGGTTTGCAAGTGCCATAGCCCTCTCTAACGGCCATTTAGCAGCTAGTGCCACGGCAAGCGTTGCAATCACCGTATCGCCGGCACCAGAAACATCAAAGGCTTCACGTGCCTGCGCTTTGACATGACTCATTCCTGCGTCGGTATACAGACTCATACCCTCTTCAGAACGAGTTAATAGTAGAGCTTCTAGATCAAGGGATTTTCTGAGTTCTTGAGCCTTATTAGTTAAGCCCTCTTCGCTACTCCACTTACCAACTACTTGACGTAACTCACTACGATTCGGGGTTAAAACAGTGGCGCCGCGATATTTTTCGTAATCCTCGCCCTTAGGATCAACCAAGATCATTTTATTTTGGGCTCTAGCTTGCTCGATCATATGAGCCACTTGACCTAAAGCACCCTTGCCGTAATCAGACAGAATCACCACATCTGCATCACCAACCAATTTTTCGAAACGCTCTAATTTATGGGCTAGCGCCTTTTCACTAGGAGCCTCTTCAAAGTCCAAACGAATTAACTGTTGCTGACGGGCAATCACGCGCAGCTTCACAATCGTTGGCACATCTGCATCAATTTCTAACTGGCTATCAACGCCACCGGCTTTTAACAACTCAACCACACGTTTACCAGACTCATCATTACCAACAATACCTAAGATAGTAGTGTTGGCCTTCAGCGCAGCAACGTTACGGGCAACGTTGGCTGCTCCGCCCAAACGCTCATCAATCTTACCTACTTGCACAACCGGAACGGGCGCCTCAGGAGAAATACGATTGGTATCACCAAACCAATAGCGATCCAGCATGACATCCCCCACTACTAGTAAGCGAGTTTTGGAGAACTGTTCTGGGTTGGCTTTTTCCATGTAAGTATTTTCTATTACTTTTTTAATCTTCTTTAATTATGTCGTCCAATGCCATAGTACTCAACGCCTAATTCTTGCATAGAGGCTGGCTCATATAGATTGCGTCCATCAAAAATGATGGGGCGAGTCAGTTTTTGCATCAGCAGATCAAAGTCAGGACTTCTAAAAACCTTCCACTCAGTCACTATTACCAAGGAATCAGCATCGTTTAGAGCGGACATCGGATCATCGGTCATTGATACTTGCTTAAGACCTTCAGGATTGTTCCTAAAATCTATTTCCAATGCATGCTTAGCCTCTGGCATGGCAACTGGGTCATATGCCACTACTTTTGCGCCACGCTTTACCAGCTCAGCAATAATGACTCTACTAGGCGCTTCACGCATATCGTCTGTATTGGGTTTAAATGCTAAACCCCACAGAGCAAACTTCATACCCTTCAGATCTTTACCAAAGCGCTTTTCGATCTTCTCTACCAAGATATATTTTTGCAACTCATTGACAGCTTCGACGGCATCAAGGATTTTGAGATCGCGACCATGCTCTTTAGCGGTCTTTGATAACGCTGACACATCTTTTGGGAAACATGAGCCGCCATAGCCTGTACCTGAATATAGAAAGCCGTAACCAATCCGACTATCTGATCCAATACCTTGACGAACCGCTTCAATATCCGCACCTACTAAGTCCGCCAAATTGGCCAACTCATTCATAAAGGAGATGCGCGTAGCTAACATCGCATTAGCAGCATATTTTGTTATCTCCGCACTTTTCACATCCATGTAATAGGTACGCTCATGGTGGCGGTTAAATGGTGCATAAAGTTTTCGCATTTGCTCTTTGGCACGTAAACCAGCAGGGGTACTTTCTGTACCGATCACAATACGGTCAGGACGCATGAAGTCTTCTACCGCAGCACCTTCTTTCAGAAACTCAGGGTTAGAGACAACCGAACACAATTCTGCAGATAGACCTCTTTTTTCCAGCTCCTCGGTAATGGCGTCAGAGACTTTATCTGCAGTGCCTACTGGTACGGTTGACTTATCAACGATGACCTTGGGGGTGGTCATATAGCGACCGATATTTCGAGCTGCTGCGACAACATACTGCAAATCTGCGGAGCCATCTTCATCTGGAGGAGTGCCTACCGCAATGAACTGTATGTCGCCATGAGCAACAGAGGCAGCAATATCAGTGGAGAACTGAAGTCTGCCAGCCGCTCTATTACGCTCGATCATTTCTTTTAGGCCGGGTTCATAAATCGGCACGCCGCCAGCGTTAAGAATCTCAATCTTTTTAGGATCAACGTCTACGCAAAATACATTATTACCTTGCTCAGCAAAACAAGCTCCTGTAACGAGACCGACATAACCGCTGCCAATGATGGTGACTTTCAATGATTCTCCAAAAAGTTTTTAGTGCTACCGACATTAAACATAAAAATCATGACTCTTTAATTAATTACATCGAAGGACCGCTAGGAGCAGACCCCTCGCTACGTCGTGGTGAATATGCCTCCCAGCGATTACATCCTGGACATTGCCAATAGAATCTTCGCGCCCTAAAGCCACAATTACCACAAGTGTAACGAGCCAAGCTAGTAGTACGCTGCCGCAATAGACTCAAGATAGATTGCAATTCCATGAGTCTTTCTGGATTGGCGCTACCTTCTTCTAAGGCCAAACGGGTTTCGGCTAACTTAGATAAAGCACTCAAACTTGGAGAATGCTGCATTACTTCGAACAACATGGCATTTGCTGCCTGAGGTCCTCGAATTTTCATAATCTGCTTGTGAACAACATCCAAGAGCTCACCTGAAGCTTGAGTCTTGAGCAAATCACAAAGGCGATCAAGTCCTTCATTTTCTTTAGCTAAAGCGGTATGAGCCACCATCCACCGATCAGCTAATAAATGCATATAAGCAGGATGAGAGGCTGCAACCAAACTCCAAACCTCGATTGCTTGGGCTGGGCGCTCTACCGCCATTAAATAATCACCCTGCAAAATTAAAGCGCGAGCATGATTAGGAACAGCCTGCAACGCCCTTGCTATCGATTGCTCTGCATCACCTAGATCCTTGCGACGCAATGCATCTTGCCCCAATTCACAATGGAATTGGGCAATCTTAGTATGGTATGATTTCCCTTGCAGACTTTCAAGCTCGGTAGCAGCGATGATGGCTTTTTTCCAATCTCGTTCTACTTGATACGTCTCCAAAAGACTTTCTTTTGCAGGCACAGCAAACTTGCCATCACCAACGCGATTGAGAGAGGCTTCAGCTCTATCAAGTAAGCCTGCACGCAAGAAATCACGCCCCAGTTCATAGGCAGCATGATCACGATCACGCGGCTTTAAATCATCCCGATTAGCAAGGTGCTGATGAACTTTAATGGCGCGCTCAGTCTCACCACGACGACGGAATAAATTACCCAGAGAAAAATGCAATTCGATGGTTTCTGGATCTAATTGGGCAATCTTCACTAGAGTTTCAATTGCTTGATCAGGTTGCTCGTTTAATAAGAGGCTTAAACCTTTAAAGGTTGAGCGCTGCTGTCGCATGCGCTCCCGCTCATCCATGCGATTTTCAAGACGTAAATCCCAACGCGAGGCCAGCCACCCTATGCCAAACATGACTGACAGAAGCAATAACCAAGACGTGGCTATCTGAATCATAGCGCGCTGAATTTAAATAAAAAAATGGCCGCCCGAATGGACCACTGAGGTTTAGCCTGAATCTTAGGCACCAGAACCCTCTTTGGGGCCCGCCTGCTTTAAAGGATTGTAATCCACTCGCTCACGCAACTCTTTACCAGGCTTAAAGTGCGGAACGCGTTTTTCTGGAATTAAGACCTTCTCGCCAGACTTTGGATTGCGACCAGTACGCGCAGGACGATAGTGAAGTACAAAGCTTCCCACGCCGCGTAATTCGATTCGCTTGCCCTCTGCCAAGGCATGAGTCATGGTATCCAGCAAAGTTTTTACTGCCAACTCAACATCCTTAGGTAAAAGCTGCGGAAATTGTTCCGCGAGGCTCTCCACGAATTCGGAGCGGGTAATAGCTTGTTGCTCTTGATCTGTCATGATCTATCAATAAAAAATCGCCACCCTCCTAATGGAGAACAGCGATATTGATTTAGCCTTGATTATCCAATTTTGCTTTTAACAAAGCACCCAAATTGGTAGTGCCAGACTGCGCATCACCTTGGAGCTTGCTCATTGCATCTTGTTGATCAGAGCTGTCTTTTGCCTTGATTGAAAGATTGATAACGCGTGACTTGCGATCAATATTAATGATCATTGCAGTAACGCTATCACCCTCTTTCAATACATTGCGTGCATCTTCAACACGATCTGTTGAGATCTCAGAAGCGCGCAAGTAAGCTTCAACTTCATCAGCCAAGTGAATTGTTGCACCCTTAGCATCAACCGCCTTCACAGTACCAGTAACTAGAGCACCTTTGTCGTTAACGGATGTGTAGTTATTGAAAGGGTCGCCAGACAATTGCTTGATACCGAGAGAGATACGCTCTTTCTCAACATCAATTGCCAATACAGTGGCTTCAACTTCATCACCTTTCTTGTATTTCTTAACAGCTTCTTCGCCTGGCTCATTCCACGAGAGGTCGGAGAGGTGAACTAAACCGTCGATACCGCCAGGCAAACCAATGAACACGCCAAAGTCGGTAATAGACTTGATCGCGCCAGACAACTTGTCGCCTTTTCGCTGTGAACGTGCAAACTCTTCCCATGGATTTGCTTTGCACTGCTTGATGCCTAAGCTAATACGACGCTTGTCTTCATCAATATCGAGAACCATTACTTCAACTTCGGTACCCAATGCAGTTGCTTTACTTGGAGCAACATTTTTATTAGTCCAATCCATTTCAGAAACGTGTACCAAACCTTCGATACCAGATTCGATTTCAACGAATGCACCGTAGTCAGTCAAATCAGTTACTTTGCCGAATAAACGAGTATTCGGTGGGTAACGACGAGCGATGCCAACCCATGGATCATCACCAAGCTGCTTCACGCCGAGTGAAACACGGTTCTTCTCTTGGTCGAATTTCAAAATCTTAGCGGTAACTTCTTGACCAACAGTCAACATCTCGCTTGGGTGACGCACACGACGCCATGCCAAGTCAGTAATGTGCAAGAGGCCATCGATACCACCGAGGTCAACGAATGCGCCGTAATCAGTGATGTTCTTAACGAGGCCAGTAACCACTGCACCTCCTTTAAGGTTAGACATCAACTTAGCGCGCTCTTCACCTTGGCTAGCTTCAACCACTGCACGACGTGACAACACTACGTTGTTACGCTTACGGTCGAGCTTGATAACCTTGAACTCCATCGTCTTACCTTCGTAAGGGCTGGTGTCTTTGATTGGGCGTGTATCAACGAGTGATCCAGGCAAGAATGTGCGGATACCGTTAACCATGACAGTCAAGCCGCCTTTAACCTTACCAGTAACGGTACCGGTAACGATCTCAGCTTGCTCGAGCGCTTTTTCCAAATTCATCCATGAAGCTAAGCGTTTTGCTTTATCACGGGAAAGGATGGTGTCGCCATAGCCGTTCTCAAGAGCGTCGATAGCAACAGAAACGAAATCGCCAGGAGCTACTTCAATCTCGCCAGCGTCGTTATGGAATTCTTCAACAGGAATAAACGCTTCAGACTTTAAGCCGGCGTTAACAACGACGAAGTTATGGTCGATGCGAAGAACTTCAGCCGAAATAACTTGGCCGGTCTTCATATTCGAACGGGTTAATGATTCTTCAAATAATTCTGCAAATGATTCAGACATGTGTATTCACTTTGTGCCGCCAGAAGGCCTGACGGGTTAGGTTAAAAAGCCCTAAAGAAACACGCTTATGAAATGATCGCGTTGTGGAGTTTCTTAAGACACCAAAACTACTACCTACAGCCAACTACATACAAAACTAAGTCATTGAAGATTGATACCAATCTAAAACTGTCTTAACGGCTTGTTCAATCGATAAATCTGATGTTTCAAGCACTTTTGCACCATCTGCAACCAACAAGGGTGCGGCGCCTCGACTACTGTCTCTAGCATCGCGCTCCTGCAAATCTTGCAGCAAGTCCTCAAGTTTAGCAGAAATTCCCTTAGCTATCAATTGCTTATAGCGACGCTCGGCTCTAGCTGCAGCAGTTGCAGTCAAGAAAACCTTCAAAACCGCATCTGGAAAGATGACACTGGCCATATCCCTGCCATCAGCCACCAAACCTGGAGATTGGCGAAAACTACGTTGCAGCCCCACCAAAGCAGACCGCACCTCTGGATGAACAGCTAAAGCAGAAGCTCTCAAACCGATGCTTTCTGTACGAATAGCCTCAGTAACGTCGTCGCCATTGAGAAAAATTAGATTATTTTTGAATGAAATCAATAGCTTAGGAACTAAAAGGCCTAACTCTGAGCCATTTTTGACGTCTACGCCCTGTTTCTCGCTAGCCAAAGCAACTAAGCGATAAAGCGCTCCGCTATCCAAATAATGAAATCCCAACTTTTCTGCCACCAAGGAGGCAACCGTACCCTTACCTGAAGCGGTGGGTCCGTCAATTGTAATAACTAGAAAAGGGCCCATGAACTTAGTTCACTACCTTGGAAAATTCTGTGAAGTAGGTTGGAAAAGTTTTAGCCACGCAGTTGGGATCGTTGATCTTGAGTGCATTCGGACCAAACGCAGCAAGTGAAAAACACATCGCCATACGATGATCATCGTAAGTATCAATACCTTCGCTCGGCGACTTCCAGTCATTTGGTGAGGCGGGAGCTTGAACAACAATGTAATCGGCACCCTCTTCCACGATTGCGCCAACTTTTTTTAACTCTTTTGCCATCGCTGCAATGCGATCAGTTTCTTTCACACGCCAACTAGCTATATTGTTTAAGCGGGTTGGTCCATCAGCAAACAACGCTGCAACTGCAAGCGTCATTGCTGCATCTGGAATTTCAGTGCAATCAAGCGTGATGCCATTGAGTTTTCCATTTGCATTTTTCACGCCAGACACTTCAATCCAATCCTCACCAGCGGAAATATTGGCGCCCATTAAAGCAAGAGCATCAGCAAATGCGACATCCCCTTGAATACTGTCGTTACCAACACCTAGAACCTTTACTGGGCCCCTGCCGATAGCTCCAAGAGCCAAGAAATATGATGCAGATGAAGCATCGCCCTCTACCGATAGCTGACCTGGACTCTTGTAAACAGCATCAGATGTTTTTGCAGGAATAATGAACGATTGCATATCAGGACATGCGACGTTCACGCCAAAACGGGCCATTAATTTCAAAGTGATATCGATATAAGGACGAGAAATCGACTCGCCTATCACTTCAATGCGGATAGGATCGGTTGCCACTAAAGGTAATGCCATGAGTAATGCAGTTAAAAATTGGCTTGATACATCTCCGCGTACTTTAACTACATTCTGAATTTGAATATCCGCCGCTAATATTTTGATCGGTGGGTAGCCTTCTTGTAATTCGTATTCAATCTTCGCCCCCACTTGGCGAAATCCATCAACCAAGTCTCGTATCGGTCTTTCGTGCATACGTGCCACGCCGGATAAACGGTAATTACCACCCTGCATTGCTAAAGCGGCAGTTAATGGGCGCATCGCAGTGCCAGCATTGCCCAAAAAGAGGTCAGCCTCTTGAACTGGAAATTTGCCACCGCAGCCCTCAACTACGCAGACTTGATTGAGTTGATCAGTAACCGTTAATCCGAGTTGACACAAAGCATTGCGCATCACTTGCGTATCGTCTGCATCTAGCAAATTTTTTAACGTTGTGGTTCCCGATGAGAGTGCTGCCAATAAAAGTACGCGATTTGAAATACTTTTGGAGCCCGGCAACACAATGGAACCATGTGCGCGTTTCAGCGGTCCAACTCTGACATCTGGTAAACCGCCCATCAAAGCACATCCAAATCTTGACGTGCCTTACTGGCCTTATTGAATAATTTTTCTAATCCAACGCCATCGCTTTCGGCAATCAACTTACGCATATGATTGACGATCAAAAGGTATTGATCGAGCTCTTTCAAAATAGCCGTGCGATTTCCCAAACAAATATCACGCCACATTTCAGGACTAGAGGCAGCGATACGTGTGAAGTCCTTAAAGCCAGCACCAACATAACTCAACTTTTGATCTGCATCTTCTGAGTTCACTACGCTAGCCATCAAGGCATAAGACAGGATATGTGGCAAGTGAGATACAGCAGCATAGATCGCATCGTGCTCTACGCTACCGATCTTTTTTACTACCGATCCTACGGATTCCCAAAACCCAGTAATCAAAGTTGTATCTTCAGGAGAGTTTTCTTGTAAGGGACAAATAATAGTTTGCTTACCTTGAAATAAATCTGACTTAGCAGCACTTGCACCATATTGTGCACCGCCTGCAATCGGATGCGCCGGCACAAATTGGCACGCTTTTTTGCCCAGCACTTCTTTTGCAGCCAAAATCACATCGCCCTTAGTGCTGCCCGCATCTGTGATCATGGTGCGCGACTCAAGATGAGGCTCCATCACTTCAAATGCAGCGCGCATTTGCGCAACCGGCACGCAAAGGACAATCACATCAGATTGTTTGGCAGCCTCAACCAAATCCACAACCGTATCAATCGCCCCCATCTTCTGCGCTTGATCTAAATTTTCTTTACTGCGTCCGACGCCTAAAACTCTATTAACAACACCAGCCTGTTTAAGCGCTAAACCCAAGGAGGCACCAATCAAGCCAACCCCTACGATGATGACAGTGCCGTAATTACTTGCGGGATTAATAATAGTCATCAACAATCTGCTAGCTTATTGTTGATTAAGGACTGCTTTTAACGCATCAATAAATGCCGCATTTTCTTCTGGCAAGCCAATTGAAATACGTAGCCATTGTGGCAAGCCATAATTACCGACAGGACGAACAATAATGCCGCGCTTAAGCAACTCTAGGTTAATGCGTACGCCCGCTTGATCATCATCACCAACCTTAACCAACACAAAGTTGCCAGCGGAAGGTAAGTACCTCAAACCCAATTCATCGAAAGCCTGTGTTAGTTGCTCGTAGCCAGCGCGATTCAACTCAAACCCTTGTTGTAAGAATTCTTGATCTTGAAATGCCGCAATCGCTGCTACTTGAGCAAGACTATTCACGTTAAATGGTTGACGTATACGGTTAAGCAAATCTGTGAGATGGGGCTGGGCAATACCATACCCAATACGCAAACCAGCCAAGCCATAAGCCTTTGAGAAGCTACGCGACAAAATCATATTAGGAAAACGCTTTACCCATGCAATGGCATCGTATCGTTGCTCTGGGGAAAGGTATTCGTTATAGGCTTCATCAAGGACAACCACCACATTGGATGGCACTGCCACTAAAAAATCCTCAATCTCTTTGGCAGTCAAATAACTTCCAGTTGGATTATTTGGGTTAGCCACAAACACGAGCTTAGCTTTATCACCAGATGCTTTAATTGCATTTACCATCGCTGGTAAGTCATGACCATAAGCATCGGTTGCGGCAACTTCAACTGCTTTAGCACCAATAGCCTGAGTAGCGAGCGGATAAACAGCAAAAGCATGATTAGAAAAAATCACTTCATCGCCTGCCTGCGCGGCAGCACGGGCGGCTAATTCTAGGATGTCGTTACTGCCATTACCCAAGGTTATCCAATCAGTTGGAACCCCTAAGCGTGCTGCAAGTACATTTTTAAGCTCAAATCCATTGGAGTCCGGATAACGACCCAAATCACTAGCCGCTCTAAGCATGGCGTCTTGCGCAGACTTTGGCATCCCCAAAGGATTTTCATTGGAAGCCAGTTTCACAATCTTGCTTTCATCCAAACCATACTCACGCGCTACTTCGCTAATTGGTCGACCACCAACATAGGGGGCAATTGCGTGAATATGTTTTAAGCCAATCTTTGATGTCATTCGAACTTTTACTAAATATATTTTTTAATTGATCTTTTTAATCTTTTGCCAACTTAAGCAGAGTGGGGATAAGAACCTAAATTCTTATAGAAAGCAGCAACCCCTTTTAACTCCTCAAGTGCTTTCACCACCTTCTCATCATCTGCATGACCAGCGATATCGATATAAAAGTGATATTCCCAAGTTCCTTTGCGTGCAGGGCGGGATTCAAAGCGATTCATTGACACCCCATGCTTAGCTAGGGGTGCTAATAAACGGTAGACCGCACCTGGCTGGTTATCAACCAAGAGTACCAAAGAAGTTTGATCTTTTCCGGTTGATTGACAAGCATAGTTTCCTACTACGACAAAACGGGTTCGATTATGAGCATCATCCTGAATCTGCGCAGCAACAGCTTGCAAGCCATATACTTCTTGCGCAGGATTCCCTGCAATTGCAGCCAAAGTAGCATCCTCAGCAGCTAAACGTGCCGCTTCTGCATTGCTACTTACGGCTTGACGCTTTAATTGGGGGGCATACGTACTTAGCCATTGCTGGCACTGTGCTAGTGCCTGGGCATGAGCACAGACTGTTGTGACCCCATCCAAATTACCGCTCTTCGTTAACAAATGATGACGAATCGGCAGAACCACTTCGCCACTAATGCGCATGGACGAGTCTAATAACAAATCTAATGTGCGTGAGATAGCGCCCTCGCTGGAGTTCTCAACCGGAACAACGCCAAATTGCGCCGCCCCTTTCTCCACCACTTCAAACACTTCATCCAAACTTGCGCATGGCAAGCCAGCTATCGAATGGCCAAAATAGGTTTGTGCCGCTTGCTCAGAAAATGTTCCTACTGGACCAAGGTAAGCAATCGTTTGATGCGCCTCTAAGGCCCTGCATGCTGACATCACTTCACGCCAGATTGCAGCAATGCCATCGGGCAACAATGGGCCTTGATTGATTTCTTGAAGACGCGCTACAACTTGGCGCTCGCGCTCTGGACGAAAGACTGGAGAAGCAAATCCACCTTTGACATGACCAACCTCTTGCGCCGCTCTGGCGCGTTGCGTTAGTAAATCAAGAATCTGTGCATCCAATGCATCAATTTTTTCCCGCAAAGGAGCTAGGCGCTGTTCTTCAGTACTCATTAAACCCGCCTTTCAAAGTCGCGCATGAATTCAACCAAGGCTTTTACACCTTCAATTGGCATTGCGTTATAGATGCTGGCACGTATACCGCCAGCAGCCTTATGACCACGTAAAGCCACTAAGCCTGTCGCATTCGATTGCGCCAAAAACTCTGCGTTCAGACTCTCGTCCTTGAGGAAAAAAGTGACGTTCATGCGTGAGCGATATTCCTTAGCAACACGATTCTCATACAAGCTACTTTGATCTAAAAAGTTGTAGAATAAATCAGCTTTTTCTTGATTGCGATGTTCAATCACTTTCACGCCGCCTTGCTTCAACAACCACTTAAAGACCAAGCCAGCCATATAGATTGAAAACGTTGGCGGGGTATTAATCATGGATTGGGTATTGGATTGCACAGACCAATCCCAGATCGTGGGAGTGATACCCATACTATTGCCAATTAAATCTTTGCGAACGATCACTATCGTTACACCTGATGGACCAATATTTTTTTGTGCACCACCAAACCATACTGCGCACTTAGTAACATCCATTTCTTTGGAAAGGATATTGCTAGAAATATCTGCAACCAATGGAATGTTGCCGACATCTGGCACATCCGGAAATTCCACGCCGCCAATGGTTTCATTAGCACAGTAATGCACATAAGCTGCATCGCTTGATAACTGCCACGAAGACCTTGCTGGAATCGTATTAAATTTTTCAGCAGAAGAAGAGGCTGCTAAGTTTGCTACACCATACTTCTGGGCCTCTTTAAATGACTTTTCTGACCAAACACCAGTAACGATAAAATCAGCCCTAGGGCCATTCTTTGCCAAGGGCATCAGATTCATGGGAATGGCAGCATTTTGACCAAGGCCACCGCCCTGCAAAAGCAAAATTTCGTAGGAGTCAGGAATATTCATCAAGGTACGAAGGTCTTGAATAACCTCTTCATACACTTCCATGAATTCTTTACTACGATGACTGATTTCCATCACGCTAGTACCGAGACCACGCCAATTCAACATCTCATCAGCAACTTGCTTCAATACCTCTTCAGGTAAGGTAGCGGGTCCCGCAGCAAAATTAAAAATGCGGCGGTCAAAAGTCATAAGGTGCTCTAGTTAAAGAGTGGCGCTTAAGCGTCACCTGCCGTATTGTCATTCGAGTCGGTTGCTGGATCTGCAGATACACCGCCTTCTTCTGCATCATCAACATCACCCTCATCATTAGAATCACTCTCAGCAATACGCTGTAAGCCTGATAAGCGAGTTCCCTCATCTACGTTAATCAAAGTGACACCTTGAGTAGCGCGACCCATCTCCTGAATTTCTGAAACACGGGTGCGTACCAGGACCCCACCAGTAGTGATCAACATAATTTGATCTTCTGGTGATACTAGTGCTGCAGCAACTACCTTGCCATTACGCTCGGAAGTTTGGATGGCGATCATACCTTTAGTGCCACGACCATGACGTGTGTATTCGGTAATCGGAGTACGTTTGCCGTAACCATTTTCTGTCACAGTTAACACGCTACTTGGAATAACAATGCCACTCGTATCTACAACAACAGCTTCAGCACCTTCTGCTGCTTCAGCAGGCGCAACCAACATGGCGATTACTTGATGACCGTCACCTAAGTTCATACCGCGCACACCGCGTGCAGTACGACCCATCGGTCGAACATCATTCTCATCAAAGCGCACTGCTTTACCAGCATCAGAGAACAGCATGACATCGTGCTGACCATCGGTAATCGCCGCACCAACCAAGAAGTCGCTCTCATTTAGATCGACAGCAATAATGCCGGCTTTACGTGGGTTAGAGAAATCAGACAAGCGCGTCTTTTTCACAGTTCCCAAGCTAGTAGCCATAAATACATACTGGTCGTCTTGATAACCCTTAATAGGCAGAATCACTGTGATCTTCTCGCCTTCAATCAGCGGGAACATGTTGACGATTGGTTTACCGCGTGAGGTACGACTACCTTGTGGCACTTCCCAAACTTTAAGCCAATACATACGGCCACGATCGGAAAAGCACAAAATCGTGTCATGTGTATTTGCTACGAATAAAGTGTCAATCCAATCTTCATCTTTTGTAGCTACCGCTTGCTTGCCACGACCACCACGTTTTTGCGCGCGGTATTCACTCAGTGGCTGACTCTTCATATAACCAGTATGTGAAAGTGTCACCACCATATCTTGCGGTGTAATCAAATCTTCAGTGAAGAGCTCGGTTGCATTCATTTCAATAAATGAACGACGACCGCTATCACCACCAGCAACCCCAAATTCAGCCTGCACTTCCTTCAACTCAGATTCAATGACTTGAGTGACACGTTCTGGCTTGGCTAATAAATCAAGCAAGTCAGAAATTTCTGCCATGACTTCTTTGTATTCGTTAACAATCTTGTCCTGCTCAAGACCAGTCAGACGTTGCAAGCGCATCTGCAAAATCTCTTGTGCTTGACTATCTGAGAGACGATATAAACCTGTTGTTTGCATGCCGTACTCAGGCAACAAGCCTTCTGGACGATAAGCGTTGCGGCCACCTGGAGTATCCGTCTCAGCTCGCGCTAACATCTCACGCACCATGGATGAGTCCCATGCTTTACCCATCAACTCTTGCTTCGCAATCATTGGATTTGCCGCAGCTTTAATGAGTGCAATGAACTCATCAATGTTTGCCAATGCAACTGCCAAACCTTCTAAGACATGACCACGATCACGTGCTTTACGTAGTTCAAAAATCGTACGACGTGTAACCACTTCACGACGATGCTGCAAGAAGTACTCGAGCATTTGCTTCAAGTTCAACAAGCGTGGTTGGTTATCCACCAATGCCACCATGTTCATACCAAAGTTATCTTGTAACTGAGTACTCTTATACAAATTATTGAGAACGACTTCCGGCACTTCACCACGCTTCAATTCAATAACAACGCGCATACCGGACTTATCTGATTCGTCACGCAAATCAGAAATACCTTCTACTTTTTTCTCATTCACCAACTCGGCAATGCGCTCAAGCAGGTTCTTTTTATTTACCTGGTATGGCAACTCATCAACGATGATGGCCTGACGCGCACCCTTATCCAAGCCTTCAAAGTGAGTCTTAGCTCGCATAACCACGCGATCACGACCAGTTCGATAGCCCTCGCGAACCCCTTGAACGCCATAAATAATGCCGGCGGTCGGGAAATCTGGTGCCGGAATGATCTCAATGAGCTCATCAATCGTGCATTCTGGGTTGTGTAGTACGTGTAAACAGGCTGTAACGACCTCGTCCAGGTTATGGGGAGGAATATTGGTGGCCATGCCTACAGCAATGCCAGAACTGCCATTTATGAGCAAATTAGGCACTTTGGCAGGCAGAATCAGCGGTTCTTTCTCGCTACCGTCGTAATTTGGCCCAAAATCGACCGTTTCCTTGTCTAAATCAGCCAAAAGCTCATGTGCGATCTTGCGGAGGCGGATCTCGGTGTATCGCATTGCAGCAGCGTTATCACCGTCTACGGAGCCAAAGTTACCCTGCCCGTCAACCAGCATATAGCGCAGAGAGAAGTCTTGAGCCATACGAACGATCGTGTCATAGACCGCAGAATCGCCATGCGGGTGGTATTTACCGATTACATCGCCAACTATACGGGCAGATTTTTTGTAAGCTCGGTTCCAATCGTTGTTTAATTCATACATCGCGAATAAGACCCGACGATGAACCGGTTTGAGGCCATCACGCACATCTGGCAGGGCTCTGCCGACGATGACGCTCATTGCGTAGTCCAAATAGGACCGCCGCATTTCGTCTTCGAGGGATATTGGTAATGTTTCTTTAGCGGCTTGTTCCATCTAGAAATAATATCATTTTGATGACAGGTGAGCCCTATGCTAAGATTCTGTCAGTTTGTACGAAATTGAGATGTGTCGCTTTGCAGTTTTTGCATCAAGGTAGGGCGAATTTAAGTTTGACTTTAATTAAAAAAGAGATTTTTGAGGACTAAAAATGAACAAAACCCTAAGAGTGTTGCTCGCTTCTGTTATTGCCGTTTCTGCTTCTGCAGCGATGGCTTCTGATAACTGGCAAAACGGCGATGGCGCCCTAAACTGGAAAAACGGCGACGGCACATTATGCTGGCGTGATAACAACTGGACACCTGCTACAGCTGCTAAAGGTTGTGACGGTGCTTTAGTTCCTGCTGCTCCTGCTGGCGTTAGCCAAAGCAAGATCACATTGCAAGCTGACACACTCTATGACTTCGATAAAGCTACATTGAAGCCAGAAGGTAAAACTACTTTGGACAAGATCGCTGCTGATTTGAGCAAGATCAAGTTGGAAGTAATTATTGCTGTTGGTAACACTGACAGCATCGGTACAGATGCATACAACATGACCCTCGGTCAGCGTCGTGCACAATCTGTTAAGGCATACTTGGTAAGCAAGGGTGTTGACGGTAGCCGTATCTACGCAGAATCTAAAGGCAAGAGCAATCCAGTTGCATCAAACGCAACTCCTGAAGGCCGCGCTAAGAACCGCCGTACTGACATCGAAGTTGTTGGTACAGCTGCTAAGTAATTCACTTTACTTGTAAAAAAGCCCGCTTGAAGCGGGCTTTTTTATTTCCGCTATATTCATAAACTTCACCCTTTCAATAACTTTGCCAATAGCCAATTCATATGAACGTCGATCAGTCAGAAATTGCCAAATTTAGCGCCCTAGCCCATCGCTGGTGGGATCCGAATAGCGAATTTAAGCCCTTACATGCTATTAATCCCTTAAGACTTGACTGGATTAAAACTTTCGTAAATTTAGAAGGTAAAAAAGTCGTTGATATTGGCTGCGGTGGCGGCATCCTTGCTGAATCCATATCTCAATTTGGAGCTGATACCACTGGTATCGACTTATCTGAAAAGGCGCTCAAGATTGCGGAATTACATGCCTTAGAAGTCGGCGTACACCTCACCTATCGCTCGATCTCAGCAGAATCCCTCGCTGATAAAGAGCCAGAGCAATACAACGTAGTCACTTGCATGGAAATGCTTGAGCATGTGCCTGACCCTGCTTCGGTAGTGCGTGCCTGTGCCAAGCTCTGCAAACCTGGTGGCACACTTTTTTTCAGCACATTAAATCGCAGCCCAAAGTCCTACTTATTTGCCATTATTGGCGCTGAATACATACTAAAACTGCTGCCTAAAGGCACTCACGAATACGCTAAATTTATTAAACCATCTGAACTTGTTGCATTCACACGACATGCAGGCTTGGAGATGCTAGCCATGAAAGGTTTAACCTACAACCCGCTTACTCAGGTATACAGACTTAGTGATGACGTGGATGTAAATTACATGATTGCAGTACGAAAGTAATCTAAAAGTGAGCGATCTTTCCAGCCCATATGCGGGTATCTTTTTTGATTTAGATGGCACCTTGGCAGATACAGCACCAGATTTGGTAGCGGCTACCAATCAATTGCTGGTCGCGCGCAATCTCGTACCTAAACCTTATGAATTTCTACGTCCCTATGCCTCTGCTGGTGCACGAGGATTACTCGAGGGTGCTTTCGGAATTAACCCCGAGCATGCCGACTTTATACCCCTGCGCGATGAGTTTTTCAGTAACTACGAAAAAGCATTGCTAGTAGAAAGTAAATTATTTGATGATATGCATCATCTACTCGACGCAATGGATGAAGCCAAGCTCCCATGGGGCATTGTGACCAATAAAAGTCACCGCTTCACCAATCCTTTGGTGGAGTTAATGGGCTTGAGTCATCGTTCTGCTTCAACCGTATCAGGTGACACCACGCCATACTCAAAACCACATCCCGAACCTATCTTGCATGCCGCTAGGGTGGCGAATATTGATCCCACAAAATCACTGTATGTTGGCGATGACATTCGAGATGTAATTGCAGGCAAAGCAGCTGAAATGAAGACTGTAGCAGCAGCCTATGGGTACTGTGGCTGTAAAGAGGCTCCAGAGGCCTGGGGAGCTGATTTCGTGATCTATAGCCCCCTCGACTTAATGCAAATCATCTTTCCCAACAGGGGATAAATCAAAAGATATCGAGCAATTTAAAGTCAGCGGCTTTAAAATGGAGGTCTTATGCATGAACTCCGGGGTCGACATGGTTTCGACGTGGATTACAAAGCATCAAGGGCATACCGAGGACCCGTTATCTCGTAAATCAATGGGAATGTAATAACTGCTAACGACGAACGTTACGCACTAGCCGCTTAATTGCGGTTGCCCCTGAACTGATTCTCTCTTGGGTCAGGTAGCGCAAGCTACACCAGGGTCATATACAAGAGATAAGACTATTTTGTGTCACGAAGAATAGTACGAAAACCTAGTGAATCGTCAGCGAAGAACGTGTCAATCCGTGCTTGACTGATTAAATTAAATGATATGACTAAGTATGTAGAACTTGTTGTAGAGGATTTGCGGACGCGGGTTCGATTCCCGCCGACTCCACCATATCAGTAAAGATAAGCTCCTCATTTGGGAGCTTTTTCTTTTCCTAACCTTGCATCTTTAATCTGCGAAAAAGATAGTGTCAATCCAAACGGCTGTGGCACCGCAGTGATGCACTACCGCATTAAGGTGTATCTATGAAAAGATGATCAGGCTCTAAGTTTTCCTGATAACGCTCATACATTTTTTGTATAAATGCTCTAGGTTTTTTGCAAACAACTGTGTATTAAATAAAGGCTTCTCAAGACGATTGATTTGCAACTTATGATTGATTGCTTGCAACCTATCGGGATTATGAGCAAGCCCAATTGCTAGCTCCTCATATTCTTTCGCAGAATGAGTAATCAGCTCAGGTAATCCTATTGCACTCAACAAACTAGCGGCCACACCTTCCTGGAAAGGTGTCGCCAATACAAGTTAAGACTGGTACTCCAGCCCACAATGCATCACTGGCGGTAGTGTGCGCGTTATATGGA
This sequence comes from Polynucleobacter necessarius, assembly GCF_900095205.1. Taxonomy (NCBI): domain Bacteria; kingdom Pseudomonadati; phylum Pseudomonadota; class Betaproteobacteria; order Burkholderiales; family Burkholderiaceae; genus Polynucleobacter; species Polynucleobacter necessarius. The sequence continues at coordinate 502,533 of NZ_LT606951.1, read as the reverse complement.
AGAGTATCCAAGAAAAGATCGGCATGACAATGACGTGCCAAATGCTCTGGCAGTGGCAAGCGAGCAGCAAAAATAATTCGGTCGGGTGACACCCCTCTCTTTTGTGCCTCAACCTTAAGGTTATTGGCAGCAAAAATATTATCCTCAATTAACCAAAGCACGCTTCCATCAACAGCTTTCAGAATTCTCATCCAGCTATCAAAAGTTTACGGGGTAATCTTGTAGTTATTATTGAAACAACAATATACAAAACCATTTTCGGGCAAACCTAACTCTGATCTTGAAAGCTGTCTGTCAGAGATCATGCGTTTTGAATCATTTGCTTGATAGCTATTAGGCATGTAAGCAATTTTTCAACGTAAAACTCACGACTTTCTGGAGGAACAACAATCGGATCTGCAGTGAGGTAATCCATATAGGGAGCGCCTAAGGTTCCAGGAAACCCCAGAAAATTTACTTGTATTGGCGCAGGATAGAGAGCAAATACATTGGGACGCGCTGCACCAAAATATCCATTTAAATTAATCAAAATATCAATATTAAGTTTTTTGATCAAGCCTGCTACAGCCTGATCAGGCATCAGGCTTATATCAATCATTTCTTTAAAAGCCTTTTCCATCCCACTTCGTAGCACTCCCTGATCATTCCATCCGTTATCTAAAGCATAAATTTCAAATTCTTCATTGTCATGAGATTCGTATACACCAGTTATTAATACTGAAGTAGCCTGATCTCTAAATTCTCCACATAAATAAGCCACTCTTATTTTTTCACTACGCGGTCTATGCATATCGGAGTGATCTTTATTCATAGGATAGCGTTCATTAGCGAAAATTTTTGCCGCTAACAAAAGATCGCCTTCAGAGCATGAGATTCCCTGAAAGCCAAATGGCTCAACCACTTTTACACCATTTCTTAATTCTCTTTGAATGTGTTGATAAAGACCTTCAGGGTCTACCCAATCGCAAATCAACATCTTGTAATGCAGAATAATTCCAAGTAAAAATGGCTCTGTAGGTCTAAGTTTATAGGCCATGACATAAGCGTTCAAAGCTTCTTCATAGCGCTTTAATTCTCCAAAAATTTTTCCCTTATTAAACCAACCTTCCATCAAGTCTGGCTTAAGTGTGACGGCCTTTTCATAACAGACTAAAGCCTCTTCTCTTTTTCTAAGGTTATCCAGGCTTCTACCGTAATTAAGCCAAATATCTTGATTGGTAGGATCCAGATTGGCTGCCTGCTGATGATGCTCCAGAGCTTCCGCATTTCTTTGCAATGAAGAGAAGGCTTTCTTTTGCCAAATTAAAGTGCAACAATGCATCCTGAGGAGTCAGGAGGAGGCAATCTTGAAAAAATTGGAGAGCCCCTCATTGGGGCGCCCCTGCATGCCACATACCACCCCCATCAGATGCATAGCATCAGGATGATTAGGCGTGGACTGAATGATCCCCCTTAAAAGAGACTCCGCCCTTGGCAGATCATGTGCTTGCAAAGCAACCAAGACTTGTGTGAGCATGCTGAATTCTTCAGGTTTAAATTGTCAATTTTAGGATCATTTCAGACGTAATCGCCATAGCGAGGTTAACTCCCGTGATCTTGCGAAATGGAGTGGGTCATTAACATCAAATACTTTCTGATGCTCTGGTTTTGTATCGTGGCGGCCAACCACTATGAGCCCAGCTTCTTCAACCCACGCTAACAATTCTTCTCGACTCCGTAAACCAAGATATTCCGCAAGATCCGACAAAATAAGCCACCCTTCGCCATCTGGGAGAAGATGGCTCTTTAAGTCATGCAAAAAACCTTTCAGCATTCGGCTATCTGGGTCATATATGGCATGCTCTAGTGATGAACTTGGTCTGGCTGGTATCCACGGTGGATTACAAACAATTAACGCTGCTTTACCCTCTGGAAATAAATTCTTCTTTTGTATTTCAATGTAGTCAGCCAAATTCAAACAAGTGATATTTTCTTGCGCACAGGCAATCGCACGATCATCTAAATCAGTCGCAATAATTTCTTGAATCCTCGCATTGCTAATACCACTGCTAATGCTCCGGTTCCCGTACCTACATCAAATGCAACCGAGTATTGCTTTATTGCTGCTGGAAGTGGCGTCCTTAAGACGAGCTCGACATATTCACCGCGAATTGGTGAGAACACTCCATAATGAGGATATATACGAATCTCCTCATTATCCCTAGCTAGAATAGGCACGCCTTTCTTGCGCCACTCATGGGCACTAATCACACCAAGCAATTCACAAGGAGATAACGTAGGATTCAGACTGCACGCCATAGGCCTCTAGACAAGCCTGGGCCACGTCAGGAGCGCGTCTTAAAGAGATACTATGGTCAAGCGTTGATTGGAATCAACACCATCCCCAAGATACGGGCACGCTGCGATTGAGCAAGGCGATGAAGATTGAATGTGTCAAATGGACTCCTGGATTTTTCTTTTGCAACTCTATCGGCTCTCGTGGATTTCTTGGAGGGCTTATCTACTCTGCGCACTAAGGCCTGTAAGAGTTGCCGTGCATTCTGAAAGTCGCCCTTATAAAGCATTGCAGTGCCTTCACAAGCTAGGCGATAAGCAATATCCGCAGTCAGAGCATCGTCAACGAGCTGAATCTTTTTATGAGATGCAATACCATTTTCAGAATGCCAATTAGCACTGTGGACTTGATCACCATCCTTCCATTGAAGGGTTGTTGATTGATTCACCTAGGAAACCACAAAACGATTATTTTGATAATCATCAATTGCTTGTTCAATCTCAGCACGCGTATTCATAACAAAAGGGCCATATTGAACGATGGGTTCGTGAAGAGGTAAAGCTACTAGAACAATAAATTGTGCACCGGTAGGCCCTGCTTTCGCCTTTAGGCGATCACCATCGCCAAGAACAATGGCAGCCTGTTTTGGAACCGACTGCATAGGGCCACCAATTTCCAATTCACCCTCGTAAACATAAACAAATGCATTAAGCTCTTTTGTAATGCGGTGATCAAACTCTCCATCAGCTGGCAAGTAGACATCCAAAAAATAATGGTGCAGTAATAATACCTTGAATTGGGCCTTGAATTTCATTGCCATTTTGGCTGTATGTGGCCCGCGATCACCTTAACCGAACCGCCATTTTCTAAAACAATCTTGGGAATATCTTCTACTTGGATATCTTTATAACCCGCAGCCTTCATCTTTTCCTTGGCAGGCAGATTAATCCACAGTTGAAAGCCGCGCATAGCACCGCTCACCTGCTGAGGCATCTCAGAATGAATAATGCCGCGCCCTGCCGTCGTCCATTGTACGCCACCGGTCTTTAGATGCCCTTGGTTACCTAAATGGTCTTCATGCAACATGTGCCCCTCCAGCATGTAGGTCACCGTCTCAAAACCCCGATGTGGATGAGCTGGAAAACCTGCTACATAGTCATTCGGGTCATTAGAAGAAAATTCGTCCAACATTAAAGAAGGATCTAACCTAACTTGATTCTGCCCGCCTAGGACTGCGACGCAACTTTACGCCTGCGCCATCAGAAGTGGCGATACCAGGAATAATCGTTTGGATATTGCGGATCATATTGGTGGAAATCTTATCCCTTTAGGCTGGAGGGTGCTCTTCAGGATGAACATCCAATGCAATTAAAAAACGGGACACCATGTTGTAAGCGGCAATCACCGTCACTAACTCTACCGTATCAGTACTTCCCAAAGCCTTTTGCAAACGCTTCATTAACTCTGGATCTACTTTGATATTGCGCGTCATTTGAAGGGTGAGTTCAGCATCATCATTCTCTACTGGGGAATACAAGTCTTTTGGAAAATTTGACTGCCCGATCAAGCGTAAGCCTTGTACCTGCTCTTCAGAGCCGCCCGCCTTTTTAAAGGGAGGGGCATAGTGAAAGAATTCGTACTCGGCACCATTCAATACTGCAACCCCGCACATGGCTAACTCACGTAGTTTTGGATCCAAAGAAAGATTGTTTCGAATCTCTCCAATGAAATGGTTCCAACCCTCTGTAATCGGAACGCTATGCAAAAGCATACGATCTAAATTAATGAACTGACCACCACGTCTCTCACGTATAGCGGCTACTAATTCTGCTGGCTCAGCCAAATCCATTGGCTGATACGGAATTAAACGTTCTGACATAGATGCCTTTTATAAATGCTTCTTACTAAGCGGTTTCTTTAATGTTGTTTTCAATGAAGAACTTGCCCCAGATCCCAATTTGCTTACCAATAAAGTCTTGAGCGGCAGCAGGAGTTCCACCAACAATTTGGATGCCTTGCGCTTTAAACTTTTCAGCTACTGCTGGTGATTTCAAAGCTTTATTCAAAGCCTTGTTCATAGAATCCACGATCGCTGGAGGAGTTTTGCCTGGGGCCAATACCGCCACCAGGCTGGAGCACTAAAGCCCGGAAAAGCCACTCTCAGAAATCGTTGGCACATTAGGCAGTGAAGGTGAACGCTTAGCGGTAGTGATCACCAAAGGAATAACGCCACCGCTATCAATATGAGGCTTCACCAAAAATTCTGAACCGACTGCCAATTCAACTTGACCCCCCAGAGCATCTTGCATCAAAGGGCCTCCACCGCGATAAGGGATATATATGGTTCCAATCAAAGCCAGCTTGTTTTGCCAGGCGAGCCATTGCTAAGTGGCCCAAACTACCAATACCAATCGAACCATAACTATTTACCCGTCTTAGAGAGATCGACTAACTGCTTAAAACTAGTAATACCAGATTTCTTACTGGCAACCAAAACCATTGGTGATGTACCAACCAAAATCACAGGCGCGATATCTTTAATAGAGTCATAGGGAAGCTTATCTTTTAGGCTGGGATTCACGCCATATGGGTATCAAAGACGACTGCAAAGGTGTAGCCATCAGGATCGGATCGGGTCATTGCTGAAGTGCCTATCACACCGGAAGCGCCACCAACGTTTTCAACAATCACGTTTTGCTTTAACTCAGCCTGTAATGCGGGAGCTAAAACCCATGCGACTTGATCAACTGAGCCACCCGGCGAAAATACTGCTATCAGGCGAATAGATTTTTGGGTAGGCTAAGTCCCAGTTCCTGCTATTTGTGCCAGCACAAACCCACTTAGCCCTAAGGCCAAAAATATGCCTAATATGATGTTTTTAAAGGCTCTTTTGGCCGATTTTGTTAAGTCCAACATGGGGTTGTCTCCTATCAATAAAACCTCAAGGTTAACACCCCCGCAGCCTATTTGCTCGATAATGCGGTTGTAGCCAAGTGAGAGAAAAATGAAGTCGATCCTGAATATTGCCGCCTATTTATTTGTCAGCCTAGATGACTTACCGGTGTTACGCGCCAAGATGCTAGATGAATGTCATGCTCGCCAACTCAAAGGCACCATCCTATTGACTGGCGAAGGTATCAATATGTTCTTAGCAGGTAAAACGGATGAACTGCGCGGATTTTTAGATTGGTTGCGCACAGACCCTCGGTTTGCACCACTCACCGCAAAAGAGAGTTGGTCAGAAGATCAGCCTTTCAAAAAAATGTTGATTAAGCTGAAAAATGAAATCATCCGCATGAATCACCCAGCCATTCGCCCAGAAGAAGGTCGCGCAAATTTCATTAGTCCTAAGAAATTACAAGAATGGTTGGATCGTGGAACTGATGATCTTGGTCGTCAGGTCGTCATGATAGATATTCGCAACGCGTTTGAAGTTGACTATGGCACATTTGAGAATGCTTTGCATTTCAATATCGAAAAATTCACTGAGTTTCCTGCGGCAATTTCTGCGCACAAAGAAGAACTAGTAGATAAAACACTGGTTAGTTTCTGCACTGGTGGTATTCGCTGCGAAAAATCTGGTCTTTACATGCGTGAGATTGGTATGGAGCACAGCTACCAACTTGAGGGTGGAATACTAAAATATTTTGAAGAGGTTGGTTCTGCGCATTATCAAGGTAGCTGCTTTGTCTTTGATGAGCGTGAGGCGCTAGAACCCAATCTCGACTCAATACCAGTGGAGCGCTCCATTCGGAAAAAGCTTAAAGCCAGCATGACCTAAGAGTTTGGGGGTCATCAATAGTAGAAGTACTAAGCTGTAAAAATAACAAATAACAATAAATCGGACTCGAGACATGTCTAAATCTACTCATCGGCAAAAGCCGATTTTTTTACCATTCTTTCTGTTTATATTTTTGGGATTGATAGCCCACTTCAATGTGCAGGCACAAAGCACTGCTCCAACGTATCCGGTTAAGCCCATCAAACTGATAGCGCCAGTGGCCGCTGGAGGTGGTTTAGATAATATTGCGCGTGCGGTTGCAGAAAAGCTTTCTCGCTCGATCGGTCAAACAGTCGTTGTAGAAAATATGGGTGGCGGTGTGGCGGTGCCATTGCCTCTCAAGCAACTGCTAAAGCGCCGGCTGATGGCTACACCCTCATGATTGCCTATGTGGGTACTCATGGAACCAATCCTGCGGTACGTAAATTACCTTATGACGCCATCAAGGATTTCACGCCAATTGGGATGATTGGAGCAACACCTAACGTCCTCATCATTAATCCTGATTTACCAATTAAGAACTTTAAAGAGTTTGTGGATTACGCAAAAAAGAACCCAGCTAAGTTAAGTTATGGCTCAGCTGGTCCTGGCACCCTTACCCACCTTGGCATGGAGCAACTCAAGTTAGCCGCTGGAATATTTATGGTGCATGTTCCCTATCGCGGTGTAGGTCCTGCATATACCAATCTATTGGCGGGCCAAACCCAAGCCATGTTCCCCACTCTGTTTGCCGCACTTCCCTACATCAATACCAACCGAGTGCGTGGCTTAGGAATCACTGGATCTAAGCGTAGTTCGGCCGCACCCAATATTCCGACCTTTAAAGAATTGGGTTACAACGGATTTGATGGCCAGCAATGGTATGGTTTAGTAGGTCCTGCTAACTTACCGCCAGCTATCGTAGCAAAACTCAATGCAGAATTAAATAAGGTTCTCGCTTTGCCAGACTTCTCAGAAAAGATGACGAGCGAAGCAATGACATTAATGCCCATGACACCCGCTCAATTTACTAATTACATCAAAGAAGATATTGCACGCTGGGCAAAAGTTGCCAAAGATCGCAATATTGAAATTGAATAAATTGTTCATTATTTATCCATCTACAAATTAACGACATCAATCATAGGAAATCTAATATGTCACACGCCATTGCCGCTGCAGCCGATCTAAATGCCCCGTCAGTTACTAAAATTTTGGCAGAGTTTGTTAATACGCACCCAAGTCAAGGCTGGACACCAGAAGTGGAGCACGAAGCACATCGCACTTTTTTAAATTGGCTTGGTTGCGCTATCGGCGCTGCTAATCATGAAAGCGTTGAATCTTCATTAGCCGCTATTCGTGAATTTCAACCAGCACCACAGGCAAGTATCTTGGGTCGCAAAGACAAAGTAGACATGGGCGGTGCTGCTTTGATTAATGGCATTAGCTCGCATACCTTTGACTTTGATGACACTCATCTCAAAACCGTAATCCATCCAGCTGGTCCTATTGCCTCAGCCATTCTCGCTCTTGGCGAACATATGAACGCAAATGGTCGTCAAATGATTGATTCTTTAATTCTCGGAATTGATGTCGCATGCCGAGTAGGCAACGCGATGTACCCAGACCATTACCATCGCGGCTGGCACATCACAGGATCTACTGGCATGCTTGGTTCTGTTGCTGCATGCTCTCGCTTAATGGGTCTTGATCTTCAAAAAACAACGATGGCTTTGGGTATTGCAGCGTCTCAACCTGTAGGTATGCGCGAACAATTCGGCGCTATGACAAATCCATTTCATCCAGGTGGCGCAGCACGCGCAGGACAACACTTTCAGCGCTACTAGCAAAGCATGGCTTTACAGCAAGCCCTAAAGCGCTAGAAGCTGGTCGCGGTTATATGCAAACCGTTTCACAACAAAGTGTGATTGGACCGAGATCGACCGAGCCCTTGGAAAGTCTTTTGAGATATCCCTCAACACATACAAGCCCTTTGCTTGTGGCATCGTAATCCATCCAGCTATTGATGCTTGTGCACAATTACGCGCCCAAGGAGTCAAAACAGAAGATGTCGAACGCATTGAATTACGTGTACATCCATTGGTATTGGAATTAACTGGCAAGAAAACTCCTAAGGATAGACTCGAAGGGAAGTTCAGCGTTTATCACGGCTGTGCCGTAGGTTTAATGTTTGGCCAAGCCGGTGAAGGGGAATATGCTGACGATATCGTGAACCGCCCTGACGTTGTTGCTTTGCGCGCTAAAGTGAATGCAACCACTGAGACACCTCTATTAGCGAAGCTTCCGTGGATGTCAAAGCCTATTTAAAGGACGGCAAAGAAGTTCATATTTTCGTGAAGAATGCAATTGGCTCTGTAGAAAACCCAATGAGCGATGCCAACTTAGAACAACAGTTCACCAGCTTAGCTGAACCAATTATTGGCGCTAAAAAACTCGTCAACTCATTTCAGCTCTTTGGAAACTGGGGCAAGCACCCGACCTCAAACAAATTCTAAGCCTTTGCACTCCTGACTAATCTTTACTGAAAGCTTTCCCTTTATGGCCTCATTACCTAACATCGTTGTGCTTGGAGATTACGAACGTGCGCTGCGTAGATTTTCCGATTGGGATAAGTTAGACTAACAAGCGAATCTCACCATACATCATGAGCCCTTGCGAGATGAGGCCCTCTATATGAGGCTGTAAAGGATGCCGATGCTATAGCCATCGTCAGGGATCGATCTCCGTTTAACGAGGCGATGATCGCTCGCTTACCTAAACTCAAGTTTTTAATGTTTACTGGTGAACGCAACGGCACCCTGGAAGCATCTGCTTTAGTTTCCAGAAATATTCCGATGGCGTGCACGCCCGGTGGACCCTCTAAAGAAACTACCGCAGAACTCACATGGGCTTTGATTCTAGGTGCGTCTAAACGAATCATAGAAGAAAACAAACTCATCTCCTCTGGAGGTTGGCGAGATGCAATGTCTCTATTGCCGATGCTCTCTGGTGAGCGCTTGGGGATTATGGGTCTTGGTGCCATAGGGAGCCGAGTTGGCGCGCGTTGGAGCCGCATTTGGCATGGAAGTAGTAGCTTGGAGCCCACGCATGACCCCAGAACGTGCTGCTGCTGAAAACGCTACAGCGTGTTAGCCTAGAAGAGCTTCTCAAAACCTCCAAAGTTGTCACCATGCACTTAGTGGCTGGGCCAGAAACAAAAGGATTAATCAGCGCAGATCAATTAGCCCTCATGCGTCCTGACTCTATCCTAGTCAACACTTCACGAGCTGCACTCATTAACATGCCCGATCTTCAGAAAGATCTTGCCGAAGGTAGACCTGGGCAAGCCGCAGTCGATGTCTTTGATATTGAACCACTCCCTGAAAATGACGCCCTGCGCAATACTCCAAACTTATTAGTCACACCTCATCTTGGGTTTATCGCCGAACCCATTTTTGAAACTTTCTCAAAAGGTATTACAGAGACTTTGGAAGCGTGGCTAGAAAACAGACCTTTGCCACACCCTTTTAAACCTCAATAATTTTTTGCACCAAACTGCATCCGTGAATAACCTGACACCTACACAACTGTTTATTAGCTTTAGCAAGATTGGAATGTCGGGTTTTGGTGGCGTACTTCCGTGAGCGAGAAGAACCTTAGTAGAGCGAGACAAAATCCTTAGCTCTGAAGAATTTAGCGCCATCCTCGGAATTTGCCAAATTGTTCCTGGGCCAAATATTGTGAACCTAGCAGTTTGTGTCGGCTCACGCTTTGCAGGAGCAAGGGGTGCTATTGCAGCAGTCCTTGGCCTAACACTCGGACCCATTGCCATTGTGTTGATATTGGCTATGCTCTATCAACACTACAGTTATCTAGATACAGTAAAAGGACTCTTACGAGGCATCCCTGTAGTAGGTGTGGGTCTCATTGCATCTACGGGTTTCAAGATGCTACGCGTTGAGTTCCGCTTTCCGCTAATGCTTCTGGTAGTTGCCATCACCTTTTGCGCTATAACGTACTTTCATCTTGGATTGAGGTGGGTAGTACTTGCAGTTTTACCATTAGCGCTTTTCTTAGCGCGCAAGAAAGCACTTCGTTAATGAGTATGCTTTTAAGCATCTTCCTTAAGCTATCAGCCTTTTCGCTAGTGGCGTTTGGTGGCGTAAATGCATTACTGCCAGAATTATTAAACTTAGCGGTCTATCAAGAGCGCTGGATTAATCTGCAAACATTCTCAGATTACTTTGCTATCGCTCAAGCAGCACCAGGACCTAACTTTATGACGGTCACTTTATTAGGCTGGCATATTTTTGGAGTATTAGGAGCATTTCTTGCAACGCTAGCCATAGCGTGGCCTTCCTCTATCCTTAGTTACTTCTTACAAAGACTTATCTTAGGCATCAAGGATCCGATCACCAAGAAGTCTATTCAATATGCCGCAGCTGCTTTAGCGATTGGCCTTGTACTTGCTTCAGCATGGCAAATTGCCATTCAAATTAATCACAGCGCAACCGCCTATGTCTTGACCCTAGCTACTATCGGCTTTACATTGTTTACACGTTGGCACCCGCTTTGTCTCATTGCAATTGGAGGTTTATTGGGTGCACTCGGAATCATCTAATCGCCTTACGGAGCACCACAAAATACATATGCGACTTTTTCAAAACTTCTCCATTTGCTTAATCAGCCTGCTATTCATATTTAGCAACGGATCTTTAGCGCAAAGCAACTACCAAATAAGCCCATTAATTTCATCGTGCCATACGGTGCCGGGGGCAGCGCTGATTCTAGAAGTCGGCAAATTACTCAAAAGATGAGTGTCATTCTTAAACAACCCATCGTTGTCGATAACAAACCTGGGGCAGGCGGCAATATATTGGTACAGAAGCCATTGTTCGAGCTGCGCCAGATGGATACACCATCGGCATGGGTAACTTTGCACCAATGGCTGTTAATAAAACTCTCTTTGGTAATTTGCGCTATGACCCCGAGACAGATCTCACTCCAATCATATTGATTGAAAAAGGTCCTCTAGTTTTAGTAGTCAACCCCAATTCCCCATATAAGAATGTTCAAGATATTGTTGCAGCAGCAAAAGCAAAGCCAGGGGTATTAACTTTTTCTTCAGGAGGGATCGGGGGCAGCCATCAACTTTCTGCCGAACTTTTTGAGCTAAATGCAGGCATCCAAATGATTCATGTTCCTTATAAGAGTGGGTCTGCCGCCTTAACCGATCTCATAGCTGGCAATGTGGATCTCATGTTTGATCAGATGTACTCTGCAGCACCAAGCATTAAGGCTGATAAAATTCGCCCTCTGGCTATTACCAGCAAGAAGCGCTCGCCTTTATTGCCTAATGTGCCGAGCTTTGTAGAGCTAGGTTACCCAAAAGTTGAAGTCCTCAAATTGGCAAGGCTTGATTGCGCCTAAAGCGATTATTGATAAATTAAATACGGCTGCCACAATGAGGCTCTCAAAGATCTCTCAATTGAGAGAGCTGATGCTGTCACAGGGTAATGAGATTGGTGGAGGAAGTCCCTCTGAATTTGCCGCTCTCATTAAATCTGAAGCGGCCAAATGGAGTGGTGTTGTAAAAACAGCGAACATTAAACCAGAATAAAGAAATAGATACAGAATGACATTAGGGGCTTAGAGCCCCTAATTTTATTTGAGCGCTTGGTAGTAAGTCAGAATACCCAAGAAAGTGAGCGCAAGTGAGCCGATGAGGTGCAACAACGCTGTACCTAAGGCCCAAGTAAGCTCCCCCCCCTTTTGTATTAGGTTTACTACTTCAGCAGAGAAACTTGAGAAGGTGGTTAAGCCTCCGAGAAAACCTGTGATGACAAAGAGCCTCCACTCGGGAGAGAAGTTGGGATTGTTACTAAAGAAGGCAATTGCGATTCCAATCAGATAGCCACCCACTAAAAAGGTTCCCATTGGGACAACTGAAGCGATACCGACAGTTAAAAAATTAAATCCAGCTCTCAGCAAGGCGCCCAAGCCTGCGCCAAAGAAAATAGCAAAGATAGATACCCACATAGTCTGCTCTTTATTGAATGGAAAAACCCAGCATGCTAATTGAACTCATCTCAATTCCATCGACAAAAATTTTGGCATGTTCCCCCTCTTGCTGTAAAGCTAGGGTATATAAAGCAGGCCAGTAGTGTTCTGCAGTTGGTATCGAAAGATAGGCGGCGTCACCATAGCGCTCCCAATCAATTACAAGATCATGATGATTTACATGGATTTCAGAAGCAAAAAACTCATTGAAGTCTTTTGCCTAAGGATATGGCTCTGCGCCATCTTGCCAATGAATAGTACGCAAGTTATGAACAATATTGCCACTAGAAAGAATCAAAATATTTTCATCTCGCAAAGGACGAAGTTGTTTAGCTAACTCGTAGTGTTCACGAGCAGACATTGATCCATCCAAACTTAATTGCACTACAGGTACATCAGCATTGGGATACATATACTTCAGAACCGACCAAGCGCCATGATCAATGCCCCATTCATTTTCTTCGAGCACCACGGGAACGCGCCTCAACAACTCTTAAACGCGATCAGCCAAAGCAGGACTTCCTGGCGCTGGATATTAAATATCAAATAAGGCCTGGGGGAAACCACCAAAATCGTGAATAGTTTTTGGTTTTGCCATTGCAGTAACCCAAGTTCCTCGAGTTACCCAATGCGCAGAAATCACCAAGATAGCGTCAGGACGCTTTAATGATTTTCCGAGAGCCGACCCCCCAAGCCTCAGTGTAGCGGTTGGGCTCTATGGCATACATCGGACTGCCATGGCCAGCGAATACTGCAGGTTGGCGTGGCTAGTCATTAATACCGATTAACCGAATACGTAACCTGTATGTGCCGCAACCAATGCAAACAAAATAGCCAAGCTAGTAGCGGCTGCTAACATCACAATCAACGTAATGATCTTTTTGTTGATCTCTTCTTTAGATTCGTTATGCCATTCGTTCATGCTAAATCCTCTGTAAACACATTAATCAATAGTATAATTATCCACTATCGCCCGCGACCCCGGCCCTTACGGATCATGCCTTTTCCCTCGCCAAAGCCTGCCTGAGGCCTTCCTGCTGGGCCAGAAGGCCCTTTTGGGACGGGTGGACGTGCTGGCGGCTTCGCTACTACCGCTTTTACTGGAGTTTTTGAATCGGGTTTCTTTTCGTCTGTCACTTTGAGCTCCTATGGATATCATATTGCCATGATTGCTGACTATTCTATCCAAGCCGTCGCCATTAATGCGATTCCCTTGATTTTTGCCATCACCATCCACGAAGCAGCCCATGGATATGCGGCCCGCAAATCTGGGGATAACACCGCCTATATGCTCGGTCGGGTCAGCCTAAACCCTGCCAAACACATCGATCCCGTGGGAACAATCTTGATTCCTCTAGTCTTATTGCTCACTGGGTCCCCTTTTTTAGTGGGATATGCCAAGCCAGTACCGGTGAATTTTGAACGCCTCAGAAACCCTAGGATTGACTCCATTTGGGTCGCCTTAGCGGGTCCGGGTTCTAACTTCGTCCAGGCCTTAATCTGGCTCATCCTCTTAATCGTGCTTGTGGGTCTGGGAGTGAATGAGAAGTTTTTAATCTCGATGTCTCAAGCAGGAATTACCTGGAATCTGGGTTTATTGGTATTCAACCTCTTTCCACTTCCTCCATTAGATGGCGGCCGAGTTCTTTCAAGCTTGTTGCCAGCTCGTCAATCAATAGCGCTTGGACGACTCGAGCCATGGGGATTCTTCATCGTCCTTGGCCTGGTATTTACCGGAATAATTGGCAGCCTCTGGATGACGCCTCTAATGAGCTTCTTTGAATGGCTCATCCTATTATTGACTACCCCCCTGAGAATGATTTTTTAACCAAAAATAACGAATCTGGGATATGCTGAATCAACTCAGCACACCTGATTAACGGAGAACCATCATGAAACTACAAAAATTAATCCTTGCAACTACCGCATCCGTTTTGGCGATAGGTACAGGCGTTGCATTTGCACAATTTCAAAAACCGGAAGATGCAATTAAATATCGTCAAAGTGCTTTTACTGTAATGGCTAACTCATTTGGAAAAATTGGCGCCGTTGTCAAAGGCGAAGCACCTTACAATAAAGATGAGGTTGCCAAAAATGCCGCTGTCGTTGCCATGATTTCCACATTGCCTTGGCAAGCTTTTGGTCCTGGCACCAAAGGTGGCAAAGCTCAGGCAGACACTTGGTCCGATAACGCTAAGTTCAAAGCCGCTGCTGACAAGATGCAATTAGCTGTAGCCAATCTCAATACCGCAGCACAGTCTGGTGATCTCGAGAATATTAAGAAAGCTTTTGGCGCAGCAGGCGCAACCTGTAAAGGCTGCCATGACGACTTCAAGAAGAAGTAATTTATATTGTCTGTGCTTACTTACTGCTAAAGTAACCCACGGTCACCGCAATCACACTTAAGAGTAGCAGAGCAAAACTACGCTGCAGCACTCCATCCTTGGAGTCACGACTCAAATCAGTAGGCAAGTATTGGGCCTCCTCGCTTGAGGCGATTTCCTTATCGCCACTGATCATCGGCTTGATTAGATTTTCGCCCTTGAATTTCTTGTAATACCAAATCGCTCCAATATGAATAGCAATGAGGACGTAGATCACCACTTGATTACCTTCATGCATCTCCGATAAAAATGAGACTACCGTGCCAGACACATATTTCGCTAGCGGTCCCTGAAAAGCGATTTCGTCATCCACAAATAAACCTGTCGTTACTTGCACGCATAAAGCAAACAGCAATGCAAACACCGACAGCGCACCCAATGGGTTATGCCCAAGGACACGAGGTGATTTACCGCGGAGATAATTCAGAATTGCTTCTTGATTGGGAAAGAAAGAGGTAAATCGCGCATGTGTAGAGCCGACAAAGCCCCAGATGATTCTGAAGATCAATAAAGTCAAAACGCTGTAGCCAAAATAGGCGTGCCACTGAATGGCATTCCCACCAATATTGACGCTAATAAAACTTCCAATAATGCAAAGCACCAATAACCAGTGGAATAAACGGATTGGCAAATCCCAGACACGAATAATCTTCTTCATCCCTTAAGGATAATCCTCTTCTCCTCTAAAATGGATGGAATTCATGAATCCTGGCAAAGCTTTTAGAACCCTATTGCTCTATCGCATTGGCGCGACGCTGAGCTACCAAATTACGATGGTAGCGGTAGGCTGACATCTATATGAGATTACCAATAGCGTAGTTTCTCTTGGGTTGATTGGGCTTGCAGAACTGGTGCCCTACTTTGCGCTTGCTCTTTATTCCGGTCATGCAGTTGTGATCACTATTCTCGCAAGTGGATTGCTGCAATTGCCTGCCTCATTCATATTGCCGTAGCCTTATTTTTGACGGCGATTGCGCTAGACTGGCTTTCTCCCCCGGTACCACTGATCTTCACCGCAGTAGCCTTTATCGGCATTGGTCGTGCCTTATTGAGACTCTCTTATCAAGCGCTTTTCGGACAAATCATACCAAGGGATCAGCTACCCCGTTATACGACCTATGCTTCATCTGCCTTTCAAATTTGTGTCGTAGCGGGGCCAAGGCTTGGGCGGATTCATGATCGGCTTAGCAGGCCTAGAGTGGACCTACCTACTCGCTGCCTTATGTGGCGCAGTGGGTTTGGAATCACCTTCATTACTGCTGTACAAGAAAAAAGTAGCGGCTTACCAAATTACTTTCTGAAAAGTTTTTTAGAAGGCTTTCATTACGTCAAAAAACATGAACTAATTTTAGGGATCATGGCGCTTGATATGTTTGCCGTTCTCTTTGGGTGGTGCAGTAGCTATTCTTCCAGCCTTTGTTAAAGAAGTGCTTGATGCTGCTGGCCCTGAGACTCTGGGCATTTTGCGTGCCGCGCCTGCAGCAGGGGCGCTGTGATTACAGGCATTTATTTAGCTCGCCGCCCGATCCTGACTGATTCAGGCAAACATTTACTCATCTCAGTTGCTGGATTTGGCGTGACTATGATTGTCTTTGGAATCTCTAGTAATTTATGGCTCTGCGCTTTCTTTCTATTTGCATCCGGTTGTTTTGATTCTGTATCTGTCGTCATTCGTGGCAGCATCATGCAACTGACGACTCCAGATCATATGCGCGGCAGAATCAGCGCCATTAATGGCATCTTTATCGGCTCATCGAATGAATTAGGCGCTCTTGAATCCGGCATTGCAACTAGCTTAATGGGTCTAGTGCCGTCTATTGTCTTTGGCGGAATCGCGACGATTGCCGTCGTATTGATTACGCATCGTCTTGCTCCACACCTTAGCAAATTGCATTTAAAAGATATTTCTTAAATCTTGTCTGTTTTAAGGGGTTAACGCTTTACCCCTTTTGTCACTATTTAATTTCCGGCAAATCTTTCTGAATAATTTTTAGCCCTGCACGCAATGCTTCTTAGTAGCGCTCGCGTTCCGCTTTGATCGATTCAGCGGTCCAAGTAAAAAATCCTTCGCCAGTTTTCATACCAAATTTACCGCTAGCGATTCGATCACTTAGACATTTCGCTATCGTCGGTGAATTATTTAATGTAGGGTAAATAGTTGCGCCGCCAGCGCCGTGCACTTCTAAGCCAGCATGATCACGTTGCATTGCTGGACCGGCCGCTATATACCGAAAACCAAAACCAAAGCGCACCGCCTTATCAATATCTTCCGGCGTGCATATGCCCGCATCCACCATCGCAAAAGCCTCACGTGATAGTGCGTGCTGCAAGCGATTAGCCAGAAATCCAGGGAGATCTTTTTTAACGGTAACTGGCACCATGCCACATGCCGTCATCAGACGCGAAAGACTTTCACCAACCATCGGTGAAGTCTTTTCACCATAAACGACCTCTACACAAGGCACTAAATGGGCGGGCATGAAGAAATGCAAACCAATCATTCTGGCTGCTGTTTTTAAGCCGCTTGCAATCTGACTAATTGGGAAACTGGTACTGTTGCTAGCCAATACTGCTTCAGGTTTTGCATACCTCTCCAACTTCGCAAATAACTCTCGTTTGATATCTAAGCGCTCAGGAACGCACTCAATCACCAAATCAATGTCAGACCAATCTACTTCTTCGAGCGTGCCCGCAACACTGAGAAGATGAACACGGTGCTCATAACCGAGTTCGGCCATCGTATTGGCAAAATAATCTGGCAACAGCGCGCGTCGTTCTGTAGTTGGCTCGACCACCTGTACCGCACAGCCCCCTCGAGCACATACAGCCGCAACATCAGCACCCATAGTGCCGCCACCAACAATGACCACCTTCGTTTCGGCTGGGGTGAATAACATGAATTTCTCCTAAAGGGGTACGGACTTTTTCTTAAAAATCCTCATACAATGGGGTCATTATTCCAATAAAAAGGATAGTGAGACATGATCCCCGTCAATTCGGTGTTACAGGTCGGCCATTTCCCTGAAATTATGCAGGCGGAGATTGATCGCCGCCTTATGCCTACTCGCCATTTAGATATTCATGCAACCAGCTCCGACTGGTAATTTTCAGGCAATTTTGATTCGCTCCAACCTTAAACTTCCAGAAGAGCTCGTTAGACAAGTCCCAAGTGTTCGGATGATCGCTACTTGTGGAGTCGGCTACGACAATCTCCCTTTGGCTTACCTAAAAGAACAGGGCATTCAGGCTAGTAATACTCCAGGTGTTCTAAACGATGCCGTATGCGAGCTCGCTATAGGCATGATGCTCGCCCTATTGCGAAAACTCCCTGAGGCGCAGGAATACGTAAAAAGCACCGCTTGGTCAAGGCGCCCTTCAAGAGCTCACAACCACCTTGGCAGGAAAACGCGTTGGCGTCGTAGGTATGGGGCCGTATCGGGCAAGATCTCGCAAGACGTTTAAAACCCTTTAAGGTAGACATTGCCTATTCGGGACCTCATAAAAATCCTTACCCTACACCCACCATCAAAATGTTCAGAATTTAGCCAAGGCGTGTGATGTCATATTTTAGCATGCCCAGCTAACCCCGGAGACCAACAAACTAGTGAATAGTGAAGTTTTAGATGCATTAGGACCCACTGGTTATCTCATCAATATTGCACGAGGTAGCGTTGTAGATGAAAACGCCCTTTTAGATGCACTGCAACATAAAAAAATTGCTGGTGCAGGTTTAGATGTCTTTGAAAACGAACCCAATCTAAACCCCGCCTTTTTAGATCTTGATAATGTATTGTTAACACCCTATATTGGCAATGCTACCTCGGAAACACGGATAGTTATGACCAACTTAGCTGTAGATAATTTAGAAGCCTTCTTTAAACAACAACCACTTCCATCAGAAGTAAATAACTAAAACGGAGCCAGCATGACGATTTCTCTGCACCCTTCCACCTTACCTGCGGTGTTATCACCTGTACTCACACCATTTAAGGCAGATGGCAGCCCAGACGCTCCAAAACTTTTAAAACAATGTCAATGGTTAGAGGTTAACGGTATTGGCCAAGCAATCTTTGATACGAATTCTGAGGCAAACTCTATGTCTGCTCCACAAAAAATGAATACCTTAACGGCGTTAATTGAAGGTGGACTCAATCCAGAGCACATGATGCCTGGCACCGGCGCCACCTCTATTGATGCAACCGTTAATATGACTCGTCATGCCGTCAATCACAAATGTGCAGGCGCACTCATGTTGCCGCCTTTCTATTACAAGGATGTTTCTGATGATGGCTTATTTGCATATTTTTCTGAAGTCATTCAAAAAGTAGGCAGCGCTGCACTACAGATTTACATCTATAACATTCCACCAGTTACTAAAATTAATTTAAGCCTGTCATTACTTGAGCGCTTAACAAAAGAATATCCAAAGACTGTTGTGGGGATGAAAGATAGCTCTGGCGACTGGTCCTGCACCAAATCTGTTATTAAATTACTGGCGCCAGCAGGTTTCCGTGTTTATGCAGGTAGCGAAGTATTCTTAATGCGCGGCCCTGCGTGCTGGCGGTGTGGGCTGTATTTCAGCTACTGCCAATGTGAACCCAAAGGCTATCGCTGATCTTGCTGCACATTGGAGGGAATCCAATGCTGATGATCGTCAAGCAGGCTTAGATCAAGTACGTAGTGTTTTTGCAAAATATCAAATGATTGCCGGCATGAAAACAGCAGTCGCACATTACAGCAAAGATCCAGAATGGCTCAGAGCTCGCCCACCACTTATGCAGTTAAGTGCTGAGCAACAAGCTCAACTGCTCAGCGAGTTGCAGGCAATTAACTTCAGCATGCCTGGCCTGTAATATAAAAATAAATAGTCAATAGGAGACAACAATGAAACTACCGAAAGTCATTGCCTTATCACTGAGCCTTATTTGTGGAGGTGTGAGCGCGCAAAATATCTCAATAGCTACGGGCGGAACTGGTGGTGTTTACTACCCTATGGGTGGTGGACTGGCCTCTGTACTCTCTAGCAAAGTTCCCGGTATATCTGCAACAGCCGAAGTAACTGGTGGCTCAGTAGATAACTTAAATCTCATTGGCACAGGAAAGCCTTATGTGGGCTTTTCAATGGCTGATGCCGCTAAAAACGCTCAGGTTGGCGAAGGCAAGTTCACTGGCAAAAAAGTAGATTTACGCACTCTAGTTGTTCTTTATCCAAACCTCATGCATGTTGTAACAGTCGATTCCACTGGTATCAAAACCATGAAAGATTTAAAGGGTAAACGCGTTAGTACTGGAGCACCTGGTAGCGCAACGGAGGTAATGGCATTTCGCTTGCTAGAGGCAGCAGACCTAGATAAGGATAAGGACGTCAAGCGTGAACGACTCAGCGTAGCTGAATCAGTGAATGCAGTCAAAGATCGTAAGATAGATGCATTTTTCTGGGTGGGCGGCCTACCGACTGCAGCTGTAACCGACTTAGCGAACAGCCCAGGCATGAAAATTGTCATGGTGGATACATCCGATGAGGTGCCCATCATGAATAAGAAATATGGCAATTTATATTTCACAGCCGTCATTCCAAAAGCGATGTATAGCGGCATGGCAAAGGATAATAAGGTTGCTGCTGTTGCCAATATATTGGTTGTTAATGCCAATATGCCAGATGATCAAGCTTATAAGATTGTAAAAACCATGTTTGATAACAAGATCGATCTAGTTCGCACACATCAGGAATACATGAATGTCAGCCTCGAAAACCAAAAGGCAAAATCAACCCCAGTTGATTTCCATCCTGGCGCACTAAAGTACTTCAAAGAAAAGAACTTTAAAGTTAATTAAGCTTCAAATCAAATAAAGGGGTGAGTTAATCTCACCCCTTTAGCATTTAAGTGGTACATAAATATAAAAATAGAGGTTGAGACATGAATCAAAACGCTATCGATAACAAAACC
The DNA here is from genome assembly GCF_900095205.1 of Polynucleobacter necessarius. Classification (NCBI taxonomy): domain Bacteria; kingdom Pseudomonadati; phylum Pseudomonadota; class Betaproteobacteria; order Burkholderiales; family Burkholderiaceae; genus Polynucleobacter; species Polynucleobacter necessarius. Next base: position 482,106 of record NZ_LT606951.1, on the reverse strand, counting down.
CAAGAAAAATTAGACGCCTTCATTAAGCAGGAAGAAGGTGACTCTAACGACTACAAAGGTCTATTAGCTAAATTCATCACTCTAGTTGCAGTAGGCATGTCTTTATTTCATTTATATGCTGCTTACTTACTTGTCCCTACTCAGCAACTTCGTGTTATCCACGTAGCCTTAGTACTTTTTCTGGTTTTCTTAAGCTTTCCGATAGCAGCACGTTTTAAAAATCGTCTGATGTTTTGGGATGTACTCTTTGCCCTAGGTTCCGTGGGTATTGCTTATTACATTCTGACTGGTGGCGATGATTTCATGGACAGAAATACTGCGCCCAATCCTACTGATGTCATCATTGGCATTGGCTTAATCCTATTAATTCTCGAAAGCGTTCGCAGAACGAATGGCATGGTATTGGTTACGGTTACCGTCCTGTTCTTACTCTATGCCTTGTTTGGGAATTACTTACCAGCGCCTTGGACCCATAAAGGTTATGGCCTTGATCGTTTAGTGGGCTATATGTACATGACCCTTGAAGGAATTTATGGGACGGCTGTGGATGTCTCTGCAACCCTGATTATTCTGTTCACTATTTTTGGTGCCTTCCTGCAATTTACGGGCGCTGGTAAATTCTTTATTGATTTTTCTTTTGCAGCTATGGGCGGAAAATCCTCCGGAGTTGGCAGAACGATTGTGATGTCTTCGTTTCTACTAGGCGGCCCATCTGGTTCAGGCGTTGCTACAACAGTTACTGTTGGCTCGGTCGCAGCCCCAATGCTAGATAAAGTGGGTTACGAAAAAAATGCTGCTGGCGGACTATTAGCCGCAGGTGGATTAGGTGCCATCATTTCACCTCCAGTGCTAGGTGCGGCTGCTTTTTTGATTGCTGACTTTTTAAAGATCTCCTATTTAGATGTGTTATTGATGGCAACCATCCCAACGATTCTTTTTTATCTTGGCTTGTTTGTCATGGTAGAAATTGATGTTCGTAAATATGGCATGAAGAGCATTCAGTTCTCATCAGCTGAAACAGCGTGGCAACTCACAAAAAAATATTGGTTCCATTTTTTCTCCCTTATTTCTATTGTTGTATTTATGTTGATGGGATTCTCTCCTGTCATGTCGGTTTTTTGGGCAACCGTTGTTTCCGCCCTCTCGAGCATGCTCCGGGAAGATACCGCCATCATTCCTTGGGCATGGTTTAAAGGTAAAGAACCTCTCCTCGAAGGGCTTTACAACTCGAACCTGACAAAAGCTCTTGCCTCAGGGTCAACCGGTGCCTTGGCTATCGCAGCAACCTGTGCTGGAGCTGGCCTTATCGTAGGAACAGTCACATTAACCGGTCTTGGTCTGAAATTTAGCTCTATCGTGATTCAGTATGCAGGTGGCTCACTCTTACTCACGACTATCTTTACCGCGCTAGTTGTTTGGGTAGTTGGTCTTGCCGTTCCCGTTACTGCCTCATACATTATTTGCGCAGTAATTGCAGCGCCTGCACTCATCAATCTTGGTGTACCTGCTTTTGCTGCCCATATGTTCATCTTCTATTACGCAGTGCTCTCTGAAGTATCGCCACCGACAGCGCTCTCACCATTTGCTGCAGCAGCCATTTGCAAAGGCAATCCCTATAAGACTACTTTGCAAGCCTGGAAGTACGTTGCCCCGGCCATTTTGGCGCCATTTATGTTTGTTTTGAATAAGTCTGGGGTGAGCTTACTGCTCATGGGATCTACTACTGCATTAGAGCAGGCCGACTGGATGCAAATTGCCTGGGTTTCTTTTACAGCAGTGATTGGAATCATCTGTCTTGCGGGCGGTCTACAAGGCTGGTTTATTGAAAAAACGAAGCTCTATGAGCGCGTCATCATGGTGATATCCGGCGTTGCGCTGGCTTACCCGTCCACTGAAGCAGATTGGGTTGGATTTGTTGGTTTTGGATTGGTTCTCGTAATCCAAACTATCACTCATTTCAAACTCAACCCAAGAACTTCATAAAGGAAATGATCTCTGCACGACGATGATTCAATCTCGCGTGTAATAAAGCCCGCTAATGCGGGCTTTATTACTTCAACGCCAAAGATGATGGATGAGTTTAATCATTCTGTTTAAGAGATCTTGCTCCAAGCAGTTTTACCTGCGTATTTCTTCACAGCCGCTTCATCAAACTCAAATCCCAAACCAGGTGTTTTATGCAGAATCAAGTCGCCATTTTTAAAGGTGAGTTGTTTATTGATTAATCTACGGAAATTAAGTGCCTGATCATCCAAAAAGAACTCAACAAAGCGTGCATTCGGGGTGGCGGCGACTAATGGCGCATGCAAGTCGTGCATCCAATGCGGGCCAGACTGTCACGCCTTTTAAATCTGCATAAGCAGAAATTCTTCTCCATTCGGTAATACCTCCACAAACTGCAGCATCTGACTGCAGAATAGCGGCACCACCAGAATTTATGAGCTCCCTAAATCGCCAACGCCCAGCCTCCATCTCACCAGTGGCAACATTTATTTTGGTTTGACGCGCCAATGCCGCGTGCAAAGCAATTGCGTCGGGCGAGAAAGGCTCTTCAATCCAATAAGGGTTATAAGCTTCAAAACGTCTTACATATTCAAGAGCGGTTGGCAAAAATCACGCCAAGCATTATTCGCATCTAAGGTAAGCAATACATCCTCGCCAATGGCTTTACGAGCAGCTTTAACACGGGCCTCCTCCTCGGATGGGGACAAGGCCCTACTTTCATCTTGACCGCTTTAAAACCTTGCTTAACGTAAGACTCCATTTCTTTGCCTAGCTTGGCGGGGGTCTTACCATCCAAATAGTAACCACCACTGGCATAAACAGGGACACGATCATCTACTACCGAACCTAAATATTGATGGAGAGGTAGATTGACTGAACGCGCATTTAAGTCCCAAAGAGCTGTATCTAATATAGAAATGCCACGCATGACCGCGCCCGCACGTCCCTGCAAGATAGACTCGTTATACATCTTCATCCAAAGACCTTCACTACGATGGCTATTTTGACCAATGAGTTTTGGGGCTAGTATTGCTCTACAGCAACCTTAGCAATATCACCACCAGCGCTACCGACATAACAAAAACCGATACCCTCAACACCATCCTTACTGCGAACTTTCACTAAACAGCAATGACGCTCAGAAACTGTACGTGTAAAAAATGAAGTGACTTTGTCCAGCGGCACCGCTACTGAGGAAACTTGAATAGATTCGATAATCGGCATCTAAACTCCTTAATCAAAAAATGATTGTATCGAGAATTTAATTTGCCGACAGGAGTGCGAATAGGGAATAATCCATTCATTCTATTCAGAGTGTACGGATCAAATATGAGTAAAGTGGTGGTCATCGGAACAGGAACCATGGGTAGCGGAATAGCTGCTGGTTTTATAGCTAGCGGCACGGATACCGTCATCTTCGGTCGTACTACAGAGAAGGCTTTAGTTTGCGTGGATGATATTCGGTCATACGCAGATTCGATTAATCCTAAGCGGTCTCGAACCAATCCTCAAATACAGAGTGGATATTTTGAGTCTTGGGAAGACTGGGCTGGCGTAGATTTAGTGATTAAGACGGTATCGGAGCAATTGGATCTTAAAAAGAAAATTTTTGCTGATCTTGACCAGCGTATACCCCCGTATATTCCAATAGGCAGCAATAGCTCAGGCTTCCTTAGCGATATTGCTAAGGACCTAGCAACAGCACATCGCATGTTTAATACCCACTACTTTATGCCTGCGCATATCGTGCCACTAGTAGAAATTGTTGTCGGAGAGCACCCAGATCTCGCTCTTGCAGAAAAGCTATGTGAGTTTTATCGCACACATAACATGAAGCCAGTGCTTGTTAAAAAAGATATTCCTGGATTTTTAGCGAACTGAATTCAACATGCATTGATGCGCGAAGCTCTCTCCCTTATTGAGGAAGGCATTGCTACCCCCGATGACATTGATACTGTCGTGCGTTACAGCTTTGGTTTTCGCTATGCCGCTGTTGGACCGATGACCCAGAAAGAAATTTCGGGCTGGGAAGGAATGACCTTAGCCGCAGAATTGATATACCCCTCCTTATCCAACGTCACTAAACCGCCCAGTTGTGTAACGAATTTGGTTAAAAGTGGCAAAACTGGCATTGTCAAAGGTGCCGGATTTAGAACATGGACAGCCGATGAAGCAGCCATAACGAAGCATAATTACGAACAAAGATTAAAAGCAGCTTTTGAAGTTTTGAAAATAGCGCCCGATAAAAACTAAATTCAATTTGCTGCAGCACGGCAAATTTATTCGTGTGTACGCTCACATTATTAGATAATCCTAGGGTGAACAAAAAAGCATCTTTTAGCTCCTGGTTTATCAAGGGAGTAATCATTTTCTCTGGCTGCGCCTTCCTTAGCTCAACTCCGGGCCTGACTTATGCGGCTCAAGCCCAAGGTTCCGATCAAGCTCGCAAGAAGGTGACTGTCCAAACCTCCAAACAACTTGGCTTTAGGGATAAGTCCGCAGGGCCAGACTCAAAAATCAGCAGCATGAGCTTGAATCCTTCCTTATTTCAGCGCAAAGCCCCTGATAAACTCATGCTAGATAGCGACGCAAATTTAGATTACCGCGTTGCGCAAGGCTGCCTAAGACGCAGCTTCAACGAAGACAATTTACCAGAGAGCATTGGGATTATTAACCGTCAGTTTTCTGAATTCTTTAAGACCCAAACCAAAACATTTTTTGATCGCATGCGCGGTGACTGCATTCCTTATGCAGTTACTTTTGGCAGTCGCAATCGCTTTGATTCTTTAAGCATCATGAATGGCCCAATCCAAGACAGCAAGACTGAGGTATGGACATTTACCCCTTCAGCAGTTGGTGGATTTTTAATTCAACAAGACTATCTAAGAGATGAGTCTAAGCGCTTGACTGAAATTCGCATTCCTTTAAGGGATGTCTTGTACGACCCACGAAAAGTCAGCGACCAACTTCCGGTTGAGCTAGTTTGGGAATTGAACTCATTAATAAAGCAAATTTATCCAGAAAAAAATAACTCGCTTGAAAATACTAACAGCGTTGTACGCTTGATTGTGGACTTTGGTGATCGGGAAAATTGGGCTCAAATCTGGGCGGTAGAAATTATTGATCCCGCCACTAAAGAGGTTTTTGCAAATGCTTTTTGGCTGGAACGTAGTGGTATTCCTGGAGGTTTTTTTACAGGGACAGGCGAATCCCTTGAGCGCTCTTTCTGGACCAATCCATTGAGTTATAGGCGGATATCCAGGGGTGTTGGAATGGTACGGGCAGGCAACAGCAAGCGAAGTAAAGCCCCTGCATCTGTAGCTAAGGCGTCTGCACCGGATACTAAACAACGTTATCGCGCCCACATGGGCATTGACTATTCCGCACCTATTGGGACACCTGTCTTTAGTGTTGCCAATGGCAAAGTAGCGCATATCGGTTATAGCGGCGCATTTGGTAACTTGATTGTTCTAGAGCATCCTGGAAGCTACCATACCTACTACGCTCACTTAAATAGCTACAACGTTGAACTCGAATTAGGCAATGAGGTGCGAAGAGGGTTAGAAATTGGTTACGTAGGGTCGACCGGCCGATCGACTGGACCTCATCTTCATTTCGAATTAAGAAAAAATGGCGTCTATGTTGATCCTTACGGATCTCGAACCCAACTGGATTTATGGTCTATGCGCGACAACGAAAGTGGTCAGCTAACCAGGGAAATACTGTTGCTAGGAAGCCCCATAAAACAAAATTAAGTTACTAAGTTTTACGCAAGCAAGTGATGTGGGTTGCTAAAAATAAAAAGGGTCCGAGTGGACCCTTTGTGCTAAATGCTAAGAGGTTTATCCTAAACCAACACTGGCAAAGTTGAATGCACGATGACTTCATGTGTTTCGCTACCCAACAAAATACCTTTGATACCTGTGCGTTTATGAGACGCCATTACGATCATATCTACTTTAGCTTTTTTGGCACCCTGCAAAATTCCTTCGGATAAATTGCTGTTGGCGATATGAAGGCTTTTAGGGTTGATGTCAGCGCCTAATGCAGTCGCAGCTTTTTCAAATACATCCTTTGCATATGCATCACACACTTTTGAATGCTCTTTTTCAGAGGTGCCATAACCCATCGTACTATCCGAATAAACCATGGGGGCAATGGATTAGATACATACACCAGCGTAACCGCCGCGCCATCAGACTTGGCTAATGCAGCCACTTTTTTCAAGGACTTTTTGCTGACATCCGAACCATCTACTGGCACCAATAAATACTTAAACATATACACTCCCCTTAAGTTGAACTACTAATCTGATCTTTGCATCATAATGCTTATTATTGGCTTATAAAAAGGCATCTTAATTGTTCAAGAATTTAGCTATCTACCTCTCGTTTTTAGTTGCATTAATTGCCATCGATTTAATTTGGCTTTTGGGTATCGCTAAAAACCTTTATCGCAACGAGATGGGCGATCTGATGGCTTACCGAGCCGAAACTTGCTTGCAAGGCTCGCTTTTTACCTTCTCTATGCGCTTGGAGCGTGTATTTTCGTAATAGTTCCCGCCCTATCAAAACAGTCCTGGATATATGCGCTGCAATATGGCGCCCTATTTGGGCTGTTTTGCTACATGACTTATGACCTCACCAATCTAGCAGTAGTCAGAAATTTTCCAGTGCAATTAGCCTTTGTAGATATTGCCTGGGGCAGTTTCGTGACGGCCTTATGTGCTGGATTTGCTTACTGGGTTGGCAATCGAATCTCTTAAGCCGCCCAAATTATTCCCCCTCATGTTTTTCCGCCCTCAACTACTAGACTCATTTGCCGGCTATAACCGCACTCTTTTTACAAAAGATGTTTTAGCTGGGCTAACGGTTGGAGTGGTGACACTGCCATTAGCACTGGTTTTTACAATTGCTAGTGGACTCAAACTAGAAGCCGGCATATTTACAGCAATCATTGCTGGTGGACTTATTTCCTTACTAGGCGGTAGTCGCGTTCAAATCGGTGGCCCAGCTGGCGCATTTATCGTCATTGTCTATGGCATCGTAGAGCGATACGGGGTTCCGAATCTTCTCCTAGCTACCGCGATGTCGGGCGTATTTTTATTTCTGATGGGATTGTTTCGCCTAGGAACGCTTGTGCGTTTCATTCCCATTGCAGTCATTGTTGGCTTTACCAATGGCATTGCTTTTCTAATCGGCCTATCCCAGATCAAAGACTTTTTTGGTCTACGCATTGAAAAAATGCCTACCCAATTTTTTCAGTCTATCCTCACCCTATACCAAGCAGCGGATACCTTTAATCCAGTTGCATTAAGCCTAGCCTGTGGAAGTCTGACTTTATTGATTCTGTGGAAACTATTTCAGAGTCGATTGGGGTGGTTAGCGCATTTGCCAGGAACCGTGATCACAATGGTGCTTGCCACCATCATTACCAGTATTTTTAATTTACCCGTAGATACCATTGGCACTCGCTTTGGCGGAATTTCGTCAAGCCTACCCTCGTTCGAGTGGATTCCCATCAGCTGGGGTAATGCCCAATACATGGTCGCGCCGGCATTAACCCTAGCGCTTTTAGGTGCGATTGAATCCTTACTCTGTGCACGCATTGCCGATGGCTTAATTCATGATCGTCATGAATCCAATCAAGAGCTAATGGCTCAGGGCATCGCGAATTTCACCATTCCATTTTTTGGAGGGATGCCAGCAACAGGTACGATTGCTCGCACGGTTACCAACGTAGAGAGCGGCGCCTCCACCCCAATCTCTGGACTCATTCATGCCTTAACCCTGCTAATTATTGTGCTGTTTGCTGCACCACTTGCTAAAAACATTCCTCTTGCTAGCCTGGCTGCAATCTTGATGTATGTCGCTTGGAATATGGGTGAATGGAGAAAATTTATTGAACTTAAACAATTCCGTCTACCGTACCGAATCACCATCCTGAGCGTCTTTTTCCTCACCGTCATCTTGGATCTCACTATTGCAGTGGAAGTTGGTTTGCTACTAGCCTTTATTACCTTTATTTACCGCATATCCAGCCTATCGCGTTGTGAAACCGCTCTAGCAATAGATTACCCTAGACTTAACAATCAAGAAGGAAAAATTGATGCCTATCGTATTCATGGGGCTATATTTTTTGGGGCAGTCAAGTTACTCGAAAAAATTGAGGCGAATTTACCAACACACACACTCTTGCTGGATTTAAAAAATGTGATTTACATCGATACCTCTGGTATGGATACGCTTATGGAGCTTGCGCATCTTTGCAAACTGCGCAACGTCAAACTCATCATCTGCGGGTTAGCGCATCAACCACTTGAAATGGCCGAACGTAGTGATTTTTTTTCTACGCTACCGCCAGACTCTTTCTATCCAGATCTCATCTCCGGCATAGAGGCGGCAACCGCTTAAGAAATACAGAGTCCACCTTTTAATAAGGCCTCAGGCAAAGTCCAGGCACGATACAAACCAAAACTGCCCGCAACAATAAGCAGAGACACTGCTAAATATCGCACCCAAAGATACTGACCAAACTGAGCCAGTGCCGCAGAAAATTTTGAGATCAATAACAGATTAGGTAATGTGCCCAAACCAAATGCCAGCATGAGCGCAGCGCCTGATAAAACATCGCCTGATAAAAAAGCAAGTGGTAATACGCTATAAACCAGGCCACAGGGCACCAAACCCCAAAGCATTCCACTAAACCAACGCGCTGGCCCGCTAGCGGCACTACCAAGATATTTAGCCCAATAAGTGGCAATTTTTGCGCTAAGCCATTTTCCACCCGGCAAACTCTCCGACTTACCAGATCTATACAAACGAATACCCATCAAAATGAGCATCAAAGCTGTCAGTACAAATAAAGGGCGTTGGATTGGAATCAGGTTTTGTTGCCAAACCACCACCCCAACTGACGCTGCAATAGCCCCTAATAAAACATAGGTAGTGATGCGACCTAAATGCATGACCAATTGCAGGCGAAAAAGCTCTGATTTGGACCTCAGAGGGGCCTTAGAGGCGACCGGGCGCTCAATAGCAGCCGCTATCCCTCCGCACATGAGAGCGCAGTGCCATCCGCTAATGAGAGATCCTAGAAAAATTGCTAAAAGCAGACTGGAAGTCAGCATGAATTTCGTGAAAAATAAGTGAAATCGATGATTTTCATATTAATAGAATAAACTGCTCGTATAGATCCACTCAAATATGAATTACAAGCCCACCGATACCCCCACCAGTAAATGCTCAGTATGCGTTCTGGGTCAGTTTTGTCTACCAGTGGGGCTCAACAGTAGCGAAGTTTCCAAAATTGACTCTCTAGTCAAAGAACGCGTTCATCTCCAAAAAGGAGAAAACCTCTACCGCCATGGCGATCCGCTAAGTTCGGTCTATAGCGTTCGCTTCGGCACCCTTAAAACAGAATTCTGCCTTCAAGATGGAAGGCAGCAGGTAATTGGCTTTCATCTACCAGGAGAAATCTTAGGGCTCGATGGAATTGGTGATGGTCACTACCACTCGGATGCGATCGCGCTTGAAGAAAGTGAAGTCTGCATTATTCGTTATGAAGCATTTGAAGATTTAGCCCGTCAAATACCGGTCCTTCAAAACCAGTTTTACAAAATTATGAGTCGCGAACTGACTCAGGATCAACGCCATTTGCTTTCACTTGGTACGATGCGCGCAGAAGAAAAATTGGCAGCTTTTTTATTAAGCCTTTCGCAGCGCCTAGCAGCCCGTGGCTACCTCAACAATGAATTTGACTTACGTATGAGTCGCAATGACATTGGTAGCTATCTAGGCATCCAAATTGAAACTGTGAGTCGCATGCTTTCACGCTTCGCAGAATCAGGTCTGATTCAAATTAAGCAGCGTCATATCAAGCTAATCGATATGAATGGTCTTTATGAACTAGCGGGCATCCCAAACCCAGATCGTCTCATGGGTTTGCGCTAGCCCTGAGTTTCCAATGAAACAGGTTTAAATTAAGCCCCGATTGACTTCTTTGCCTTCTGGCGCCTCAATACCAGGCAGTATGTAAGCAGTTAATGCGCTAGACACTGCACAGAAGATCCAAATCGCAAAAAATCCAATGGTGTAAATACCTTCATCAGAAATCTCTGGGTGATGACCAAAGAACAATAAGTCTTGCGGATGTATCACCGTAAATAGCAAGCCCTCTGCCATGCCGGCCACCAAAAAGGATGGCCACAAGATCCAGATCAGCAAGCGGTACTTCATTTTGGAGCCTGCGCATCTTTTAGTTGTTCAACTTTTAAACCTTGCTTCATCACACCATCACGTAATAGTTTATCAGCATGCAAGTTGATCGCCAAATAAATAGTAATGATGCAACCAGTCATCGTAACAGCAGGACCGCTTATTAACAACCAAGGCCAAAGCTGTTTGAACCAAGGTTTATTCATCTGTTGTTCTGTCATATACATCCTCTCTCCATTGCCGTTGGCTTAACGGGGAATAATAAAAGTGGATTTCTCATTGCGGGTTCTAATTACTTCCTTATCTCCCACGCCCTCTTGCGCACTCACATCAAAATAAATTGGGTAATTCCCAGATGCATTTTGACCAATATTAGTGCTCACTTTAACTGGCAGCAATTGATTGCTAGCTGGTGCAACATTAATTTCGTAGATCTCTTTACCTTGTGAATTTAAGATCCTCAAATCATCAAGGCCGGTAGCTATTACTCGGACTTTCATTGGGTTCTCAGAAGCATTCATAATTTGAATGCGGTAAATATTTTCAATCCGTACTCCATCTACTTCGCGAGCTAATGCGCCACGATCGCGCATAACATCGACCCTGAGGGGATTTCGAGTAGCAAGGGAGACCAAGAAAGCACAGGTAAGTACGGTAATAAAGGCCGTGTAAATCAACACACGGGGGCGCAAAATATGGCGGATCGCACTCTGATTGGATTCCTTATCCTCAATGGCGCGCTCTGTCGTATAACGAATCAAGCCCTTGGGGTAATTCACCTTTTCCATCACCTGGTTACAAGCATCAATACAAGCGCCACAGCCGATGCACATGTATTGCAATCCATCTCGAATATCTATTCCTGTAGGACAAACTTGAACACAGATGCTGCAATCTACGCAATCCCCTAGACCTAGCGCCGCAGGATCAGCGGATTTACTACGACTTCCCCTAGGTTCTCCGCGCACCTTGTCATAAGTCACCAGGAAAGTATCTTTATCTACCATCACGCTTTGAAAGCGCGCATATGGACACATGTATTTGCAAACTTGCTCACGCATAAATCCAGCGTTACCCCAAGTGGCAAAGCTATAAAAGCAAAGCCAGAAGGTTTGCCATGGCCCAAGAGAAAGATGTAATAAAGATTCGCCTAGGGTTTCAATTGGCGTGAAATAGCCAATGAACGTAAAACCTGTCCAAAAAGCAATTAAAAGCCACAGAAAATGCTTGGTGATCTTGAGGCGCCATTTACGAAAACCCCAAGGCCACTCCTCTCCGTCGAGGCGAATACGTGCAAAACGGTCGCCCTCAATCTTACGCTCGATCCACATGAATATTTCTGTATACACCGTCTGTGGGCAAGCGTAGCCACAAAACAAACGTCCAGCTACTGCCGTAAAGAGAAATAGTGCTAATGCGGAGAGAATTAATAAAAGCGTTAGATAGATCACGTCTTGTGGCCACAGCACTAAACCAAAGATATAAAACTTACGCTGAATTAAATCAAAGAGGACTGCTTGACGATCATTCCAACTCAGCCAAGGTAATCCATAAAACAGTAATTGAGTTGCAAAAACAAGAATAAAACGCCAACGGGCAAAGAGCCCCGATACTGAGCGTGGGTAAATTTTTCGCCGGACCTCGTAAAGAGATTCCTCAATAACCTCTATCAGAACAGGTTTCCCACCCGGCAAAATATCTGACACTAATGACTTAGCTTACTTAGCTTCAGTTGGTTGCTTATTATTCGATAAGCCCCAAACATATGCGGTTAACAACTGAATCTTTTCAGGACTGAGCACTTTGTCTTGAGCAGGCATCTGAGCCATACGACCTTTGGTGATCGTTTCAACAATAGTTGCTTCAGAAGAGCCATACAACAAAATCTTATCAGTCAAATTCGGCGCGCCTAAAGCAATATTACCTTTGCCTTCAGGACCATGACATGCGACGCAATTAGCTTTAAATACTTCGGCACCTAGAGCTGCTTTGGAGTCATCTACCGGTAAGCCAGAGAGGCTGCGTACATAGTTAGCTACATCCACAATTTGCCTACTATCTAATTGCGGGAATGGAGGCATTACACCAGCGCGGCCATTAACAATAGACGCTTTGATATTTTCAGGTGAGCCACCATAAAGCCAATCACCATCAGTTAAATTCGGGAAACCTTTTGCACCACCAGCATCTAAACCGTGGCACTGTGCACAAGAATTCAAGAAAAGACGCTGACCCATTTCACGTGCTTTTGGATCTGCAGCAATTTGTTGGACATCCATTTGAACGTATTTTGCGTATACAGGCTTCAACTCATCATTAGCAGTTGTCATGGACTTCATGAGAGCACCGTCAGTGCTGTAACCCAAAACGCCAGGATAAGCACCTAGTCCAGGGTATAGGACCAAATAAACCAAAGCAAAGATGCATGAAAGCAAGAACATCCACATCCACCAACGTGGCAGTGGGTTATTTAACTCACGCAAATCACCATCCCACACGTGACCAGTATCGTCTACCTGACCATCCGGCTTGAGCGTGACCTTAGTCTTGCGTTGTGAAAATAATAACCAGATGCACCAAAAAATACCGACCAATGTTGCTAAGGCGATATAGGCACTCCAACCGGCACCAAGAAAGTCACTCATGATTTATCCTTACTGAATTCATCGGGAAGATCGAACGGAAGTTCGGCGGATTCTTGATTGGCAGATTGTCTTTTTAAAGACCAAGCCCACCAAACGATTCCAATAAAAAATACCAAGCCAAGCACGGTAGAAATTGCTGAGAGGTAGGGCGCGATATTTTGCATAATTTCTCAGTTTCCAAGGATTACTTGGCAACTACCTCATCAATAATGATGTATCTACGATTTACGCCCAAGCCCTGAAGATAAGCAATCAAAGCATCTTCTTCAGTCTTACCTTCCAACTCTTTAGGCGCGTTCGCAATTTGTTCGTCAGTGTATGGCACACCTAAGCGACGCATGGCGACCATATGAGAAGCAATGGTATCAGCCACAGGCTTTTGCAAATACGGATACGCTGGCATATTGGACTCAGGCACCACATCACGCGGATTACGCAAGTGAATCCGATGCCAGTCATCTGAATAGCGTCCGCCTACACGAGCTAAATCTGGACCTGTACGCTTACTACCCCATAGGAATGGGTGATCAAATACAGACTCGCCAGCTAATGAGTAAGGACCGTAACGCTCAACCTCTGAGCGTAGTGTACGAATCTGCTGCGAATGGCAACCTAAGCAACCTTCACGTTGATAGATATCGCGGCCCGCTAAACGCAAAACGGAATAAGGCTCAACACCAGGACTTGGTTCGGTTGTGGAGTGTTGGAAAAACAAAGGAACGATCTGCACCAAGCCGGCAATCGAAATTGCCGCAATGATAGCGATGATCAACCAACCAACATTACGCTCAAGCGTTTCGTGGGAGAAAAATCGACGTTGTTCTGACATGTTCTTATCCTTAATGAGCTGCTACAGACGCTTGTGGAATTGCAGCGTCAATGAATTTTTTACCAATCACAGTTTTGTAGACGTTATAAGCCATCACAAACATGCCGCTTAAGTAACACAGGCCGCCTAACAAACGAATGACATAGAAGGGATAAGTTGCTTTAACAGACTCTACGAAGCTGTAAGTCAAAGTTCCGTCTGGCTCGAATGCTCTCCACATTAAACCTTGCATTACCCCTGCAATCCACATTGCAGCGATGTAAATCACCACACCGATCGTAGCGATCCAGAAATGCAATTCGATTAACTTGGTGCTGTACATATCCTTTTGACCCACTAAACGCGGAATCAGGTAGTACAAGGAGCCGATCGTAATCATCGCAACCCAACCTAACGCGCCCGAGTGAACGTGACCAATAGTCCAATCCGTGTAGTGGGACAAGCTATTTACGGTCTTGATAGACATCATGGAACCTTCGAATGTAGACATACCGTAGAAGGACAAAGCCACTACCAAGAATTTCAAGAGCGGGTCACGACGTAACTTGTACCATGCGCCAGATAAAGTCATGATGCCGTTGATCATGCCGCCCCATGACGGCGCCAACAAGATCAAGGAGAACACCATACCCAAGGACTGAGTCCAATCAGGTAAAGAGGTGTGTTGTAAGTGATGAGGACCCGCCCACATATACGTAAAGTTCAAAGCCCAGAAGTGAACAATGGACAAACGATAAGAGTAAATTGGACGTTCAGCCTGTTTTGGAATGAAGTAGTACATCATGCCCAAGAAGCTCGTGGTCAAGAAGAAGCCTACTGCGTTATGGCCATACCACCACTGAATCATCGCATCTTGCGCACCAGCATATGCCGAGTAAGACTTGAAGAGACTTGCTGGCATCTCGATGTTATTGACGATGTGCAATACCGCAATCGTCAAAATGTAAGCGCCGAAGAACCAATTGGAAACATAAATATGCTTTATCTTACGTTTAATTACAGTACCGAAGAAGACAATTGCGTAAGCAACCCAAACAACAGTGATCAATAAGTCAATTGGCCACTCAAGTTCGGCATACTCTTTTGAGGTTGTAATGCCCAAAGGAAGGGTAATGGCTGCAGAAACAATGATCGCTTGCCAACCCCAGAAGGTAAATGCCGCCAACTTGTCACAGAAGAGACGCACCTGACACGTGCGCTGCACAATGTAATAGGACGTTGCGAATAAGGCAGATCCACCAAAAGCAAAAATCACTGCATTGGTGTGCAAAGGACGCAGACGCCCATAGCTCAACCAAGGAATGTTAAAAGTGATTTCAGGCCAGATGAGCTGGGCTGCGAGGATGACCCCCACGAGCATGCCAACAATTCCCCAGAGCACAGTAACAATGGCAAATTGGCTGATAACCTTGTAATTGAAGGTATCTTGATTACTCCCCACGGTAAGTCCCATGGTTTCTCCTTTTTTGCGACCAAACAACGACATAATCCAAACAGACCGGATTGATTATCAAAGTAAGGTTGTAAAGGGAGTTTGATCTATATCAAAAAGGGTGGGGCAAATTCAGAGGATCCTCGTAAGAAACACCCCTCTTTTCTAAAACCCACTATTTATATATTTATTTTTGAGAGTGTTCACTAACTTTTTGAGGGTTTAGGAGCATCATCATCCATCAATATTGCGTGACCAGGGCCATCTAAATCGTTAAATTGACCACTCTTGATAGACCACCGTAAAACCCAAACCAATAGTCCAACTAGAACCAAGGACAAAGGGATGAGGAGAAAAAGGCTTTCCATCCCTATAGTCTAAGCTTTTCGTAACCGCCAGGCGTTTAAAGTCACGGCAAGTGATGACAGTGACATGCCTATGCCGGCAACCCATGGATTGACCCAGCCCATCATAGCGGCCGGAATAGCAAGCAAGTTATAGATTAAAGCCCACAATAAATTTTCTTTAATAATGGTTTGAGTTTTATCGGCTAGCAATAGAGTTTTGGCTAATGAATCTAAAGATACGGCAGTCAAAATTGCATCAGCCCCTGCAGCCGCCAAAGGTGCACCCGCGCCAACTGCGATAGAGATATCAGCACGTGCAAGCAAAGGAGCATCATTAACACCATCGCCAATTGCCCAAACAAAACGCTTCTCTTTTTGTAAGCGCTCAATGTAATCGTATTTATCTTCAGGTGTACAACCTCCTTGATAATTTTCGATACTAACATGATGGGCCCACCATGCAACGGTAGCGCGATCATCTCCAGAAACTAGATGTACTTTTATATTCCTAGATTTCACAACATTTAAAAATTTCTCTAGTCCTGGTCTCGGCGTATCCAAGAAAATAAAGCTGGCTATCAAACCTTGTGAATCTGCTAAATGAACTTGACCGTATTGCCCTAATTGAACGCCCTGTTCAATTCCTAGCCACGAAGCACTTCCTAAGCGATAGGCGCCAGAACTTAAACCTTTGCCTAGCTGATTCATTACTGGGTCGCTCATTAAAGGTAAGGTTATATTTTCTGCTTGAGCAGCACGCATCAAGGAAAGTGCCAACGGATGTCTTTGACCCGCTTCTAGTGCTGCAGCTAAAGCCAAGGCGTCCTCACGTCGATAGCCAGCGCGCAGGTTGTTGATCTCCTGAAGTTCGGGTCGGCCCATGGTTAATGTGCCTGTTTTATCCAACACTAAATCAGTTGCCTTCACTAAGCCTTCCATCACATGACCACGTACGATAAGTAAGCCTAATTTAGTAACGGCGCCTTGTGCTGCTGCCATAGCGGTTGGCACGGCTAGCGATAAAGCGCAAGGACAACTCGCCACCAAAACAGATACTAAAACAGTCCATGCCCGACTTGGATCGAAATACAACCAAATTGCTGATGAAGCAAGTGCACTAAATAACAAGAAGCCAACAAAATAAGCGGTCCATTTTTCCGCAAGACTCACCATGACTGGCTTAGCAATTAATGCTTGATCTAATAAGGATGCGATGCCCGCAATCCTAGTGGATTGACCGACTGCATCAATTCTCATAAACAAAGGATTGAGAATGTTATGAGTTCCCGCATACAAACGATCACCAATTTTTTTCTCCACTGGTTTAGCTTCGCCAGTCAATAAAGACTCATCTAGAGTGCTAGCATTTTCGATGAGGATGCCATCGGCGGGAACCACTTCTCCAGGAGAAACTCGCAATACTTCACCCGGGTTGCAATTCACAACTGGAACAACTTCAATCTGTTGTGAGCTTGGGTAATTCATTGCACGCTCACAAGTTGCGGGTAATTGTTTTGCCAAAGCCTCAGCACCACCTTGAGCATCTTGCCTTGCGAGCAACTCCACATATCTAGCTGCCAATATGAAGGCCACAAACATTGTGATGGAGTCAAAATAGCTATGACCAGAACCTCTGATTAAATTTATAGTTCCAGCAATAAATGCCAATGCAAGAGCTAGAGCAATCGGGGCATCCATACCCAGCATATGGGATTTCCGAAACGACTGCACACTGCGCCAAGCAGCTTGAAATATGGGTCCTGCTGAATACACCATCACTGGAACAGTTAAAACCCAACTACTCCACCCCATCAACAATTCAAACTCGGGGGTGATATCAGCGCCGGCATACGTTGGCCATGCATACATCATGACTTGCATCATGCCTAACATGGCTACACCTAGTCTCATGAGCAATTTGCGTCGCTCTAACTTTGCTTTATCTAAAGATAATGAGGACTCAAATGGCCAAGCCTCATAACCAATGCGTTCGATTTCAAAAAGCAATCTTGCTAAGCTGGCTTCCTCTGGCGAAAAATGCACAATCACTTTTTGAGTCACGTAATTAATTTGCGCCTCCTTTACACCAGCCATGCGGCGCAAATGTTGCTCACATAACCAAACGCATGCTGCGCAGCGAATTTTCTCTAGACGTAAAGTGGTTTCAAGGCACCCCTCTTCTCCATAGGGACGCGTAAAGCGACCACGCAGTGAAGGATCATCATAAGGCTTCAGCTTTTCTGGGATCTCATTACTGATGAGATAGGCTTCTGGCTTTTCTCCAGACTGTAATCGTCTAGCATAAAAAACCTCTAAGCCCTCACCATGAATGGTTTGTGCAATTGCCATGCATCCCGGACAGCAAAATGCACGACGCTGACCGCCCAGCTCCGCTTCAATCAAGTCACTCGAAAGGATTGGACTGGAACAGTGGTAGCAAAGGAGGGTCTGTTGTTTCATCTGATGACTTATGTGCGTACTGCACTACCCCAACCTTTTCGGCGTTCGTACATCACGAAGAAAACGCCCCACATTACTACAACGATGTATGCACACACCCAAGCTACTTGGGAAGTTCGTGAACCAGATATATCTAGAACAAATCCAAAAATAGCGGGGCCTAGTAAACCACCCCCAAAACCCATTAAGGAATGCAATCCCATTGCAGCGCCCTTAATATTTTCCTGCGCACTAATCACCAATCCCGCAGTTAAGGTTGCGGAATCAGTCGTGATAAAAATTGCATGTCCGATTGCTAAAGCAACAATGAGCCACCATGAATGCCCTGTGGAACTAGCCAACGTAATGCCCATTACAGCACTGGTCATCATCACAATACAAGCCCACTTTTGACGACCTACCCGTAATGCAATTTCATTACCTAAAATAGACGAAGGTACGCCAAAGAAATTAATGACTCCTGCCAAAGTAGTGGCGGCCAAAAAGAATGTTTCTCCAGAAGCGACTACACAGAAAGCAAAGAAAGCCACAATCCAACCTCTAGAAGCAAATAGCTCTAAAGAGTGGGCGGTGTATCCAAAAATAAAGCCAGAGGTATTTTTATCTTGTAAAACCAGTTTCCACTTATCGACCGGAAAGATGTCGTGCAGACGAATATTGATTGGCCCCTTCCACTTCTCTCATACTCTAGGGCAGGAATCAACAACAACACAATCAGAAAGGCGCTGAAGGGGCCTAAAGCAAATCACACCAAATACATAGTGCCAGCCAAGGGCACTCAGAATCCAGTCAGAACACAAATAAGAAAAGCCTGTCCCAATACCAAAGAAAGCGGTGTAAAAAGCAATGTGCCGAGTTAACTCCCCTGACTGAATGCGATCAGACAAAATCTTAAGGCCCGGCATATAGGTGCCCGCAAGACCAGCGCCATTGAGGGCCATAAAAAACAGTGCCGTCCAAAAGTTATAAGCCAACAAGCTCATACCTAAAAGACCGCAAGTAGCTGTAATACCGCCAATCAAATACACCTTGCGCGCATCAACACGATCCGTCAGAGCCGTAGCTAAGGGCACCACAAGCATGTAACCAAAGAAAAATGCGCTAGCAATGAGACCTGACTGCAAATTACTGAGATGCCATTCTTCTTGGAACGTAGTCAATACAACGGCGCAACAAGCAAAACCTAATAAAGCACAGGTTTGTGCCATCAGCATCAAAAGGGTATAGCCAGCCGAACGTAAGCGCATAAATAGTCAGTAGAAACGTGGGCTTATTCTACTCGCCTAGAACACCACAGACCCGCTACACTATAAGAAACAAAATGGAGACATAATGAAAAACAAACCATTTTCAGGGCGTCTAGCGCAATTCTGCGCCTTCCTCATATTGGGAACAAGCAGCGCACTAGCGCTAGCGGATGATTCATACCCTTCAAAACCTATTAAAGCGATTGTTCCATTTGCCCCAGGAAGCGCAACTGATCAAATTGGGCGCGCTTTTGCAGCGAAGATGGCTAAGTCCTTAGGGCAAGCCCGTGGTCATAGAGAATCGGCCCGGAGCTAACGGATTGATCGGCGCAGACTTGGTCGCGAAATCACCAGCAGATAGCTATACCTTGTTATTCGGAACCAATAGCACCAATGCTGCGCTCAAAAGTCTTGTAAAAAATCTTTCGTACAACCAAGATACTGCTTTTACACTCATTGGGTATTTTGGATCAATCCCTCTCATTGTTGCCATCAACAATGATGTGCCCGCAAAATCTCTCAATGGATTTGTTGCTCTAGCAAAAGCAGATCCTGGAAAAATGACTTTTGCCTATGCAAGTACATCGCAACGTGTTTCGTCAGAAATGTTTGCAAACGTTGCTGGCATCAAAATGACTGGCGTTTCCTATAAGAGCGGGCCTAATGCCATGACTGATCTGATTGGTGGACAGGTCAATATGTTTACTGCCGACTTTGCAGTGACATTGCCGCAAGTTCAAGTTCAGGCTGGGCAAGATTCGCGGTCTCGCAGTAACCTCACTGAAACGCTCTCCAGCCATTCCGGAGCCACCCACCGTGAATGAAGCACTGGGCATTAAAGGTTACGAACTAATCGCTTTCTTTGCCGCCTTTGGACCCGCCGGCATGCCAAAAGATGCCGTGAACAAGCTGAACAAAGCAATTAATGATGCAGCTAAATCAAAAGAGTTGGTTGATCGCTTTTCTGCCATGGGTTTTGAAACTCAACCTGGCACACCTGAAGTCCTTGGACAGAAAATTAAACTAGAAACGACCAAATGGGCCAAAGCCATTAAAGAAGCGGGGATGGAGCCCGAGTAAAAGCCTAAGTGAATTAGCTTTTTTCCATATTGATTTCCATCGCCAAGAGCCGATAAGAAAGGCTCTTGCCATGGGAATCTAGATTGAGTGATAAGTTCACTCCGCCATCCAGCACATCATCAATCACAAAATTCAAAGCCATAAGATTTGGTAACTCATAACGAACAACAGCACCAGGATTCCGAAAACCAAAATGGGCTTTCACCCTCTCTGGCGTCAACTCTTTTAACAAAAGAGGAAAATCTTCAGGGCGATAAGCGATCACGCTGATATTGGACCGATTCCCTTTGTCGCCCGTTCTGGCATGAGCCAATTGATATAAAGGAGCTGCTTTTCTCATAGTTAACTATTGGCCCTTATAGAACCCAAAGGATGCTCTCACCAATTCTCTCGGAACAAAGCAGACCAATGTATTTAAACGAGGTTTTAGGCTGATACGCACGCCACCACCGCTTGCGGGTCCACAGGTATACAGTGCAGTCACCTCTTTGCATACTTGACTCACCTTATTTTTGTCTTGATGAGCAGCGGCTACCCGCATACGAATATCAGCAAACCCATTTTGAGAGGTAAATTGTGGGCCGCCGCCAGCATCGCTCGCAAAGGCGCTAGAGGAGCCGATAAAATCGATACGTAAATCCAGGTCGCCTAGACGCTCTCGAATAATCTGAGCAGCCAATTGCGCTCGCTCATATGCGTTAAATCCTGCATAAGATATTTCAGCCTCGGCTAACCAGCCTCCATCAATACATACATTGGCCTTTAAGTTTTCAGGTCTTGAGTGACCCTGGACGCCAGTAACCTGCACTCTATCTCCTCCCAAATCTGTAATCTGCGTTTGTGTAATACCGGCAATCACATCTGGAGTTAAATACTGAGCTGGATCATGAAGTTCGTATAAAAGCTGCTCTGTTACGGTCATACGATTGACCAAACCACCACTTCCAATAGGTTTGGTAATACAAATTGTGCCTTGGGCATCAAACTCGACAATTGGAAAACCAAGGCTTGCCAAGCCGGGAACATCTTTCATGCCTGGATCAGCAAAATAGCCACCTGTAACTTGAGCCCCGCACTCTAATAAATGTCCAGCCATAGTGGCTGCGCCTAGAAAAGCCCAATCATTCCAATCTTTTTTGAAATGCGCCATCAAAGGCCCAACGGTTAATGCTGGATCAGCAACACGTCCAGTGACAACGACTTGGGCACCAGCCATCAAAGCATCAGCAATTTCTTGAGCTCCTAAATAGACATTTGTGCTCACTAGCTTACTTTGATTTAAGGTTTTTCTATCCTCAGTTGAGAGCAAGTTTTCTAACTGGGGACGAAAGTCTTGTGCAGATATATCATCGCCCCGAACAATAGCGATCCGAATATCTGGCAAACCTTTTTCTTTTGCAATTACAGAAATTAATCTTGCTGCGCCTTCTGGATTAGCGGCACCAAAATTGCCAACGATGGGTATTTGACCTTTTATGCAATCTACTAAAATTGGCTCCAGCATTGCTGATAACAAGGATTCATAACCCAACTCAGAATTCTGTTGCCGCTCTAACTGAGCAAGTGCTAACGTTCTTTCTGCAAGACTCTCAAAAATAAGGCAACTAGTCCTCCCACCCTGTCTCAATAATTCGTCCACTAAAGGTTTAGCTACGTCTGTTCAATCACCCGAAAATCCAGCAGCACAAACAACACGATAGATCTCTGTCACTTCAAAAAGACCTACTACTGACTACGGTTAGGAGAATCTTGAAAGCCATTCGAGCGATAAGTTAGCCCCAAGGTATCGCGATACCCGTACTTCGCTAAGGGCTGAATAGGTGTAGATTCATGAATCATGCGTTAATCATTCATGAGCAATAAAGACCAGGGCTGCGAAAGAGTAAAACGCAAGCCTGTAGATCCAGAGGCATCAAATATTCTGGTTTCGCCACCCTTGATTTCTACGCGATCAAGCAAGAAGACTGCAACAAAATCAACGCCATCTCGGTGAGCGCGCCTCAGGCGTGGGTCGCCCAATCCCATCGGTAGTATCAATCCGAAACTGATACGCTTCGACAAACCAAGTGTTGACGGGCTTTAAACCATTCAAAAGATGAGCGAGCCCCAGCAATACCGATTGCCAAGCTGGATTGTTTAATAACTCACTCTGAATAGGCTCAAACCAACGCTCAATACCACCATAAAGCGCGTTGTAATCAAGTGACGCCAATGCGCTCGGTGCGGAGAACCACAGTGAGTTCATCACCTTTGATTTGATAGCTTACATGACGGCGAAAACGATATCGCCCACCATCCTTTAAATAAGGATCGCGTGGTAGACCATCCCAAAACCCAGATAAGTCCTGAAGGCTAGATAAGGCAACCTTGCTGATTTTTGCAATAGTTTCAGCTAACACCACAACAAAGCCATCATCACGCAAAGCTTGATCAATCTGCTTAAGAGGGGTTAGTGGAGGCGCGAGGCCAGCAGTTGTCATTAATGTATTTTAGGTCAAGTAAAAAATTAGCGCTCAGTTAGACTTATTTAATCCAATTGAACACCAGATGCTTTAACAATTTTTACCCATTTTGCTAATTTATCTTTCAGTAAAGCGCCCAGCTTCGTGGTCGGTACGGGCGTCAGATCAAGCCCCTGAGCAATTAACTTTTCACGTACCTCCGGCTTTAGACATCGTCTTATCCATTGCTACCTGAATTTTCTTCACAACTTCACTATTCACGCCGATGGGGGCGAAGATAGCTACCCATACCTCACCTACGCAGTCAGGATAAGTCTCCGCAATTGTTGGAATTTCTGGGGCTGCACTAGATCGCTTCGCAGAGCTAATGGCAATTGCCTGAAATTTTCCAGTCTTAATGTAATTGAGAACAGATGGCAGACTGGGCAAATGCTAAAAGCACTTGGCCACCCAGCACATCATTGATAGCTGGTGCAACGCCTTTATAGGGAATATGTTGCATCTCAATGCCAGCACTAACATTGAGCATAGCCCCTAATAAATGACTAATGGTGCCATTTCCAGCCGAGGCATATGACAACTCGCCTGGCTTCTTTTTTGCTGCCGCTACAACATCGGCCAAAGTTTTATAAGGCGAACCGGGGGGCGATACCAACACGTATGGCGTAGCACCGATGTAATAAAGCGGCACAAAATCATTAACTGGATCAAAACCAGGATTCTTATATAAAGCAGGATTGATTGCCTGAGCACTATTGATGGTAAGTAATAAGGTATAGCCATCTTTCGCTGCACGGGCATCACTTTGCGTGCCAATATTTCCGCCGGCACCGGGTCTATTCTCAACCACCACCGATGCGCCAATCGATTCACCGAATGCAGGCGTAACGAGACGCGCAACAATGTCATTAGTACCCCCTTGCTGCCTGAGGCACTATCAACGATATTGGTTTACTTGGATAAGCTTGCGCATAAACTACAGAGGACATGACTATGCCCAAGAGGAACAATAGTTCTTGCAATCTTTTAAACATGATGTCTCCTTAGTGAACTAATTTTAAGCGTCCACGTACCTGATCTACGTGTACCTTCAGGTCATAGAGTTCTTTGGCATCCAGCATCGAGACATTGATATTGCTAACCCGTCTTTCGATTGCCTCAAAATCTTTGAAACTCTTTTCTTTTAATGCAGAATTATGCGCATTCTTCTCAATCCATTTAAGCTCCTCATAAACTCGCGCCAGCTTGAGTCGTAACAAGAAATGCTTAGTTGATTAGGTAAATAATGGGATCAAAATTACCAACAGTGGGATCACAATCTTCACGAAGCGACCTGCCCATACCGCAGTCCAAAAAACGGTAGGTGACGATGCAAGAATGATGGCCCGTCTTTAAGATATATTTCCGCATCAGTATGCAAGGGGAAGTCTAACCCAATATTAGACGGGAATTCACCAACTTTTTGCAAGCGCGAGTAAGGCTTTAAAATATCGTAAAAAGCGCTGAGCAAGAGGGAAACTAATGCAGGACTAACATTTTCCGCGCTACCAGGGTTGCAGTTGCAGCCATTACCTGAATATCCTGATGCGGTTGATCAAGCTGAATGCTCAACAAGCCCCTAGGAACTGTAACCTTAGATAAATAGCTGAAATTTCTGGTGTAGGCATCTGCCTAATCAAAATTCATCAAACGAACGCCTGGAATGGTATAAAACTTTTTCAAAATAGGCGCCTCAGCAGCCGCCACTACAAACACAGCATCTAACTCACCACTTTTAAGCTTAGCAATCGCCTCGTTCGGATTTAACTTCTGCGCACTGATATCTTGGTCAGTAATTCCACTCGCTTCTAATAAATCCTTAGTGAGCGCTAAAGTACTGCTTCCTTCATTTCCTATAGAAACACGCTTCCCTTTTAACTGGTTCAGCAACTTTAATTGACCGCCCTCACCTTTTAAAGACCCCCTCGCGATACCAAACCCAAATGGGTTCGTAAAACATTCCAGCAATAGAGATCAATTGAGGGTATTGGGTAAGGTTAGCCACTCTACCCTGCACCATCGCAAAATCAACTCCAGATTTAGGGTCGCTCAATAAGGCAAGGTTATCTATGGTTCCACCAGTGGATTTTATTTTGAGATTTACCGATTCTTTAGCCACCTCAACCTTTAGGCGCTCTCCAAACTGGTAGTAGAGACCAGATGGAAAACCGGTAGCCATTTCAATTGTCTTTGGCGGCGGAGGAATCAAAATCCACAAAACACCAATAAGCAAAATTAGTAGTGCAAAAAAAGCTCCAACCAGAGCCACAGGGTTATACATTTGTCTTTGGATGAAATTCATTGCAGTCTCAATTGTTTTTTGCATTATGCCCCGACCCTGATCACTAGAAAAAGATTTCAAACCGGTCAAATATTTCGGGATAAGATGATGGTTTTTAGCTTAAAAGACCATTATGAGTTCATCAAAATCTAAGGTAGCCCTTGTAACGGGAAGCAGGAACCGGGATTGGCAAAGCAGCTGCCAAAGCCCTTCTTAAAGGGGGCTATATCAAGTGGTCTTAACGGGTCGCAATCTTGAAAGGCTCGAAAAGGCTATACAAGATATTGGTGGCAATCAAAGTAACTGCCTTGCAGTTTCTTGTGACGTAGGCAATCCAAGTGAGGTTAAAAAACTGTTCGCAGCGCTAAAGGAAAAATTTGGACGAATTGATGTGCTATTCAATAACGCTGGCATGGGTGCGCCTGCAATCCCTATGGAGGAACTCACTTACGAACAATGGATGAATGTTGTGAATGCGAATCTGTGTGGTGCGTTTTTGTGCTCTCAAGAAGCTATTCGAATGATGAAGGCTCAATCCCCACAGGGCGGCAGAGAATTATTAACAACGGCTCCATTTCCGCTCATGCACCGCGCCCGCTGTCAAACCCCTTATACCACTACTAAGCATGCTATTAGTGGCTTAACGAAAACCATTGCATTAGACGGACGACCTTTCAATATTGCCTGCGGTCAAATTGATATTGGCAATGCTGCCACTGAAATGACTGAACATATGGCTGCTGGAATTTTGCAGGCAGATCAATCTATCAAAGTAGAGCCACGCATGGATGTTGATCATGTAGGAGAGGCTGTGCTCCATATGGCACAGCTTCCACTCGACAGCAATATTCTCTCGATGATCGTCATGGCAACTAATATGCCTTTCGTTGGTAGAGGCTAAATTTACTGGCGCACTTGGTCAACTAGCAGGAGAACGTTACTAGCGCCAACTTGAATAGTTTTTGGGGAGGAAATTAGGTCACCTGTCTCCGCCTTGGCCATACCAGTTTTAGAAATACGCACCTCTATAGTGACCTCAGACAATTGAGAGAGCGGCACGTTAGGATTCATTGATAGAGAATCATTCAAAACAAAGCTCATTGGGAAATTAGCTGCAGCTACCTTTAAAACGGCGATTGGCATACGCTCTCCAGGTTTACGAACAATGACCAGCACAATATCTTCTGACTGAACTTTAGATTTTAGGGCTGGAGATAACTCAATCTTGCCGCTAATGCTTTTTCCACTTGCAACTACTGGCTTTGAAGGTGTAAGTCCACCCTTAGATCGCGCTTGAGAAATAGAACCCTGAATAGCGCGTGCTTCATCTGTATTAGGGGGCAATTGTTGTGCTAGCTTTTCCCAAGTCTGAACAGCTGCTTTATAGTTCCCAGCGTTATAGTCTGCGGTTCCAGAAAACCAAAGTGCCATCAGGCTATTAGGGTCCAGCTTGAGAGCCTGTTTAACCAATTGGAGCGGCTTTCCAGCAAAACTACCATTCGCATTTGTAGCCAACACATCAGCGTAATCGGCTAATAATTGCGGGTCAGTATCCATATAGTCCCCGGCTAGTGCATAAGCTTTAGCAGCATCTTCATTGCGGCCCAAAATTCGATAAGAGCGCGCTAGCATTGCCCAGCCTTTTAAATTGCCAGGATCTTTTTCCATCTTCGCGGCAAATTCAGCCACCATCTTCTCGACATTCTCTTGCGTAAGAGGTGCCTCAGAATTCCTTTGGGCTACACGAACTACATCACCTAATGAAAAATAGAGAACAGAAGATAACAGCACAATAAAGAGGCAAAGCCCAACTGCCGTTTTCTTTGCAGACCCGGCTACCTCTTGGTCATCTTCCTCGACAGTATCCTGAAACAGTCTTTGACGCATTTCTGCATGCGCAATTTCATAATCTGTAGCAGTAATAACACCTGATTGGTGCTCGGCCTCTAACTTATCAAGCTCTTCACGGTAAATGGCGGCATTCATCTGACGACGCGATATCGCCTCTTTTTTTGCTGGAAAAATAAAAGGGCGCAGGAGTAACAACAACACCAGAACCAAAAACAGAAAAGCAGCTATCAAGAAGCTAGTCACTGAATTCATCCTTCTTTCTTATCTGCTGAATTTAATAATGCCTCGATTTTTCGATTATCAGCTTCAGTAAGCGCAATGTTAGGGACACTGCTATTTCTGCGTCGCAAATATGTCAATAAGCCGACGATACCAATACCAAGAATTACAAATGGGCCAATCCAAAGCAACCAAGTAATTGGCTTGACCGGCGGGCGATAGAGCACGAAATCGCCATAGCGCTCAACCATAAATGAGCGAATTTGCTCATCGCTCTTACCCTCTTTAATCAGTATCCGAATCTCTCGACGAAGATCATTTGCTAAATCAGATCTTGAACCAGCCAAAGATTCATTCTGACAAACCAAGCAACGCATTTCCTCAGAAATACTAATCAAACGCTGTTCAGTGACTGGGTCATCTGCTAAGGGAGCGGCGTCCTTAGCAATCACATTACCCATACAAAATACGCAAATGAGGAGGAGAAAAAACCGTTTCATGATTTTTTAAGCTTACTCAATATCGGATAAAATTTTTGATTCAATAAATCCATTGTTAGCGGCCCAATATGCTTAAAACGAATGATTCCAGACTGATCAATGATGTAGGTCTCAGGCACTCCATACACTCCATAGTCAATACCTATACGACCATTGCCATCAAAGGCAGAGAGTACATAGGGGTTACCTTGTTTTGCCAGCATCGCTAAGGCATCTTCACGCTTATCTTTGTAGTCCAAACCAATGACTGGGGCCACTTGAGACTTAGCCAACTCAACCAATACAGGATGCTCTTCGCGACAGGCAACACACCAAGAAGCCCAAACATTCAAAATCCATACCTGCCCCTTCATACTCGCAGGAGAAAAAGCTTTATTCGAGTCTGCCAGCTGAGCGACTTCAAATGCAGGTGCTGCTTTATTAATTAATGGTGAAGGCACTTCATGGGGATCGCGGTTGAGGCCTATAGCCAAAAATACGACAAGACCTAAAAACAATCCCAGCAGAATGAGAAATTTTGCTTTCATGAGAATTTGCTCTTCAACTTCAGTCGATAACGCTTATCCGACATAGCTAATACGCCACCTAAAGCCATTAATAAGCAACCACCCCAAATCCAATCAACAAATGGCTTGTAGTAGACACGCACTGCCCATGATTGGTCACCCAATTCTTCACCCAATGAAACATAAATATCGCGAGTCAATCCAGCATCAATAGCTGCCTCAGTCATTGGCATCGTAGAAGAAAAGTAACTTCTCTTTTCGGGATAGAGGCTGATTGATGTACCTCCATCTTTTGATAATAAGAATGGGCCACGCATCGCTTGGTAATTTGGACCACGCGCAGCATTAACACCCTGAAGTTGAATTTGATAACCCCCCACTGTCACCGTATCGCCAGCTGCCATGCGTACATCTTTTTCTTCTTGATAAGCACCTACCATCGTGACGCCAATCACAAATACGGCTATGCCTAAATGCGCTACCTGCATCCCAATAAAAGAACGTGTGGGTTTTCCTACCTTAGCCTGACGAATGATTTGCATGCAACCCGATGCAATGACCCAAAAAGCCAGCATGAAGCCCATTCCAGCAAGCCAGGTAAATTGCCCCATGATCATAGGAATCGCCACTCCTGCGACAACAGCAATAGCCCCCGCAACCCATAAACGTTTAACAATGGTCAATAAGTTGCTTTGTTTCCAGCTTACCCACGGACCAATACCCATTAACACCAGCAAGGGGGTCATAATTGGAACGAACACACTATTGAAGTAAGGGGGCCCAACAGAAATCTTGCCTAAATATAAGGCGTCTATCAATAGCGGATACAAGGTGCCGAGCAATACTGAGCCCGCAGACACCACTAAAAATACATTACCAAGCAAGATAAAAGTTTCTCTTGAACTCAGACTAAATTTTCCACCCATAGTGCTCTTAGGGGCTCGCCATGCATAGAGCAAAAGTGATGAGCCCACCACCAGCGATAAGAAAATCAAAATAAATATGCCACGCCTTGGGTCAGTAGCAAAAGCATGTACAGATGTTAAGACGCCAGAGCGAACTAAAAAGGTTCCCAGCAAGGAAAGAGAGAATGCAGTGATTGCCAATAGCAGAGTCCAACTTTTAAAGCCACCGCGTTTTTCTGTCACGGCCAATGAGTGCAACAAAGCAGTTCCAACGAGCCAAGGAATAAAAGAGACATTCTCAACAGGGTCCCAGAACCACCAACCACCCCAACCTAATTCGTAATACGCCCACCATGATCCCAAAGCGATTCCAAGTGTCAGGAAAACCCAAGCAGCTGTAGTCCAAGGTCGTGACCAACGCGCCCATGCTGCATCTAACCTACCAGACAGCAATGAGGCAATGGCAAAAGCAAAAGCAACTGAGAAGCCCACATAACCCATGTACAACATCGGTGGATGAAACACCAAACCAGGATCTTGCAATAGTGGATTTAAAGAGCGCCCATCTTGAGCAGCTGGCAATAAACGCTCAAACGGGTTTGAGGTAGTTAAAACAAATAGCAATAAACCGCTAGTGACTAAACCTAAAACGCCAATCACTCTAGCAACCATGAAATCATCTAAAGCTTTAGATAGCTGAGCAACCAAAATTGTCCAGGTGGCTAGCAAAAAGATCCATAACAAAAGTGATCCTTCATGACCGCCCCATACCGCTCCAAGCCGATAAATAACAGGAAGTTGCGAATTCGAGTGCTCAGCAACATAGAGCACTGAAAAATCATTGATGTAAAAACTCCAAGCCAAAATAACAAAGGCAATAGCAAGTAATAAGAAAACGGTTTGCGCTGATGGTCTTGCTAACGACAACCAATCACGTCGGCCAAAGTGCGCGCCTAACAAAGGTAAAACCCCTTGAATGACTGCAACACATAGCGCCAACACTAAAGCGTAATGCCCAAACTCAGAAATCATTTATTTGTTCCATTTTTTTGAGCTTGATCCAGAGCATGCTTTGCTTCAGGAGGCGTATAGTTTTCATCGTGCTTAGCCAATACTTCGCTGGCCACGAATTCTCCATTTGAACCCATGCGTCCTTGAATTACAGCGCCCTTACCTTCTTTAAATAAATCAGGAAGTATCCCGGTGTAAGCCACTGGAATATCTTTAACCAGATCGGTAATCACAAGGTGCACGGTTAAACCATCACGCTTCAAGGAGCCATCTTTAACCATACCGCCAATTCTAAAAGTCTGACCCTGGGGTGCTTTACCAGCTACCACTTCGCTTGGAGTAACGTACAAGGCAATATTGCTATTCAAAGCATTCAGAATTAACAGCGCAGCGATTCCAATCACTGCCAGTGCTGCAACAATCAAGATTGCGCATTTATATCTAGGCTTCAATTACTAATCTCTTTATCAAACTGTTCAGCTAACTGCTCTTGCTTTAGCCTATGCACGATTGCTTTAAAGCGAGCACGTACAAGCAGGGGTTCCAATATCAAAACGAGAGCACAAACGCCAAAACTGCTCCACACATATAGTGCGTAGCCACCCATGGCAAAAAACTCAGCAAGGCTACTCCACATTAAATCTTCACCTCGTTTGATTGTCTCACCCAATCAGCATGGGCCTCACGCTCCAAAATAATTACCCTCACTCGCATTAAGGCGACCGCAATGGAGTACATCCAAAAACATAAAGCCATCAATAACATTCCCCAAAGCATGGTTTGAGCCATAGCTGGGGCCTTAGTCAAAGAGACTGAAGCGCCTTGATGTAAAGTATTCCACCATTTCACCGAGAAATAAATGATCGGCACATTGACGACACCCACCAAAGCCAAAATGGCGCTTGCCCGATCTGCTCGTCGAGGATCATCAATAGAGGCTCGCAAAGCGATAAACCCCAAATAGAGAAACAACAGAATCAACTCTGAAGTGAGGCGAGCATCCCAAACCCACCAAGCACCCCACATAGGCTTACCCCAGAATGCGCCAGTCCATAACGATAAAAAAGCCATCCAAGCGCCAATTGGGGCTAGCGCTTTAGCCATCATTGCTGATAAACGAGTATTAAAAACGAGACCCAAACCTGCCCATGCAGCCATTACAAGGTAGATGAACATCGACATCCACGAGGCTGGCACATGAATAAAAATAATGCGATAGCCTTGACCTTGAACCGCATCTACTGGCGCCACAAAAAAGCTTACCCAAAGACCCGCGGCACCGAAAATCAAAGCCAAAATCCAGAAAAAAGGAGTCAGCTTACCCGCCACAGGATAGAAGGTGCTCGGGCTTGATAACTTAAACCAGTTAATCAAGCGATGATCAGAAAAATTATCTACAGAACTCATTCAATTGCAATCTTTACGGCAGCACTACTTACCCAAGGAACAAATGCTAAAGCCAAAATCAATAATGCGCCTAGCAAAGAAAAGTGACCAGATGTATCTAGCCCCACACTATTAGCATAGACGGCTCCAGCGCCAAAAATTAATACAGGAATATATAAAGGCAATATCAATAAACTGAGCAACACACTGCCACCCCTAACTCCTAAGGTCAATGCAGCGCCTATAGAACCCAATAAGGATAGCACTGGAGCGCCAATCAGTAAGGTTCCCATCAACACATATAAAGAGCTGGCATCTAAGTCAAACTGAATTCCAATAATAGGCGCCAAAATTACTAAAGGTAGACCGCACACTATCCAGTGAGCCATGATCTTGCCGGTCACTAGAAACACCATCGGTTGCGGAGAGAGGACGAGTTGCTCCAAAGCTCCATCCTGATAATCTGCTGCAAACATCCGATGCAATCCCAATAAAGTCGACAGTAAGGCAGCAACCCAAAGCACTCCTGGTGCAATCTTGCGTAACAAGGTCGCATCTGCACCGATACCCAAAGGGAATAGGCTAGTCACCACTACAAAGAAGAATAAAGCCGTCAGCACCTCACTCTTGCGGCGTGCAACCATGAGCAAATCAGACCGAATAATCGCCAGCAATGCCTTCATAGATCGAGCACCCTTAGATACGGCAGGCTAAGCTCTTGATGGCTAGTGAGCACTACTAAACCACCTCGCTCCACATGTTCAGTAATCAGAGTTTGCAAAACTTGAACTGCATGAATATCGAGCGCATTGAATGGCTCATCCAAAATCCACAGTTTTGCTTGACGTGTCAGCATACGAGCCATTAAGACCCTGCGCTTTTGTCCCGCCGATAAACAACTCACAGGCAAATACTCGCGCCCGCGCAAACCGAAGCGCCAAAGCGCTGCTAGGGCTTTTTCATCCGCTAAATCAATATCATCGATGGCAGCAGAAAGCTTTAAATTTTCAAACGCTGTCAGATCTTCTTTTAAGGCGTCGCGATGACCCAAAAACAAGAGTGTACGATGATAGGCAGCAGAATTCTTACTGATGGATTGGTGATTCCAGAGCACTTCACCACTCTCTGGCTTTGCCAAGCCAGTCAACAGTCTTAATAAGCTTGTTTTGCCAACCCCGTTTTCACCACGAACGTGCAAGCACTCACCAGCAGAAATCGATAAATACAAATCTGCAAATAGCCGCCTCTCTCCCCGCACGCAGGCAAGTCCACGAGCCTCGAGCACTAAAGGCGCATGATTGTAAGAGTAAGAAGTAGTGGCTGTCATGAGGGGCTATGGCTTGAATCAAACCACCACTGGCATTGTCCAAGAGCCCATCAGAGTTGTCAAACAAGCAATAGTGAAATTTAGGAAATAAATCCTTTCAATTCAATTACTTATGAAATTATAAACCGAAACGCCTAGGAACAAAAAACCACCCGCAGGTGGCTTTTTGCATCGGCAAAGCTTAAACAAAGGATTTAGTCCTTTTTAGCCGCTTCAATAGCGATCAAGATCGTCACATCATCACCAACATTGGGAGCATATTTACCCATATTAAATTCGGTGCGCTTCACTTTAGTTTTTGCATTTGCGCCACAGTAATCCACGCCAGACATTGGGTGTTTTTGCAATCAAAATTACTGATTTCCAAGGTAACGGGCTTGCTTACCCCCTTCAAAGTCAAAATGCCTTTTAAAGCAACTGGCTTGTCGCCCTTAAAAATCATGTCATTTGATTGAAAGCTTGCAGCTGGAAACTGTGTAGTAGATAAAAAATCTTCACTTTGGATATGGCTATTAAATAAAGTAGACCCAGTATCAACCGATTTTGTATCAATCGTAATATCTGCACTTCCTTTTTTTGCAGCTAGATCAATTGTTACAGTACCAGTAACTGTATCGAAGCGACTTGTCTGATTCGAAAAGCCTAAATGGTTGTATTTTCAAACTGGGCAAAAGTATGGTTTGCATCAGCGGTATAAGTGACTGGTACGGCAAAAGCTGAGCTTAGGCCTATTAAAGTAAATAAAGCGATGAGTAATTTTGATTTCATGTAACTCTCCAAGTTAAAAATTGAATGCTTCGATTAATTAATAAAACTATTTTTGATTGAGGACTAAGTGAACGCTAACTGGCACCTCGTTTGCTACAGCCGAGGTATCAGCCCAATTCCCAGCGCCTAAACCGAAATTCAACCTCAGCACCTGAAAGCTTGCATCGAAAACCATCTGCTTACCTTGTGGCTGATACTTAACGGAAATTAAGAGGGGCACTGTCTTGCCTTTAATGGTTAAAGTTCCGCGGACCTCAATACTATTTGGGCCAACCACTTTTACAGAGTCGGTCGCAAAGTTGGCGGTAGGAAAGAGTTTTGCGCTAAACCAGTCCTTGCCTTTAGCTTCCTCTTGCAACTCCTCACCACCAGCATTAAAACTAGACACATCAATCGCTAGAGCGGCCTTTGCTTTTTCGGGCTCATCAGTATTGAATAATACTTTTCCAGAAAACTTTCCAAAACTTCCTGAAATTTTTGAACCCATCAATTTACTTGTAAAAGTAATTTTGCTTTTTGAAGCATCAATGGATGAATACTCAACTGCATGTGCATAGCTAGAAACAGCAATAACTAAAGTGGTCAAAAGGGTTTTAATAACGATCTGAAGGTACGCTAGAGAATTATTTTTCATTAGATGATCCCCCAAATGTCATGCGACTTAATAAACCATCCTTGTCAATGAACTGATGCTTTAATGCTGCCGCGATATGCAAGCCTACTAAGACCATTAATCCATTTGCCATCAACTCGTGCATTTCTTTCAAAAGACGACCCAGCGCTTTGTCCTTATCCACTAAATCTGGCAATTCAAATAGACCAAAATAATTAACGGTATATCCTTTGGCTGAGCTCATTAACCAACCCACTATTGGAATAAGCAACATGAGCAAATACAGCGCAATGTGGGTTAACTGCATCGCTCGCTCCTGCCACGCTGGCATTGCCAACTTAAGCGGGGGCGCTGGATGCGTGACACGCCATAAAATGCGCAAAAGAACCAAAAAGAAGATGGTGACACCCGACCATTTATGCCAACTTAAGCCAGAAATTCTCGCAGGACTGAGAGGCATATCGTCTATCGCAATCGCGATGGACCAAGTTGCAAAGATGAGCAATGCCATCACCCAATGTAGGATGATGGCAATTGAGGTGTATCTCACCTTATTCATTAACCGCGTAATTGCTGGGTAATTTTGGCGATACGCTCACCATATAGACGCGCAGTCTCTAAGTCGCCTGCATTTACTTCATCAGCACTTGCATCAGATGGCGTTTGCATCATGGCACCTGCAAAAGAGCCAACATAATTTACATCATCACGTTTGGCTGATTTTGCGTTTGAAGGCATTAAACCTGTACCAACCCACAATCCTGAATGCTGCATGGCCAATGTAAAGAAATAATGCAAAGTGGAATGCTTATCACCATTCATCGTTGCTGAGTTTGTAAATCCACCAAATACTTTGTCTTTCCATTGCTGAGAGAACCATTGCTTGGAACTCGCATCGGCAAACTTCTTAAACTGCCAACTTACTGTACCCATATAGGTTGGAGAGCCGAAGACGATTGCATCTGCCTCATTTAAGGTTGCCCACTGCTCATCAGTAATATTTCCCTCGGCATCGATTGCTACTAAAGTGCCATTTGCACCTTTGGCGATTGCCTCAGCCTGTTTAACGGTGCGGCCATAACCACTATGAAATACCACGGCTACTTTACTCATGATCTTCTCCTTCTTATTACGTTTGTTATTTAAAAATGTTTTTTAATAATTTGAGCGACTGCTCAAGCTGCTGCAACTCATTAGGCGATAAATTTTTAAATGCCTTATTTAAATACTCCAGGTGCTCTGGAAATACCTTTTCAAATAAGGTCTGCCCTGCTGGTGTAAGTCCAATTAACTGACTACGCGCATCCTCAGCATTAGCCTGACGACCAATCAACCCCTTTGCTTCCAAGCGTTCCAGTACACCTGTGAGCGTCCCTTTAGTAACCAATGTTTTCTCACCCAACTGCTTGCAACTCATGGGTAATTGATTGCCCAAAGTGGCAATCACATCAAACTGAGTCATCGTGAGGCCCAGTGTTTTGATGTGAGACGCCGAATAATGCTCAAATGCCTGATAGGCAGAGACAAGATTGCGCAAGGTTGGTAAGAAGTTCATATGCCTAATATAAAGTACTAGTTAGGACTAGTTTAGTACTAATACGAACTAAATGCAAGGACAGGAAATAAAAACCCCCACAATAAATGTGGGGTTGGCTTATAGGAAAGAAAATGGCCTTATTCGGGCTTAATACCAGCGCTTTTAATGATTTTGCCCCACACGGTACTGACTCTTTCCTCTGAAACGCCCCAAATGCTTCTGGACTCATGAGGTAGTACTTAGCGCCTTCAGCCTCCAACTTCTTTTGAATTGCAGACTGTTGCATGATCTTATTAACCTCATCATGGAGTTTTTTGACAATTGCAGGAGGGGTGCCTGCCGGGGCAAATAATCCAATCCAATTTTTAACATCAAAGCCTGGCAAGGTTTCGCTAATGCTTGGCAATTCCGGCATTGAAGGATCCCTGCTAGCGCCTGTAACTGCGAGCCCTCGCAATTTATCACTCTTCACATAAGGAAGAATAGTAGGCATGGTGGCAAACATCACTTGGGTCTGACCGCCAATTAAATCAGTAATCGCTAAGGCATTGCCCTTGTAGGGAATATGGATCATGTCTACTTTTGTAGTCATTACAAATAACTCTCCCGCCAAATGACTAGCAGCACCAATACCTCCAGATCCGTAAGATACTTTTCCAGGATTTGCTTTTAAGTAAGCGATCAACTCTGAAACATTTTTAATCGGCATGCTTGGATTTACAGCCAATAAACCCTCCGCATCCAACACAAACACTACGGGTACAAAATCTTTCAGCGGATCATAGGGCATATTCTTTACTAAATAGGGATTTACAGCATGAGTCCCAATACTGCCCATGATTAAGGTGTAACCATCTGCAGGCGACTTGGCCACAAAATCAGCCCCAATATTTCCTCCACCACCCGCCTTGTTTTCCACAATGACCGTCTGCCCAAAAGCCTCACTCAATCCCTGAGCGATGATTCTAGAGAATCCATCTGCAATGCCACCCGTGGCAAACGGGAAAATGATTTTAATTTGATGATTGGGATAGTTAGCAGCCTGAGCAAAAATGCCCTGAGATATTAGCAACCCAAATAGGAAGCTCAAAATAAAAAATAATCTTTTTCATCATATTTTCTGCAAATGTTTAACGAAGTGGAGCGACTGACAAACCATGAACTCCGTACTGCTGAATCAACCCACTTACTAAACCACCGCCAATAAATTCTTCTACACAGGCGTTCAAAAATTCAACTGCCTCTACATTTGATTTCTTAGTTGCAATTGCTTGCTGTATACCTGTAAATTGACCATCCAATATCCGCAGGTCCGGAACTTTTTTTGAAAAAGCAACCAAACCTGTTTTCAATCCAGCCAATACATCTAATCGCTCACTAATAAACAGTTCATTACTCGCCTGAAGACCATCCGCATGAACCGAGGTAACATACTTTAAATTGCGTTGCAACCAAAGATCGTAGGCGCTCTTGAAGAATGAGGCGATACGAACTCCCGGTTGATCAACTTGAGTGATATTTTGAATAGGCGAATTGGCAGGCACAAGATAAGCTGCCTCCAGCTCTGTATAGGCATTTGTAAAGGTGGCCTTTTGAGCACGAGCTGGATCAGAGAGCCTACCAAAACAATGCCACACCTTCCGCTCGCTGCAGCCTCGACCACTTCCTCCTGAGTCTCATAGCCCACTAAATCTAGCTTTACTTCTAAAATGGTCTGCTATCGCACAACAAATATCTGGAGCAATTCCAGTTGGCACACCTGATGAGCTGCGCGCCCTGTTACCAATAAAAAATTGCCAAGGTATACGGCAGCATAGAGGGTTCCGTGAGGGGCAAGTTGCGCCCTCACCTCAGGAGTTATTGAATTCAAAATAATAGCTGTGATTAATTGTGGTGAAGCAATTAAAACTGAACTGTCTCACCTTCAGTCATTGGGATGATTTTGATATTACCACCCTTCATCGCAGCCTGGAATTCAGCAAGAGTGCCTTTTGTCATCGGATTAGAGTTGTAATGCATTGGGATAACCATCTTGGGTTTAATCCATGTACGTAAAGCAAATGCTGCATCATCAGGCGCCATTGTGAAATTACCACCAATTGGAACCATGACTAAATCTGGCTTGTAGTGCTCACTGATAAATTTCATATCACTAAATAAACCGGTGTCGCCCATGTGCCAAATTTTGAAACCATTCTCAAGCTCAATGATGTATCCCATTGGTTCACCGGCGGGATGAGACTCCATTTTTTCAGTAGCAGGATTTTTCCACACCAATAATGAAGAAT
This sequence comes from Polynucleobacter necessarius, assembly GCF_900095205.1. Taxonomy (NCBI): domain Bacteria; kingdom Pseudomonadati; phylum Pseudomonadota; class Betaproteobacteria; order Burkholderiales; family Burkholderiaceae; genus Polynucleobacter; species Polynucleobacter necessarius. Next base: position 444,153 of record NZ_LT606951.1, on the reverse strand, counting down.
GCTCCGCCTGAACTGCAGTTACGGCAATTCCAGGCACAGGATTAACGCGACCAGTCTTATTAAAGCGGCGACCCAAATCAGCCGGCAGTATTCCTAAGGTGGTCAACGGTGTCACCATATCCGCTGGACCGTACAACTTAATATTGTTTGCCTTAGCCACCGCAGGAGCATCACCAATGTGGTCAACGTGTGCATGCGTAACCAATAGAACATCAATCGGGCCAATTGCAGCTAAATCGGTTTTGTACATTGGGGGCGTTTTAGGTCCGCCAGTAATCCAAGGGTCAGTCAAAATTATCTTTCCTTGGGGAACTTTTAATCCGAAAACCTGCTTGACCAAACCAAAGCGCTTCAGCCTTACCTTGCGCGCCCGCTGTTGTGGCGCTCTGTGCATGACTAATTGGTGAGGTCAACACCAATGATGCTGCGACCAGTAAGCCCAATCCGCCTTTAGTTGAAAAGTTCTTCATTGCTGAGTCTCCTAATTTTTGTAGTAACCAAGAAACTATAGACTAAATTGCACCTTCAGGCTTATGACGCATTGCGTCATTTAACACCTGTTTTGAATTACTATTTCCAAAAAATAGAGATTTTTTGCGAGGAATCTGCTTTGATTGCTAGCAATCTCTTTTGTACTACTCCTTGATAAATGGTATCCAGCACATAGTCGCCAGACTCTAGGTTGATCAGCATATATGGGCCATCTGCTTGAGTATCAAAGATGGTTTGTTTTTTGGAATTCGTGATTTTGATCGCAGCGCCAAATATCCACACACCGCGACCATTTTCAATTTGAGATAGCTCTAGGGTTAAAGGCCACTGCTTGGCCTCTGCAAGAATGGCCAATGCTTCTTCCTTCCCAACGCCGCCTGTAATGTAAGAAATTCCTTGAGAGTGTTGCGTCTCAGGAACCTGAGCAAAGGGTATTGCAACCCATCATGATGAATTGCGCAAAGAAGACTATTTTCAGAAGTGTTTTCACACTTCCATGTTACGACCGATTGGAGCATAAAAAAGCCCCGTAGCTAAGTGATAAGAGGCTTACTTGCTGTGAGGCACAGAAGCTTAAGGCCTCATGACAATCGCACCAAATACTTGACGACCTTCTGCTGCACGATGGGCATCTGCAGCTTGCTCCAAGGAAAACTTGGCACCAATTTGTACCTTGACTTGCCCTTTTGCAATCGCATCAAATACTGCCTTCGCATTTTCCTTTAACAATGCAGCAGTGGCATTGTGTGGGAATACCGAGGGTCTAGTTAAAAATAGACAGCCCTTCTTATTCAGAATTTCTGGTTGAATCTCTGGCGCAGGACCTGATGCAGCTCCAAACAAAGCGACTGTCCCAAAAGGAGCAGCACAATCTAGAGAGCCTAAGAAAGTGGTTTTAGCAACAGAGTCATAGACCACATTGGCTTTTTTACCACCAGTTGCCTTAATCACTTCCTCAACCCAAAATTTGGCTAAGAATAGTCAACAACAGCATCACAACCAGCCTCTTTCGCAGCAGCAAACTTTGCCGGAGAACCTACGATCCCGACTACAAATGCGCCCAAAGCTTTTGCCCAGCCTGCCAAAATTTGACCGACGCCACCAGCAGCTGCATGCACCAGGACAACATCCCCTGCTTTCACTTGATAAGTTTTTTGCACTAGATACTGTGCAGTCATTGCCTTAAAGAAAACAGCGGCTGCAACATCATCAGGAATGTTATCTGGAATAGCTACCAATTTATCTGCTGCAACATTGCGTGCGCTTGCATAGGCACCAATGCCAGCATTCATATATACAACCCGATCGCCAACCTTAAATTCAGTAACGCCCTCACCAACAGCCTCAACCACCCCAGCAGCCTCATGACCAAGACCAGTCGGCATTTATAATGGGTAAACACCAGAGCGCTGATAGACATCAATAAAGTTAAATCCAATCGCAGTTTGACGAATCTGCACTTCACCCTTAGCAGGGGCTGGCAATTCTTTATCAATCAATTTAATTACATCCGCGCTACCTAATTCAGCAAGACTGACCACTCGAGCTTTGTCACATGTCACCTAATTTTTTATATTGAAAAAATAATCATACAGTAAGGGCATCTTCTTCAATGACTGCCCAAGTGCTATCACCTAATTTCTTAACCGCCGTTGCATAAGTCCAGCCATCTGGAATTCCACAACTCCACTCTCTTGGACCATTCTGAATTAATACATTCACGCTATTTCTGCTGTCGTAGTACAGGTGGTAAATTTTTCCATGGATGGGGTTAAAACTAAATTTAGCGCTATGCACCATCTCAGTTGCGTCTAATCTAGCTTGCAATGCTTTCGCTTGTTTCATCAAGACTTCGGCCTGCTCCATAATGCGGTCGTATTCCAGTTTGGCATTCTGGCGCGCAACATTGACAGCCTTGTCTTTTTCTTCAGTTACTTTGATTGATGCAAACACTGGAGCACCCACTTCCATGGGATATTCGATGCCAGCGTGTCTTGCTGGATCGGTGTCTTCGATTCTCATAATTGCCCCAGTGGTCTTCGTCTGATTGCGTGCGTATTACTTGATTAGTCCACAAGCAATGCGGGGACCTGAATTACCCGCAGGCTGAGACTTATAGTCATCTGGATCACGATGCACTACTACAGAGCGACCCACAATTCCTGAGGGACCCGTATTTACGGCAAATTCGTGCAACTTGGCTGTATAGGTTGCATTACCATTTGCATCCGATTTGATATTTGGCAAATCACCGGCATGGTTCATACCGCTGTTGGGCATACCGTGTGCTTTTGTTTCTGGATTGAAATGGCCGCCAGCACTAGTTGCATCTGGAGCTGAGCAGTCCCCTTTTTCGTGAACATGAAACCCTTGCTCAGCATTTGGCTTGAGACCAGAAAACTTACCATTAAATTAATACGTCGTTACCCTGCCAAACAAATGTCACCTCGCCCTTAGCTTGAGATCCCGAACGAGAATCTAGACTCGATGATGCCTTTTGACCGGTTCCTTGCTCCATAGATTGGGCAAGCCGCTAATGTTGTTAAGCAAGCCACTGAAGCTGCAATTAATGCGTACTTTGATTTTGTATTCATTTGTCTCTCCTTAGTAGGCACTCAATGATGCCTTTCGGGAAAGTGTGACACAAATTTGGCGCTTTTGCTTAGCGCTTGTAGAAACTCAGCGTGACCTCACCCAACTCCACCCCAAACTTACTCATCTTGGCTTTATTCAGCATTACCTTGGGCGTTATTAGGTACATCCAATCATTAAATTGCACGTGATAAATAGTGCCATCTACTGGCAAAGCCAAGGTATACGTCCAATTCAGTGCATTTCCAGCCAGATCCCCCTGAGCCTCTCCTACTACATCATCCGCCTTGCCGCTAAATTTTCCTGGAGATTGCTCGGTCAGCGTCCAGACCCGTTTTTGCTTGGTGCCATCAGAATACTCAAAACTTTCATCTAGGATGCCTACCTTCTTGCCATTCACCAATGTCCAATTTGCTTTAATCAGCACAGTGAAGCGTTTCTTCACCTCACCACTTCGGTCAGTAAAGATGCCATAGGCATCAATAATTCCCAAAAAGTATTCGCTTAAATCTAGAGCAGGCTTCTCATTTGCATACAGAAAAACTTGAGGAGAAGAGCATGAGGTCAATAACAGCCCACAAAGAACCACGCAAAGGGTGCGATAGATATTTAGCTTCATGAATTAACAGGTCTCATTAAAAAGTGGAGGCGGACAAGCCTGACCAAGTAGTTCGGTACGCAATTTAGGAGCGCTAGTTTTAGGATCAAGCCAAATACCAAAAAATGCTTTTGAAAACTCAGAACCTGGAATTTGCGCAATAATCTGCTTACCTTCAAAATAAAAAGTAGTGCCTAACTTAGGGGCATAAATCGCCGTCAATGTTTGCCCTGATTCCACATTGGGCAAGAAAGCCGATAGCTCCCTGCCCCAAAGATTTGCCTGAACATCTGGAACACCGATACGCTTCATCTCCTCAACGCTACGATTAGCTATCGAGATTCCGGAAAATGATTTCTGATAGCGCAAATCAAGCGCAAACTCTGATGAGGATAAGGAACCGTCTCGATAAAAAGAAGCATCGTAAATATGTAGCCCCACCAAGTCAATCGACCACTTCCTTGCAGCTTTGCTGAGCTTAAGTGTGTCGGCAGGTTCAGTGAATCACGTGCAAAGCTCACTGGCATTAATACAGCTAAGAGAGAAATCAATAGAAGAATTCGAATGTGCTTCATTGTGAGGCTGACTTTGATTTCACGAGACGCAATGCTGTTGGGCCCAAAAGACCAGAAATGGCATGCCGATTCTTGGTAAAAAAGAGATAACCTAGTTTCAAGAATGGCTGTAGAGGTTTTCTAGAGAAGATCCAAGCTAGGCGCGGCAAATCGGCACGACGATAAGCCTCAAGAAAAACTGATACACCTTGTATCAATTTGCCACTAGCAAACTGCCCATACATGGCAGCCATTGCAGCCTCACAAGATACCCCCACCTTTTGAGGATCAAACTGCTCTGAATTAATGTCTATAAATTCCAATAGGCTGGCCTGATTACGCCCCGATAAGAAAAGTATCTCTGCCTGGCACAACGGGCAAGCACCATCGTAAAACAAGGTGAGTTTTTCTAATTGAGTCATGGTTCAGCAAGTTTACGGCTTATTCAATAAACTGGCTGACACCCCTATTTTCAAGGTTGCTATGCATAAAGAAATTGCACTAAACGTATTTGGTGAACCCCTTATCCCCTGCTCTTTTGATCCTTTAACTGGATTCTTTCGGGATGGTTGCTGTAAAACCAATGAAGAAGATGTTGGTAGTCACTTAGTTTGCGCCGTCGTTACAGATGCTTTTTTACAATTTAGCCTGCAAAAGGGCAATGACCTGATTACACCAAGACCCGAATATCAATTCCCTGGCTTGATTGCCGGAGATCAATGGTGCCTTTGTATTAATCGCTGGGTAGAAGCTTTCAACGCTGATTGCGCCCCATTGATTAAACTAGAGAGCACCCATATCAAAGCTCTGGAGACAGCGCCTCTCAATATTCTTAAGGAATTCGCGAGCGAAGAGTGAAAGCTTTTTACGCCGATCATTTCGTATTACCCCTTCCTCAGGGTCACCGGTTCCCGATGAAAAAATACTCTCGCTTGCGCGATTTAGTTAGCACGCGTTCTGACATAGAACTACTAGAGGCACCACCAGCAACAGATACTCAGATCTTATATGCCCATGATCCTAGCTATGTAATCAAGGTCATCGAGGGAAAGCCCTCTTCTCAAGAACAGAGAGAAATTGGGTTTCCCTGGAGCGCTCAAATGGTGGAACGCTCGCGTCGCGCTCTGCAGGTGCCACAGTAGCAGCAGCCAAAGTAGCAATGCAGGAAGGTATTTCTGGGAACCTAGCTGGCGGGACACATCATGCTTATCGAGATGCTGGAAGTGGGTTTTGTGTTTTTAACGACTCCGCTATTGCCGCTCGCACTTTACAAAAAGAAATCAGCGCAAACCTAAAGGTCGCAGTGATTGATTTAGATGTTCACCAAGAGAATGGGACAGCATCTATTTTGCAGAATGATGATTCGATATTTACGCTCTCGATTCACGGAGAAAATAACTTCCCTTTTAAGAAAGAAAAAGGTGATCTCGATCTAGGGTTGGCAGATGAGTGTGATGATCAAACCTATTTAAGCTCTTTGAGTCATTGCCTAGATCAACTGGATTCACGCTTTAAGGCGAATTGCCTCATTTTCTTAGCAGGCGCAGACCCCCATGAAGGGGATCGACTGGGAAGACTCAAGATTAGTAAGGATGGAATGCGCCAACGCGATGAGTTGGTATTTCAATATGCCTTGGGCCGACAGCTGCCTATTGCCTTCTTAATGGCAGGCGGTTATGGCAAGGAAATTGAATCCACTATAGATATTCATTTTCAGACCATCAATGTAGCCCTGCGGTTTCAAAAGCAATATTAGCCGTCAGCCCTCTAGGTGCTGAGTTTTTCAGCCCTTCTTTTTTGATGCAGATTTTGGAGTAGTAAGATTGCTCACGTTCTCCACACTCTTCTCAAAATTAGCGAATGAGTCAGCCATAGCTGCGCGAATCAATTCAAAATTCTGCAGAGCAGTATTGAATGAGGTTTTAAATACCGAAACGTATGCCTCACTTCCCGCGGGCGCATTATCAGTAGCATCATTTACAAAATGAATTAAATCCGCTTTAGATTCTTGAATCATCTTTTCAGCAATTTCAGCCAAATCCTGATTGCCACTTTTTAGCACCTGTAGCAACTGATTGTGATACTGAGATATTTCTTTAGCGGCATCTTGCAATACTTCCGCGTGAACATATTCGAAAGCGGATCGAGGGTCTTGAGTTTTCATGAGCTCTGACACCCTCTTCTGAATCAATTCAGCTAATTCTTGAGACGCCTTCTGATTAATTTGCGCAATGGCTTGTGCACTTTCCATCGCAACCCGTCCTGCAGCTCTTGTTGCATCCATGGCTCTTTGTTGCCCTGGCATAGCATTCATATCCAACGGTTTCTTGCTCATATCTACCTTTCAGATGGGTAAGTCATCTATCAATCTACTCCGCTTGAGCAAGGTTTCTATAAAGAAATACCAGTAGATGGACAAAACACCCAAAAGAAACCCCAGTGATCGCTAACTGGGGTGATAGGTCGCCTTTAGTAATAGCTAAATCTAGCCTGAGAAAATCTTACTTATTGCTTGTTGCTTTTTTGGGAGACTATTTAATACAGCAGCATCATTTAGCTTTTGATCCACTAAATACAGGGTGCCTCCATAATTCGCCTGTAAGTCGTAGCCAGAGAGCCCCACTGTATAAAAAGTAATCTCTGGGTTGAATGAACGGATTTCACCACCTGAACCAGCAGAGAAATTGGCATCCACATCAACCCCACCGCGTTGCCCATCAATGGATTTCAATAAAAACTGATCGATTGCGGTAGGTGTCTTGAAAATGACCACTTGATATTGCACCTGGTATCCAGCACCGATACCTTCGCCTGTTTTCAGATCCTGCATAAAAATAGGCTCTTTTCGACGCTTATCAAATAAAACACCCTGACCTCTTGCCAGCACCAGCAAAATAATATTGACATTCGTTGCGTTAAAAACCGCATAACCAGCGGCCTCATCAATTTGCTTTTTAACTGCTGGATTTTGCTTAATCAGTGCATCCAAACCAGTTTTAGCCATAGTTAAAGTGGCCTCACGCTTCTGACTAATCTCCGCCAGGAGTTAGTGGCTTTCCATCGGCTCCTGTCGTCTGACATCCAGTCAGAGAAATCGCCCCAATCAGGACCACGACAACGAGCTTAGAAATAGAGATTAATTTCATCATTTTCCTTTAAATTTTTTCCGAATATACAAAAGGGGTTCAGGCTATCCTGTCGATAGAACGTGTTTGCAAATCCAAGATCATCGATACAGCCGCCTTCAGCCGGCTTAGTGAGCACATAAGCTAAAACACACGCAGCCAATATCAGTAGCGCTCCAGCCACTAAAGTTCAGCTCTTATTGTTTGAACGCACCTTAAAACCCTCTTCTAAATTGGCGTTACCCATATTGTCCACCACAATCCTATCCCTAGATCTGCACAGGGAAAGTCCATCATTTTAAGTGCATACTAGAGTCACTATGAAAGCTTCCCGCTGGACCCAATATTGGCACCATATCGGCGCCACTCCTAGATTACTCATTGTGATAATCGTTGGATTTGGATCTTTTTTATTACTTCCAGCAGGCCCGAACCCAGTATTCCGTTTAGCGATCTCATGGATACTCGCCGGGGTCTTTGCCTTACCTTACATCATGATGTATTTTTCGACCCAAGATCACATGCTGGCGCTATCCACAAAAGAGGATGATGGCGCAGCGATGATTCTATTGGTGACTGTACTTGCATCAGTCGCCAGCTTGGTCACGATTGTGATCATGCTTGCAGACATCAAGGTACTTCCTCTCCATCTTGCCATTCGTCATGTTGGAGTAGTGCTGGCAACCTACATCATTTCTTGGCTGTTTGTTCATACGGCCTTTGCCCTGCATTACGCACATGCCTACTACCAAGAATTAGAAAAATCCAAAGGAAGCGCCCTTATTGTTTGCCTCTAAATTAAGGCCCACCTATGTAGACTTTCTCTATTTCTCCATGGTGATTAACATGACTTGCCAAACTGCTGATGTCAATATTGCCAGTTCCAGAATGCGTTTTTTGGTCATGATTCAGGGTATGACAGGATTTGTATTTAACACCTCGTTACTAGCTTTGGGGATCAATCTCATTTCAGGGGTTGTAGCAATAAATTAATAAAGTTGCGCCTGAAATAACTGCCCTAATGGAAAAGCCAACCGTCAGGTTGGCTTTTCCATTACTTAAATAATCTAGCGATGTATTAATTCAAAGGTCTAGGCTTTTTCGTTTCTAACACAGGAATGACCTTGCCGCCTAAAACTGTTGCATGTACTGCAACATCTTTAATCTTGATTGCAGGAATAGTTTGCGGATCAGCGTCTAATACTGCAAAGTCAGCAAACTTACCAGCTTCAATACTGCCGACCTTATCCTCCAACACCCAATGTATAGGCAGCATTTATGGTAATCATCTTCATCATTGTCTCTGATGAAGGTAAGGCCTCGGCAGGCGCCCAAACTTTGCCATCTTTATACACATCTCGGCGAGTAACTACTGACCAAGCCTCTTGCAATGGGTTGGGAGCGGAAACAGGTGCATCTAAATGAATCGAGGTAACAATGCCATTGCGCACCAACATACCTATTCGTGTGGCGATAGAGGTGCGATCCATGCCTAGTGCTGCGGGGTATTCTAACTTTGCGCGTTCAGAGATATAGGTAATATTGGCGCTTACCACTGCATTTAATGCCTTAATCTTAAAGACCATGGCCGTAGACGGAATACCAAAGTGATTTACCGTAAAGTGGTGATCAAAGCGTGGTTTTGAATCTTGCAATAATTGCAAGGCATTGAGCGTATCTTGATTACCTACGTCACCATTGCTATGTACATGGATTTGAAATCCAGCATCCCACCAAGGCTTCATAGCAGATGAAAATGCTTTCGCATTTGCATAAGCAGATGGACCGCCAATACTGCCATCGATGTAGGCGGGGTTACCCATATGCATTGTCTCAGGCATATATCCCCCATCGCTATAAAACTTCACACCATGGAAAATCAAACGATCGTTATCGTATTTCTTTAAATGCTTCTTCGACGACTTTATCACCATACTTTCCCTTAAATATCTCACCATATACCACTGGAACAACCCAAATTAACCCAGCAGAAGATTTTGAAAAATCTTGAGCCAATTTCAATTCCATATCCACGCCTAGGGAACCAAAAGCCAGATCACCAGAGGTAGTAATTCCTGCCTGCTGCATTAAATCACTCATATAGAGGTAATCACGAGGCATCTAGCTTGGATTCATGATGTCCTTTCCTACAACACCCAGCAGATATTCAGAGGCGGTGACGTCTAGAAACTGTCCATTTAGCTGACCATTTTTATCAACACCAACACCCGGGATGCCTTTGACTTTATCCAAAGTAATGCCGTAATGATTAATAGCGCCGCTGTTGACATACAAGTTTCGTCCAGAGGCATTCCAGATAATGATTGGGTGTGCTGTAGAAACTTGATCAAGCAACTGGCGATCAGGCGCTTTACCCATGGAAGTCTCATCCCAACCCCAAGCCACAAGCATTTGATTAGGATCTTTTATTTGACTTGAATATTTTTTTAGTAATGACATTGCCTCCGTAACATTAGTCACGCCAGGGAAAGCGGCTCCCCAGGGGTTTGGCATCGGCGAGAGGAAAAGCATTGGTTTATTAAATAACAATCCACCAAGCAAGGGATGGGCATGCGGCTCAATGCATCCTGGATAGATGACTTTATTAGCAAAATCTCGATTGATTTGAGTTGGGTATTTATCCGCCCAAGGCTTTAGATCCTCTAAAGATCCTACAGACAAAATACGGCCATCGGCAACCGCTACAGCCGTTGCATTTGGAATAGCGGGATCCATCATGACAATCTTTTTAGCTACAAAACTGTAATGTTGGAGACCTTAGGCGTTGATGGTGGGTCAATTAATTGAACCACTCCAGCAAGGCTAGAAAAGAGTCCAATAATGGTGACGAAAATGACTTTGGATTTGAGATTCATGAATATTCCTAAGATGGATCAATTTTGAACATCATACTAAATGAGGCGGGGTGAACAAACTACTAGTAGCAAGATACTAACAATGAAAACACCCGCCAAAGCGGGTGCACATAGCAATGCAAACTGACTTACAAAATAGATCAATTGAGATTAACTGGCTTGCCATCAACCCAAGCACCCTTCACCTTAATGTTGCGGATTTCTGCAGGGGGAGTCTGACGCGGATTCTTTTCCAGAATAACCAAGTCAGCTTGCTTACCAACCTCTAAGCTACCAACCTTGTCATCAGAAAATGTTTGGCAGGCTGCATCAATGGTAATAGCACGCAAAGCATCATCTACGGTTACCGCTTGATCAGGGCCCAATACCTTTTGTGGTAGCAACTGCCATAAGCGCGTCACTTCCTCGCTCACATAGTTCAAAGGACCGACATTGGAAACTGGTGTATCACTGTGTAAAGTAAATTTACCGCCAGCACGCTTAAAGTCTCCGGCTGGCTGGGTCAATACGCTTAGCACGATCAGCGCCAACAATGTAATTGCTAAATGCAGATCCCCAATAATCTACGTGTCCAATCGTAAAGCTTGGAATAACCCCCAGCTTTGCCGCTTGCTTTACTTGAGATTCATTATTGATCGTGAAATGCTCAATACGTAAACGACGGTCTTGTGGTTTAGCAGAACCAGCCAATAACTTGGTGTAGCTAGCCAAAGTTTGATCAATCGCCTTATCACCATTGGAGTATATAGAAATTTGCCAACCTTGATCAAAGAAGGATTTCATCGAAGCAATCAATTAGAAAACGTTTTATAGGTTGATGTTGATGGAATAGCCCACTGCTTACGCTCTTTGGCATTCCAATCGCAATCCTTCATGCTGAATTTGAAGATATCGCTTCCACCAAAGAATCTTGCATAATAGGTCAGATTTTTTGATCGCCTACAACAGTTTGCTGGGTGTGATCATAAAAATATTTACCCTTTGCATCCGCCTTACCGTCATTGGCAAGACTTATGCCAGGAGGAATATCAAACATATTGATGATGTGCCAAGTAAGCTCAATTCTTGGTAAATCAGCAGCATACTTATCTGCAGCCTGTGAATAGTCAACAGCCCTTAAGAAGCGGCTCTGACTCATAAAGTCGCCTGGGGGAGACCATGCATACCACTACCAGCACTTCTAGGTGTGAAGTTAAGGCCGCCAATTGTCCTAGTTCCAATGTCTACAGGAGATAAATTCAAATAATTTGTGAGATTAATCATCTGCCAATCGAATGGCGGCTCATTAGCCATCGCGCCCATCGGGTTGTCGTAAATATTGAACTGACCCTTTACATATTCAATAATAATGCTCTTACCATTGGTATCGTGGAGGCTGAAATGCATTTTCACAATTTCATTATTCCACTTATCAAACTTTGAATTGTTGACAAAAATCTTGTTCAGTCCTGCCTTGATTTCATCTACGGTAGCGAAGTTACTCAAAATGTAATTCACAACCTGGTATGAAGCAATACTGTTTTTAGCATCAGCTCCCGTTGGATCTTGATACTCAGAGGCAACGGGCAAATACTGCATTCCGCCCATCAAGCCTTTTTCATTCATACCATCGCCAATTAGATCTAAGTCATAGGCATTAAGACCAATGAGAGCATACTTACCATTCCAAGCTAAACCAGAGCCAGCTACACCATCAGGGCCAGTTCCTTTAAATTGATGATTTCTTGGATACAAAGCAATTTTCATCGGCAATTCCATAGCAAATTCAATTGTTCTGGCATATACAAGGCTGCCATCCTTATTTTTTAAAACAAAACTAGTACAGGCATTACTTATAGCTGGCGCAATTGCAAAGGTAGCTATCAACAATGTGCTGAGGGCCTTGGTGAATTTGATTTTCATGGGATCTCCAAATAGATTTGTAACTAGGTAAAAATTTAACAAATCTTTTTAGAGGTTCCTTACAAAACCTTACAAAACGATATGCACATTCACTAATAGTTGATATCCGTTGCCGCGCAGGGCTCGCAATGACTTGTCCACCCCAATTTCAACGAATTTTTTTCGCAACCTAGTAATGCGAACCTCAAATCCAGCTTTAGCAGTCTCATCCACAGGCTCATTGCAGATCTCCAACAACTGGTAATAAGGCAAGTTAGAAGATTGGGGCTCACTCAAAGCTTTAACAATTGCCACTTCTTGCTTGTTGAGGTCTACTGTTTTTGTACCAGTGAGAGTGAGGTTCTTCAGATTTAATTTAACTTCTGGTGCAGCATTCTGCGCACTGATGTGTCTTGAGATACTTCCAACCACAGCAAGCAATTCAATATTAGAAACGGGCTTGGTTAGATATAGGTCTGCCCCTGACTCATAGCCCCTTACCTTGTCCTCTGTTGAAGTGCGAGCGGTAAGCATGACAACCGTAAGATGGGAATTGAGTCTTTTATAACGTTTTGCTATGGCAAAACCGCTCTCGCCCGGCAAATTAACGTCTGCAATTAAAACATCAAAGTGATTTATAGAAAAAATTTCATCCAACTGCTCAGCAGATTCCACTCCCTGTACAAAATATCCAGCCATACAGAGGTCTTGCATTAACAAGGCCCTTAAGTCGTCATTGTCCTCAACAATGGCTATTTTTAGATTGGAATCCATACTGTAAATGTAATTAAATTGTTATTGATGAATAACTTTATCTCACCATTTAATGCATGCGCCAACTCTCGAACAAGGAATAATCCCAATCCTAAACCGCTGATCTTAGCTGCAGAGGAGCTTCTGTAGTACTTATCAAATGCGAGTGCAGGATCGGGGTGCACCCATAGGACCAATCACATTCTGCACGCTAAATTGAAGACGTCTGCTTGAGCTCGAATCAAGAATTTCCAAATCAATATTGATACTCGTTTCTGGTGCTGAATGTTTAATAGCATTTCCGAGAAGATTAGAAGTAATGACATGTACGATATCCCTGTCAGATTCAATCTCAACATCAGCATTTCCCCGAATTAAAAATCTGTTATCAATTCGACTATCAGCAATAATCGAATTGAGTAAGGCTAAAAAATTAAATTGAGATTTGTGAATTTGAAGAACATTTAAACCTAACTGGTCTAGCTGTATGCACTTATCAATAATTGAATCAATATTACTGACCGCTCTATTGGCATAATCCTCAAGATCAGACCCGGCTACCTTCCGATCTACAACTAGCTTTAAGACTGATAAAGGGGTTCTGATCTCATGAGTCAGCATAGACATTAGCTTGCCCTGCTCTTCCCGCCTAATTCTTTCATTTTCAACCTCCTCCTTAAGCGCAGCAGATTTGAGAACTTCATTTTTCAAAATGGTTTTTGCCCGATACTGAAGAATCCAACAAAACAAAAGGCCGCTTAATGCGCTATAAATGAAATTAGAGTAGGTAAACACCTCATTCGACTGAATAACACCCAGCACAGGAAGCACTATGACAACCCACATACCTACATTAAATGTGTAATAGACACGAAGAATATTGATGGGAAGATTAATATTCTTTGCCACTCCATCTGCGCCAGTTCCAAAAAGTGCTGTTACCCAAAATAAAACTGCTATCAATAGAACCAGTGATGCATTGATCTTTAAGGCGAGACCTACGCTACCAATAATCAATAGCCCAATAATAAAAATAGAAGTACAAATGGCTCCATTAAAAAGATATCCAAAAAAACGCCTTATTGAGTACTCTTTAAACAGAAGTTTATTTGCCAAGATTCCAATTAATGAGTAGCTCACCACTATTACGTAAGTCAAGTAATTAAGAATAGATTGATCAACATAGTGATCAAAAAAACACGCGCATATCCCAATAGAAAAATTGCGTGCAAAAATGAAATAAATTGTTGAACCACAAATAGGCCAAGAACTATCTCACGATTAGCAAACCACGCACCCAATAGCCATAAAGCAAGTGAAAAGGTAAACACGGCATAAGCCACAAAAATCAAGCTATTTGTTTGTTCTACACTTAAAAATTCCACAAGTGGCATCACTTGAAAATTAAGGACATAAGTGCGAACTGATTTCACTTTCAAATAAACTTGTCTTTCCCGTTTATCAGCCCCTAAGTTAAAGTTATGATTGAATGCTTCAATATCTGCTTCGGAGACGGGGTATTTAGCACCAGTCATCCTATTCCCTTGAGCAGTCGAGGAATCAAAAAGTTCAATACTTTCAACATAAGCCGGCCTGATTCTTAAGATCAAATCTTTATCAGATGGGCGAATATCTGATCTAATCCAATAGGTTGATGGTCGATAACCTTTTGACAACCACCCTTTATAAGAGATAAATTTTTCCTTTTTGACATCTTGCACATCAAGTGAATTACTCAAGTCTTCAAAATAGGCTTGGCCAAGCAGATAGCTATCGCTAGCGTTGGCACACCCAGTGGTAAGAGCTATAAGCAATAGGAAATTTTGAAAAAGTTCTTCAGTATGCAATGGTGTTTGTATTTAGGATCTCAATAATCATAACGACCATTGGCAATAAAAAACCACTCCGAAGAGTGGTTTTAAATGAATCGAACAGCAATTACTTCAGAATAACCAGAGTTGCTGTTGCACGAGCGCCCCAACCTGATGGACCGCCTGGAGTATTGCTGACGTAATAGATTGGTCCTGCGCCAAAGGAGAATGGCACACCGTCAATGACAAAAACAACTTAGAAACGCCTGCATAAAGAGGATTCGTTGTACGACGTGCGTCATAGTTATATTGCGCCTCCATATTCATCGTGCAAGTCCAAGCTTCCTTATTGGTATAGGCCAACGGTTGACCATACAAATTATTTTGCGTACCATATGCCGGGTTACCGCCCATGTTCTAGGACTGATAAGCCAACAGACCATAAGTCCATGCATGGACCATCACGATTCAGAACCACACCCGTCACACCGGCACCGGTTTGTTGTGAACCAAATTTACCGCTATTACCAGATGGTGATTGCGCATAAGGTCCAATACCCCAAATCCAAGAAGAGTTGGTGTTAGGCGCATAGAACGACTCCAACGTCACACTCGCAATACCGTAACCCGAAAATGAGCGACCTGGCGCATATTGAACGCTGGTTTCTCTCACACCAGCCCCAATCGGACGCACGATAAAATACATCCCCGCCACCCAAGTTAAGTGGAGCAACTGGTTGGAACAAGAGAGTTTGCTCAGAGCCACCTTGATTTAACTACGCCACGACTGATCTCATACTGGAGGGGCACAGAAATCATATTGGCAATTGGGTTAGCCAACTTCTTAGCAATATCAACAGAGTCCACTTCTTTTTTAGATCATCTAATTTGCCAGCTTGTGCTGCAGCAATCGTGCCAGCACGCGCTGGGACTTCTTGCGCAAATGCAGCGTATGAAATAAAACTAGCAACTACAAAAGTAGCTGCAATTTTTATGATGGAATTCATGTTCGGTAGCTCTGAAAAATTAGAAGTTAAATGTAGCCATTACTTGCGGGCCATGGAAGAGACCTTTGAGCAATGTTGTATCGTTGTTGCCGCTCTTGATTTCAAAACCAATAGCGCGATAAGTTAAAGATAAATCTACCATTTTGGTAAGAGCAACACCCACACCAGTTGAAGCTTGCCAAGTCATATGATTAGGACCCCCAGCTGTTCCAACGTCAGCATACAAAGGGACATACCAATTAGAACCCATGATGCGATAGCGACTGTTCACGCCGACAACGCCGTAGGTTGCAGGAGTTGCAGATGAAGCACTAACGCCATAAGGAGTTCCCGCTACTCTCAAATCTAAAGTGGTTGTCAAACTGATCCAACGTACACCGAGCAAAGCATCCACATAGGCATCTTGGTTGTTAAAAGCGGTATAAGTACCCACAAAGTTAAACAATGATGCTTGGGAGAGTACCCTTATCTCCGATTCTGTATATAGGGTCGCCTTTGAAGTTAAAGCCACCGATTTTTTGCACAGTTGCATTAGCAAAATCGGCCATCACACCCCATTTACCGTAATGCACCTCACCAGCAATCATTACGCCTGATTTGAGGTTGTTAATAATTTGGGATGCAGAGATATCAGCATTTTTAGACCCTGGACCACCAGCGCTAACAGTGGTGCCTACAGTAGGAAGCCATCCATAAGGGGAAACTGAAAAACGCCACTCATCTGAGACCTGTGGAATTGGCGAGATAACCTCGTCTGCATGTGCAAAGTTCATGCAAGTTAATGAGGCACAAACCAAAAGAAGTGAGGAGAGGATTTTCTTATTCATAAGAGTGTCGTTAAGGTTAGATTAATTAAAGGTTGGATTGAAGAATGGAATTTTTAGAGGTATCTAAATAATTGTTTAAAGCGCTCACCATAGAAATCGTAGAAGAAGATGCCCAGGCAAAAGAAAATAGACCAGAAAATGCAATAAAGGCAGGAACCAAATGCCAACCGCCAGGCAAGATCGGTGTGAAATTTCCTAAGGTGGCGTAACTACTCGCGCTTAAGCGAATAGCCGAAAACCAATCTGGGGAAACACCAGCAATTATGAGCGCGCTGGCCCAAATGCACATCGAGGCCAATTGTGTCAGCGCCAGCATTTGAATGCAAAGCACAAAGAAAAATATTGCTTTCACTTTCGAAGGACGCTCACTTTATCCAACGTTCGCCCTAAAAAAGAGCATTGTGCCAATGAACCCATAATCATCAATGATCAGCACTAGACTCATAATGAAAAGACCAAATGCAGTCTGAGGGATTGCATTCTGGTAAACAAGTTCAAGAGCGTCGGTTGATGTCATTAGGTTGGGGATCGAATTTGATCAAATAACCCCGAATTATGCCCTTAAATAGGGGTGAAATAAGCAAAACAAATAGCACCTAAATCATTCTTACAATTTCCTACAAGAACTTGTGGAATTGATACAACAGTTGCCATCAAAGCTAGAAGTTGTATGAAATCTTGGCATAACTAGACCAATCATATTGGCGGTAGGTTTGTACTAGTTGCTTACTACCACCTATAGCAAAAACCCAATTTTTATCCAAGCGATGAGTCACCATAGCGTCAATGGGCACAAACCACCCCCCGCCTGCGGAGTTGTAGACCATGCCGTTCTCATCCCAAAACCGCAATATCGTATTCGGAGAGAGTTGAAAGCCCACCGTAGGAAATATCTGAAGGCTTCTTTGTAATGGCGGTGCATGTGGATTAAAGCTTGGATTGTTATTTTTGCTCGCAAAACCATACATTTAACGAATTAAAGGCGACATATCTGTTACATGAAGAATGCTATCGATATCCGGCTTAAAAGACCGCCCTAGTTGAGGTCCAACAGCCCACTGTCCGTTATTGCCAAATGGGAATATAACCCGTGCACCCACTAAAGCGCCAAGAGATTTCAGAAAACTCAGATCTTGCCCCCAGACAGTAATCATCGTGTTGCCAGAGCTGTACTGCCCCGAATTGTTAGACGAAGAAATCGAGTTGAAGTTAGCCACATAAGAAGTATCTAAACGTATGCGTCCGCGCCAATCACCCAATGCCAATGGGTTGTAATACCTTAACTTGAGCGTATTTTGATAATTATCATCGCCATTGTAGTTGTAATAAGCCCAAAACTCCAGCACCTTACTATCCGTTAGCTGCTGCGAGTCATTGTCAAATTTTGAAATGGGCACAAGCAAATCCTCGGCATGAGTTACCGTGACGAAAAGAGCAAACAGAAACGATAAAAGTAATTTCATACAAGAGTTGCTTACTGACTAATGATTTTGGTGTCGCTATTTTTCATAATTTTTTGAATTTCAGGCGATGCCTTGATAATCTTCTTAGCAGCTGCCCTCAAACGATCCACCTCTTCGGGCGCTAGGACGAATGATGTGGGAAGGTTATTAAGGTATTCATACTCAGCCTTATCTTCCAACATATTAAAGGCAACATTCACCACATACAAATCAATATCAGGAGTATTGACAATATTAGCTAGCTCTTGATTTTTATTCGACTTAAACAGCTGCGAGTTACGCAAGGTACGCATGCTATTCCAGCGTGCTTGGGTGTCTAATAAAGACTCGACCTCTTCATAAGAATAATGATCAATGGGCACCCCGGTTGCTTTAATTAGCAACTCAATAGCACCAGGGCCATCCACTTTTTTATTCCAATTGTTTTTTGGAGCAGAAAGGGAGTTGACTACCATCACAACGATCCGCCTGACATTATCAAACTGAGTTTTTTGGCCAGACAAGTTCATTGCCTCCAGCCCCTCCAAGAAATCCAGCATCTCACGTAAAGCCAGATTATCCGCAACACCTCCGTCTACGATGTGGAGATATGGGTTTTCTTTCTGATTGTGATACACGTTCGGATCTTGCATTGCTTTAATTAAACGCGCTGCAGGCCTCGGGGCATTTTTGGCATTCTCAAACTGGGCAAGATATTCTGGTTCAATGAACTTGCATTGATTAGCGTAATTGTTATAGGTCACCGGCGACAAAACAAAAGGCACTGCTGAAGATGAGGCAGCTACACGCGATAAAGGAACGCCAAGTAAATCTGAGCAAAGATAGTCAAAGAAGGTTTGATCAAATGAAAAACCGCCACCGGACGAAATATCCGTTCCGGAGGCAGAAATGAATGGCCCATTGCTCTTCTTAAGATCAGCGTAGGTGGCACCATGGAACAAAATTTCATCGTAGAGCTCTGCCGCTAATTCTGAGCGTCCCCATCCAGTAGACGCGAGACGTATCCAATTAAAAAAGGATTGGCTGCTCTGGCAATTATCTCGCCTTGAACATCGCGCTTTAGAAAATCTGTCTCATAAAAATCAAATAACTTTTCTCCATACAAGCCATATGCAAGCGCAGTAAAACTACCGCCCGATACACCAGTGATGAAATTGACTTGATCAATCGCTCTTACCTTTTTACCGCTACGCTCCACTAACTCCATTTCACGCAATGCTTCTAATACACCATATGGAAGCAGCTCGAGTGCCACCGCCAGAGAAAGCCAATACAACCAAAGTCTCAGGCAACTGGCCACCTTGACCGCTGCACTCCAGAAGCCCGCGATAGCCCGCCTTCAGATCAATCTTATCCAGAGGTGGATTAATTGGTCTACTAGCACAACCTACCATCAGCAAAAGACAGCAAGCCAATGCTATCGATAAGAAGCCGCTTCTTACACGAGGACTTGCCGTCAAAAATGATCTCAAAATTTAGCTCTATGCGGATTAAGGCAAACAGTTTACAAAAAGAAACCACCCGAAGGTGGTTTCATATTCATTGCATTAGCAATAAATTACGGCGTTACAACATGCCATACATTATTGACGTTATCGCCAGTCTTATCGCCAGGATTCTTATCCTTAGCGTAGAAATAAAGTGGCTTACCTTTGTAGGTCAACTGCTTTTGGCCATTATTACGGTTGATAGCAGCAAAATCCCCAGAAAGCATGATGCCTGGCTCTACATATATACAGGAGGCCAATTATCAGCACAAGTGGATACACACTCAGACTTACCTGAGCCAGCCTGATCTTTGTCAAAGGTGTAAATGGTTTTGCCATAGCTGCTTGTCAAAATACCATTCGTTACTTTTACAAAATCTGCTGAAGATATTTTGATATCTGGTGCTGAGCAAGCGGCCAATGACAATGCCACAACTGTTGCCGCACAGATTTTTATTAAATGTTTCATTCTTTATCCTTTTATGTGGGCTATGAATTAATTACCTGGACCAACCAAAGTCACTTCAATACAACGATTTTGTGCACGGCCATCTGGCGTATCGTTAGAAGCTACAGGATTGGATTCGCCCATACCTTGAGCAGAAATCAAGCTTGGGCTTACACCCTTACGAATGAGGAAGTCCCCCACGTTGTCAGCTCTCTTAGAAGATAAGTCGAGGTTAGTTGCAATTCCCTGGCTACGCAAGCCAGCACCAATAGCGACATTATCTGTATATCCTCGTACCACTACTTTAGTATTTTTGAAGCCAGATAAAGTTGGCGCCATTTTTGCCAATACTTGCTCAGCCTGAGAGTTCAAGCGATAGCCACCCTCTGGGAACAAAATTTTGTCACGAATCGTAATACGCAACTCGCCTTGCAATTGACGAATTTCAACCTCATCATCTTGGTAGGCCTGTTGAAGCTGTGTGTAAGCCTGATCCAATTGGTTGTATTTGTTCTGTGTGATACGCATGCACTTAAAAGAGCTAGTGCTGCAATCGATAGGGCAATAAAGCCTTGTTTCATCAATTTCATATTATTTCTCCGTAGAGGGGTAAAGGAAGTCGTATTAATTCTGATTAATACAGGCGCGCACTATAGCCGAAAGAAATGTAATTACCTTTCAAAATCCTACAAAAAACCCAAAAAATCTCCTCAAAAAGCGAAATTTTTACCCTCAGAGCTGCCATAAAAGCCTAAAGAGTCAATTATCTATAAATTCGATTATAAATATCAAATTTATTCATTATACAAATAATAAACAGAGGTTCAAAATTCACTCAGTTGTATTAGCTAACTAAAATATTGATTAACCAAAACAAGGAGCACACAGTATGTCCATCATCAATACCGCAGTTCAACCATTTAAAACCGAAGCTTTCCACAATGGCAAGTTTGTAACCGTCACTGATGAAACCCTCAAGGGTCATTGGTCGGTTCTTATTTTCATGCCAGCAGCTTTTACATTTAACTGCCCTACTGAAATTGAAGACGCAGCGGAGAACTATGCTGAATTCCAAAAGTTAGGCTCTGAAGTGTATATCGTGACAACTGATACTCATTTCTCACACAAGGTTTGGCATGAAACTTCACCTGCAGTAGGAAAAGCAAAGTTCCCACTCGTTGGCGACCCAACACACACCTTGACCAATGCATTCGGCGTTCATATTCCTGAAGCTGGTTTGGCTTTGCGTGGCACATTCATCATCAATCCTGAAGGCATCATTAAGACAGCAGAAATTCATTCAAATGAAATCGCTCGTGATGTTTCAGAAACTTTGCGCAAGTTGAAAGCTGCCCAATACACAGCGGCTCACCCAGGCGAAGTTTGCCCAGCTAAGTGGAAAGAAGGCACAGCAACATTAACCCCTTCTTTAGACCTTGTAGGCAAGATCTAAGTTGAATCCTTAACCCATAGACTCTCTTCGGAGAGTCTATTGGAGAGGAAATCATCCTGCCCAATAGGCTCACCTAAAACACCCAAAGAAACATCATGCTCGATACCAACATCAAAGCTCAATTAAAGGTTTATTTTGAAAAGATCGTTAGTCCTATCGTTTTAACCGCAACTGTAGATGGCGGCGATAGCTCACAACAGATGCTCGAACTTTTAAATGAAGTAGCTGAGCAATCAGAAAAAATCACTGTAAAGACTGATGGCACGAGCGACCACATTCCTAGCTTTACAGTAAGCAAAGTCGACCAGATACCGCGCATTACTTTTGCAGGTTTACCAATGGGTCATGAAATGACTTCCTTCATCTTGGCAATCTTGCAAGCTAGTGGTTATCCAGCAAAAGTAGAGCAGGAAGTAATCGACCGCATTACTAACTTGGATAGCAAGCTCAACTTCCAAACCTTTATTTCTTTGTCATGCCATAACTATCCTGACGTTGTGCAAGCGGGCAGCATTAAACCCGAACGTGACCCATGAGATGGTTGACGGCGCTCTATACCAAAGTCTGGTTGCTCAATATCAGATCATGGCTGTACCAACAGTCATTCTCAATGGCGAGGTATTTGGTCAAGGCCATATGAGTGTAGAAGAAATTGTTGCAAAGCTCGATACTTCAAGTCCCAAGGAAAAGGCCGCGAAGCTTTCCGCTAAAGACCCATTCGATGTATTAGTAATTGGTGGTGGTCCTGCTGGCTCAGCTGCAGCGATTTATGCCGCTCGCAAGGGAATTCGCACTAGCATTGTGTCTGAGCGATTTGGCGGACAAGTGATGGACACGATGGGAATTGAAAACTTCATCTCTGTAAAAGAGACTGAAGGGCCGAAATTGGTTCAAGCACTTGAGCAGCATGTGAAAAGTTACGAAGTAGACATCATGAATTTACAGCGTGCTAATGCACTTCGTAAAACAGCCAATGGCATTGAAGTGGAATTAATCAATGGCGCTGTGCTTACTAGTAAGTCGGTCATTCTGAGTACTGGTGCTTGCTGGAGAGAAATGAACGTTCCTGGCGAACAAGAATATCGTGGCAAAGGGGTTGGCCTATTGCCCCCCATTGCGATGGTCCTTTATTTAAAGGTAAGCGCGTTGCTGTGATTGGTGGTGGTAACTCAGGTGTTGAGGCTGCAATCGACTTGGCTGGCATTGTGAGCCATGTCTCACCTTAATTGAATTTGACAGCAAACTCCACGCAGATGCAGTTTTGCAAAGAAAGTTGGCTAGCTTGCCCAATGTCACCGTTATCTTGAGTGCCCTCACCAAAGAAGTATTAGGTGCAGGTGGCAAGGTAAATGGCTTGCGTTATCAAGACCGCACCAACAATAACGAACATACGATTGAATTAGAAGGTATCTTTGTACAAATTGGCTTATTACCTAATACCGATTGGCTCAAAGGTAGTGTTGAGTTATCTAAGCACGGTGAAGTAGTCATCGATGCCAAAGGTGAGACTTCATTGCCTGGTGTGTTCGCTGCAGGCGATTGCACCACCGTCCCTTACAAGCAAATCATTATTACAATGGGAGAAGGTGCCAAGGCTTCTCTTGCTGCATTTGATTATTTAATTCGCTCATCGGTGACTGAGCCTGAAGAAGCAGTTGCAGCTTAATGAAGAGGCTGTCTCTCAAACAAAAAGGGAGTCTTCGGGCTCCCTTTTAATTCACTGAATACAGGCTTCTACTCTGAACTTCCAGGTCTAGAGCCTGCCAAGGCCAACGACCATCAACCTCCAAAGTCAGAGACCAACTCAAGAAGCAGCGGATTAAGACAATCGCACCCAAAACGCCACGCTAGTGAGGCTGTGGACTGATAGCCACAGTACGAATGACATCCCCCGCTACCAATACCTCAAGACCCAATATGAGAGAGCGAACGATCTGAATACGAAAAGTTTTGTAGGCAATATCTGCCGTCTGCGTAATTAAGCCTTTTGCAAAACCGATCAGACCCCACAAAACACCAAGCGAGACTACGGCTACCCCAAGGGCATCCATGACATCGCTGACACTGCGAATGATTTCAATGAGATTCATAGTCAACCTCAAAAATTGGCAATGTACTATGTTAACTGTTTATTCAGCAAAGCTACGGATAACCCGCTTTGATTGTTCTAAGGCATTTTCACCAGAGTTAAATTACACTAAAACATCTTTTTTGTATTTACAAAACCCAAAGGAATCAGAATGAGCTTGATTGAAAAATTGCAGTGGCGCTATGCAACCAAAAAAATGGATCCCACTAAATCCGTACCACTGGAAAAGGTTAATCAAATATTAGAGGCTATCCGTCTCACCGCAAGCTCAAGCAGTTTACAGCCTTATGAAGTACTAGTGGTCACTAATAAAGCTATTCGAGAAAAGATCAAGGCAATCGCTTGGGACCAAACTCAGATTGTGGATTCTTCTCATTTACTAGTTTTTGCCGCCTGGGACACCTACACCGCGGAGCGCATCAACGATGCATTTGATATGACTGAAAAAATTCGTAACTTCAAGAGTGAGGCTGGTGATATATCGCCAAAAATTACTAAATGGATACCCACCAAGAGATGCAGAAACAAACTATAACCACGCTGCTAAGCAGGTCTACATCGGCTTAGGCACAGCACTAATCGCTGCTGCCTATGAACAAGTGGATTGCACACCCATGGAAAGTTTTAATCCGGTCGCATTAGATGAGATCTTGGGTCTTAAGGCAAAAGGATTGCGTAGTGTCGTGATGCTGCCCTTGGGCTATAGAAATGCAGATGAAGATTGGCTCCTCAATCTTAAGAAAGTACGTCGACCCAAAGAGAGTTTTGTAACTTGGATTGAGTAAGCTTCCTAGCCACTCGTATCAAAAGCCAACCCAGGGTTGGCTTTTTTATTGGCTCATTGCTTAATGAGGGATATATTCAGCATTTGACCGCTTGATTGGTCTATATCAAATTCTAGCTAAACAATCCCGATCAAATAGTTCATTATTGCTTTTGGCGCCCGATAACCAAGAGGTAAGAATCATGCATCGCAATCCTAAAGTTTTGCTTCTCAGTTCAATCGCCATTCTCACAGTCTTTAGCCTATCCGCTCAAGCCAAAGAAATAGCTGATACCGTATTTATCAACGGACAGATAGAGACCCTCAATACCAAGCAGCCCAAAGCAAATGCCGTTGCCATCAAGAATGAAACATTTATTGCTGTTGGTTCGAATCAAAAAATCAAATTATTTATCGGGCCGACAACCAAAATTATCGACCTTCAACAACAATTGGCAGTTCCTGGATTCGTTGATGCTCATACGCACCCTATAAAAACGATTTGGCTAAAAGAAGCATGGGTTGATGCCCGCTTCCCTGACACACCATCAGTAAAGCAAGCATTGCTCAATATTGCCGAACGAGTAAGCAAAACACCAAAGGATCAATGGATCTATGTAGCTGGAGTATCGGCCAGTGAAAATAAGTTTGCTGAAAAGCGCCTTCCTACAAAAGCAGAGCTAGATCAAGTAGCGCCAAATAACCCCGTCATTATGGCAAATGGTGCCCATATGGCCATTGCCAATAATGTGGCTCTTGCAAAAATGGGAATTAAGAAAGGAGTTACCAAACTACGTCATGGTGCTTGGCGTATTAGCCGATAAAGATGGTGAACCCAATGGCGTCATCACAAATGGCACGGGAGATATTCCGGGTAGCCCTTCCCCACAAGAAATTGCTCGTTATTACGCAACCGATATTGCCAAGTTCTGGAACTCCTATGGCTTTACCTCAGTCATAGCAATTACACCAGCTGCTGCAATACCAGCAATGCAAAGTGTACGCTCAGCACTCCCACACCAAATATTCGCTATACCGCCTCGGTATGGGCCGCACCCCATGGCGAAGGAATGCCGAAAGATCTCAGTGTTTTTGAGATGCCCCCAAAAGCGAATCCTGCCTATTATCGTTTTGCAGCCATCAAAGCATAGGTCGATGGTGAGAATGATTGTAGAACGGGCTTTATGTATGAGCCCTATGTTGGCATACAAGATACAGATCCACCTGGCGGCAAGGGTACTTTAGTAACCAATCAAAAGTTAGCCAATCAATTTGCCACTTTAGCCAATCAAAATAAAAAAATCAGTATGTTGCATTGCTCAGGTGATGCTGCAGCGGATATCGAATTAAATGCATACGAATCCATTAGCAAGACTCAATCTAGTAATACCATCAAGCGCATTGAGCACTTTGGCATGTTTCAGTTTACTCCAGAGCAATTAAAACGTAGAGTTGCCCTAAAGAAAAATCATTTCCATCTCTCCTCATAACCCATCTGGTTACTAGAGCTGGTTAATGCTGATTATGAAAATATGGGCACCGCAAGAGCTAAAACGGGCTATCAATTTAAAACCATGATTAATGCTGGCCTAGAACCCTGCTGCAAGTACTGATATGACGGGTATTTATCTTGGCAATATAGATCCGTTTAAAGCGATGTATGCCACGGTCACTAGGCAATCCGATATGGGCATTTTTGAACCTCAAGAGGCCATTACCGTTCGAGATGCTTTAAGAATGTGGACAATTTGGCCAGCTAAAGCGGTTGGCGAGGACAAGATAAAAAGCAGTATTGAAGTGGGTAAATTTACCGACATGACAGTGCTCTCGGATAATATTTTTCAAATCACTAAAGACTCACTAAAGGATGTCAAAGCATCCATGACCGTTGTGGGCGGCAGAGTGGTCTATCAAAAATAACTAGAATCCACTGGCAATGTTCAAATAAAAAGCCACCCGAAGGTGGCTTTTTTTAAAACAGTTAAAACGTATTAAGCAGCTTTGCGGCTTTTTGCAGCTGGCTTAGCAGCAACAAATTGACCTTGAATGTTTGCCAAAGCAGCATCAACACTCTTCTTAAAGTTTGCAAAAGTGTCAGTTGCAGTAGCACGAGCTTGGTCAAACTGTTGGAGTGAAGCTTCAAATGCAGTTTTGAATGCAGAAACATAAGCCTCTGATCCAGCAGGAGCAGACTTAGTAGCTCCAGCAACAAACTTAACCAAATCAGCGCGTGCGTCATCAATAGAAGCGTCAACTTACTTGAGCAACTTCTTTGTTACCGTTACGAACTACTTTGTTTACTTTAGCTTGGTAAGCAGCAGCGTACTTAGCGGCTTCTTGAGCAGCTTCAGGCTGAGCTAATTTAGCCAACTGTTGTGGGTCCTTAATTGCTAATAATTGTGTGCTTGCATCTTGAGCAACAACTAAAGCATCTTTAGCAGCAGCTTGGTTGATTTCAGCTAATTCTTGAGTGCTTTCAACAGCAACTTGTGCCAAATGTTTAGCGTTTTCGATAGCTTTAGCTTGTGCATTAGCAAATTGATCGTTTAATTGGTTTTGAAACATGATTTATCCTAACTATAAGTAATTGTGGGTTTTTTATTGCGATGCACCATTTTAAGAGCCCATTTTTCCAAAGGCAAGATATTTTTGTTGCAAAGCAACATATATTTTTTAAACCTTCATTTCAAGGCTTTAAATGCCGTTTTTCAGGAAATAAGCTATTGATTTCCTGTCTAAAATTCACATGAATTTTCTGAATCATTACAATATTCACAGGTTTTTCCCTGTCTTTTTAGGTGACTAGCTGACTTTAGCGCCTCAAAAAATCACTATATAGATCAACCACCCCTTCTTAGGTTGGTCCAATATCAGCAGATGGGAAGCCTCCGGGAGGCTTTTAGCCCACGATTGGTGAAAACGCTTTTTTAAAGCCGGTAGTCCGGTAACGCTAAAGATGCCATCCTGATCGCCCCACAAAATTAATGTAGGCCCTTGGTAAGAGCGTCCATTCATAAGAACTGCATCATAAAATTCACGATATCCCAAATCTGTTGGTAATAGCGATTGTTCTCTCCATATTCCTTTATCAGGGAAGCACTCACCGTAGGATCAATTTGAGGAGGACGATAGAACAACAGACTCATCTCTAAGTTAAATTGATCTTGATTAACCGGTATAAAAGGATTGATGCCATTAAAGATTGCTTTCTTTAGTTGAGGACTCCATTCAATAATTCCCAATAGCGCACCGATGAATGCAAGTGATTTAATTCGGATATTGAGCGGCATACATAGCTGCAATTGCACCACCCATGGAACTTCCAGCGATATGCAATGAACCTACCTTAATAGAAGTGAGAAATTGATTCAGTTTGGTAACCTGAGATTCCAGTGGATAGACCGAAACCGAGTAGCCAGTACTAGCTCCATAACCAGGCAAATCAGGAACAATCACTTGATAACCTTGATTAGCCAAAGCGCAAGCGAGTTCTATCCATTGCTCCTTTTGCGCAAACAAACCATGTAATAGCAAAATAGGCGATCCTTGACCAACCTGAAGATAACTAATGCTGCCTTCATCTACGGCTATTTTTTAGCAGCCGAGGGGCAACTGGCATTGGTGGTCTGACTATAAGTGACGCCGCCAGAAAGCAATAGCGCCAAACACAGCACATATTTAGCAATAAATCGCATTGAATTCTTTCTTACCAATGATGTGAGATCTTGCAGAAAATTAACTCAACCAAGTAGTAAATTCCTCAGCAGTCACTCGTAGAGTATGAAAGGTGTTGACGATCTCATGTTTGTCTGCGTAGCCTAATGCCATGCCACATACGAGCATTTCATTCTCATTGGCGCCTATGATGGGCAAAATAATTTTTGCATAATCGTTCCAGGCTGCTTGAGGACAAGTATCCAACCCCTCCCCTCTGGCAGCAATCATCAAGTTTTCCAAGAACATTCCATAGTCCAGCATTGAACCTCTTCCCAGCTCTTTATCTATAGTGAAAAAGAAACATACTGGCGCACCAAATGCTTCGAAGTTCTTTCGATGTTGAGCATGCATCTTGTCTTTATCGCCCTTAGTAATTCCAAGTAGGCCATATAAACCCCAGCCATTTTCACGGCGTCTATCAATATAGGGGCTGAACCACTTAGCCGGGTAATACTCATATGCAGGTTGATATTCTTTTGCCAACTCAGGATTGACGTCAATTTGGTCATAAGCTGCACATACTTGTTGGCACAGCTTATGAAGAATATTCCCCTCTAATACATATACCTTCCAAGGTTGCGTATTGGTACCAGATGGCGCGCGCGCAGCTAAATTGAGTAGCTTTAAGATGACCTGCTTTGAAACGGTCTCTTTAGTAAAAGCGCGAACAGACATCCGGGAGGATATTGCTTCAGCTGCGGTTAATGCATTCATTACTGATTCCTTCGCTCTATTTGTTCCTAGCGCTACTCGCTCTAGCTTTATGTAATTTTTTGTAACTGTCGATCAAAACGGTGATGCCTGTCAAGGCCTTCCAATTGCATACTCGTTGGCGTCAACCCATAGAAGCGCACACTACCATCGATTGAACCTAGAACAGCATCTATTCTGGGGTCGCCAAACATCCGGCGAAAATTCTTTTCATAGTCGACCATATCAAGCTCATCATTCAAGCAAATTTCTAGAGCATCGCTAAGAGCTTGGTAAAACAGCTTCCGCTCGACGGTATTGTCGTTGTACTGTAAAAATGCTTCGACCAGTTCCTGCGCCTCTTCAAATTGCTTTAGTGCTAAATGAATTAAGAGCTTTAACTCCATGACTGTAAGCTGCCCCCAGACGGTGTTCTCATCAAATTCGATGCCAATTAATGTTGCAATATCTCCAAACTCATCTAGCTCATTATTATTCAGGCGAATATGTTCAGTAGAAATATTGCGGGTTTCACAATACAGCTTTACAAAATAGGCAGCGCATAAAACAGAGGATGCTAGAAAATAATCAAAGGGGCCTGGCCGCAGAACCATCACCTTTATATCGAATAGGTTGGTCAGCGATCACAGTGAAGCCATCGAACTTAGCCTCAAGGCGAAGCTTATCTAGAAAGTTGACCTTAATTTCCATTGAGAAAGTCCAAATGTGTGCAAAAAGTGAATTGAGCACCATTATCCATCGCAATGTGCATCAAAGTCTGCCCCCTAAGTTCAGCCTTGATGCTGAACCTCTATATTTTGAGAAATTTGCCTAGATTCGGAATGTTCTTTGGATCTAATGCTTTTTTAATGGATCGCATGACCTCAATGGCGCCGGCACCATGCTCATCAACTAAAAAATTGATCTTGTGCATGCCAACGCCATGTTCACTGGTACAGGTTCCACCTAGCTGCAATGCTCGATGGACAATACCCGAATTCAATCTTTCGGCCTCCTCCAGATCGGCAGGATTATTGGGGTCGATGGCTAACAGAACATGGTAATTTCCATCACCCACATGACCAAGAATAAGTGCCTTCAACCATGAGGCATCCAATTCTTGTCTAGTTTCAGAAATGCATTGCGCCAATTTCGAAATAGGGACACAAACATCCGTACTAATACTTCGGCAACCTGGCTGGAGCTGCAAACAAGCAAAATAGGCATTGTGTCTTGCATGCCATAGACGCGCTCTATCTTCTGGACGGGTAGCCCACTCAAAATCAACGCCTCCGTTATTTTTTGCAATTTCTTGGGCAAACTCAGCTTGCTCTTTTAAAGACTGAGAAGACCCAATGAATTCAAAAAATAAGGCGGGCTTTTCAATTAAAGACAAATTGCTATATTGGTTAATCGCTTTGATGGCTAATTCATCCACCAATTCAACCCGCGCTACTGGAATACCAGCCTGAATGACTTCAATGACAGCATTTACAGCTTCGGTAACCGATGCAAAGCTGCAAATAGCCGCAGCAATATCTTCTGAATGTGGATATATTTTTAGTGTGATCTCTGTAATGACTCCAAGCGTCCCCTCGCTTCCGACAAAAAGACGCGTTAAATCATAGCCAGCGGATGACTTTTTAGCCTGCGTACCCGTCTTAATGATTTCTCCTGAAGCCGTCACCACAGTTAAGGCTAATACATTCTCGCGCATGGTCCCATAACGCACCGCGTTGGTATCAGAAGCACGCGTAGCGCACATACCACCCAATGTTGCGTCAGCGCCCCGGATCTACTGGGAAAAAGTAGCCCGTATCTTTTAACTCGGCATTTAATTGCTTGCGACGAACAGCTGGCTGCACGACTGCCAGCATATCTTCTGAATGAATACTTAATACTTGATTCATATTATTGAGGTCAAGGCCAGACCCCTCCATGAATCGGCAATAAATGACCCTCAAGTGAAGTTCCGGCCCCAAATGGAACAATTGGAATCTCATATTGATTGCAAAGCTTTACCAACTCAGCCACCTCTTCAGTAGAGTTAGCAAAAACAACAGCTTGTGGTGACACTGTGGGATAGGAAGACTCATCACGTCCATGATGGTTGAGTACCGCTTGAGCAATACTAAATCGATCTGCGAAGATGCCTTTTATCTCATTGATAAAGGCCTCCGGCAATTGCTGATGATTCATGGGAAGTATTTTCAGGAATTTTTTAGTCTAGGTATACATCAATAGATTTACAGCTTGACCCTGGTTGCAAGCTAGTGCTGCTACTCCTTAGATCAAAACTATTGATAGGATATTGAAAAAATAGGTCTACGCCAAGTCAATGCTCGGCCTTATTTAAATCAGAAGAGTTATCTTTATCTAGGCTGGCATTCAAATACTCGAGGGTATGCGGCAAATCCAAATCCATTTGATCCAAGGGTTGCAACCAAACCGTTGCATCCTCAATTAGGCAATCTAAGAGATGGCCACCATGCTTTTTATCTGAACTTAAAAAATGTAGATGAAATCCGGGCACCGAAATAGAGTGCATGAAATCAGGTGTCCAAAAACCAACTAACTGACCTGAAGTCTTTTCATAGTTAAATTCCTGCTGCTCGCCAGCTACATCCACTAGAGGGCGATAAGCCTCTTGCCTGGGTACAGAGCGAGCGCGAAGCTTGGAAAATGTGCCTTCTACACGAATTGCATAAATGAGGTTGTTTGACAACATTGATTTAGCAATGAATTGCTGCAACTCTTGGTAGGTTCGACCTTTAGAAACGGCAAAGGATTAACTAGGCTTGAAATGAGTAACGCATTCATACGGTGTTCCTATTTTTAAATCAGGAACTAGAGCAGAGCCGTCAGATTTCAGTTGATAGAAAATGCCATCAACCAATACCATTTCACCGTCAAGATCATTAAATGCTCCTAGACCGAAATCACCATGGCCCAGAACCTGCTCAAGCGTCTTATCTTCTCTTAATATGCCTTGCACTAAAGCGTTAACTGGGGATGAAACGTATAGAGTATTAGATATAAGAAATGAAGCTTTATAGGGGTAGTTTAAAAAATATTCAGAAATACTACCCTACATTAATAAATAGCTAGGCAGAAAACTCGATAACCTGTTTTTTATAGGGCCCAGATAAAGCCTTTTTCACAATCTTATAAATATCGATATCGAACTCAGCATCTCCAGACTCAGCCAATTCATAAAGCTCATCTTGATTGATGGCGGTGCCTAAGTAACACCACTTATCAATCACAATCATCTCGCCACCCTCTTCAATAGCAATTGCTCCAGAGTATGGCCATACTTGCACCTTAAAAATGTCCATCACCATTTTTAACTGTAAGTTATGCAATGCTATAGGGGTCAGGCTGAGACAAGCCCCACCGCACTGCTTTACTTGATAGCCGAAGCAAGCCTTACCCTCTATTCGCTTTTCCAAACCTAACAATGCTTCACACAAGCGATGTTTCTTAGCTATAGCTTTTAAATAAGCATGAGCCTCACGTTTGCTATAAAACAATCCATAAAGGTTGTCCTGCAATCCAGGCTCTAAGTGGTGGTGCGTGATTAAGACAGGGGTCAGAACACCAGAGGCGTCTTCAACCAAGCTCCATGCACATAAATCCTTTGATCTGCGTAGCTTGATGTTCATTGAAGGCATACGCTCTTTGATCAATTGAGACTCAAGAATTAATGCCCCCCAACTCTCCAGAGGTCTCGATCCAATCAATGTCACGAGCCTGCAGAGAGAGCTTCATCTCTTTGCGGTGCGTTAGCGCCCCTTGAAAATGCCCCATTGCCCTACTGCGCAGCGAAATACTTTTTCCGATATACAAAGGGGTTTTATTTTCTCCGTAAAAAATGTAGCAACCAGGAGCATCTGGGATGGAGTCTATAAGGTCTTTATCGACATTAGGGGGCAAACTAGGATTACCAATGAGTTGATTTATCACCTCATTTAATCTCTCAGAACCAAACTTTGACTCACAAATCCGCCAAAACTGTAGAAGTAAATCCGCATCACCCAATGCCCGATGCCTAGCGGTGACTTTTAAGCCATGGGTGCTAATGAGGGTATCTAAATTATGGCGCGCTTGATCAGGGAATAGCAGCCTCGAAAGCTTTACGGTACATAAAACTTTCAGCTTAAATTCGATGCCAATCCTTTTAAAGGATGCCTTGATAAATCCGTAATCAAAGCGAGCATTGTGAGCGACAAATATTTTGCCTTCGAGCTCTCTTTTTAACTCCTGCGCAAGATCAGAAAAACAAGGTTGATTCTCAACCATACGCGGAGAAATGCCCGTTAGTCTTTGAATATTTTGTGGAATAAAAGTTTGCGGATTGATTAAACTTTCCCACACATGAATTTCATGATTGTCTAATGTTTTGATTCCGATTTCTGTGATGCGGTCACGCTCGAAGTGTGACCCCGTCGTTTCGATGTCAACAAAGGCTAGCGCAGGGAAGATATTGAGCTTACTATCCACACCATCATTTATTAAAAATTAGTTTATAGGAGCGCTTTGATTGAGATAGTCTGCAAAACTAAAGATGGAGTTTGGACCACGGGGTACTTCTTCCATTCTTTTAAATGGGGCTCTCACTACTTTTTGCATCTCACCTTTTAGTTTTTTCTTGCGGCAACTCTTCTTGAGTTCTCTTAGGCAAGTTAATCTTTCGCTCTGGCGCTACCTGCACTTCGCTAAATCTAGGAATGCAATCTTTGATGGCAGAGGCCGTTGTTACTTGAGAAATACAACCCATCATATAAGTCTCTAGCGATTGATATAGCTCCTTGGCGATATCCGAAACTTCAACTTTTCTTTTTTTGATTGCATTCATCGCCAGCACAATATCTTTAATAGTAATGATGCGGGGATCTTTAGAAAGTTGATAGCCGCCTGTACGTCCCTTTACCCCAATCACCAGACCCGATTCTCTTAATGGGCGCAATAGTAGTTCGATCCAACTAACCGATAAATGCTGTCTTTTAGCTATCTCTGGAGCGGGGACAAGTCGACCATTCATTGAATGGTTGGCGATATCCACCAAGGTGTTCAAAGCTACTTTGACGGCTTTAGTGGCTTCCATAATGTTTTGGCAGAAAAGTTAGCTAGGAGCTAGTATGAAACTGATTCAAACTTTATGCTATACCGCAATAATTAACCCTTATTACCCTATGGTTGAAGTCGCAGAACCCCAATACAAACCCGCTTATCAGCTATTACGCATGCTATCTGGCCTTTTAGCTGGGGGAATGTTAGCCCAAGCAATCAGTTGCTTGGCAGCCTACCTTTTGATCAATGATTCTCAAGCGGCAGGGATGGTGGCACACCTGTTGATACAACATCTCTCCTATTATTTCTTGGGGTGCGCATTCTTGATCTTAAGCTTCGGAAATATATTGATTAAACGCAGTATTTCTTCGCTACGCATTCTGAGAGTGCCCTCGCTCATCCTCGTGCTCGTTACGGTAATAAGCAGCTTTCTATTAATACCGCGTATGGATTACCTGCGAGAAACCGCTTTACTGGATGGAATGCCAGTCATGCTCTCTCCTTTTGCAAACTACTTTCTCATCCTCAATAGCTTGGTAAGCTTATTGCTATTCATCCAACTCATTTCAAGTGTTCTATTAGCATGGCGATTGTGCAATCTTCAATCATCTTAAGTGCAAGCGAACCGCTGATATTAATGGCAACTGCTGCTCTTGTCTTAAAAACTGGCCGAGCTCGACCCGTAAATTAGATTGACTGATATGAAATGTTTTAGCGCCTTCAGTAGGAATTTCTATTTTTGCCCACTGCGTATTAAATTCATAGACAGTCTCTTTATAGCCGATGAATTTTTTGACAATTAGACGCTTGCCATCAATTTCAATCGTCTCGCGATCTAGCGCATGTCTACAGTAGATTAAAAAGCCAACGGTTACTGCGCATAGCTCTATGGCAGTAAAAATTAAAATAACCCAAATTCCAGCCAAGAAGAAACCTATTGCAACCGTCACTGAAAGAGTAACCAGCACAATATAAAACTGAAGCAATTGCTTTGGCGTGAGTGCGCAGTTTCTTTGCATTTGCCAACGCTTCATATTCATCCCTTAACGGCCCAAGAATGATAATAATTTATTGAGTTTTGCTACGTGCCTGGGCTTTTGCCAACTGGTCGACGCTTCTTTTTTGAAAATCGACCATATTGTAGTGGCCCATTTGATAGCAAGCACAATGCTTACCCAGAATCCAACGCGCAAGCTTAATGCGAAGTTTTTGTACCATTTGCCTCTCCTGATATTGAGCTCTAAATGTAATCGCAAATGGTTTTTGGTGCTGACGGCAGTAATCACCTGAGAAATTCACCACAATCCCATCATCAGCAAAAAAAATATAAATCCATTAAATTGAATATATGACTAATTCCGCCTCTTTGACTCGCAAAATACCTCTTTTCCCCTTAGAAACTGTGCTGTTTCCAGATGGTGTCATCGCCCTCAAGATTTTTGAAGCGCGCTACTTAGACATGATCAAACAGTGTCTTCGTGAAAAGACTGAATTTGGTGTAGTGAGTATTATCAAAAATGGGGATTCAGATGATCTAAATCTTCCGGCCACATTCTCCAACATTGGCACCTTAGCTCAAATCGAAGACTTTGATCCGGTGCAGCCTGCCCTATATATGACCAAATCATTTGGCACCCAACGCTTCAGGCTACTGAACAGCAAACAGGAAGCCAATGGGCTTTGGATCGACGAAATTGAGCTTTTAGAAAATGACCCCGTCACCCCCATCCCCAAGGAGCATCAGAAAGCAGCCAAGCTGCTAGATAAAATCATCTCGGCGATTCAAAGCGAGGATCTTTTAGGTGAAGCACCCTTTAAGAAGCCTTTTAAGACT
Organism: Polynucleobacter necessarius; assembly: GCF_900095205.1. Taxonomy (NCBI): domain Bacteria; kingdom Pseudomonadati; phylum Pseudomonadota; class Betaproteobacteria; order Burkholderiales; family Burkholderiaceae; genus Polynucleobacter; species Polynucleobacter necessarius. The sequence continues at coordinate 408,620 of NZ_LT606951.1, read as the reverse complement.
GATGATTGTGGCTGGGTTTCTAATCGCCTTGCAGAACTCCTTCCAATATCACTCGCACAAAAAAATCATTTGCTCTCGCAAACCAATCCAAGAATTCGACTCGATCTCATTACCGAAATCATCTAGGATGATGATTTGAGAAACCTGAAGATACATTGAGACTATGCTCAATGAGTTGATTCGCAAGACTATTCGAGAAATGGTTGGTGGAAGCGGCCCTCCCGTTGCATTCCTTACCCCAAAAGGAGATCGCGGTTTATTTGGGCCTGAATCCATCGCCTGGAAAGTTCATGCGGACTTTATATCGATGATGATAGGTGAAATCAGTTCATTGATTTTGCAGGCACTCCATCCACAAGCCTTAGCTGGAGTATGGGATCACTCTAGTTTTCGAGAAGATCTCAAAGGAAGATTGGGGCGGACTGCATTCTTTATGGCAGCGATCACCTATGGCTCCACAGAGATGGTAAATGGAATCATTCACAAGGTAAATCTAATTCATACCAAAATTACTGGATTTGATGAATTCCAAAAACCGCACTCAGTAACTGATCTGCATTTACTTGCTTGGGTACATCTGACTGAAATTCGTAGCTTTATGAGTGCTTTCGAAGATTACCGAAAAGAAATATTAAGTGCTAAAGATAAAGATCAATACTTTGCAGAAATGAAATCACTTGGCGAAAGAATGGGCGCTAAAGATTTGCCAAGCACTTATGCCGGCACAGATGAGGCTATCAAAGTCTATATTCCTGAGCTTTATTTTGGAGATCGAGCAAAAAGTATTTTAGATTTACTGGAAAACTTTCCTAGTCATTTAAGCGCCAAGCCATTTATTAAGCTCATTAGTCGCGCTGGCTATCTTAATTTGCCTGACTGGGTTTACCCCTTCCTTAATAGACAGGCTCCAAGTTATTTAGAGCGTTTAGCAGTAAGAAAAAGTATTGAGCTCATTGCGATACCCATTCGGGAAGCTCTCAAGGATGGTGTGGCTGCCCACTCGCTTCGCAGGGTATATGGCTAACTGCATCAAGACCGATTGTCTGACTCAGTTTTTGTTGTATCTGCATCTATCCCCTCAATCTTTTTAGCTGCAGAGCCGATATTTAAGCTGGGCGCAGCCATTTTCTCACCATCCCAAACTTGCCCACACCAGCATTCCCCAGCATCATTGATGATGCAAACACCAGAGCCACAGCAACGCTTATCTGGAGCTTTCATAACTAGATCCCCTGTTCATTAGAAATTAAGGCTATTCTAGGGGGTTTTATCAAATCTACACATCGACACGATCAGTAATGAGTTTGCTTCAAAAACCATTTCGCGCCTTGATCATCGGCGCTTCGGGCACCATAGAATCACATTTTGTGAAACTGCTGGAAAGCAATCCATCATGCTCACAAGTGATTGGCATTCACCGTCACTCCAATCCTGCAATTGACTATCATCACCCCGAGACCGTAGAAACCTGCGCCAAAAGTCTTTACTCGGACGGACCCTTTCAGCTCATCATCAATACTATTGGTGTACTACATTCAGAACAATGGATGCCCGAAAAAAATTGGATGATTTAAATCCAGCTCAGTTGGCAGAGATGATCAATATCAACACAATAGGTCCAGCATTAACCATTAGGCACTTCTCAAAACTCCTCGATACACCACATAGTGTAATGGCTACACTTTCAGCCAAGGTGGGAAGTATTAAAGATAATCGTCTAGGAGGATGGTATAGCTACAGAAGCTCTAAAGCCGCCTTAAATATGATCACCAAAACTGCTGCCATTGAATTTGTAAGGACAAAACCCAATATTGCTTTGATAGCCCTTCACCCTGGCACCGTTAACTCAAGCTTTCACAGCCTTTTAGAGGCCAACAAATCGGCCGAGATCCGTTACAGGCCGCTGGAGAAATGTTGTATGTCTTAGAGCATGTCAGCAAAGAAGACTCCGGTAGCTTTCTCTCTTACACAGGCGAGAAGTTACCCTGGTAGTGTGATCTATACCCATTTACCTGTATCGCTACATACATCGCAATCAATTCACTGAGACCCAAACCAGACCTTCCCACCTACAGCATTGTTAAATTTGTGCGCCCAGAATCAGACTTTAATTTCTACTCAGAATTACCAGAACTTTCTGACTTACTGGGTCTGCTAGATCAATCCGCTTTTCAATCGGCACCAAATGATTGGTCTGTTCTCGTAACAGATGTTGAAAACTCAACCCAAGCGATCGAGCAAGGCCTTTATAAAGAGGTAAATATCTTAGGCGCCCCAACCATCATTGCAGTAAGTAATGCTTGTAATGGCGCTTCATTTCCATTTGTATTTGGTGGAGATGGCGCTACCTGCCTAATTCCCAATAGCAAGGTTCAGCACGTTGGATCAGTATTGGCAACCCTACGCAATCACGCCCTATTGCAAATGAGCTTAAAACTATGTATTGGTTTTGTTCCGGTTTCAACCATTCGAGAAAAAGGCGCCGATATCAAGGTAGCCAAACAATCTTTACCAGCAGGATTTAAATTAGCGCACTTTACCGGTGGTAGCTTAGCGCTTGCCGATAAGCTAGTGAAGAAACAAATTGACATTTATGGCTTACCACCACAAAAGAGTCATCAACAAATTGATTTAGCAGGTTTAGAGTGTCGCTGGAACGACGTACCTTCTGCTAATGGGCAAATCATGACACTCATTGTTCGGCCCAAAAAATTCAACCTGAATGAACTCAAACCGCTATTAGACTTACTCAATCGCTTGATGCCTTTATCTAACCCTGTACGCACAGACAATCTACCCATCACCTGGCCACCACAACATTTGGGTGCCGAACTAGCGCTAAAAATTGAGAACTCCTGGTACCGCTGGTGGCGCAAAAAGTGCTTGCTTGGATGGACTTGGCTGCTAAGCAAGATCACGGCAAGTACCGTGAACGACCCTAACTCTACTGCCGGTAAACACTTCCGAGCAGTTGGTATCAATGCTGATCATCTCAAGTTTGACGATTGTTTGCGCACAGTACTCGATGTCAACGAAGGGGAGTCTAAAGAGTTAGAGGCTTTACTACTTCAGTTGTATAGCGAGGGTAAGTTGAATTACGGCATCCATTACAGCGATCGCGCATTAATGACATGCTTTGTTCATTCTCTTGAAAAGCATATTCATTTAATTGATGGAGCAGATGGTGGCTATGCTTATGCAGCGAAAAGATTGATATAAAAGGAACAGTCAGTCAAGGCATTAACTACGCCATAAGATGCCCAGTCTTAACAAAGATAGTGCAACCGTCTTTACTAAAAGGTTGATGCAAACTCATATGCGGACTTCTAATCCATGAGTCCGCTGGGTAACGTCCGTGCTCATCTTCAAACACTCCATCGACAACAAAAATTTCTTCCCCACCATAGTGTTTATGAGGGTTAAAGTAAGTTTGAGGAGCCCAACGAACTAAAGTAGAGCCGCTGCCCTGCCGCATAAGTGGCATAACTGTAAGGCCCGGGACCATACCCTGACACCAATGGGCGGTCTTGGTATTAATGACTTCACGCTCTACCTGATCTGAACCTAAATGGCGCAACTTTACAAATAGAGTGCAACCTGCTTTACTAAATGGGGAATGGGATGAGCCGGGTGGATTCATGATGTATGTACCGGACGGATAACCACCAGTCTCATCACTAAATATCCCATCTAAAACGAATATCTCTTCACCAAATTCATGGGTATGGGCTTTAAATTGTGCCCCAGGTGCATAGCATAGCGGACAATAGAAGTTGCTTTTGCCACCTCATCCCCCTGCCGGTCAAGCATGCGTCTCTCCACTCGCAATTCAGGGCTTGGCACCCAGGACAAGTCATGATGATTGATCACAACTCTTTCGCTGTAATCTGCGTTAATGTTCATCACTTTGACTTTTGGGTATATGAATTACCAAGAATAACAAGCAAACTGATTGCCTGCTGCAAAAGAGAAACTAGTCATTCCTAGCTTTAAACCAGCCTAAACCATCCTCAGTCTTTCCTTTGGGTCGATACTCGCAACCTACCCAACCCTGAAAACCCATCTCATCAAGCAAATTAAATATGTAGGAGTAATTGACTTCACCATCATTAGGCTCATTTCTACTTGGGACGCTTGCTATTTGAATATGCCCAATATCTTTAAAATACTTCCTAAATATCATAACCAAATCACCCTCCATGATTTGAGCGTGATAGAAATCCATCTGCACTTTGACATTAGGCTCACCGCATTCTGAGCTAAGCTCATGGGCCTGGGCCTGTGTATTAAGAAAATACCCAGGCATATCGCGTGTATTGATGGGCTCAAGCAATAAGCCGAGTTTATACTTGGCTAACTCTTGTGCAGCGAACTTCATATTTGCTAAATAAGTTTTACGATGCAAATTTTCATCGGAACCTGCTGGAATCAAACCTGCCATCATATGTAACTGAGGTGTCCCTAGTGCTAAAGCCTATTCAATTGCTGTAGCAACACTAGCGCGAAACTCTTCCTCACGACCAGGTAATGCAGCAATACCTCGCTCGCCCCTCTCCCAATCCCCGGGGGGAAGATTAAAAAGGACATTTTTTAAATTATTTTCTTTGAGTAATTGACTAACTTCAGAAGGTGCATAGTCACAGGGAAATAAAAACTCTACGGCATCAAATCCCGCTTTAGAGGCAGCAGAAAACCGCTCTGTAAATGCATACTCACTAAACATCATAGTTAAATTGGCGGCAAATTTTAGCACGGAAATACCTTTAATTGATTATCGAAATTGAATCTTTTTAAAAGCTTGAGTATTAGGATCAAAAAGCTGGTAACTTAAAAAAGCCACTAACGCTGTATTCATTAGCAGCCTTACTAGAGATTTACTAACATAGTCGCCAATCTGAGACCATCTGATTAACCGAACTAAGGGTAAAGATCGCCCGCCAAAGAGAAGTGCTTATTTCACTTTTTTGAGTTGAGTACAACTCGCACGGTTTTTAGTTGTTAGCACGCTAGCACTACAAAATTCCATCTCGTCATTAACAACATATCCTGTACCAACTCCAACATCACTAGAAAACAATAGCGTTTTCCCATCCTTATGAAACACTCCTGTCACAAGATTTTTTACACCATCTCGCCAAGTTGTCTCACCCTGAAAAGCTGCGCCATCTTGAGTACTAATAATGAACTTGAGTATGGCGGCATCCTTCTTATTAGATAAAACTAAACGGGACTGTTTATCCTCCGTGCCGCTTGAAGCGCTAACAGCAGATACCGCCTCCCAAGTGCCTACAATATTTGGCGCTACTTGTGCACTCGCAAAACTTGAAAACATTACCGCAAAGAGAGTTAGAATTTTTTGTCATCATAGTTAAATCCTTTAGTTAACTTATTCAACTATGTAAATTAGTAAAGCTCAAATTTTTAATAATGCAGGCGTATCAGTATCAGCTTGTTTGGTAAATACCCAACCTTCAACAAACCATAAAACGATCAATCTAACATATAGTCATGAACAACCTCGCCTAGCTCTAGAGTGATATCCACCAAAAAATGCTTCGCAGATAAAACCTCTAAGACCGGCAGTTTCGCAACATCAGCCATGACATGATTAAAAAGCTGGAGATCTGCTGGAGATATCCAAACCTCCTTAACAACAATATTTTTAAGGAAATATCGAAGCAATTCACAAATCCGAGGTGTTCCATCAACATGAGGAATGATCTTCAGAACGTAATTCGGTTTTTTAAGGGCAGCTTCAATATCTGACTTATTAAAGCATGATGTTTGAATCCCATGGTCATGGTGGCGCACAGTACGCTTCCATAATGCAACTTACCGACAATAACCTCACCTTCATGAACCACGCTTGGTTCCGCTTCTTTTTTAGGAAAACCCCAAATTTCACGGCCGCCAGAAATTGGCGTATCGTCATTTAAATACATTGAATTATACATACGATCCGCTCTCGCCATTAAATTGCACTGGAATGACCTGCCCTGATTCCGTGTAATCACCAAACCCAGTTGAATCTGGCATCTTAAATGCACGCTCTCTTACATTCTTGATATTCATAAATTTTCTTTAGGGGGAATTAGTAATGCAAGCAAGATTAAAAATATTTGACGCTCAAAGAAAAACCACCCGGAGGTGGTTTTCTAGAGATTTATTTTAGTAACTCTGCTGTTAGGTCATTTTTAGGAAATGGCAATTTATCAATCTGCCATACTTTGGATTTGCTAGACTTAAATATCTGATTCAGATCAATCTCAATAAAGTTTGTACGATTTGCATAATTCGTAATTTTCATACGATTGTTTTTTAAGTCTTTCAGATTGATCCACTGGGTGTAATCGGAAACAGTGTTCTTACCATCGGTAGATCTAGCAACACCTACTGGAATATCCACGTTATTCAAGACATGATCAGCAGCTTGCATGGCATCAATAACATTGTTTGGCTTATATGCAAAATGTTTTAAATAAGTCGCTCTAACAAAGCGAGATGGTGGTGTGTAATCAGTCGGTAAGCCCATTAAGCCGCCGCCCTGCCCTAATTCAGTAACGTTGAGGTTATTCACACAGTTACTGCTGCGGTTGCAGTAGATGTAAGCGATAAATAGTTACGCAGATTATTTAAGTGCCAGTCATAGGTTGTGGGGCATTCGTTAATACCCCTGCCAGATTGTTATGGATGATCATTTGACCCTTAACAAACTCAACAACAATGCTGTCACCACTACGATCAGCAATCACATAATGTAACCATGGCGGCGTTGGAATGCCCTTTACCTCGCTCAGGTCATACCAAACTTTATATTTAGGAATCTCTGCCTTGACCTCTTTTATCGAAGCAAAAGATCCCAACACAAATCCACCGAAATTCAATACGGAAACATATTTCTTGTCTTGTGGAGTTACTGTTTGGTACTCAGTAAAACCAGGTAAAAAATTTCCACTAATGCCAAGACCTGCTTCATTCTGGCCTTCTAAAAATGCTGGGGATCCTTGCAACACTCCAGGGGCAACTCCAACAAAAGCATAGTTAGTAGATAGGTTTGCGGCCGGCAACTTCGTGGAGGCTGGCGCAGTCGAAGCAATAGTAGAGCCCTTAGGATTAGCAATCAGCTCCCATTTCATATCAAAAGCCCACTCCATGGTTCTTCCAGCAGCAACAGAACCATCTTTGGCTACTATATTTACTGCTGTACATGCATTACCCAATATTGGGGCAAATGCCAAAGTTGTAGCAACGGATGCGGCTACTAATCGTTTCATTATTTGCCGATTCATTGTCATCCCTGTATTTACTTATCGTGAAATTAACTTAAAAAATAATATCACTTATTTTGACCATAGATAGACGATTTATAACGAATTATTAAAGCTAGGGAAAAGGTTTAAGACCTAAATTCACGACCCTGTAAGCAGTTCATTGCTTCAGTAGCAGAACCCATATATATTTACTGGGATTGAACTGGAAAATGCGTATAGATTGCTACACCTAGTGGTGCTGAAAGAAAAACGGCTTAAGAATCGCTCCCTAAGCCGTTGATTTCATTGGTGGGCCCACCAGGACTTGAACCTGGGACCAAAGGATTATGAGTCCTCTGCTCTAACCAACTGAGCTATAGGCCCATTAGTCTTTGGGTCAATCTTCCTCGAGGAAAGTTTTGAGTTTGTCGCTACGGCTTGGGTGACGCATTTTACGTAAAGCCTTTGCCTCAATCTGACGAATACGTTCACGAGTAACGTCAAATTGCTTACCTACTTCTTCGAGTGTGTGGTCAGTACTCATCTCAACACCAAAGCGCATATGTAATACTTTTGCTTCGCGAGGTGTTAAAGAGTCAAGAACATCCTTCACAACATCTCGCATCGAATCATGTAATGCCGCTTCAGCTGGAGCCAAGGTATTGCCGTCTTCAATAAAGTCACCTAAATGTGAATCTTCATCATCACCAATTGGCGTCTCCATAGAAATTGGCTCTTTAGCGATCTTCATGATCTTGCGAATCTTGTCTTCAGGAATCTCCATTTTCAAAGCCAATGTTGCAGCGTCTGGCTCGTGACCAGTTTCTTGCAAGATCTGACGGCTGATACGGTTCATCTTGTTGATAGTCTCAATCATGTGAACAGGGATACGGATCGTACGCGCCTGGTCAGCAATAGAACGAGTAATTGCTTGACGAATCCACCAAGTTGCATAGGTTGAGAACTTATATCCACGGCGGTATTCAAACTTATCTACCGCCTTCATCAAACCAATATTGCCTTCTTGAATCAAGTCCAAGAACTGCAAGCCACGGTTGGTGTACTTCTTAGCAATGGAGACCACCAAACGTAAGTTTGCTACTGTCACTTCATGTTTCGCCTCACGAGCTCGCTTCTCGCCCGCAATCATTTGCTTATTCACTTCTTTTAATTCTGGTAGCGGGATAACCACGTTCTTTTGAATATCAATCAACTTCTGTTGAAGTTCTTGAATAGCAGGAACGTTACGTTGTAAGAGTGCGCTGTAAGGCTTATTTTCTTTAAGCAACTTGTCAGTCCAAGTCAAGTCCATCGACATCTTAGGGCAATCTTTTAATACTTCACCACGATTTACGCCAACTTTATCTACCAACAAACTGACGATGCCGCGCTCCAACTTCCATACTTGGTCTACTTGTGAACGCATGGTGTCACATAACTTCTCAACACTTTTCGCAGTTAAGCGGAAGCCGAGTAATTCAGCACGAATTGCGTTTTGAGCCTTGATATATGCAGGACAGTTATAGCCATCTTTATCAAAGGCACGACGCATCTTGTCGGCTTGCGCACGAACAATTGCAAATTTCTCTAGAGAAATTTGCTTCAACTCTTCTAATTGCTTGGCGTTAGCTGTCGCAGCACCACCTCCGCCACCCTCATCGTCGCTGTCATCTTCTTCATCTTCAGCATCCGGGTCAATTTCCGGCTCTTCAGGGCCAAGCTTAATATCTTCCGCGTTTGGATCAACCAAACCATCAACAAATTGATCAATCTCCATCTTACCACTAGCGATCTTGTCGACGTTACTCAAAATCTCAGCAATAGTCACAGGGCAAGCGGCCAAAGCCATCACCATATCTTTGAGTCCGGCTTCAATCTTCTTAGCAATGACAATCTCACCTTCGCGAGTTAAAAGATCTACCGTGCCCATCTCACGCATATACATACGAACTGGATCAGTAGTTCGACCGAATTCTGAATCCACTGTAGATAAAGCAGCTTCAGCCTCTTCCTCTGCCTCTTCTTCAGAAGCAGCAGCGGCTGTATTGTCAGAGAGGATTAATGTTTCAGCATCAGGCGCTTGTTCATAAACAGGAATACCAATGTCATTGAGCAAGCTAATTAGAGTTTCTAATGCATCAGCATCAGATAACTCATCAGACATCACGTCATTCATCTCTCCATGGGTTAAATAACCCTTGGACATACCCACCTTGATCAATGTCTTCAAGCGAGCACGACGAAGTTCTTGCTGCTCTTCCGTACCTAGCTGTTGTGCAGCGAATTCTTTTAAGAGTGCTTTCTCTTTTGCTTTACGCTCACGCGCCTTTTGACGGTCGGTTAAAACTGGTTCTGCATTCTCGGCAGGCGCATCCGCTTTTGCCTTACGTCCGCGCTTCTTCTCCTCTTCAACCGCTGGAACTTCAAGCTCAGCAACTTTGGCTTTTTTATCTTTAGTCTCTTTTGCCGCTTTAACTTCTTTTGCAGGCTCAACCTTAGGGGCAGCCGCAGTCTTACCTTTTTTTACAGGCTCAACTTTGACTTCAGTTTTAGCAACTGGCTTGGCCGGTGTTTTGGCAATAGGTTTTGCAGCAGCTTTAACTGGCTTAGCTGGAGCTTTTGCCTTTGGATCTGGCTTTGCTGCAGCTTTAACTGGCTTAGCTGGAGCTTTTGCCTTTGGATCTGGCTTTGCTGCAGCTTTAACTGGCTTAGCTGGAGCTTTTGCCTTTGGATCTGGCTTTGCTGCAGCTTTAACTGGCTTAGCTGGAGCTTTTGCCTTTGGATCTGGCTTTGCTGCAGCTTTAACTGGCTTAGCAGGCGCTTTAGCAACCACTTTTACTGGTTTGGCTGGAACCTTTGCTTTCGGAGCAGGCTTTGCTGGTGCTTTTGCCTTTGCAGCTGGTTTTGCTGCGGCTTTTACTGGTTTAGCAGGTGTTTTTGCTTTTGGAGCTGGTTTTTTGGTCTTGGTATTTGGCATTTTATTAGCACTTACTCACATTACTGTTATTGATATCGACTGATGAAACACACAGCCCCGTAACTCACTTACCCACTTACCCCAAATTTCATCAAAATAAAGCGTAAGTGGCTGAATTAAATCGGTTTTTTCTTGGGAACAGAAGATTATAGTCGATTGCGACTTTTTTTACCCCTTCCTCAATAAAAAATATGGGGAAATTTAAGTCGATTTCTAGGGGTGTTTCAGGAAATTTTTACGAGAATTTGAGCTTTTCACCCAATTCTCGGTAGCGAGCTCGATCTTGCTCCGTCGCAGTACTGCCTGCAATTTTTTGAGCAATTTCTGTCATTTCTTGCTTTAAGTGGGTCAATTCCAGTTTTTTGAAGGCGCCTTCAAGATCGGCGGTAGCACCCTCCAATTCCACATCAGAACCCATCACTCGATTTCTCAATACTTCATACAGGGGAGCAAGCTCACTTCGCGAGAGTTGATCTTGGAACATGGCAAATGCACCCGCTCCAACAGTTGCCGTCTTGCCATCCTCGCCTAGAATTTGCTCCACTAGATCACACTGAGAAAAAAGATCCCTCATCAAAGCATGGGCCTTTTGAGATCTTTGCTCTGCTGCGTTTAGAGCGAGAGTTCGCTTGTTAGCATCTAACGCTTTGCCTAAATGCGGAAATTGAATAATGACTCGTAATATTTGCTCGGCCAAATCAGTGGGTGCCTTAGGCGGATCAATGTTTTGCGTGGCAACCCGTTTTGCAGATCCTTTGGATGCCTGCCAAGGAGCACCCTGCCGATTTCCATTGCTGGAAAAATGATTCTGATTATTTTGGTTTATCTGCGCCGGCTGATAAGTAGTTTGACGAACAGGTGCAGGTACCACAGTTAAGCCACAAAATGCCTCAAGCTCAGCAGGTGTGGTGTTAGTTCGAATAGCAAGTTCTCGTAAGATTTGAGTGCGCAACGCAATTGGCGGCATCGAGAGTAAAAGTGGTTTTGCAGCATGGTGTGTTTGAGCCCGCCCTTCTGGGGTAGTTAACTCATGTCCTTCACTCACCACTTTAAAGAAAAAGCTGGAGATAGACATTGCCTCCTTGATCACCTTTTCAAAAGCGGGCGCACCATAAGCACGAACATAACTATCGGGATCGTGTTCTGTTGGTAAAAATAAGAAACGGATTTCTTTATCATCAAACATTAACGGCAAACAAGCCTCTAGCGCGCGTTGTGCTGCTCGTTGGCCAGCAGAATCACCATCGAACGAGAACACTGCTTTATCGGTTTGTCGTAAGAGCATACGAACATGGTTTGCTGTGCACGCAGTACCCAAAGTTGCCACCGCATTTGGAAATCCCAATTGAGCTAATGCAACAACATCCATATAGCCTTCACAGACCAGCACAAATTCTTGTGCGCGAATAGCTTGCCTTGCTTCAAACAATCCATAGAGCGTATTGCCCTTTGAAAACAGCGGCGTCTCAGGAGAATTTAAATACTTAGGTTTGCCTTGATCCAGAATTCTTCCACCAAATCCTATGGTTTGACCTTTAGGATTACGAATAGGAAACATGATGCGATCACGGAATCGATCGTAGCGTTTAACAAGCTGACCAGCTTCTGAGGGCTCACTCTGAATAAGTAAACCGCCTTCTAATAAAGTTTTAGCGACTTCATCATTGGAGTAAGGGCCAAAAACAGCTTCAAGGCCCTGCCAGCCATCAGGTGCATAGCCGAGAGCATAGCGCTTGGCTATTTCACCAGTTAGTCCGCGCCCCTTGAGGTATTCAACCGCTCTTGCGTTCCCTTTAAGTTGAGTGCGATACCAGTCTGCAGATGAATTCATGACTTCGCTCAACGCCATTGCTTGCTGTTGACGAGCTACATCGTTAGCAGTCCGCTCTTCTCGAGGAACATCTAAGCCCGCTGAACGAGCAAGATCTTCAATCGCATCTACATAACCGAGACCAGAGTATTCCATTAAGAAACTAATGGCAGAGCCATGCGCCCCGCAACCAAAGCAGTGATAGAACTGCTTAGTAGACGACACCGAAAAGGAAGGTGATTTCTCTGAGTGAAAGGGGCATAAACCTTGAAAATTTGCGCCTGCTTTTTTTAACTTTACGTGCTGCCCAACTACGTCAACAATATCAACCCAATTTAATAGATCGGCAATGAAGGATTGTGGAATAAGTGCCATATGGCTAGTAGTATGAGTCTGTTTTACTGAGCAATATACTAAGTAGGCTACGTATTACTTTGCTAGCGCCGCTTTAACCAAGCCAGAAACTTTACCCATGTCAGCCTTACCTGCTAACTGACCTTTGAGTACGCCGATGACTTTACCCATATCTTGTGGTCCAGCAGCTCCCGTAGAACTTACTGCGGCAGCTACAGCAGCCTCAACTTCAGCATCGGATAATTGCGCAGGCAAATAGGCTTGCAAAATAACCATCTCGGCAGCTTCAACAGCCACTAAATCATCGCGTCCTGCTTTTTCAAACTGAGCGATTGAGTCTTTGCGTTGTTTAATCATTTTTTCAACGGTCGCAATCACACCCGCATCATCGACCACAATACGTTCATCGACTTCACGTTGCTTAATTGCAGCCAACAAAAGACGAATCGTTCCCAGGCGCTCAACTTCTTTAGCGCGCATCGCGTTTTTCATATCTTCGGTAATTTGGTCTTTTAAAGTCATGGCTTGATTCCTAATGTTGAATACATCTAGCAGTATTTGGCAATTTAAAAAAACAAAAACCCGCTGCGTTTCACCGTCAGCGGGTTTCAAAGCTTCTCGGTGAAGAGAGCTTTTAAATTCTATTAGTAAAGCTTTTTAGGCAACATTTGGCTGCGAATACGCTTATAGTGACGCTTAGCAGCAGCAGCCTTCTTACGCTTACGCTCAGCCGTTGGCTTCTCATAGAACTCGCGCGCACGCAAGTCGGTCAAAAGGCCATTCTTTTCAATAGTGCGCTTGAAACGGCGCAATGCCACTTCAAATGGTTCGTTTTCGCGGAGGCGGACTGTAGTCATACTTGTTTAACTCGTATATGCTCGAAAAATATCGAAAAATTAACTAAACTGCAATTCTAGCACGACAACGACAAAAAATGATTGTTTTAGGAATAGAAACTTCTTGCGACGAGACTGGGGTGGCTTTATACAACACCACCCCCTGGGAAGAGGGTAAACCTGCCTTCCAGGGCATTCTGGGACAGGGTTTGCACTCCCAGATCGCCATGCACCGTGACTACGGGGGCGTTGTACCGGAATTGGCCTCTCGCGACCATATTCGTCGAGTTTTACCCCTTTTAGACCAATCTTTAGCCCAATCTGGGCTCAAATTAACCGATATTGATGCGGTGGCATTCACCCAGGGCCCCGGTTTGGCTGGCGCCCTCCTCGTAGGCAGCGCATTTGCTAAATCGCTGGCCCAGGGTCTCAATTTGCCATCAATTGGGGTGCATCACCTTGAAGGGCACCTACTTTCCCCACTTCTAGGTCAGACCGCTCCACAGTTTCCATTTATTGCCCTTCTGGTATCAGGAGGGCACACTCAACTGATGAAGGTCTCAGGAATTGGGCAATATGAACTGCTTGGCGAGACTTTGGATGATGCCGCGGGAGAAGCCTTTGATAAAACAGCGAAGTTACTTGGCTTGGATTACCCGGGTGGCGCAGTAATTTCTAAGCTCGCTGAAAAAGGGCGGCCTGGAATTTTTGATCTCCCAAAACCCATGCTGCATTCAGGTGATTTAGATTTTTCCTTCTCCGGCCTAAAAACTGCAATTCTCAATCAAACCAAAAAATTTGCCAAGAAAAATATAGTGGACGCCAATGAGATTGCGCAATTTCATGCCGATCTCGCTAGAAGTTTTGTCGACTCCATCGTCGCTGTTCTAGTCAGCAAATCTGAAAAAGCACTTATGCAAACTGGTTGCAAACACTTAGTGCTTGCTGGTGGTGTTGGTGCCAATTTGCAATTACGTAAAGCACTTAATGATAAAGCAACGCGTAATGGTTTTGAAGTGCATTATCCGCCGCTAGAGTTATGCACCGACAATGGTGTGATGATTGCGTTTGCAGGAGCACTACGAATGCTTGCTAAAAATAATGGCTCCACATTATCTGGAGCATTTGATATCAAACCCCGCTGGGATTTACAAAGCAATAATTTGAAGTGATTAATGAACTGCTGTTTTAGCTTATTGAGATTTTTTATCTAAGCTAATACGGGCAAATGCGCTATGGTTGTGTATAGACTCGAAGTTCTCAGCTTCAACCACAAAAGATTGAATACGCTGATCTGCCTTGAGTCTGCCAGCAACATCGCGCACTAAGTCTTCCACAAACTTTGGATTACTGTATGAACGCTCGGTAACCCACTTCTCGTCAGGGCGCTTTAGTAAGCCCCACAACTCACTAGAGGCTTCGCTCTCAGCAGCAGCCACTAAGTCTTCGACTGTCATTTTAGTTTCAGCATCTAATACTACTGACATCGTTACATGTGAGCGCTGGTTATGCGCACCAAAATCAGAAATTTCTTTTGAGCACGGGCATAAACTCATTACTGGAACTTGCGCACGCAAACTTAACTCAACATCAGCGCTACCAGAAGTATTTTGTTTGGCAGTAGCCATCCAAGTCACTTCATAATCCATCAAACTTTCTACACCGGATACAGGCGCTGCTTTTTTGACGAAGTGAGTATAAGTAAATTGCACATGCCCTTCTTTAGCATCGAGCAAAGGCAACATCTCACGCACCATCGCCACCACCGAACTGCTATCCACTGCGACATCTTGTTTTTGCAACAAAGCCATAAAGCGTGACATGTGAGTACCTTTCACATGCGCAGGCAACGCAACGTCCATCTCAAAAAGACCCACTGAAGGAAAGTTACCAGTCTTGCTGCGAATAGTCAGCGGATGTCGCACTCCACGAATACCCACCTGCTCAATCGGCAATGCACGCTCATCCAAAGTGGATTGGATGTCAGGCATTGCGCTAGCTTTTAAAAAGGCGGGATTCATATCATTCATAGCTCTATTTTCAGGCAAAACAGGCTTATTTGCCTGCCAGCACTGAATTTATGGCTACTACAGCCGGAAAACGCTGTTTTATGGAGTTAGTGATGCCCTCCACATCCAAGCCACACTTAGTCATCAACAGGTTATATTCACCGTGTTCGATGAATTGGTCAGGAAGGCCTAACTGCAAGAGGGGCTTGTTAATTCCAAGCTTAGAAAGTGCCTCTAAGCAAGCGCTTCCAGCTCCGCCAGCAATCGCGCCATCTTCAATTGTCACAAAATAATCGTAGTCTACAGCCAAAGATTGAATTAAATCTATATCGAGGGGTTTCACAAAACGCATATTGGCCACTGTGGCATCAATACCTTCAGCCACCTCAAGTGCCGAGTAGAGCAAAGTGCCAAATGACAAAATTGCTACACGCTGTCCAGTGGGCGCACCCGATTTGCGTCGTATCTCACCTTTACCTAGAGGTACAGTTCTCAGCTCTTTTGATGGGATGGTTCCAACACCCGAACCACGTGGATAGCGAACTGCACTTGGGTGTGGTTGATGAAAAGCTGTCGTTAATAAATCACGGCACTCCGCTTCATCTGCTGGTGTCAACACCAACATATTCGGGATACAACGCAAGAATGGAATGTCATACGCACCTGCATGAGTAGCGCCATCAGCGCCAACCAAGCCTGCGCGATCAAGCGCAAACAATACGGGTAAATCTTGCAACGCTACGTCATGAATCAGTTGGTCATACCCACGCTGTAAGAAAGTGGAATATATCGCCACCACGGGTTTCATGCCTTCGCATGCCATACCCGCTGCAAATGTCACTGCATGTTGCTCAGCAATACCTACATCGTAGTAACGCTTTGGGAAATTCTTTTCAAACTCAACTAAGCCAGAACCTTCACGCATAGCAGGAGTAATACCAATGAGCATAGGATCGGCATGCGCCATATCGCACAACCACTCACTAAAGACTTGAGTAAAGGTTTTTTTGCTAGCAGTCGATTTTTTAACACCCTCTTCAGAATTAAATTTACTTGGTCCGTGATACAGCACCGGATCAGCCTCAGCCAACTCATAGCCTTGACCTTTTTTGGTCACTACATGTAAGAGCTGCGGGCCGCGCCCTTCAAGGGCCAAACGGTGGACATTTTGCAACATCGGAATCAAGGCATCAAGGTCGTGACCATCGATCGGGCCGAAGTAATTAAAGCCAAACTCCTGAAAAATGGTCGATGGAGAAACCATGCCTTTGGCATGATCTTCAAGGCGTTTAGCGAACTCACGCAATGGCGGTGCAATCGACAAAACGCTATCAATCCCTTTTTTAGTTGCTGAGTAAATGTTGCCGCTGAGCAATCTTGCCAAGTGACGATTAAGCGCACCTACTGCTGGCGAGATAGACATATCGTTGTCATTCAAAATAACAACTAATGGCAGGTCGTCATACACGCCTGCATTATTCATGGCCTCGAAAGCTTGGCCCCCCGTCATCGCGCTATCACCAATGACTGCTACCGACACATGTCGCTCACCTTTGGTTTGAAATGCCCGCGCCATTCCCATTGCAGCAGAAATACTGGTTGATGAATGGCCTGTACCAAATGCATCAAACTCACTCTCAGAGCGATGCGGAAATCCAGAGAGTCCTTTGTATTGACGCAATGTGTTCATGCGTTCACGTCGACCAGTGAGAATTTTATGCGGATAACTTTGATGCCCCACATCCCATACAATGCGATCGTCTGGCGTGTCAAATACATAATGCAATGCAATTGATAACTCCACAGTTCCTAAATTGGATGAAAGATGACCGCCTGTTTTAGATACTGAATCCAAAACAAACTCACGTAACTGCTCAGCTAAAACAGGAAGCTCTTCGCGTGAGAGTTTTTTGAGTTCGGTAGGGGAGTTGATGGAATCTAAAGTCATTGAATCTTCATAATCTGTAAGAATCTGTTTCTCTTATTTACTTCTATTAACCACCAAGAGAGCCAAATCTTTTAATGCTTGGGCTTGCTCGCCAAATCCATCCAAGCTCGCTATAGCGGTTTCCTGGAGTTCTTTAGCTTGTTTCTGTGCATAGTCTAAACCCATCAAAGTGATATAGGTTGGCTTGTCATTGGCAGCGTCTTTACCAGCTGTCTTACCGAGGGTTTGACTATCAGCGGTGGCATCCAGTACATCATCCACAATCTGAAATGCCAAACCCAGAACTTTTGAATAACGTTGTAGTTGCTCCATTTGGGAGCTTTGCAAATGCGCGGCAATGCCGCCCAACTCCACTGCACAGGTTAGTAAGGCACCGGTCTTCATGGCATGCATTTGCTTCAAACCCACGAGATCGAGTTTTTTGCCAACACTCTCAAGGTCAATCGCCTGCCCACCGGCCATCCCACGGGATCCAGAAGCGGCTGCCAAAGCCTTCATCATGCGCAGTTGAACTTCAGCATCACCATGTGCATTAGCCAAAATTTCAAAGGCACGGGTTTGCAAGGCATCCCCAACTAAGAGTGCGGTGGCTTCATCAAAGGCCTTGTGAACCGTTGGACGACCGCGACGCAAGTCATCATCATCCATGCAAGGCATATCATCATGCACTAGCGAGTAAGCATGAATACACTCTATCGCTACAGCCGCTGCATCCAAGACATCTCCATTTACAGTCTCTGAACCAACACTAAGTTGTCCTGCCGCATAGACCAACAAAGGGCGAATACGCTTCCCTCCGCCTTGTGCGGCATAGCGCATGGCTTCATGCAATCGCTGCGGGACAGTCTGCGCAGAATCGAGCAAGCGATCTAGAGCCCACTCAGCTCGCTGAGAATGGGCATTAACCCATTCTTGAAATTGAAAAACGTTGGTCATTAGGCCTCAAATACTCGAACCTGTTGCTCAACTTGAGCCAACATACCTTGACAGTGTTTTAGCAAAGCTGCGCCCCTCTGATAAGCCAGCAATGTTTCTTCTAGGGAAAATTTGCCAGATTCCATATCGGAAATCAGCTTTTCTAGCTCTTTTACTGCTTCTTCATAGCGTAATTCGGGGTCAATTTGGACCTCGAGACCAGGTTTTGGGTTCTCTGACTTCTTAGCTGGCACAAGTAATTTCCTTCCTATTTCCTACACGGATAACCCCACATCTTAAAGCGAGAAGCCTTTTGGATGGGTATAATCCACCCCTTCCTTTCCAATATCGATCCGTCGATGGTTGGATTGGTTATTCCGCTTAGCTTCGGCTGATGTTTTCGGGGGTGGGGAGAATGACTAATCTGGCTACCGCGCAGAAGCTTGCGCCGTCCAATCTACAACTGCCGGTTTCGGCATACTTTGACGCTGACTTGTATCAGCGGGAAATTGAACTGCTTTTTAAGCAGGGACCAGGCTATGTCGGCCATGAATTAATGGTGCCTGAAATTAGCTCGTATCAAACTTTAAGTGCGGAAAATGAAGGTCGCATTCTGGTTCGCAATGAATCCGGCGTAGAACTTCTTTCAAACGTTTGTCGTCACCGTCAAGCGCTCATGCTCAATGGCGGTGGCAAAGCAGACAATATTGTTTGGCCCATTACATCGTTGGACTTATGACTTAGGTGGCACTCTATTAGGTGCTCCACACTTTGAAGATAAGCCATGTCTAAATCTGGGTAAGTCCCCTCTGCAGAATTGGCAAGGGCTACTGTTTGAAGGTCCGCACGATGTGCGTTCTGATCTTGCCAAACTCGGCGTAGCTGACGACCTCAAGTTTGATGGTTATGTTCTAGACCATGTTGAAGTACATGAATGCAACTACAACTGGAAAACATTCATCGAGGTTTTTTGGAGGACTATCACGTTGTTCCTTTCCACCCAGGTTTAGGCAAGTTTGTTTCTTGCGAAGATTTGCATTGGGAGTTTAGTGATTGGCATAGCGTACAAACGGTAGGTATTCATAAAGATTTACAAACCCCGGGTTCGTCAACTTACCGTAACTGGTATGAGGCTGTCCTGCGCCAATTTGACGGCAAAGGCCCCACGCCACGGCGTCATTTGGCTTACCTACTATCCTAATGTCATGGTGGAGTGGTATCCAGGAGTTCTCTGCGTATCAACACTGCACCCTATGGGGCCTGGTAAAACTCGCAATATTGTGGAGTTCTACCCAGAAGAAATTGCATTATTCGAGCGCGAGTTTTTAGAAGCAGAGCGTGCAGCTTATATGGAAACTTGCATCGAAGATGATGAAATCGGCGAACGCATGGACCAAGGACGTGCAGCCCTACTGGCGCGCGGCATCAATGAAGTAGGTCCATATCAAAGTCCAATGGAAGACGGTATGCAGCACTTTCATGAATGGTATCGTCGCGTCATGAAATTTGAAGGCGCACAATCAACTCAGTTTGATAGTTTTCATATAACGCTCTCGTCACATAAAACAGGAAGCATCATGACTCCTCTAATCTCAGCGAATCAATTAAAAGAAATCCTCAATAGTGGCGAGAATGTCTTGCTGTGCGATTGTCGCTTTGATCTAGCGGATCCACAAAGTGGTAAAAAATCTTACGAAGAAAGTCATATCCCTGGCGCAATTTATGTCAATCTCGATAATGATATGTCGGGCAACAAGATTGGATCTAACGGTAGGCACCCTCTTCCTAGCCCAGAGGCTTGGGCGCAAACCAAAACGCGTTTGGGTATTAGCCCCAATACCTTGGTTGTTGCTTACGATAAGCAAGGCTCGGTATACGCTAGTCGCTTATGGTGGATGCTCAAAGCCACAGGTCATGCCCATGTTCGCGTTCTAGATGGCGGTTTGGACGCGTGGAATAGTCCGATGGGTACCATTCCTGGATTACCTAATCCATGTACCCAGGCCGTTGGGGTGATGCCCTTTGCAGGATTAGTTCTCGTTGATGAAGTCCTTGGCAATCTTCAGTCAAAGAAAAATAAGGTCATCGATGCACGAGCGGATGACCGCTTTCATGGACAAAATGAAACGCTTGATCCTGTTGGTGGCCATATACCTGGTGCCCTGAATCGCTTCTTTAAAAATAATCTCAATGCAACTGCATTTAAGACTCCGGAACAGTTGTTCTCAAAGAGTTTTCAGAATTTCTCGGCCCAATTAAAGCCTCCGAAGTGATTCATCAATGTGGATCTGGAGTAACTGCTTGTCATAATCTGCTAGCTATGGAAGTCGCAGGGTTTAAAGGCTCACGCCTTTATGCAGGAAGTTGGAGCGAGTGGTACGCAGACTCTGCTCGCCCAGTTGAGCTCTAAATTAGTGCAAGAGCGATAGTAGGACGACAAATCCTACGCCACAAGCAATCAATATTGTTTGACGCAAAGATTCAGCCCAGTGTGGACGACGGTGCATTTGCGGAATCAAATCACTCACCGCAATATAAATAAAACTACTAGAAGCAATGACCAGCAAATAAGGCATGGCTGCATGTGCCCGCTCCAAGAAGAAGTATGCAAGCACGCCACCGACTACCGCTGATAAACCGCAGATAAAATTATACAACAGGGCACGCGCACGCGAGAAGCCAGCATTAAGCAAGACGATGAAGTCGCCGATCTCTTGTGGAATCTCATGCGCAATGATCGCTATCGCTGTAAACATCCCCACCTGATAGTCGGCCATAAATGCAGCGGCTATCAAGATGCCATCTACAAGGTTATGAATGCCATCCCCCACCAAAATCATCCAGCCGCTTCGCCCAGCATTTTCTGCATCATGCCCATAATGATGGTGGTGACCATCACCCTCATGATGATGGTCATGACGCAACAGGGCAATTTTCTCAAGCAAGAAAAAGCCTAAAAGACCACCAAGCAAAGTGGCAAATAAAAGCTGAGGCTTTGTGCCCTCCATGCTAAAGGCCTCAGGCAATGAATGGAGTAATGCTGTAGCCAGCAAAATGCCAACAGACAAACTCACCATGTTGTTGACCATCTTGGAAAGCATGGCTAAAGAGCAGCTTGCTGCAACTAATACGCTCGCAGTGCCCGCTAACGCTGTAACCAAGAGAATGCTTTGTAAAACAGTCATTACGCTTACGCTACTCCCATTTTCTTAAACCAAGCGAGGCACTTTTCCCAACTATCCTTTGCTGGGCCTTCGCGATAACTGGCGCGATAGTCTGCGTGAAATGCATGAGGCGTATCAGGATAAATCTCAAACTGACAAGCTTTTGCTGCTGGATTCTTGGGGGCTGCTTGCGCTAAAGCAGCGCGCATTTGGTCAACGCTCTCCAAGGAAATACCAGTATCAGCCGCTCCATATAAACCAAGTACCGGAGCTTTTAGGTCTGCTGCGATATCTACTGGATGACGCGGGCTATTCTCTGTCTTTTCACCAACGAGTCGTCCATACCAAGCTACGCCTGCACGTACCTGAGGCAAGGTTGCGGATAACCAAGTAATGCGGCCACCCCAACAGAAACCAGTAACGCCAACTCTTTTCAAATCCCCACCATTTTTACCAGCCCAGACTAAAGCAGCCTGTAAGTCATTTAAAACTTGTGAATCAGGTGTTTTGGCAACAATATTTTGCTGAATCTCTGCAATTGTTCCGAAAGCGTTTGGATCGCCTGCGCGAGTAAAAAATTCTGGAGCAATGGCGAGATAACCCAGCTTTGCAAAACGCCGTGTAACGTCAGTAATATATTCATGAACACCAAAAATTTCGCTCACCACAATAATGACAGGCAAAGATCCTTTGGCATTTTCTGGGCGCGAAACATATGCAGGTAACTGAAAACTACCAACTGGAATTATCTGCTCGCCAGCCTTCAGTCCTTTGAAATCGGTCTCAATGGTAGCAGCCAGCACTGGCTCGGATGCCGTAACAAATCCGACCCCTATTGCAGTAGCTCCCAACGCAAACGTCTTCATAAAATTGCGTCGACTATTTTGAATATTGTTACCCATTATTTTGTCTCCTATCTTGGATTTTTCATGGAATTCTTAGTGCGCCTCTTCCCAATTATCGCCAATCCCAATGCTGACCATCAAAGGCACTTTCAGTTGAGCGCCATGACACATCAAATCTGGCAACTTGGTCTGCAGCAATTCAATCTCATCAAAGGGCACATCGAACACCAATTCATCATGCACCTGAAGCAGCATTTTCGTTTTTAACTGCTCTTTTTCTAGCCAATTTTCGATGGCAATCATGGCTAACTTAATGAGATCTGCAGCAGTACCCTGCATCGGCGCATTAATGGCTGCACGCTCTGCACCTTGACGACGATGGCCATTAGAACCCTTAATCTTTGGCAACCAAAGGCGTCTCCCGAAAACCGTCTCCACATACCCATTCTCCCGAGCTTCGAGACGGGTACGCTCCATATACTGAGCAACGCCTGGATAACGATCAAAGTATTTGGCTATGTAATTTTGGGCTGCAGATCGCTCAATACCCAAATTTCCAGCCAATCCAAAAGCACTCATGCCATAAATAAGACCAAAGTTGATCGCTTTAGCATAACGACGTTGCCCTGAATTTACATCCTCTAAGGGAACTCCAAAAATTTCTGCTGCAGTTGCTTGATGGACGTCTTTACCATCTCTAAAGGTAGCTAAAAGATTTTCGTCTTCAGCAATATGAGCCATGATACGCAGCTCAATTTGGGAGTAATCGGCTGATAATAATTTACAACCCTCAGCGGGAATAAATGCCTCCCGAATACGTCTACCCTCTTCTGTGCGCACCGGGATATTTTGCAGATTTGGATCGCTAGACGCTAACCGCCCTGTGACTGCGGTAGCCTGAGAAAAGTTGGTATGGATGCGTCCCGTCTTTGGATCAGCCATGCGGGGAAGCTTTTCAATGTAGGTTGACATCAACTTTGCCAAACTACGGTAGTCCAGAATTCGCGCTGGAAGGGGATAGTCTTCAGCCAACTTCTGCAAGACCTCTTCATCAGTAGAGGGCGCACCAGAAGGCGTCTTTTTAATTACTGGTAATTCAAGTCGCCCAAACAATATTTCCGCAATCTGTTTAGGAGACTGAATATTAAATGGCTGACCTGCCAGTTGATGTACCTCACCCTCAAGCTCTAAGAGACGCTTGCCTACCTGTTGACCTTGTTTTGCTAACAATGCAGAATCTATCCGAATGCCATTACGCTCCATAATGCCAAGCACACGCATGGCCGGCATCTCTGCTTGTTCATAGATATAAAGCAAGCCTGGACTTTCCTGTATCTGGGGCCATAGCTCTAGATGGAGGCGCAATGTAATGTCAGCGTCTTCTGCTGCATAGTCGGTTGCGATTTTCAAATCTACTTGGTCAAAACCAAGCTGATGAACCCCTTTGCCACAGACCTCTTCATAGCGGATCGTTTTCATGCCGAGATGACGTTCTGCCAAACTATCCATATTGTGAGGAAGATGAGACTCAAGCACATATGATTCCAGCAGAGTATCAAATGCAATGCCCCGTAATGTGATTCCGTAGTTTGCAAAAATATGCGTGTCGTACTTGAGGTTTTGACCTACTTTTAATTTCGTAGCACTCTCTAACCAAGGCCTGATTTTTTCAAGTACATAGACGCGATCTAGCTGCACCTCACCATTACGATGTGCAACTGGTATGTAACAGGCTTCACCTGGCTTCACAGACAAGGAGATGCCAACCAATTCAGCAGCTAGAGCGTCTAAGCTGGTTGTCTCTGTGTCCACTGCAGTCAGCTCTGCAGCCTCAATCTTTTCCAGCCACTTCTCCAAACTAGCTTCATCCGTCACGCACTCATAACTACGTTCAATTGCACCTTGAAAATCTGTTGTATTTTGCGATAACGCTTTGGTAGGAGCGCTTGCAATTACACGCAATGGCTTGGAGTCGTCCTCTTCTGAAGCGCTGATAATTGGAGTGCCAGCTAAATCAAGCGATATCGCCTCAGAAGCCTGACCATCCGAGCCAGTCAGCTGCCTCTCTACATCACGCAACCAAGTTTTAAACGCATAACGCTCAAACAATTCACGCAATAAAGGTGCGTCTTCAGATTTGGTATGCAGGTCATCTAAACCAGGGAGATGTGGAGATAAATCACAGTCTGTTTTTACAGTGATGAGTTGGCGCGCTTGCGGCAACCACTCTAATGAAGCGCGTAAATTTTCTCCCACCACACCCTTAACTTGAGCGGCATTGGCCATCAAGTTATCTAGATTGCCAAACTCAGCCAACCATTTATTTGCCGTTTTAGGTCCTGCCTTAGGAACGCCCGGTACGTTATCAACAGCGTCGCCAATGATGGATAAATAATCTACGATCAACTCAGGAGGAACACCAAATTTTTCCTTTACACCCTCGATGTCTAACTTTTCGTTTGTCATCGTATTGATAAGCGTGACTGATGGATTGACAAGTTGCGCCAGATCTTTGTCGCCAGTGGAAATGATGGTCTCCCAGCCAGCCTGAGTCGCCTGACAAGCTAAAGTCCCGATCACATCATCCGCTTCAACCCCCGAAACCATCAGGACAGGCCAACCCAAGGCCTTCACCATGGCATGAATGGGCTCAATCTGCTTGACCAAATCCTCAGGCATCGGAGAGCGGTGGGCCTTGTATTCAGAGTACATTTCATCGCGAAAAGTCTTACCCTTGGCATCGAAAACACAGGCTATGTGGTCTGCCTCGAGCTCTGACCTAGCCCGGCGCATCATATTAACCATGCCATATATAGCCCCAGTGGGCTCTCCAGCCCCATTTCGGAGGTCTGGCATGGCGTGAAAGGCGCGATAGAGGTAGCTAGAGCCATCTACCAACAAGAGTCTATGTTTAGTCATACCGCAATCGTACAATCTAGTTGTGAATTGCCTACACGTCTGGTTAAGGAACCATCCGAAAATAGGCTTAAAAAGGTGAAAAAATGCCTTATTTAACGAACTTAATTAGCCACTCAATGAGCCATAACCTCGTACGGACGAGTTTTTTAATGGTTTTTGGTCTGTTTGGAGCACTTTCAGTCCAAGCTCAGAATAACAGCCAAGCTCTCAGTCCAGCCGAATTAAACCGCATCAATAATCAACCACTTGCACCTACGGTAAGTCCAGCTGGCACCATGAATACCCCTGAGGCGCGTAAACCAAACTATCAGTACAGAGACAAAAACGGCACTACAGTTACTGAATATAAGGATGCCAATTCTCCAACCCAGGTTGATGTTAAAACTCCGTATACCAGTTACGAAATGGCGCCCCCTTCCACGGTGATGCCAGCCCCCCCAAAAGAAACTGATCTAATTAGCGTTCCCAGCATTAGCATTCCACTTAGATAAAAAACCTGAATTTAATTTATGGCTGTATTCACCCCAATCGAGCTTGAGGATATTTCTCAATGGATTTCTCAAGACTTTGATATCGGCCAAGCCACTGAAATTCGCGGTATTCATGGCGGCATCGAGAATTCTAATTTTTTCTTAGACACCATCAAAGATGGCAAGAAGCAGGAATATGTTTTAACAATCTTTGAAAGACTGTCGGCCGAGCAACTTCCCTTCTATTTGGAGTTGATGCGTCACCTTGCGAATAAAGGCATCCCTGTGCCTAGGCCGATTGAAAATAAACAAGGGGCAATCCTATTTACTCTTAAAGGAAAGCCTGCCGCCATCGTCACCAAACTCCCCGGCCTCTCAAGGTTGCAGCCAGAAGCAAATCATTGCGCCCTTGTTGGGGAGATGTTGGCAAAAATGCATTTGGCTGGCAAAGACTTTCCAAGACTACAAGAGAATCTTCGCAGCCTTGCTTGGTGGCAAAAAACGATACCGCTGGTATTGCCTCACTTAAGTACATCTCAAAAAGAATTGCTGACTCATGAGCTTGCAACGCAAGAAGCATTTTTTGACTCCGCTTCTTATGATGCACTTCCACAAGGCTCGAGTCATTGCGATCTTTTTCGCGATAACGTCTTATTTGATCCAAGGGGTTCAGATACATCTCAGGATCAATTGGGCGGATTCTTTGATTTTTATTTTGCCGGCACTGATAAATGGCTATTTGATATCGCAGTAACAGCTAATGACTGGTGTCTTGCGGCTAATAAACAGGATTTAGATCCAGTCCTATTTGAAACATTTATGAAGACCTATCAATCCGTTCGCCCACTGACCAAAGAAGAGCAAGCTGGTTGGATTCTAATGTTGCGTGCAGCAGCCTTGCGCTTCTGGGTTTCTCGATTGTGGGATTTCTACTTACCACGCGATGCGCAAATGCTGACTCCACATGACCCTGCACACTTTGAATGTATTCTTTTAAGTCGTCGAGCCCTATGAAACTGAATTACGTTGCACCTAAAGATGGTTACACCTGGATTAGACAGGGCATTTGGCTCTTTAAACAGAATCCCTTGGGATTCCTAATGCTAGTCTTTACGTATGTGTTTGCAGCACAACTAGCAGTCATTGTTCCAGTCATCGGTGCTTTTGCAGTCTTACTACTTACACCAACGCTTTCAGTAGGATTCATGACTGCTTGCCGCCAAGCAATTCAAAAAGAACGTATCAGGCCAATGGTTTATTTAGTGACGTTGCAGTCTAGCCCGAGCACTCGTAAAAGAATTTTGCAGTTAGGGCTGGTGTATACGGCCATGGTTTTAATTCTGAGTTTTACATTAAGCCTTTTAGTCGACTTTGAATTACTTATTCCGCTAATGACTAGTGATAAGGTGATTAGTCCTGAAGCGCTTCGTCAAGTCTATTTAGTGCTATTTTTTGGCGCGACACTTTACATACCAATAGCGATGTTGATGTGGTTCTCACCCGTTTTGGTGGCCTGGGCAGATATGTCTGTGTCTCAAGCATTATTCTCAAGCTGGCTAGCATGCTGGACTAATAAAGCGGCATTCTTTTTATACCTCTCCATTTGGGGCGCCATCCTGATTGCAATTCCCCTTATGGTGGGAATGATTTTTGATGCCCTCGATCTAGGACAAGCGGCCCCATACATCGTTGCCCCAATCTCTATGGCTGGCCTAACGGTGATGCACTGCTCTTTTTATGCAACTTGGAAGGCCTGTTTTACAGAAGACGAAGTGGCTCTAGAAGTCTAATTCAACAATCAATCGCTGCAAGCTTGGCAATACTGAGCTGTAGCCATTTAACGCCGTGACGTTTGAAATTTACTCGTGCTCTTGCGTCGGCATCAACCCCTTCTAAACCAGTCACACGCCCCTCACCAAACTTGGCATGAAATACATTTTGTCCAATCGTGAATGGGTAATTTCCACGCGGTGGAGAAGCCAATCTCTTGACTTCCATCGAAGCTGAGCCAACTCGTTTGGTAGGTCTTTGTCGCTCAGAGCCTGAATCAAAAAAGTCATTCGATTCGTATTCACGTTGACGGGTATAACCATTCTGCCAAGTTGACCCTGATCTTGCATTACCTCCACCCCAACGCGCATCTCTTGCTTTAGGAGTAAGCCACTTCAGAGAATCCAATGGAAGCTCTTCCAAAAAGCGTGAAGGCATGTTGTAACGGACTTGGCCATGCTGCAACATCCGTGACTGCGTATGCGACAAATACAAGCGCTCCTTAGCGCGGGTAATGGCGACATACATTAAACGACGCTCTTCTTCTAGGCCATTTTGTTCATTCACACTATTCTTATGTGGGAATAAACCCTCCTCAAGACCAGTAATAAATACCGATGTAAATTCCAAACCTTTGGCTGAATGTACCGTCATTAGCTGTACTGCATCCTGACCAGCCTGTGCTTGGTTATCACCTGCTTCCAATGAAGCAAGTGATAAAAATGCCGCCAAAGGAGAAACGTCTACTACACCGGGAGCATTTTCCCCTGGCAACATCGCTGCAGCAGCATCTTGACCATACCCTTCTTCAGCAATAAAGGCTGTTACTGCATTAATTAATTCTTGTAAGCTCTCTACACGATCTTGTCCCTCGCGCTCAGAGAGATAATGCTGAATCAGACCACTATTCTGAATGACAAACTCTACAGTCTCCGGCAAAGTATTGTGACGAGTAACTTCACGCATGTGATCAACTAATCGCACGAATCCACCAAGCGCAGCACCCGCCTTACCTTCTAGACTAGAAGCAGCTAGATATAGAGAGCATTGCTGCGCTCTTGCAGCATCTTGCAATGCTTCGATAGATCGTGCACCGATACCGCGTGTTGGAAAATTCACCACCCGGGAGAATGAAGTGTCATCATTCGGGTTCTCGAGCAAACGGAGATATGCAAGCGCACGTTTAATTTCAGCGCGCTCAAAGAAGCGTAAGCCACCATAAACGTGATATGGAATACCAGCTGAAAACAACGCATGCTCAATGATGCGAGACTGTGCATTGCTGCGATAAAGCAAAGCGACTTCAGTGCGTTTAATACCGCTATTCACTAAAGCTTTAATCTCATCTACCAACCAAGCGGCTTCCGCATGATCACTGGGCGCCTCATAGATATGGACTGGCTCACCATGTCCGGCATCAGTACGTAAGTTTTTGCCAAGACGTTCAGAGTTATTGGCAATTAAATGATTTGCAGTATCGAGAATATGACCGTGTGAACGATAGTTCTGCTCCAACTTCACTAGCATCGGATGAAATTGCTTTTCATAGAGACGCATATTTTCTACATCAGCGCCACAGAAAGCATAAATACTTTGGTCATCATCACCTACGGCGAATACTGAACTGCTACCCATATCACTGACATTAATGCGGCTTGCGTCATGACCTGATAACAATTTCAACCATGCGTATTGCAAAGCATTGGTATCTTGAAATTCATCAATCAGAATGTGACGGAAGCGTTCTTGATAATGTGTGCGAATAGGCTCGCTATGTTTGAGTAATTCATAACTACGTAATAGGAGCTCAGCAAAATCCACTACACCCTCACGCTGGCATTGCTCATCGTAAGCTGCATAGAGTTGCGCCATTTTTGCCTGAAAATCGTCGTCAACCGCTAACTCCTTGGCACGTTGTCCACGTTCTTTGGCATGAGCAATAAAGTACTGCAATTGCTTTGCAGGGTATTTTTCATCATCGACTTTCAAGCCCTTTAAAAGACGTTTAATTGCGGAAAGTTGATCCTGAGTATCCAAAATCTGAAAAGTAGACGGCAAACCCGCCTCTTTATGATGAGCACGCAATAAGCGGTTACAAAGACCATGAAAGGTACCAATCCACATTCCACGAGTATTGATGGGCAACATAGCGCTGAGACGAAGCATCATCTCCTTAGCAGCCTTATTCGTGAAGGTTACCGCTAGGACGCCAATAGGCGACACCTGACCGGTCTGAATCAACCAGGCTATACGGGTGGTAAGGACGCGGGTCTTGCCGCTCCCAGCCCCAGCCAAAATCAAAGCCGATTGGGCTTGGCCATTTTCATTTACGGGCGGGAGGGTCACTGCCTCGCGCTGTTCTAAATTGAGGTTCGCGAGCAAGGCTGAGTACATCAGCCCAATTATAATTTGCCTCTTATGCCAAATGCCTCAAATACCCCCAATTCACCAGCGGCCAGCTCAGCAGATGAACTCGCCAAATCCTATGAACCCGCCCCGATAGAGGCCTACTGGGGTCCAGAGTGGGAGCGTCGTGGGATTGCCGATGCCTCAATGGATGAAGGTAAGGGTGATTTTTCGATTCAACTACCCCCGCCAAACGTCACTGGCACCCTGCACATGGGTCACGCCTTCAACCAAACCATCATGGATGGCTTGGTCCGCCATGCACGCATGTCAGGCAAAAATACCTTATGGGTACCTGGAACCGATCATGCGGGCATTGCTACTCAAATTGTTGTTGAACGTCAACTCGATGCGCAAAAAGTATCTCGGCATGACTTAGGCCGTGAAAAGTTTTTAGAGAAAGTATGGGAGTGGAAAGAAACTTCCGGTAACACCATCACACGACAAATTCGTCGCTTAGGTGCATCGATTGATTGGGGTAAAGAATATTTCACGATGGACAGCAAGATGTCCGAAGCCGTAGTTGAAGTTTTTGTGCGCCTGCATGAACAAGGCTTAATTTATCGTGGCAAACGTTTGGTGAACTGGGATCCGGTTCTTGGCACTGCAGTCTCTGATTTAGAGGTGGTTAGCGAAGAAGAAGACGGCTCAATGTGGCATATTCGCTATCCATTAACGGATGGATCTGGTCATCTGACTGTTGCCACCACCCGCCCAGAAACATTGTTGGGTGACGTTGCGGTCATGGTAAATCCAGAAGATGACCGTTACAAGCATCTCATTGGTAAATCAGTGAATCTACCTTTATGCGATCGTCAGATCCCCATCATTGCCGATGACTATGTTGATTTGAACTTTGGTACTGGCGTAGTAAAGGTTACTCCTGCGCATGATTTCAATGACTACGCAGTAGGCCAACGTCACCAACTAGAGATGATCAATGTCCTCACTCTAGATGCCAAGATCAATGAAAATGCTCCGGCGGCGTACCAAGGTATGGAGCGTTTTGCAGCCCGCAAGCAAGTGGTTGCGGATTTAGAGGCTACTGGCTTATTGGAAAAAGTTCAGCCCCATAAATTAATGGTTCCACGTGGTGACCGCACCCAAACGATTATTGAGCCGATGCTCACGGACCAATGGTTTGTCGCAATGTCCAAGCCAAACCCTAATAACAAGTATCAACCTGGCTCCTCGATTGCTGGTGCCGCATTAGATGCGGTTACTAAGGGAGATATCAAACTCGTTCCTGAAAACTGGATTAATACTTACACGCAGTGGTTGGAAAATACTCAGGATTGGTGCATCTCTCGCCAACTCTGGTGGGGCCATCAAATCCCCGCCTGGTATGGTGATGATGGACAGATTTTCGTAGGGCGCTCTGAAGAAGAAGCTAAAGCGAAAGCTTCCGCAGCAGGCTACACCAGCAAACTGAATCGCGATCCCGATGTTTTAGATACTTGGTTCAGTTCCGCATTGGTGCCATTTAGCTCATTAGGCTGGCCCAATGAGACTCCAGCACTAAATCATTTCTTACCCTCCTCTGTTTTAGTCACAGGTTTTGACATTATCTTCTTCTGGGCAGCTCGCATGGTGATGATGACCTGCCACTTCACTGGAAAAGTACCGTTCCATACTGTCTATGTTCATGGCTTGGTACGCGATACTGAAGGTCAAAAGATGAGCAAGTCCAAAGGCAACACTCTGGACCCTATCGATTTAATTGACGGCATACAGATTGAGGAGTTGGTGGGCAAGAGAACTGCTGGCTTGATAAATCCCAAACAAGCAGAAAGTATCAGCAAAAAAACCAAAAAAGAATTCCCAGATGGCATACCCGCATTTGGCACTGATGCCTTGCGTTTTACTTTTGCATCCCTAGCTTCGCTTGGTCGCAATATTAATTTTGACCAAAAACGTTGTGAAGGCTATCGTAATTTCTGTAACAAACTTTGGAATGCTACCCGCTTTGTTTTAATGAACTGCTCTGGCAGCGATGAAGACAACGGCCTAGCGCCATGCGACAACCAATGTGGTCCTGATGGATATTTAGATTTTTCTCCCGCAGACAAATGGATCGTATCTCAACTCCAAAGAACTGAGGCTGATGTTGCTAAGAGCTTTGAGAACTATCGCTTTGACAATATTGCAAGCAGCATTTATCAGTTTGTATGGGATGAGTATTGCGATTGGTACTTAGAGCTTGCTAAGGTGCAACTACAAACTGGCACGCCAGCACAGCAACGCGCTACTCGTCGCACTTTATTACGTGTTTTAGAAACTATCTTGCGCATGGCGCATCCATTGATTCCATTTATTACAGAAACGCTTTGGCAAACTGTTGGTCCGAAATCTGGAAAAGAGTTAGCCAAACAAAATAAGCAAACGATTGCACTCCAACCCTACCCCGTTGCTCAGCCAGAAAAGATTGATGAGCAAAGTGAGGCTTGGGTTGCGCAAATTAAAGCAATCGTAGATGCTTGTCGCAACCTACGGGGTGAGATGCAAGTTCCTCCGGGTCAGAAGGTACCTCTCTGGATTTTTGGCCCACAAGCCTTTTTAGAAAAAGCCACTCCTTATTTGATGGCACTAGCCAAGTTAACCGAAGTTAAGATCTACAGCGATGAATCCGCCTTAGAAAAGGATGCTCCAGGCGCACCAATAGCGCTAGTGGGCGATATCAAGCTTTTACTCAAGATTGAGGTAGATGTTGCAGCGGAACGTGTTCGTCTAGGCAAGGAAATTGACCGCCTAGCCAATGAAATCAATAAAGCCAAGGGCAAGTTAACCAACGAAAGCTTTGTGGCTCGTGCCCCAGCTGAAGTGGTAACTCAGGAAAAACAACGTCTTGCAGGGTTTGAACAAAATCATGAGATGCTTGTTGCACAATTAGAGCGTCTGAAATAAGCGGTAGCCAAATAAAGCGATTGGATCTCATATGCCATTAAGCACCAAAGTAGTCACTAAAGCAGTCTTCCCAGTTGCAGGCTTAGGTACGCGCTTTTTACCTGCAACCAAGGCGAGCCCAAAAGAGATGTTGAATGTGGTCGATAAACCGCTTATTCAATACGCAGTTGAAGAAGCCATCGCTGCCGGCATTACTGAAATGATTTTCGTTACTGGGCGGAGTAAACGAGCTATTGAAGATCACTTCGATAAAGCGTATGAACTAGAGGCTGAGTTAGAAGCTAAAAATAAACAGGCGCTTCTTGAAATCGTCCGTAGCGTTAAGCCGAGTCACATAGATTGTGTATATGTACGCCAACCAGAGGCATTGGGACTAGGTCACGCAGTGCTGTGCGCGGAAAAATTGGTTCGCGACGAACCATTTGCTGTAATCCTGGCAGATGACTTATTAGATGGCCAACCCCCCATTCTCAAACAAATGCTCAAAGTATTTGAAGAGCAGAATGGCTCAGTGCTAGCAGTTGAGAAGATCGACCCAGCCAAGAGTAGTTCATACGGCATTGTGTCAGGCTCTGAAGTTGCAAAAGGTATCTATCGCCTCAATGGCATCGTGGAAAAACCCCAACCAAAAGATACACCGTCCAATCTAGCCGTTGTTGGTCGCTATGTTTTGTCATCAGACATCTTTAGTCATATTCGCAATCTGAAGCCCGGTGCCGGTGGCGAGATTCAGCTCACCGATGCCATTGCCTCTCTATTAAAACAAGAGCCTGTTTTTGCCTATGAATATGATGGCGTGCGCTATGACTGCGGCAGTAAATTAGGCTATCTCAAGGCTTCTGTTGAGTTTGCCTTGCGTCACCCAGAGGTCTCCAGCGACTTCGCCGCTTATCTCAAAAGCCGGTCTTTAACCTAGAATTGTTTAATTGAAGCAAAAAGGCAGAGATCATTCTCTGCCTTTTTTCTTGTGCTGATGAGCTAAACGATCCATCAGACCTATCCAAGATTGGCTACATTGCTTTACCTACGTTTCATATAGAAAACTAATACATTACCTTCAGTAGAGCTAGCAAGCAACTCATTACCGGTTTGCTTAGCGAATGCTGGAAAGTCATGAGCAGCGCCAGCATCTGTTGCCTTAATCTTCAATACTTCTCCAGATTGCATTGTTGCTAGCGCTTTTTTAGTGCGCAAGATAGGTAAAGGGCAATTCATCCCGATAGTATCTACTTCTACATTAAAGGGAATATTAATAGCCTCGCTCATTTGCTCGCCACCCAATCTTTAACGCCATCTAAGGCCGCGCCCAATTTGCTCGGATCATTGCCTCCTGCCATCGCCATCTCAGGCTTACCACCACCCTTACCGCCCACTTGCTGAGCAATAAAGTTCACTAGGTCATCTGCCTTCAATTTACCAATCGAGTCGGCAGTTACGCCAGCAATTAAGCTCACCTTGTCACCCTGAACCGAAGCTAAAACAATAGCGGCCGTCTTTAGCTTTGCCTTCAGGGCATCCATAGTCTCACGGAGTACGCCAGCGTCAGCACCATCTAAACGGGCAGCGAGTACTTTGATGCCATTCACATCAATTGCTTGGCTAGCTAGCTCATTGCCTTGGCTGGCTGCCAACTTAGAATTTACTTTCTCTAACTCACGCTCAGCTTGTCGCAGACTTTCGTGTAATTGAGTAACGCGATTTACTAAATCTCCCGGATGCGTTTTTAGAATGCTAGCTGCTTCATTGACTCTATCTTCCAAGCCCTGCAAGAAATGGAGAGCATTCTTACCAGTTACCGCCTCAACGCGGCGGATACCGGCAGCAACACCACCCTCAGAAACAATCTTTAGACTACCAATATCACCAGTGCGTGATACGTGGGTTCCACCACACAGCTCCTTGGAAGATCCAATTTCCAGCACACGCACTTCATCACCATACTTTTCACCAAAGAGCATCATGGCGCCAGTCTTTTGCGCATCATCCAAAGACATTACTTTGCCAGAGGTTGCGGTATTTTCCAAAATCTCTAGATTCACAATATCTTCAATGCGACGAATTTGCTCAGCGGTGACTGGTGCCTTGTGTGTAAAGTCAAAACGGGTCTTTGTAGCATCGACCAGTGACCCTTTTTGCTGCACATGATCACCCAACACTTCACGTAATGCTTTATACAAGATGTGAGTTGCACTGTGGTTCCGCATGGCGTCAATTCTTTGCTGAGTATCTACCAATGCATTCAGCAAATCGCCTACCTTCAACTCTCCCTCAAGCACTTCGCCTTGATGACCAAATACATCTGCTTGGATCTTAAAAGTATCTTCTACTGCGAAACGGATGCTTTCATTACGAAGCTCCCCCTTGTCGCCAACCTGACCACCAGACTCCGCATAGAAAGGGGTGCTATCCAACACAATCACAGCGGCATCACCAGCTTTGACAGACGGCACGGCTGAACCATCAACATACAAGGCGGATACTTTCGCGCCCTCGTGTTTTAAGGTGTCATAGCCATGAAACTGGGTCGGCGTACCTTTGTAATCTAATCCCTGTGCTACCTTGAACTTACCAGCAGCTCTGGCTTGATCGCGCTGCTTTTGCATCGCAACTTCAAAGCCATCCGCATCAACAGTGACGCCACGTTCGCGGCAAACGTCAGCTGTTAAATCCAACGGGAAACCAAAAGTATCATGCAGGCGGAATGCAGTTTCACCATCAACCACTTTTGCGCCACTCGCTAAGGCTCCATCCAAAATTTCCATACCATTAGCAATCGTTTGGAAGAAACGCTCTTCTTCCTGCTTTAGCACTTCACTGACCTTATCTTGAGCCGCACACAACTCTGGATAAGCATCGCCCATCTCTTTTACAAGTGCTGGTACCAATTGATAAAAAAATGGCTTTCGGGCGCCAAGCTTGTATCCATGACGAATCGCACGACGGGCAATACGACGCAATACATATCCACGCCCAGCATTACCCGGAATCACACCATCAACCACGATAAAGCTACAGGCGCGGATGTGGTCAGCAATCACCTTCAATGAAGGGCTTTCTGCATCACAGTTGTCTCCGCCAGCAACGTCTACTGCCTGTTTGGAAGCTTTGAGCAAATTAACGAAAAGATCGATTTCATAATTGGAGTGAACATGCTGCAAAACTGCAGCTATTCGCTCAAGACCCATGCCGGTATCAACGCTAGGCTTAGGTAACGGATGCATTACACCTGCCTCATCCCGATTGAACTGCATAAAGACGTTATTCCAAATTTCGATAAAATGATCACCATCTTCATCTGGACTGCCAGGAGGACTGCCAGGAGGACAGCCAGGAGGACAGCCAGGAGGACAGCCAGGAATATGCTCGCCGTGATCGTAAAAAATTTCTGTACAAGGGCCACAAGGCCCTGTGTCTCCCATCATCCAGAAATTGTCTGATGCGTAACGCGCACCCTTGTTGTCCCCAATCCGAATAATGCGATCGGCAGGAACGCCTATTTGTTTATTCCAAATCTCATATGCCTCATCGTCTTCAGCATAAACAGTCACCAAGAGTTTTTCTTTAGGTAATTCAAAGACTTGCGTCAACAAATCCCAAGCAAACTGGATTGCGTCTTTCTTAAAATAGTCCCCAAAGGAGAAATTTCCCAACATTTCAAAAAAGGTGTGATGACGGGCTGTATAGCCGACGTTATCTAAGTCATTGTGCTTTCCTCCAGCCCGAATGCACTTTTGGGCTGTCGTAGCACGGTGATAAGGGCGCCTATCAAAACCCAAGAACACGTCTTTGAACTGATTCATACCTGCATTGGTAAATAGCAGGGTTGGGTCATCCCCCGGCACTACAGGGCTGGATGGAACGATTTGGTGGCCCTTTTGGGCAAAGAAATCCAGGTAAGCCTGGCGAATTTGGGAAACTTTCATGGTAATAATTATCGCATTGGCACTAGCCTAGGGCAAACGCTAGGCAAGAAGCCCCAAACCTGCCTTACAATCCCACAACATCAATAAAAATCGGCAGTTAAGTCGACAACAAGGAGAGCAACTTGAAAATTCGCAATCAACGGGATTTTGGGGCTGGGGTCATGTACATGGTCATCGGCCTCTTCTTCGCCATCATGGCTACCCAATATCCAATAGGCACTGCTGCAAAAATGGGTCCAGGCTACTTCCTATTTGGGCATTTTGATGTTCCTTTTGGGGGTTCTAGTTGCGGTCAAAGCTTTCGGAGCTAAAGCAGCCATTGAATCCATATCTAAATTTAATTGGAAGATCATTGCCCAAATTACTGGTGCAGTCGTGCTCTATGGCATCCTGCTACCTCGCCTTGGTTTCTTGATTGCAGTTGTAGTTTTGGTATTTATCTCGGCCAGTGCAAGCAAAGAATTTACCTGGAAAGGCACCGCTATCAATGCAGCCTTCTTAGTAACGTTCACTTATTCAGTATTTGTGTTGGGCCTGAAACTTCAGTTCCCCTCCTGCCTGTATTCCTACAACAATAACGAACCGGGACTCTGAAAAATGGATTTATTTACTAATTTAGCTCTCGGTTTTGATGCCGCGTTCACACTACAAAATCTTCTGTACTGCCTCGTCGGTTGTATTTTAGGAACACTCATTGGCGTATTGCCTGGTCTTGGTCCTATCGCAACAATTGCGATGCTTTTGCCAGCTACTTATGCCTTACCTCCAATTGCAGTATTGATTATGTTGGCTGGTATTTACTACGGCTCACAGTACGGCGGCTCAACAACAGCGATTCTCTTAAATATCCCAGGAGAGACGTCCTCGGTGGTGACTGCGATCGACGGCTATCAAATGGCTCGAAATGGTCGCGCTGGTGTTGCACTCTTTACTTAGCGGGTATGGGCGCTCATTCTTTGCTGGTTGCGTGGCAACTTTGGTCTTGGCTGCCTTTGCTGCCCCACTCTCACAACTCGCATTTAAGTTTGGTCCTGCTGAGTACTTCTCGTTGATGGTCTTAGGCTTAATTGGTGCAGTGGTATTGGCATCTGGCTCTTTGATCAAAGCGATTGGCATAATCATCTTGGGTCTACTGATGGGCTTGATTGGTACTGACGTGAACTCTGGCGTATCTCGCTATGCATTTGATATTCCTGAGTTGAGCGACGGTATTGGCTTCGTAGCAGTTGCTATGGGCGTATTTGGTTTCGCAGAAATCATGGGCAACCTTAAAAGTCTGGTGAAGATGAAGGCTTCCTCAATAAGCTCACCAGCATGATCCCAACTAAGAATGATGTGAAGTGCATGATTCCATCCATCTTGCGCGGCACCACTATTGGTTCTATCTTGGGAATCTTGCCAGGCGGCGGTGCGGCATTGGCTGCAGTGTTTGGTGCCTACTCTGTTGAGAAGAAGTCTTCTAAGTACAGCCACGAATTCGGTAAAGGTGCGATCGAGGGTGTTGCAGGCCCAGAAGCAGCAAACAATGCTGCTGCACAAACATCACTTATCATTTGTTCCATTGCTCACATTAGGTATCCCACCAAATGCTGTGATGACCTTGATGGTTGGCGCAATGACTGTTCACAACATTCAACCTGGCCCACAAGTGATAACTAGCAATCCAGCCTTGTTCTGGGGTCTGATTGCTTCTATGTGGATTGGCAACGTGATGTTGATTCTCTTGAACTTGCCACTCATTGGTATTTGGGTGAAGCTCTTGAAGATTCCTTATCGCTTCCTTTACCCAGCAATTTTGGTGTTCTGCTGTATAGTATGTACACCGTGAACAACACCGTGGTTGACGTTTATGTGACCGCAGGCTTTGGCTTGATTGGTTACCTCTTCTTCAAGCTCGGTTACGAACCTCCTCCATTGCTCTTGGGCTTTGTGCTCGGACCAATGATGGAAGAGAACTTCCGCCGTGCACTATTTTGTTGTCACGTGGCGACTTCTCAACCTTCGTAACCCGTCTTCTGTCTTTAAGCTTGCTGATTGCAGCAGCCCTGTTGGTGGTGATTGTAGCTCTGCCAACGGTGAAGAAGACTCGCGAAGAGGCATTCGTGGAGAATTGATTCCTTGTAGCTTCCCAGAAACAAGCCCGCTGCAGTTAGCAGGCTCTTTAAGGGTCTCGGGGTTTTCTCTACAATGTGGCTATGTCCCAAGATAGCAAACCCCCCAAAGCAAGTGCCGGCGGTGTAGCCGAACCGTCCAACTTCTTACGTCAGATCATTGACCATGATTTAGCTAGCGGCGCTTTTTCACAGCGCACAAATTTAGCTGAACAACCTATTCCATCCATCATCACACGCTTTTCGCCTGAGCCAAATGGCTATTTGCATATTGGCCACGCTAAAAGTATTTGCCTGAACTTTGGTTTAGCCGCTGATTACAACAACCAAGCTGGTGGCGCTCGTTGCAATATGCGCTTAGATGACACCAACCCAGTAAAGGAAGATGTTGAGTACGCCGATAGTATTTTGGATGCGGTCAAGTGGTTAGGTTTTGACTGGGGAGCCCATCTCTATCACGCAAGCGACTACTTTGACAAACTGTATGAGTTTGCCGAGATCCTAATTCAAAATGGTAAGGCGTATGTTGATAGTCAAAGTGCTGATGACATCCATACCAATCGCGGCAACTTTGGTCAGGCCGGAAAAAATAGCCCTTATCGCGATCGCAGCCCAGAAGAAAATCTGCAAATGTTTCGCGACATGCGTGATGGCAAATTTAAAGACGGTGAACACGTTTTACGCCTGAAAATTGACATGTCTCATCCAAATATCGTCATGCGTGATCCTGTGGTGTATCGCGTTCGCCATACCGATCACCATCGTACTGGCAGTAAGTGGTGTATTTACCCGCTGTATGACTTCACACATTGCATCTCTGATGCCCTAGAGAACGTCTCTCACTCCATATGTACACTGGAGTTTGAAAACAATCGCCCTTTGTACGATTGGATTGTGAACTCCCTCAAAGAGCTTGGTTTATTTAAGGACCCAGTTCCACATCAATACGAATTCGCACGCCTCAACCTTACATATACCATTACTAGTAAACGTAAGCTTTTGCAGCTTGTTGAAGAAAAGCATGTAGAAGGCTGGGATGATCCGCGTATGCCAACTATCGTAGGTATTCGGCGTCGTGGTTATACCCCTGAGAGCATTCGTCTGTTTTGTGAACGCATTGGCGTGTCTAAAGCAGATAGCTGGATTGATATGAGCACGCTAGATCAGGCTCTGCGCGATGATCTCGAGGTTAGAGCATCGCGAGCAACTGCAGTATTAAAACCGCTAAAGCTTGTAGTTGAAAATTTTGATGCCTTTGCAAAAGAGGCTTGTTCTGCACCACGCCATCCAAATCATCCTGAGTGGGGCAATCGTGACTTCAACTTCACACGCGAACTGTGGATTGAGGCAGATGACTTCATGCAAGAACCTATCAAAGGATTCTTCAGGCTATACCCACCAATTGGTGATCAGCCCGGTAGCCGTGTGCGTTTACGCCATGGCTTTGTAGTCGAGTGCACCGGTTTTGAAACTGATACTCAAGGGAAAATCACTCAAGTCCATGTAACCCACTTCCCAGATAGTAAGAGCGGCACGCCAGGCTCTAATAATTACAAGATCAAAGGTAATATTCACTGGATCAGCGCTGCCGAGGCCATCCCTGCTGAGGTGCGCCTTTTCGATCATCTCTTTACCGATCCACATCCCGATAGTGGTGAGAAGAATTTCTTAGATGCCACTAATCCCAACTCCAAGCAAATAATTAACGCTTACATAGAGCCGTGTATGAAGGATGTCAAAGCAGAAGATCGCTTTCAATTTGAACGCCATGGCTACTTCGTTGCAGACAAGAACGATTCCAAACTTGGCAAGCCGGTATTTAACCGTACGGTTAGCCTTAAGGATTCTTGGAAATAGCTTTCAAAAAATGTCCTACGCTGGGATAGCGTAGCGGCATTCTGAGTTCATGTATGCGGGTGTTCGTCACTCTGCGAGATTCGCGCATAAAAAACCAAAGCATTGGACTAACCACTTTTTGCAGTTCGCTACTTGGCAATCGAGCCGGTCTTTCCAAGCCAAATGCATCGGCCACTTCATCAAAGTAATCGCCCATTTTTGTTTCATTACCATCACACACATTGATAACCCGCTGCGGCTTTGCAAAATAAACTGCGGCGCACACCAATCTTGCCAAATCATCGCTATGAATATGATTGGAATAGGCATCCTCCTGATGCACTAAGGCAGGTGTTTTAGCCTGAAGGCGTTCAATCGGCAGTCGGTCAGATGCATAAATCCCTGGAACACGCAGAATCGTTAAAGTTACCCCATGCGCAGGCGCCCAAAGACGTAGGGCACATTCAGCATCAACTCGTCTCTTGGCGCGCTCGCTTTGTGGGTTTACTGGAGTCACCTCACTCACTTTGGCGCCCTGATGATCACCATATACACCAGTCGTGCTGATATAAATGAGGCGCCTGACGGCATTGGGGCCTTGGGCTAAAATTCGAATGAGGTTGCGGGTTCGGCAATCACGATTCCCACTATTTTGTGGTGGCGCTAAATGGATCACGGTTTGAGCTAATCCGCTGAGGCGCCATAAAGATTCTGGATGATCCAGATTCCCTAAAATTGGGATTGCGCCAACCTTCCTCAACTCCTGAAAGCGATTACGTTGGGAAGTGAGAGCAAAAACACGATGACTTCGCGAAAGCTGTTTAGCTACACGAAGTCCGATGTCTCCACAGCCAATAATCAGGATGGATGGTTTACCAAAAGATTGCATAAGTGACATCGTAACGATTTATTGAAAGGAATGAGAGTGTCTTACCAAGTCACGCTCAAAACGAGCGGTAAACAATTTACAGTGAATCCAGATGAAACCCTTTTGGAGGCTGCTCTTCGCCAAGGTATTAACCTTCCTTATGGTTGTAAAAATGGCGCCTGTGGTTCTTGCAAGGGCAAAGCCTTAGAGGGGCAAGTCACACACGGGCAACATAGTGAAAGCACTCTTAGCAAAGCTGATGAGACATCAGGCAGTATTCTGTTTTGTTGCGCCCACCCACAGTCGGACCTCCTAATCGAAGCACGTGAAGTTCAAGGAGCTGGGGATATTGCAATTCGTAAAGTCCCCTGTCGCGTAAATACCATTCAGAAACCTAGTGACGATGTTGCTATTTTGAAACTACAGCTACCCGCGGCTGAGCGTTTTCAGTTTCTGGCTGGTCAATACATAGAGTTTCTTCTTAAAGATGGTCAGCGTCGTGCCTATTCAATAGCGAATGCACCTGAGCAGGAAGGCCCTCTAGAGCTACATATCCGACATTTACCGGGTGGTCTATTTACTGACTTTGTCTTTGGAGTATCTACTCCAGCCCTAAAAGAAAAGGATATTCTTCGTTTTGAAGGGCCATTAGGTAGCTTCTTTTTACGAGAAGACTCCAAAAAACCCATCATCTTTGTTGCGGCTGGAACAGGCTTTGCCCCGATCAAATCCATCATTGAACAAATGCAAGCAAAAAATATCTATCGTCCAATTCACCTCTACTGGGGTGGACATCGCCCAAGCGACCTGTACTTGGATGTTCTTTGTAAAAGCTGGGCAAATGAGATCCCTGACTTTCAGTACATTCCAGTCATATCAGATGCCCTAGCGGAGGATGCTTGGCAAGGTCGCACCGGCTTTGTTCATCAGGCGGCCATGGATGACCATCCGAATATGAAGGGCTTTCAGGTGTATGCCTGTGGAGCACCAGTGATGGTCAATGCCGCCAGAAATGACTTTTCATCCCAATGTCATCTTCCTGAAGAAGAATTCTTTGCAGACTCGTTTACCAACGCCGCTGATTTGGCGATATCTTAAGAACTGCAAAAGTCGAATCAGCGAGATAATAGAACTTCTTTTTATTACCAATCATCCTATATCAGCATGAATAATCCCGTACAGACTATTGATACCGATGCAGTGATGTTCATTACCCCACGTCCAGAAGTCATCATGGTCGAAGGTAAAGGCTCTTGGCTGATCGACAACAATGGCAAACGTTATTTGGACTTCCTGCAAGGTTGGGCGGTGAATTGTTTAGGTCATGGCAACACAGAGATGATTGAGGCACTGAATGCGCAAGCAAATAAGTTGATTAATCCAAGTCCTACGTTCTACAACGAACCCATGATTGGGCTATCTAATCTCCTGACTGAAAATAGTTGCTTTGATAAGGTTTTCTTCGCCAATAGCGGTGCAGAAGCCAATGAAGGCGCAATCAAACTAGCTCGCAAATGGGGTCAACTCAATAAATCGGGCGCTTTTGAAATCATTACGTTTGATCATAGTTTTCATGGGCGCACCTTGACAACCATGAGCGCCTCAGGTAAGCCAGGCTGGGATACCATGTTTGCCCCTCAGGTAGCGGGGTTTCCTAAAGCAGATTTAAACAACTTAGAGTCAGCCAAAAAACTCGTTACTGATAAAACAGTGGCAGTCATGCTCGAGCCTGTTCAGGGAGAAGGTGGCGTCATTCCAGCCACTAAAGAATTTATGCGTGAACTGCGCAAGTTC
Source organism: Polynucleobacter necessarius (assembly GCF_900095205.1). NCBI lineage: Bacteria > Pseudomonadati > Pseudomonadota > Betaproteobacteria > Burkholderiales > Burkholderiaceae > Polynucleobacter > Polynucleobacter necessarius. The sequence goes on along the minus strand of NZ_LT606951.1, from coordinate 365,511 downwards.
ACTAAAGAAAATAGCATCCTTTTGATTGCTGATGAAGTGCAAGCTGGTTGTGGACGAACTGGCATGCTGTTTGCTTACCAAAACTACGGCATTGAACCTGACATCATGACCTTGGGCAAAGGCATTGGAGGTGGCGTTCCTTTGGCAGCGCTACTGGCAACTAATAATGTGGCCTGCTTTGTGCCTGGAGATCAAGGGGGCACTTATAATGGCAATCCCCTTATGACAGCTGTAGGCATTAGCGTCATCGAGCAACTCTTAGCCCCTGGATTCTTAGACAGCGTAAAAGCCAAAGGCGAATTACTGAAAGCGGAGTTACTCAATCTTTGTGTTGAATTCAATCTGGAAGGTGAACGTGGTGAAGGTTTACTGCGGGCTTTGATGTTAGGCAAAGATATAGGCGGGAAACTGGTTGAACTCGCAAGGGATCATAGCCCTGAAGGTTTATTAATTAACTCGCCTAGACCAAACCTATTGCGCTTTATGCCTGCCTTGAATGTATCCGATGATGAAATTCGTCAGATGTGCAATATGCTACGTGAGTTACTCAAAGAAGTGGCTTAAGACTTACCTAACCCATTGCCTATCTACTCACCTAGATAGGCAATTTTTACCATTGGATCCTCGAGCAATTCCTTGCCAGATCCACTCAGAGTAATTAAACCGCTTTCCATGACATAGGCTCGCCTAGCCATCCTCAAAGCAAGGCGCGCGTTCTACTCAACTAACAAAATGGTCATGCCGCTAGAAGACAGGCTACGTATGACGTCAAAGATAGTTTCGACCATGATCAGCAAGAGACCCATAGAAGGCTCATCTAAGAGTAATAACTTTGGCTCTGCCATCATCGCCCTAACCCATGGCAACCATTTACTGCTCTCCCCCAGAAAGCGTGCCAGCCAACTGAAATAGTCGCTCTTTTAATCTCGGAAAGTATGTGTAGATTTCTTCTAGCTTGCGCGCAATTTCTTTTGCATCCGATTTTAAGTAGGCGCCCATTTGGAGGTTTTCCAAAATAGTCATGCGCTTAAACACACCACGCCCTTCCGGAACCATACCTAATCCCAGTCGAACCAATTCATAAGCTGGAAGCTTTTTAGTGTCCAGATTCTCAAACTCAATCTCACCAGCGGTTGATGACAATAAGCCTGCAATGGCTTTTATTGTAGAACTTTTACCAGCGCCATTCGCGCCTATTAAGGCCACTAATTCACCATGGTTAACATGCAAATCGATTCCCTTAACAGCATTAATGCTGCCATAAGCCACTTCTTTTAAATCTTTTACAAGAAAAGCCATTCATCATGCAATTCCCTGACCAAGATAAGCTTTAATCACCTCTGGATGGACGCGCACATCTGCAGAGTTTCCCGAAGCAATCACTTTGCCATAATCCAATACCGTCAGACTATCACAGATACCCATCACCAAACTCAATCATGCTCAATCAGCAAGATTGTTTTACCGTCAGCTCGGATTCTGAGCAATAACTCGCGTAACTCTAATTTTTATGCGTTTTACTTCTTATCGCCCGCTCTTCATGCCTAGTAGATGGAAAGCGAAAAATGGCACCTAGCAAGCCTGCTTTGGAGCGGCAATGACACCCCACCATCACATTTTCGAGAACCGTCATTTCACCAAAAAGACGAATGTTCTGAAATGTTCTCGCTAAACCCGACTTGGTAACCTCTGATACCGACTCTGGAAAATAGGATTTGCCATTAAATAAAAAAATTCCAGTATCCGCAGGATACAGGCCCGGTAATGACATTAAAGAATGTTGTCTTACCAGCACCATTCGGACCAATAAGGCCCACAATTGAACCATGAGACACTTGCAGACCAACGAATTCAAGGGCCTGGACTCCACCACAAAGCGCTTAGAGACATCTGCCACATCCAAAATTAAATTAGGCGGGGGTTGGTCATTGCTTTGCCCCGCTCTTTTGCCAAATACCGCCAGGGCGATAAAGCATGATCAAAATTAAAGCCAAGCCATAAATCAATTGACGAATAATCTCGACATCAACAATGACATGCCCAAATAGCGCTTGCTGTACTGGTTGAGCGATGCCGCATAAGATTTCTGGGAATATCGCAAACAATACTGCCCCTAAGATCACCCCTGGAATATGTCCAATACCACCTAGCACGACCATAGCTAGAACTACGATGGACTCCCATAACGTAAAAGATTCGGGAGAAACAAAACCTTGAAAAGCAGAAAATAATACGCCCGCGACACCAGCAAAAGAGGCGCCAATTGCAAAAGCCAATAATTTCATATTCCGCGTATTGATACCCATGGCTTTGGCTGCAATCTCATCTTCACGAATTGCAACCCAAGCGCGTCCAATGCGAGAGTCTTGCAGGCGTAAGCAGACGATTGTTACTAATACTCCCAGGGATAAAAATAGATAGAACACCAAATACAAACCGGGTATTTTAATAAAACCTAAATCTAAAGTTTTGGCAAAAGAAATACCAAAGAATTGAATCGGATCTATAGCGGAAATCTCCTTAGGACCATTGGTCAGATTTAATGGCCGATCCAGATTGTTCATAAAGATACGAATAATTTCGCCAAAGCCCAAGGTAACAATTGTCAAATAATCGCCACATAACTGAAGCATTGGCAAGCCTAAGGTGATTCCAAATAATGCAGCCAAAATAATCGAGAAGATCGCCACCATCCAGGGTGAAAAGTGCATACCCTCTGGAAATGCTGCCGCAATCGTTTCAAACTGCTGAGGTAAATGCGGCGAAGCCAATAATGCAAAACTGTATGCGCCTAAGGCATAAAAAGCGATATATCCCAGGTCCAATAATCCGGCAAAACCCCACCACTACATTTAAGCCGAGGGCTAAAACGATATAAAGCAGGGCAAAGTCCAGTACACGAACCCAATAATTACCTCCAGCCGCCCCAACCACCCAAGGCAACAGAACCAATGCAATCACTCCAAGCCATAAATAGGCCGAGCGGCTTAGTCGATTCACAATGAAGCCTTTAGGCACGATCTGAAATCTTTTCACCCAACAGCCCCATAGGTCGCAAAACCAATACCAATATCAAAACAAGGAATGCAAAGATATCTTGATAGTTAGAGCCAAACACACTGCCTGTCAGCTCACCAATATATCCTGCACCCAAAGACTCAATCAACCCTAAAAGCAATAGCCTCCTAGCATTGCGCCCTGAAGATTGCCAATGCCACCACAAGAACGGCTGCAGTAAAAGCTTTGAGGCCTGGAATAAAGCCCATATAAAAATGGACATTGCCATAGGTTGCTAGCAATTATGACTCCAGCCAAAGCCGCCAACGCGCCACCCAACATAAAGGTAAAATTGAAATCACACGATTAGGATTAACGTCCATTAATGCAGCTATTTGAGTCTGTTCAGCGGTAGCGCGCATAGCCCTACCTAGCTTTGTTTTTTCTACTAAGAACAATAGTCCTAATATCACTACTAGAGCCACCACGATGATGACAATTTCTTTTCCTGTAATCGATGCGCCGGCGCTCCACAAATCAATTGGGGTAGATGGCAGAAGTTGAGGATAGGTCATCGGATTGCGCGACCAAATCATCATTGCAATAGTTTGCAAAAGAATTGACATGCCGATCGCTGAAATCAAAGGAGCCAATCGGGGCGCATTTCGTAAAGGTCTGTAAGCAATTCGCTCAATCCAATAACTCAATCCCGCACAAACTGCCATGGTGACTGGCAATATTATTAATAGCGTAAGCCAACCAGGCAAATCGCCCGTCAGATTCAAAATCAGTCGCAATAATGAAAGCGATACCATGGCGCCAATCATCAAAACTTCACCATGAGCAAAATTAATGATTCCCAAAACACCATACACCATGGTGTATCCCAAAGCGATCAATGCATAGATACTGCCGAGCACTAAGCCGTTAACGATCTGCTGAAGAAGAATATCCATTAAGTTCGAGAATGAATTTAGACTTGATAAAAAATGGCGCCGCTATACTGCGGTGCTATTTTTTCCTAAAGGATCATTACATCTTGATGACATCAAAAACATTTTTCTTTTTATCTTTGAAGTCGTACAAGGTAATCACACCCTCTTTCATATCACCCTTGTTATCAAAAGCAATATTGCCGATCAAGCCCTGCATTTTGGTATCAGGCATCACGGCCAATATCTTCACAGGATCAGTCGAATTTGCACGCTTCATCGAATCAACTAGAACATAAACAGCATCATATGTGAAGGGCCGCATAAATCTGAACATCAGCATTAAAGCGCTCTTTAAATCGCTTCTGGAAGTCAGCGCCTTTAGCTATCTTAGGCAGAGCCATGCCTTCTTCAGAACAAATCACATTTACAATTGCTTCTCCTGCCAACTCAATTAACTTCTCAGTACACATGCCATCGCCACCAACGACTTTTGCTCGAATACCAAGCTCAGTGGCTTGTTTTGCCAATGGACCTCCGGTAGCATCCATGCCGCCATACATGATGACATCTGGTTTACTACCTTTTACCTTAGTCAGAATCGCTTTGAAATCTATTGCCTTGTTATTGCTAGCTTCCCGAGTAACGACTTTCAAACCTGCAGCCTTGATGGTTTTTTCAAACTCATCCGCCAAACCTTTGCCGTATTGAGTAGAGTCGTCAATGATGGCTACCGTCTTAGCCTTCCAAGGTATTGATAACGTAATTTGCCAATGCGGGGCCTTGCTGGGCATCCGTCGCCACTAAGCGGAAGGTAGTTTTAAAGCCTTGCTTGGTGTAATCGGGGTTGGTCGCTGAAAATGAGACCGGGCAATACCAGCATCACTGTAAATTTTGGATGCCGGAATACTAGTTCCGGAATTTAAGTGGCCCACCACACCGACCATCTTGGCATCAACTAATTTTTGAGCTACTTGAGTTGCTATTTTCGGATCCTCTGCATCATCCCTCAGGAACCAAAGTGAGGACTACTTTTTTCCGTCGATGGTTAGGTCGGACTGATTGATTCCCTCAATCGCCATTCTTGCGCCGTTCTCGTTATCTTTACCCAAATGAGCAATCGGACCGGTTAACGGAGCAACGTGACCAATCTTGACTTCCACTCCATCTACACAGGAGCTGCCGCTGATTTGTTATCGCTCTTTCCACAACCAGCAAGAATGAAAGTTGCTACGGATACCGCGCAATAGCACTTTTCATAAAAATCACTTTTGACGCTTTTAAATTAATCATGTAAAGCCCCTCTATTATGGATGCAAACTTCAATCAACTAAATTTTTAGGCAAAGAAAAAGTGACATCCTCAACAACCCCATCTAATGCACAGACTTGCCTTGGACCAAACTCTTGAATGCGCTTAACAATCGATTGAGCCAAGCTCTCCGGAGCCGATGCGCCTGCCGTTAAACCAATGCGCTTTTTTCCAATAAACCACTCTGGCTTTAATTGCTCAGGTGAGTCCACCATGTAAGAAGGTACACCCAACTTTTCAGAAAGCTCACGCAAACGATTGGAATTCGAGCTAGTCGCACTTCCCACCACAATAACTAACTCAACTTGAGGCGCCATAAATTTCACCGCATCTTGGCGATTCTGGGTGGCATAACAAATATCTTGTTTACGAGGCTGAACAATATTGGGAAACTTCTTCGTTAACGCTTCAACAATTTCTTTTGTCTCGTCTACTGAAAGCGTTGTCTGGGTAACAAAAGCTATCTTCTCATCAGCAGAGAAAGGCAAGGAGCCAATATCACCGACTTTCTCAATCAAGAAAACACCCTCTTTGACCTGGCCCATTGTTCCCTCAACCTCAGGATGTCCAGCGTGACCAATCATCAACACTGTATAGCCGTCCTTACACATTTTGACGACCTCAAGATGAACCTTCGTCACCAATGGACATGTTGCGTCATAGACCTGCAGACCTCGCTCTTGAGCATCCTTGCGCACTTCTTGAGAAACGCCATGAGCACTAAACACGACAATGCCACCTTTGGGAACTTCATGCAGTTCTTCTACAAAAACTGCACCCTTCTCGCGCAACTCATTTACAACATAAGCGTTATGCACAATTTCGTGACGAACATAAATTGGCGCACCAAAACGATTGAGCGCCTCATTCACAATATTGATCGCACGATCTACGCCTGCGCAAAAACCGCGCAGCTGAGCCATCAGAATTTCTGCTTTATCAGGAGTCATCATCAGCTACAGGATCGCTACAATCTCTGCTTCAAAAGTAACCGGTCTTCCTGCGAGAGGATGATTGAAGTCAAACCAGGCGCCTTCATCGTCTATAGATTGCAGAACACCTGCATATTGAGCGCCGCCAGGCGCATTGAATTCAATTACATCGCCCGGATTAAATTCCACATCGTCATCGCGACCTTCTCTAAGAGCCTTCAAAGAGGTCCATTGCACTAATTCATCTTTGCGCTCGCCAAAACTTTCTTCAGGCGTAAGCACTGCACTTTTTTTCTCACCAACCGCCAACCCCAATAATACTTTTTCAAAACAAGGAGCGAATTGTCCAGACCCCATCAAAACCGTAGCAGGACGATCAACAAAGGTGTTGATGTAATCCTCCCCATTAGGCAAGGTAAGCCGATAGTTGAGAGTCAAATAGGAATTAGGCAAAACAGTAAGTTTGTTCATAAGGTGATTATATCTAGGCCTGCGCTAGCTGTGCATTCCCCAATTTCAAACTGGCCAAAAAATGAGCAACCTAGAGAAAAGTTGCGCCTAAATAGGGCGGTAACACTCTCAGATGCTGAATTGCTGACCATCTTTTTAAGGGTAGGAGTCAAAAGCAAAAGTGCAGTGACATTAGCCAAGGACCTTTTGCATCATTTTGGAAGCTTACCCCGACTTCTAGCTGCCACTCCCGAAGATTTAACACGCATTCACGGCGTGGGGCTATCCAAATGGTCCCAAATTCAAGCGGCCTATGAGCCGGTTAAGCGCAGCCTTGAACAAAGCCTTGAGTGCAGACCCTATTTTCTCTTCCCAGAACCATGTCAGAGAGTTTTTGCAAGTCAACATTGGCCGTCTACCCCATGAGGTATTTCTCTGCCTTTATCTAGACTCTCAATTACATCTTATTAGAGGCTCCATTGCCTAAACAGCCATTTACCCTCGTGAAACCCTTAAGGAAGTCTTGGCAAAAAATGCTAGCGCTCTCATCGTGGCTCATAACCACCCCAGTGGCAACCCTTTACCTAGTGCCGCAGATCAGGAACTTACTCAGATACTCCTAAATGCCCTGCAATTAGTAGACATTCAACTACTTGACCACTGCATTGTGAGTGGCAGTGGATTTTTCTCATTTTCCGGCGCAGGCCTTATGAATAAATAGCAAAAATGAAAGTAATTACTAACTTATAAGCCTTTTTTGAGAATATTTGCCATATACCCACGTAATTCACACTTAAGAAAGCCATTTAGGGCTAGCCCAAAATAGCTTAGGACTGATACAATCTTCTCTTTTCGCAATTAATGGAGTTATGTCATGGCAAAAGTTTGCCAAGTCACTGGGAAGAAGCCGATGGTTGGCAACAATGTATCCCATGCAAACAATAAAACGAAGCGTCGCTTTTTGCCGAATTTGCAAAACCGCCGTTTCTGGGTTGAATCTGAAAATCGTTGGATTAGCTTGCGCTTAACCAATGCTGGTTTGCGCGTTATCGACAAAAACGGCATCGATGCTGTGTTGTCTGATCTCCGTGCACGTGGCGAAATTTAAGGAGCGCACAAATGGCTAAAGGCGGCAGAGAAAAAATCAAGTTAGAGTCATCAGCAGGTACTGGTCACTTCTACACTACTTCAAAAAACAAGCGTACTAAGCCTGAGAAAATGGAGATCATGAAATTTGATCCAACCATTCGAAAGCACGTAGCTTACAAAGAAACAAAACTAAAGTAAGACATTCTTTAGTTCCTACTTTTAGTAAATAAAAAACCCGCTGATCGAGCGGGTTTTTTATTGCCTAGAATTTCTGCTGATTTAAACGTAGCGTCGCAACCTCAAAGAGAACTCACGCAAACTACTTAAGCCACTCTCTTCAGCACGTTGGCACCACGCATGCAATTGTGCAAGCAGTTGCTCTCTAGTGGCCGATGAGCGACTCCAGATTGCTTGTAATTCACGACGCATCTCAATCATCTTACGTAACTGAGCGTTACTAGCCATCAGCTCTTCAAGATTCGCCTTCTCCTGCTCAGTCAGACGAGACTCGTCTTTGGACAACCAGGACCGAGCATCACTTAAATGCGCGGCTAAGACCTGCATATGCTGCACTTCATTACTGAAGAAGCTGCGTAATGTCTTGCTATAGCGCGCCATGATTTCATAGCGGTTTGCAATGATGGCTTCTAACATATTTTGATCGGCTGGACGTAAATCACCGAGAACAGGCTTAGGTGGAGTCTTCTTTACAGTAGCTAAGCCAACAGCACTCATGGTCTGGATATACATCCAACCAATATCAAATTCATACCACTTGTTTGATAGCTTCGCACTCGTTGCAAATGTGTGGTGGTTGTTATGAAGCTCTTCACCACCAATCAAAATTCCCCAGGGCACAATATTTCTTGAGGCGTCTTCGCAATCAAAATTACGATAGCCCCAATAGTGACCGATACCATTAATAATGCCAGCAGCAGTAATAGGAATCCACAACATTTGAACTGCCCAAACCGTTAGGCCAACTGCACCAAATAATAACACATCAATGATGAGCATGATGGCCACACCTTGCCAAGAAAATTTGGAATAAATATTGTGCTCAATCCAATCGTCTGGAGTGCCATGACCAAATTTATCTAAGGTCTCTTTGTTCGTCGCTTCTTTTTTGTACAGCTCAGCACCACGAGAAAGAACAGTATTAATGCCTAAAACTTGAGGGCTGTGTGGATCATCCACTGTTTCACATTTGGCATGGTGCTTACGATGAATAGCGGCCCACTCTTTGGTAACCATGCCCGTGGTTAACCAAAGCCAAAACCGGAAGAAATGAGAGACGATTGGATGCAGATCCAAGGCACGGTGAGCTTGGCAACGATGCAAAAAGATGGTGACAGCGGCAATGGTGATGTGGGTGGCTACCAGAATAAAAACGGTAATTTGCCACCATGACCAATCCAAATATCCATTAGTAAGCCATTGAAGAAACAAATCAAAACCTGAAACTGTATTCAAAAGGAGATCCCTAAAGAGAGCTAAAACTCTATTTTAGCTCTTCAGGAGGCTTCTTGTATTTGACCTTAGTCGCCTTTTGGTCGTCTTTATTCAATTCTGGCACTTGTGGACTACAGCCTTCTTCTGAAAAACAGCCCCAAAAAAGCCGTCGGTACCGTGAATATGCGGCCATAACTGCCACCAGGGATTATCAGCATTGCACCCTAAAAGCAATTTATCCTTTGGAAACAATGGTTTGAGAGCTTCTGCAGCAGGAACTGCCTCAAATTGTGGGTGTTTTGCCAGAAAATCTTCGGCAATAGCTTGATTCTCTTGTGGCAATAGACTGCATGTTGCATAAACCAAACACCCACCTGGCTTTAATAAACGGGCTGCAGAGGCCAATATGCTCATTTGCTTCTGGTTTAACTCCAAAACCCCCTCGGGGGTTTGGCGCCACTTCAGATCCGGATTGCGTCGCAAAGTACCCATGCCACTACAAGGGGCATCTACCAGAACACGGTCAATTTTTCCCGCCAGACGTTTGATCTTGGCGTCGTTCTCACTATCAATCCATACTGGATGCACATTAGAAAGCCCGCTACGAGCCTGCCTTGGCTTTAGATTGGCCAAGCGACGCTCGGATGTATCCAAAGCATATAAGCGCCCTGTGGAGCGCATCAGCGCCCCAATGGCTAAAGTCTTGCCGCCAGCTCCCGCACAAAAGTCCACAATCATCTCGCCACGCTTAGGCGCAAGGAGATAAGCCAAGAGCTGACTACCTTCATCCTGCACCTCGAACATGCCCGCTTTAAAGCCAGCCGTATTTTGCAAAGCAGGTTTACCCATAATGCGCACCCCATCAGGTGCATATGGGGTTTGGATTGCTTGATAACGACCACCTAATGCATTCATCTGGGCGAGCAATTCTTCGCGATTGGTTTTCATAGTATTCGCACGCAAGTCTAAAAGCGCTGGATGCATTAAAGACTTTGCTAACTCTTCACGAGCATCTTCACCAGGATATTCGCCAAATGCATCCCACAACCATTCGGGCAAATTATTACGAACGAGTGGATTTAATGCCGCTGGATCCACGGTCGCAAAACGTTGCAACCACTCGTATTCACCAGACTTAAGTACATGCGCTAAGTCAGCTATCGCACTCTCTGCACGATTCGCTGAGCCTAAGCCGCCCTCGGATAGTGCGGACAGCAAACCCAATAGAGCTAAGCATCTAGCCTGTGAGCCTTCACCGCTTGAGGCAAATTGAGAGAACTCATTCTTACGACGCAAAATAGCAAAGGCACTCTCGGCGATCAATGCGCGATCACGATTACCAAGCTGTTTCTCTTCTCTGAAATAACGACTGACTACGCGGTCAGCCGGTTGTTCAAAACTAAGTAATTCAGGAAGTAAGCGCTCCAGATGTATCGCATGCTGTGGCAATGCTTTAGCGTTTGAAAAATTCTTTTGACCTTCTGGCGCAATCAAATTACCACTAGCATTGCGACGCTCAGGACGACGCAGTGGATCTTTCGATTTAGTCGCGTAACTTTTGTGGGGGGCTAGTCTGCTGCCAGATCTATGGGGTGGACGTTCTGCACTCATAATTTAATAAATCGCGACTCTGGGGGTTGTAACTTCACTTGATTACCTTCTATTCGCAATCGTCCATCAAGAAACCATTTTACGGCCCGCGGATAAATTTGATGTTCAGCAGTCAAAACACGGGCCGCTAGGGTGTCTGGATCATCACCTTCTAGGACCGGAACTGAGGCCTGACAAATAATCGGGCCCTCATCCACCTCCTCATTGACGAAGTGGACAGTAGCACCATGTTCCTTCACCCCTGACTCCAAGGCACGCTCATAAGTATGCAAACCAGGGAAGGCAGGCAATAGAGCAGGATGAATATTGATTAATCGGCCTTCAAAATGTCGAATAAAGCCTGACGTCAGAATTCTCATGAAGCCAGCTAAAACCACTAAATCAGCTCCTAACGCATCAATTTGCTGAATTAAAGCGTTATCAAAAGATTCACGACTCGGATGCTCTTTATGCTCAATGACATAAGCTGGAATCCCCTGCGAGCGAGCAAAATCAAGGCCTTTAGCCGCAGAATGGTTTGCAATGACGCCCGCAAAAGTGACGGGCCAACGCTCTTTTTGAGCCGTTTTGACGATGGCCTCGAAATTAGATCCGCGGCCTGAGATTAAGGTGACGATAGAAGGCATGCCCACAATATAATTGACGGCTACCCTGAAAGCGATTTTGTGAACGTATTCCGTGGCCCCAACCAGTTTTCTGCAGGACCAGCTTGTGCCTTAACCATCGGTAATTTCGATGGCGTGCACAGGGGTCATCGCACCTTACTCAAAGAGCTAGTAGACGGCGCTAAAGAACGCAGCTTATTGAGTTGCGTGATGACATTTGAACCCCACCCAAAGGAATTCTTCTCTCCGGATCAAGCACCCCCCCACATTCTCAACTTGCGCGACAAATTAGCTGCGCTTGCAGGACTTGGTATAGACCGAGTTGTAGTAGAGCATTTCAATGCGGCTTTTGCGAAACTCTCACCCAAAGAGTTTGTTACAGAAATTATTGTGAAGCGCTTAAATACAAAATGGATTTTGATCGGCGATGATTTTTGCTATGGAGCAAAGCGTGGCGGTAATTTTTCTAGCCTAAAAGCTGCTGGTGAAAAATATGGTTTTGAAGTTTCCAGTATTCACACTATTCAAGAGAACGGTGAGCGAATTTCAAGTTCTGCATTGCGTTCTGCGCTTGCTAGTGGCGATATGAAATTAGCTGAAACATTGTTAGGTCGCCCTTATGCAATTTCTGGGCACGTGATTCATGGCCAAAAACTAGGGCGTCAACTTGGCTTTCCAACTTTGAACTTAGCCGTCGCCAATCATCTTCATCATCGCAAGCCAGCAACTACTGGCATCTTCACCGCCCAAGTAGTGGGCTTGAGCGATAAACCGTTGCCCGGGGTAGCTAGCTTGGGGGTAAGACCTACTGTTGAAGATGAAGGTCGCGTACTCCTTGAGACACACATTTTCGATTACCAACAAGATGTCTATGGAAAAATCATTACCGTAGAACTCTTAGAAAAAATTCGTGACGAGGAAAAGTATGACAGCCTCGATGCGCTTACCAATGCGATTGCAGGTGATGCAACGCATGCCAGAAATTATTTCCAGAAAAAAGCTTATGTCTGATAAAGAAAACTCTTATCCCGTTAACCTTCTTGACACATCATTTCCGATGCGGGGAGACCTAGCGAAACGTGAACCACAGTGGGTAGCTCAATGGCAAAAAAACAAACTCTACGAAAAGATTCGTGCAGCCCATGTAAATCAACCAAAATTTATTTTGCATGATGGCCCTCCCTATGCCAATGGTGATATTCATATTGGTCATGCTGTAAATAAGATTTTGAAGGACATGATTGTGAAGTCTCGCTGGCTCATGGGTTTCGATTCAGTCTACGTCCCCGGTTGGGACTGCCATGGAATGCCGATTGAGATTCAGATTGAAAAAGAATTTGGCAAAAATCTACCGGCCGCAGAAGTGCAGTCTAAAGCTCGCGCCTACGCTCATATTCAAGTAGAGAAGCAGAAGAAAGATTTTGAGCACTTAGGTGTTCTAGGGGACTGGAATAACCCCTATCTCACCATGAACTATCGTAATGAGGCAGATGAAATCCGTGCACTCGGCAAGATTTGGGAAAAAGGTTACGTTTTCCGTGGTCTAAAACCAGTGAACTGGTGTTTTGATTGTGGCTCCGCGCTTGCTGAAGCCGAAGTAGAGTACCAAGATAAAACCGATCCCACAGTCGATGTTGGTTTTGCATTTGATGACGCGCAGCGACCACAACTAGCTAAGGCATTTGGACTCTCCGATCTTCCAAATAAGCCAGGTCAAATTGTGATCTGGACAACTACCCCATGGACTATTCCTGCTAACCAAGCAATGAATGTCCACCCAGAGCTCACTTATGCCCTAGTTGATGTTGGTAATAAGTTATTAATCCTCGCAAAAGATCGCGTTGAGACTTGCTTACAAGACTATGGCATGGAAGGAAAAGTCATTGCCACTTGCCAGGGCGCTCAGTTAGCCAATATTTCTTTCTGGCATCCACTTGCGCCGTTGCATGAGGGCTATAAACGTCTCTCTCCAATTTATCCAGCTGAGTATGTCACGCTAGATACTGGTACGGGTATCGTTCACTCAGCTCCTGCATATGGCGAGGAAGATTTTAAGTCTTGCAAAGCAAATAAACTCTCCGATAAAGATATTCTGAATCCAGTAATGGGCAATGGTGTGTATGCGTCTTGGTTGCCACTCTTTGCGAATGAATATATCTGGAAGGCGAATCCTAAAATTGTCGAAGCTATGCGTGAAGCTGGTAGCCTCCTTAGAGACAAAACCTATACCCACTCTTACATGCATTGCTGGCGCCATAAGTCTCCAATTATTTATCGCGCAACCTCACAATGGTTTGCAAGCATGGATAAAAAGCCGTCAGACGGCAAAGCCAGTTTGCGGGAATCGGCCTTGGCAGGAATCGATAGCACAGAGTTTTTCCCAGCCTGGGGAAAACAACGCCTTCACAGCATGATTGCCAATCGCCCTGATTGGACCCTTTCTCGCCAACGACAATGGGGCGTCCCGATGGCCTTTTTTGTTCATAAGGAAAGTGGTGAACCCCATCCACGCACAGTTGAGCTACTTGAAGAAATTGCTAAGCGGGTGGAAAAAGAAGGTATTGAAGCCTGGCAAAAATTAGAGGTTTCAGAACTTCTTGGCGAAGAGGCAGCTCAATATGAGAAAAACCGCGACACCTTAGATGTTTGGTTTGACTCTGGAACAACCCATTGGCATGTCATCCGCGGTTCGCATCGTGATGAACTGCTGACTACTCAAGCAGAGTCACCAAATGGACGCTTGGCAGATTTATACCTAGAGGGATCAGACCAGCATCGTGGCTGGTTTCATTCATCTCTTCTTACTGGTGCCATGCTTGACGGCAAACCACCATACAAAGCCTTGCTGACACACGGCTTTACTGTGGATGGTCAAGGCCGAAAAATGAGTAAGTCAGTGGGCAACGTGATCGCCCCACAGCAAGCAGCAGACAAGTTAGGCGCCGAGATTATTCGTCTTTGGGTTGCCTCTACAGATTACTCAGGTGAAATGACAATCTCTGATGAGATTCTCAAGCGGGTTACCGAAAGCTATCGTCGTATTCGCAATACTTTACGCTTCTTACTGGCCAACCTATCCGATTTTGATCCAAGCAAACACACATTACCGGTTGATCAATGGTTAGAGATTGATTGCTACGCTGTAGCCCTAGCAAATGATTTACAGATCGACATAGAAGCGCATTACAAAGCATATGAATTCCAACCTGCAGTTGCACGTATGTTGACCTTCTGCTCAGAAGATTTAGGTAGATTCTATTTGGACATCCTTAAGGATCGTCTTTATACCAGCGCGCCCGACTCGCCTGATCGTCGCGCCGCACAGAATGCCTTATTTCATATCACTCGCAATCTTTTAAAATGGCTTTCTCCATTCCTCTCCTTTACCGCCGAAGAAGCATGGAAAGATTTCCCGCATGACCCCGGAAGCAAGCCTTCTGAATCTATCTTTATGGAAGAGTTTGGTCAGTTCCCTGAAATTACTCATGCTGATGAACTGCTTGCAAAATGGAATCGCATTCGGGAAATTCGCTCTGAAGTGACCAAAGCAATCGAAGTAGAGCGTGAAGCAGGCAATGTTGGATCATCTTTACAAGCTGAACTGACAATTAAAGTGCGTGATGTTGACTTTGCTCTCTTGCACTCTCTCGAAGATGATTTGCGTTTCGTTACCATTACCTCTAGCGCCAATATAGAACTCAGCAATGAAGATTTAGAGGTATTGGTACGAGGCAGTCAATTTAAGAAGTGTGGCCGTTGTTGGCACCATACTAAAGATGTTGGAAGCAATGCTGATCATCCAGAGCTATGTGGTCGCTGTATTAGCAACTTGTTTGGTGATGGCGATCATCGCCTCTTTGCTTAAGAACGATCTACATGAAAAGCCTTACCTTACTTCGTTATCTCGCAATTGCGACCATTGTGCTCTTGCTTGATCAACTCAGTAAATGGTCAGCGCTGAGTAATTTACAAATGGGTGTGCCGGAGCCTGCCCTTCCTTTTATGAACTGGTTGCTCCTCTTTAATCCGGGCGCAGCATTTTCTTTCTTAGCCCAAGGTTCTGGCTGGCAACGTTGGTTCTTCACTATTCTTGGTTTAGCAGCATCCATCTACATTATTTGGCTGCTCTCCAAAAGCCTCGGTGATAAGTTGCTATGCGTAGCCTTGAGCCTGATCTTGGGTGGTGCACTTGGCAATGTTCTTGATCGAGTCATGTATGGCGCAGTAGTCGACTTTATTGACTTGCATTACGGTAACTGGCATTGGCCCGCATTTAATATTGCTGATAGCGCTATCTGCGTTGGTGCCACCCTCATTATTTGGGGTGAATTACGCAAGTCATTTGGCAAATTCCCTCAATCCCATTAAGCTGGCGCCATGCAATCACTTTTAAATAAGAAGATCGTTCTCGGAATTTCTGGCGGTATTGCGGCCTACAAAGCCCCAGAACTTGCTCGCCAATTGATGCAAGAAGGCGCATCTGTTCAAGTAGTGATGACTGAAGCTGCACAGCAATTTGCAACTCCAGTGACAATGCAGGCCCTGACTGGCAACCCAGTATATTTAAGTCAATGGGATAGCACTATTCCGAATAATATGGCTCATATTGAGTTATCTCGTTCTGCAGATGCCATTTTGATTGCACCTGCAAGTGCTGATCTCATGGCAAAGCTATCGCTGGGCTTAGCTGATGACTTATTAACCACGCTTTCCCTCGCAAGAGATTGCCCGCTCCTGCTTACCCCTGCCATGAATAAACAAATGTGGGAGCATGCAGCCACACAACGAAGTGCCAAAAGACTAATAGACGATGGCGTTACCCTCTTAGGTCCAGCTAGCGGATTTCAAGCTTGTGGAGAAGTAGGCATGGGCAGAATGCTCGAGCCAGCAGAAGTTACTGAGCAAGTGGTTGCTTTCTTTCAAAAAAAATCACTGGCCGGAAAAAAGGTATTAATAACAGCCGGCCCCACTTTTGAGGCAATCGATCCTGTACGAGGCATCACCAACCATAGCTCAGGCAAGATGGGTTTTGCCATTGCAAGAGCTGCTGTTGAGGCTGGCGCGCAGGTTCATTTAATTGCTGGGCCTTGTGATCTTCCAACCCCACTTGCAGCAACTGGGGGAATCATTCGCACTGATGTAGTAAGTGCAAATGAAATGCATGCCGCCACACTCAGCGCAGTTGACTGCGATATTTTCTTTGCGGTTGCCGCGGTTGCTGATTGGGGTATTGCTAAACCTGCCAAAGAAAAAATGAAGCGTCAAGGCAATCAAGCGCCTGCGCTCGAATTTATCGCCAACCCAGACATTCTGCTGGACGTCTCAAAAACAGTGAAGACCAAAGCTGGCAAACCTTACCCTTATTGCGTAGGCTTTGCTGCCGAATCAACCGACCTTGAGAAGCACGCCGAAGAAAAACGCAAACGTAAAGGCATTCCAATGGTTGTTGGCAACATTGGCCCAGACACCTTTGGTAGCGATCTTAATCAATTATTGGTAATTGATTCTGTAGGTAGCAAAAAAATTGCTAAGGCTGAAAAACTACAGCTTGCACGTCAACTGATTCAGTTAGTTGCCAAGAAAATCTAAACCCAATTTTTTGTAGTTCTTTTTTCTACCCGCTTTAGGACATTTCATGCAATCACTTCAAATCAAAATTCTCGATGAACGGATACGCGACCAATTACCTACTTATGGCACTCCTGGTAGCGCTGGATTGGATTTACGTGCCTGCATAGATGAAACAATTGAGATTGCGCCAGGTCAGACCGTTCTGGTACCTACTGGTTTAGCAATCTACGTAGAAGACCCAAAATATGCGGCATTTATTCTTCCTCGTTCAGGCCTTGGCCATAAGCATGGGATCGTCTTAGGTAACCTCGTAGGCTTAATTGACTCTGATTACCAAGGGCAATTAATGGTGAGCACCTGGAATCGCGGATCAACTCCATTCAAACTTGAGCCTATGGAGCGCTTAGCCCAATTGGTTGTGATGCCCGTTCAGCAAGTCGAACTCAAAGTAGTTGAAGAATTTACCGAGAGCAGTCGTGGCGCTGGTGGTTTTGGCAGTACTGGTAGAACTTAATATGATGAATCGCCGCGGAGCCTTAACCTGTTTATGCGCCCGCGGCTTATCTGGCCTCACTCGAGGCGTCCTGGCAAAAACCAAACTTTCATCTATTCCGATGAAGAATCATGAAGCCGCAATGTGAGATGCTATTGCTATAGCCGTTCAAAATCAGACATATCCGTTTGGCGCTGTCATCACGAATTCCAATAGTGGAACTATTCTCGCTAAAGGCGTTAATCAAACCCTTCATAACCCAATACTTCATGGTGAGATGGTCTGCATGAATAATTACCTCGGTCAATATGGAAATAAAAATTGGGGTGACTGCATTCTTTACTCCACTGGCGAGCTCTGCCCTATGTGTATGAGCGCCCTGATCTGGGTAGGCATAGGCGGGGTTGTCTATGGTAGTTCGGCAGCAACTATTCAAAAATCAGGTATTGATATTTTTACCTTTAGCGCTAAAGAAATTAATCAAGGGAGCAACTTTAGCCAAACCCAAATAGTGGGCGGTGCTCTTGAATCAGAATGTAACGCTTTATTTTTAAATCGAAAACGGTCTTAAAAAATTGACCAATAAAAAGCCACCCGTAGGTGGCTTTTCTTTTAAATACGCATACCTTATTTACGAATGTGCGCCTTGCGAGCAGCATCTTGCGATATGCCAACACCAGCGCCTTCACGAGACTCTTTTTTAGCGGCAATTTCTTTACGGCGCTCTTTGCAAGATCCAGCAATTTCTTGCAAGGCCTTGCGAGCACGAGCCGCAAACGCTTTAATGCCTTTGCCTTGAAACTTTTCGTTTTCAGCCTTGTAGGTTTCAAAAGCTTCTAATAATTTATCGTGATAAGACATATTTTTTGGTTTTATCTTTTCAAATCGTTGGTTAATTAAATTTCTTCTGCTGGCGCTACATCCGCTTTAGTTGTTTTTCCTGGCAATACTGGAGTATCAAAATTCAGAAGCACTTTACCATCCGCATCAATGTCAACGTCCACATGTCCACCCTGAGCCAGCTTACCAAACAAAAGTTCATCGGCAAGGGCTTTACGAACAGTATCCTGAATAATTCGTTGCATAGGTCGCGCGCCCATTAATGGATCAAAACCATGTTTAGCTAAATGCGCCCTTAATGCGGGACTAAAGGTAGCATCAACCTTCTTCTCATGGAGTTGCTCTTCAAGTTGCATCAAGAACTTATCTACTACGCGCATGATGATGGACTCATCAAGCGCCTTAAAGGAAACGATTGCATCCAAACGGTTGCGGAACTCAGGTGTGAAGAACTTCTTAATATCCGCCATCTCATCGCCAGATTCGCGTGCATTGGTAAACCCAATGGTCGATTTCTGCATCGCCTCGGCGCCAGCATTGGTAGTCATAATGATGATCACATTACGGAAGTCAGTCTTACGACCATTGTTATCCGTTAAAGTGCCGTGATCCATTACTTGCAAGAGAATATTGAAAATATCAGGATGGGCTTTTTCAATTTCGTCTAATAGCAGGACGCAATGTGGCTTCTTATTAACTGCCTCAGTTAGTAGACCTCCTTGATCAAAGCCAACATAGCCGGGTGGCGCGCCAATCAAGCGGCTTACTGCATGACGCTCCATATACTCAGACATATCGAAGCGCAAAAGCTCAATTCCCAAGATGTAAGCAAGTTGCTTTGCCACCTCAGTTTTACCAACTCCTGTTGGGCCAGAGAACAGGAAGGAGCCAATTGGACGATCAATCTTGCCTAAACCAGCACGAGTCATCTTAATGGCACTCGCCAAGGCCTCGATGGCAGGATCTTGACCAAACACCACGCTCTTAATGTCGCGGTCTAAAGTTTGCAGCTTGCTACGATCGTCAACAGTGACAGATTGAGGCGGTATGCGAGCAATCTTTGCAACAATCTCCTCAATCTCTGGACGACCGATGGTTTTCTTTTGTTTTGATTTTGGCAAGATGCGTTGGGCCGCCCCTGCTTCGTCGATGACATCAATAGCTTTATCAGGTAAATGACGATCATTAATGTAACGAGCAGAAAGCTCAGCTGCTGCAACCAAGGCACCCGCTGCATACTTCACACTATGGTGCTCTTCAAAACGAGATTTTAGGCCACGCAAAATTTGCACGGTCTGATCTACCGTTGGCTCTACTACATCAACCTTTTGGAAGCGACGAGATAAAGCTGCGTCCTTTTCAAAAATACCACGATACTCTGTAAAAGTAGTAGCACCAATGCACTTCAGCTGGCCATTAGATAAAGCGGGCTTTAAAAGATTGCTTGCATCTAAGGTTCCGCCAGAGGCAGCACCCGCCCCAATCAGCATATGAATCTCATCGATAAATAAAACACCATGCGCATGATCTTTAAGAGATTTCAGAACACTCTTTAAGCGCTGCTCAAAATCACCACGATATTTGGTGCCAGCCAATAATGCGCCCATGTCCAATGAGTACACAGTAGCGTTGGCCAAAATATCTGGCACATCATCTTTAACAATTCTCCAGGCCAAGCCCTCGGCGATCGCAGTCTTACCAACACCCGCCTCACCCACCAACAGCGGGTTATTCTTGCGACGACGACAAAGAACCTGAATAACACGCTCGACTTCGCTCTCACGACCAATTAATGGATCGATCTTGCCTTGTCGAGCTAGGGCATTCAGATTTTGCGTGTATTGCTCAAGAGGACTTTCTTTACCAGAGGCTGCAGCCTCCTCAGTCTCTTGTGTGGACTCTACTGGCTTCACGTGCTCGGACTGATCTTTACGCACACCATGACTAATGAAGTTCACTACATCCAAGCGGGTAACACCCTGCTGTTGTAAGAAATACACAGCATGCGAATCTTTTTCACCAAAAATAGCAACCAATACGTTCGCACCAGTAACTTCTTTTTTACCATTTGAGGTGGATTGCACATGCATGATGGCGCGCTGAATCACTCGCTGAAACCCAAGCGTAGGTTGTGTATCAACTTCATCATTACCCGGCACAACCGGAGCATTGTCATTAATAAAGTTTTTCAATTGAGCGCGCAGCTCTGCAATATTTACCGCACAAGCTTTTAAAACCTCAACGGCCGTCGCATTGTCCAATAGGACTGCGAGCAAATGCTCGACAGTAATGAACTCATGTCGTGATGCCCTTGCGTCAACAAACGCCATGTGCAAACTTACTTCTAATTCTTGGGCAATCATGCTTCCTCCATAGTACACTGTAGTGGGTGGCCCGCTTCACGGGAGAGTTCAATAACTTGATGCACTTTGGTGGCAGCAACATCGCGGGTAAAAATCCCGCAAACACCTTTACCAACTAAATGAACCTGCAACATGATGCGTGTAGCTGTTTCATGATCTTTATCAAAATACTCCTGAATGACCATCACCACAAATTCCATTGGCGTGTGGTCATCATTCAAGAGTAAAACTTTGTACATCGAAGGCGCTTTAACTTGCTCAACCTGCTTTTCGAGAAGAATAGTGTCTTCGGCATATGGATTACTCGATATGCCTGTAGCGGGATTTTTAGGTTTGCGACTCATGAGAAACATTCTAAACACAGATGCTGAAACTTTAATTTACTGGGGTCTTGTTGCGTAAAACCCGCAAAAAACCCTCTTAATAACCATATTGGGGATTTACTAAGGGGTAGGGGCATATAACTCCTTGACACCCCTCCAAAAAGGGCAAACAATCAGGGGGTGGGCTTCAAAAGAGGTTCTATTTAGGCGTGTTGTGGATTGAGACTGATTAAAAAGTATTTACCCTCATCACGGTTGTTTTAAGTTTATGTAATGGAGTTCGCATGGCGACCGGAATTGTTAAGTGGTTCAATGATGCAAAAGGTTTTGGCTTTATCAAACCTGATGATGGTGAAGAAGAGTTGTTCGCGCATTTCAGCGCAATTACTATGCCTGGGTTCAAAACCCTTAAGGAAAACCAAAAAGTAACGTTTGACATTACCCAGGGCCCTAAAGGCAAGCAAGCTACCAATATCCAAGCGGCTTAATAGTCCTTAGATCATTATTAAAAACCCAGGACTTGTTCCTGGGTTTTTTTCGTCCGCAATTTGCCTAACTTAAAATGCACCCATGAATATGTCCATCCCCTATTTTCGCCAACTGCTGTTAGCACCCCTTTTCATTTGTTCAAACTTCTCATGGGCCCAGGTCAATGTTGGTCTACCCACCATTGAATTGAAAATGGGCATCTACCGCATACAAGCCGAGCTTGCTGATACGCCCAAAGCTAGAGAAGTCGGACTTATGAACCGCACCAGCATGCCCACAAATTCTGGAATGTTATTTATCTTTGAGCAAAAGGCGGGTCATTGCTTCTGGATGAACAACACAAAAATTCCACTCTCCATTGCATTCATTGCAGATGACGGCAAGATTGTGAACATAGAAGAGATGCAAGCAGAAACCACTAACAACCACTGCCCTAAAGCTGCAGTGCGTTATGCCCTCGAAATGAATAAACAATGGTTCTCAGAGAGGGTGATAGTTCCTGGAACGGTGATTACTGGATTACCAAAAAAATAAATTTTCTGACTTAACTCTGTTTCATCCAAGCTTTTATTTTGTCCACAACCTCCTGCTCTATTCCCCTGTAGCCATGGTGACCGGAGGCTTGGCAGGGATCGCCTTCATCAATCCCACCCTCCACTACAAAAAGTGGAGTCCCATAACGCTCACTATTTTCAATAGATGAGCTCGTTTGGGTGATGCACTTACATCCATCGTATTTATGGGTCACGATCAGGTTACGATTTTTTCGATTCCTGGTGTCCAGACCCCGCCAATTGCTGCCAACCGAAGAGGTGTGAATAAAGCCTGCAACCTCTCCATCCATATTCTCAGCCATATAGATAGTCTCGGTTATGCTCATACTGGTATCCGCTACATATATTTTGGCTGCAGGAAATTTAGCTCTTAAATCAGCTATCACTCCACGCATACGATCTAAGCTCCTACCCCTATCGATTACAACAACTGCAACATCGCCATCGGAAAATATCCCTCTAGTGCGGGCTAAGAAATTTCCTTTGCCAGAAAAAAACGGAGTTCCATCAGCGTTTTTCTTTAAACCAATCGTTCCGTGACCACCGAGCATAACAATAAGGGCATACTTGGAGGGCAATGTGGCCGAGGGCACAAAAACATAAGGAATTTCGTCACCATCTGAATAACGAGCAGTATCTACATACAAATCCACTTTATCCGACTGTGCAAACAAAAGTGAATTGCAGCAAAGCGTCAGAATTAGACTGACCCAGAATGTTTTTAAGTTACTCATGAGTATAGCTTAATCTAATTTTTAGGTAAAAATAAAGCCACCTCAGGGTGGCTTTATTAGAGATATCTACTAGTTACTCAAAATGGCAAACATAATGTACTGGTTGCTCGGCACGAATAATGAAGTAACCACCCTTTTCCACTTCCCAGCTTTGACCAACTTTGAACTCTTGCTCAGGAGCACCATTGACGCTAACGAAAGCAGATCCATCAACTACTTCCATCACCTCCTTAGTGCTCAAATCAAAACGCAGAGTACTTGGCAGCAACGACGCCAACGGACTTACGCATGGCCATTTGGCAGTGTCACAGTATGAGAAACACATTTACCATCAAAAAATACATTGGCTTTTTTACCTACGGAAACTTGATCAAATTGCATTGAAGTTCTTTCTATTCTATTTAGTTCCAACCTATTACTTGTATTGCTTTAATTATTTCTTGGCGCGCTTACGTCTTGCTGTTTCAGCAATGCGCATACGCAAAGCATTGAGTTTGATAAAGCCACCAGCATCTGCTTGGTTGTAAGCACCGCCATCATCATCAAAGGTTGCAATATTTTGATCAAACAAAGTATTGGCTGAATCACGTGAAATCACAGATACAGAGCCTTTATAGAGTTTCAGACGGACAACACCATTAACAGCTTGTTGCGTATGATCGATCAGGGTTTGTAGGGCAACGCGCTCTGGCGCCCACCATAATCCGTTATAAATCAAGCTTGCGTAGCGTGGCATCAAATCATCTTTCAGGTGAGCCACTTCGCGATCCAAAGTAATACTCTCGATACCACGGTGCGCCTTCAAAAGAATTGTGCCGCCAGGGGTTTCATAACAACCACGACTCTTCATTCCTACAAAACGATTTTCTACCAGGTCGAGACGGCCAATGCCATGCGCGCCACCAATGCGATTTAATTCAGCGAGCAACTCATGAGGTTTGTAGGTCTTACCGTTAATAGCAACAGGATCACCAACCTTAAATTCAATCTCAATAATTTCAGGGACATCTGGCGCCTTCTCGGGAGAAACTGTCCAACGCCACATCGATTCTTCAGCTTCTGCATTCGGGTTTTCTAAATGACGGCCCTCATAACTAATATGCAAGAGGTTGGCATCCATTGAGTATGGTGAGCCACCTTGCTTATGCTTCATTTCAACTGGAATACCATGCTTCTCTGCGTAAGCCATCAATTTCTCGCGTGAGAGAAGATCCCATTCGCGCCAAGGGGCAATGACTTTGATTCCTGGCTCTAAAGCGTAATAACCCAACTCAAAGCGCACCTGGTCATTACCTTTGCCAGTGGCGCCATGTGATACAGAATCCGCACCAGTTAAGCGAGCGATTTCAATTTGACGTTTTGCAACTAATGGACGTGCAATGGATGTACCTAATAGGTACTCGCCCTCATAAATCGTATTTGCACGGAACATTGGAAATACAAAATCGCGCACAAACTCTTCACGTAAGTCGTCGATAAAAATATTTTCTGGCTTGATGCCAAATTGCAAAGCCTTAGCTCGTGCTGGCTCCAGCTCTTCGCCTTGACCCAAATCAGCAGTAAACGTGATGATTTCACAGCCATAAGTATCTTGAAGCCATTTCAAGATGCCGCTTGTATCTAGACCACCGGAATACGCTAAGACTGCTTTTTTAATATCAGACATTTTTTCTTATTCAATCAAAAAATTAATTAAAAACTTAATTAAGCAAATTACTCAATATTTTATTGCTTGCGTTCTCGTGCTTAATCCAAACGACCGCAAAGCAAATACTCCATCAACGCCTTTTGGACATGCAAACGATTTTCTGCCTCTTCCCACACAATGCTTTGTGGTCCATCGATGACTCCAGCCGAAACCTCTTCGCCACGATGTGCTGGCAAACAATGCATAAACAAAGCATCTGGTTTAGCCAATGACATCAACTCCTCATCGACCATCCAGTCTTTAAAGGCATTCATACGAGAGGTATTTTCTGCTTCATAGCCCATACTGATCCAGACGTCAGTGGTCACTAAATCAGCGCCTTTGCATGCTTCTTTGGGGTCAGCACAAATCGTTAGATGTTTTGCCGCCTCTGGGGTCAAACGCGCTGGATCCAACTGATATCCCTCAGGTGCGGAGAAGCGCAACTGAAAATCTAAACATTCAGCCGCTTGCAGCCAGGTGTAGGCCATATTGTTGGCATCACCTACCCAAGCCACGGTCTTTCCTTGGATGGGGCCACGCGCCTCAACAAGCGTAAAAATATCTGCCAATACCTGGCAAGGATGAAATTCATTCGTTAGGCCATTAATGACCGGAACGCGCGAATTGGAAGCAAAGCGCTCAATAATCTCCCGACCAAAGGTGCGGATCATGATGATGTCGGTCATCCGAGAAATCGCTTGCGCAGCGTCCTCCACAGGCTCACCACGGCCCAACTGGGTGTCCCGAGTGTTCAGGTATACGGCGTGACCGCCAAGCTGGTGAATACCCGCTTCAAAAGACAAACGAGTGCGAGTGGAATGCTTCTCAAAAATCATCGCCAATGTTCGATCAAGCAAGGGATGCCAGGTCTCATAGCTCTTGAATTTGGCCTTGAGCCATGCAGCGCGCTTTAGAAGATAGTCATACTCTTCACGAGTAAGGTCAGAAAACTGCAGGTAGTGCTTTACCTGACCGGGCACTTGAGGTTTTGCCAGAGATGTCATAGTTGAGTTTTCTACTAAAGTTTTGGCTTACATTTTTTTCATCAAACTTTCGACTGCACGAAAATAGCTCCTAAAGTCATCTTACGATCATCTCAGGCTGTTACGCTAGAGAATTTAGCAACACTATTTCTTACGACCATCATTACGCGAACTTGAACCACAAAAAGCTTTTCATTCAAGGCATTACCACTTCTGGCAAACCATTTCGGCCCAACGATTGGGCGGAGCGTCTGTGCGGGGTAATGGCTACTTTTCGCCCACCCGGTGATTCCGGGGACCCTCGCTTCACTTATTCACCCTATGTCAGATCAGTGCTTATTGCAAAAGTGAAATGCGTTGTTATTTATTGATACTAGACTGGGGGATCTTGATCCTCGAGCACTAGACTTTGTCATGAACTTTGCCAAAGACAACAGCCTACCAATCGAAGAGGCGTGTGAGTTCAACCCAACAAACCCAGCCCAGTCTTAAAAACAAAAACCCGCTCTGATAAGGAGCGGGCTTAGATCGAAATGAATCGATCAGCCTAAAACTAAATCTGCATTACGCCATCGCCTTGATAGCTGCAGACAAACGTGACTTCTGACGAGCTGCAGTATTTTTGTGGGCGATCTTTTTATCAGCAATCTTGTCGATTGTTGATTGAGTTGCTGCAAATACTTTAGCTGCCGCAACTTTATCACCAGTTTCAATCGCTTTGCGAACTGCCTTGATGGAAGTACGAAGCTTTGAACGCAAACTGGAATTGTGTTCGTTTTGTTTTACTGCTTGGCGTGCACGCTTACGCGCTTGTGCTGTATTGGCCATCTTTAAACCTTGCCTCTATAAATTGCAAAATGCGATTAGTTAAAAATCTCGCGGACTTGCTAGATTGATTCTTAAGCAAGCTCGCCAAAACCCAAGATTTTACCTTAAAGGGGCAAAAAAGCCCAGTCGACTCATAAATAGGTGAAAATCGGCTCATGAACCTGCTTTCTGCCACTGCCAAGGTTAGCTCCCTAACCATGCTGTCCCGTATTACAGGCCTGCTCCGGGAGACCCTGATTGCCCGTAGTTTCGGGGCTTCCGAGTGGACGGACGCCTTTAATGTGGCTTTTAGACTACCAAATTTACTGCGTCGACTATTCGCAGAGGGGGCCTTTTCTCAGGCTTTTGTACCCATTTTGGGCGAAATCTCGAGCAATGGGGATCAAAAACAGGCCCAAATCCTCGTCAACGCCGTTTCAACCCTCTTATTTTGGGCTTTACTCATCACGGTATTGGCTGGCGTTATTGGTGCCCCAGTACTGATCTTAGCGATTGCAACCGGCTTTAAAGGGGGCCCAGCATACGAGGCCAGCGTGGTCATGACTCGCATCATGTTCCCTTATATAGGCTTAATTTCCTTGGTTTCGCTCTCAGCAGGGATTCTGAACACATTTCAGCACTTTGCCATTCCAGCCTTCACCCCAGTTCTGCTGAATTTAGCTCTCATTGGCAGCGCTCTATTTTTAGCGCCTCATCTTGAGCAACCCATTTATGCCTTGAGTATTGGAGTCCTTCTTGGTGGCGTATTGCAATTAGCCATTCAAATCCCGGCTTTATCGCGGATTGGTTTGCTACCACACATTGGCTTATTGCCTAGCGCAATTAAAGCTGCTGTCAACAATCCAGATGCAAGACGCGTATTGCGATTAATGGGCCCCGCTGTATTTGCGGTGTCAGTCGCTCAAATCTCGCTGATCATTAATACCAATATTGCTTCACGCCTTCAAGCGGGTAGTGTTTCTTGGCTATCTTATGCAGATCGCTTAATGGAGTTTCCAACAGCGCTTTTAGGGGTTGCGTTAGGCACTGTACTTTTGCCCAGCCTAAGTAAAGCCAACGCCAAGAATGATTTAGTACATGCTGGTGAATTGCTCATATGGGGCTTACAGCTCACCTTTTTATTGGCCGCACCTTGTGCGCTCGCACTCTTCATTTTTGGCGAACCGCTGGCGGCTGTTTTGTATCACTACGGTAAATTCAATGCACTGGATGTCTTAATGGCACAACGTGCATTGGCGGCTTATGGTGTTGGGTTAATTGGCTTAATTCTTGTAAAGATTTTGGCGCCAGGCTTTTATTCCCGTCAAGATATTCGCACTCCGGTCAAGATTGGTTTGCTCGTATTAGTAGCCACACAGTTGGCTAATCTCATCTTTGTTCCTTGGCTTGGTCATGCTGGACTTGCGCTGTCTGTGGGCACTGGCGCCTGCCTCAACGCAGCATTGTTATGGATAGGCCTACATCGGCGCGGAGCGCTACCCAACTCCGGCTGGATAAAGTACTTGGGTCAATTGCTTCTGGCCCTCATTCCTTTCACGGCAGTCCTATTTTATGCGGCTACTGCACATAATTGGATTGCCTTACAGGCTGAACCTTGGCTTCGTATAGGGCTTGTAGCAGCGTGGTTAGGCATCGCTGCTATTGTTTACTTTGCATCCCTGGGTTTGGTTGGAATTCGCTGGCAAAAATTCTTGCGTCATGCAAAATAGACTTATGCCAACACAACAACTCGACTATTTCACATCCTTAGTTGCCGAAGACGAACACCTCCCTTTAACGGAGGCAGCGATCGCCGTTTGCGCAACATGCTTACCCTGACTTAGATGTACAAGGGGTGCTGGATCATCTTGATCAATTGGGAAATAAATTAAAGCTGCATATAATCCCAGACACATCGCCTATTCAGCGATTACAAATTCTGAAGCATTTTTTACACTGAATTGGGTTTTGGTCCAAACCCGAATGATTTTTACGCACCTGAGAATTCTTATTTACATTATGTGCTTGAGAATCGTAGAGGCATTCCGATTTCACTTGCTATTTTGATGATTGAATTAGGTAATCAAATCGGCTTAAAAATTCGTGGCGTCTCTTTTCCAAATCATTTCATGATACGCATATCTTTACAACAAGGTAAAGTAATCATGGATCCCTTAACTGGCGATTCTCTCTCTAAGAATCAACTACAGGAGATGCTAGATCCATATCTTGATGCCACAAGGGCTATCGGGGTGAACTCAGCCTGCCTCTGAATATCTTCTTACGCGCTTCTAGCTCGAGAGAAATTTTGTTGCGCTATTTAAAAAATCTCAAAATGATTTACTCCGAGCACGAGCGCTGGGAGCGACTACTAGGCATTCAGGAGCGTTTAGTGATTCTGCTGCCAGACTCCATCGAAGAGATTCGTGACCGAGGATTAATCTTTGCTCAGCTCGAGTATTTGCGTCCTGCTTTAGCAGATATGCACCGCTATCTCAGTGAATTGCCCGAGGCAGAAGATGCAAGCGATATTCGTAAGCACATTGCTACCCTCGAAAGCCAAACCAAGTTGCACTAAAGCAATGAACTTTGGCTTTAGCTCTTTAACTAATTTTCTATATTAGTTTTTCTTACGCTGAAAAATCTTGTAAAGCGCTGCAAATAAAACTGGTACAGCAGCCGCGCCTACACCAACTAATACGATCACGTTCAGATTCTGCCGAATAATAGGAATATTTCCAAAGAAATAGCCAGCAATCACTAGTCCAAAAACCCATAGTGCAGCGCCGGTGATATTAAAAAACTGGAAACGTGAAAAATTCATTTCCGATACACCTG
The DNA here is from genome assembly GCF_900095205.1 of Polynucleobacter necessarius. Classification (NCBI taxonomy): domain Bacteria; kingdom Pseudomonadati; phylum Pseudomonadota; class Betaproteobacteria; order Burkholderiales; family Burkholderiaceae; genus Polynucleobacter; species Polynucleobacter necessarius. Next base: position 336,447 of record NZ_LT606951.1, on the reverse strand, counting down.
CAATAAAGGGCGCAAAAGTTCGAATGATTGGCAAGAAACGGGCAAGGATAATGGTCTTACCACCATGCTTTTCATAGAAAGCATGTGTCTTTAATAAGGCACCCTGATCAATCCAGCGCGATTGACTACTAAAGACTCTTTTTCCAATCCAGCGACCAATGAAATAGTTCACCGTATTACCAGCTACTGCCGCAATTAATAAACCAATGCATAAGGTCCAAATATTGAAATGCTCGGTAGCGCAATAAGCGCCCGCAATGAACAAAAGAGAGTCGCCCGGCAAAAATGGTGCAATTACTAAACCCGTCTCTGCAAAAACAATGGCAAATAAGAGGCCGTATGCCCAAGGGCCGTATTGCTGTATCACCACATCCAGATGTTTATCAATATGTAGTAATAAATCACTGATTTGCAAAAGGGTTTCCATCAAATCACTCTCAAACTAATTGATTGTTGCGGATATTAACAGGCTCTTAAAATCGGGTATGCCAACTGAACCCTACATTCAGCCAAAGCATACTCCAAACGAAGCCCCGATTCTTTGTATTGTTGGGCCTACAGGCGCAGGCAAGACTCATCTCGCCATGAGCTTGGCTGAGTACGCTAAATCTATTGGCTTATCCATTGAACTTATCAGCATGGATTCTGCATTGGTCTATCGCGGTTTAGATATTGGCAGCGCTAAACCTACAAAAGCAGAGCAAGCTGCTGTTATTCACCACTTGATAGACATTATTGAGCCTACTGAGGTGTATTCAGCAGCTCGGTTTGCCAAGGACGCAAAACGACTTTGTACAGAGATTCGCGAACGAGGCAATATTCCAGTCGTCGTCGGCGGAACCATGTTGTACTGGCGTGCATGGGCGTATGGACTCTCTTCATTACCCCCAGCAAATCCAGAAATACGGGCTAGCTTAGATGAGAAAGGTAAATTAATTGGCTGGCCAGCGATGCACGATAAGCTCGCCAAGATTGATCCGGAAACTGCTGCTCGTTTAAAGCCGAATGACTCACAACGAGTACAGCGTGCATTAGAAGTTTTTGAAATCACCGGCAAACCAATGTCCGCGCTCCTCGCCGACTCACCGAGCGAAGATGGTAGAGAAGATTCTACCATTCCACCGTGGATTAATTTAGTTTCTCTCGAGCCAAGCGATCGGAAGCGATTGCACCTCAATTTAGAAAAACGGTTTGATGAAATGCTCTCAGCAGGTTTTATCGATGAAGTCAAAACTCTGCGAGCCAACACTGGATTGCACGCTGACCTACCAGCGATTCGCTCGGTGGGTTATCGACAAGCTTGGGAATTCCTAAATGGACAAATAGACGCTGATCAAATGCGCTACAAAGCTTTAGCTGCAACCAGGCAGCTTGGCAAAAGACAATTGACATGGCTGCGCGCCATTGAGGGAAGAAAAACATTCGACCCGTTCAACCCTGAGGAGTTGAAGGCGGCCCTGAACTACTGCAAAGAAAACTTCAGCAGATAAATTAAATTACGATAGTTTGAGGTGCGTCTTTCGGACGCTCAACCACTTCCCCAACCGTCCACGCTTTGAGACCTTGAGCGGTTAATGATTGGATTGCAGCGTCCATTTCATTAGGCGCCACAATGACAACCATCCCAATGCCGCAGTTAAATACACGCACCATTTCAACATCTGCTACGCCACCCTTCATTTGCAACCAACGGAAGAGTTCTGGCATTTGCCAGCTATCGCGATGCAAAACTGCTTGCGTATTTGCTGGAAGCACACGGGGCACGTTATCTACCAAACCACCGCCAGTAATATGCGCCATACCTTTTACATTGATTTCAGAAATCAATTTGAGAAGTGGCTTCACGTAAATTTCGGTTGGCGCCATCACGACGTCGCCCAATGAACGGCCCCCTAAATCATCACTTGGCTTTGCACCCGCTCGCTCAATAATCTTGCGCACCAATGAATAACCATTGGAGTGTGCGCCACTAGAGCCGATGGCCAACACTACATCACCAGGAACTATCGTCGCTCCGGCAATGATTTTAGATTTTTCAACAGCGCCCACTGCAAAACCAGCCAAATCATATTCACCTGGTGGGTACATGCCGGGCATTTCTGCTGCCTCGCCACCAATCAATGCACAGCCAGATAGCTCACATCCTTTGGCAATACCACCAACGACCGTTGCCGCCGTATCCACAGTCAACTTGCCGCAAGCAAAGTAATCTAGGAAAAAGAGGGGTTCCGCGCCCTGCACTAGGATGTCATTGACGCTCATTGCCACCAAGTCTTGGCCGATGGTTTCATGGCGATTCCATTCAAAAGCCAATCGGAGCTTGGTACCCACTCCATCGGTGCCTGATACCAATACCGGCTCTTTGTAGCGCTTAGGCACCTCAAAAAGGGCACCAAAGCCACCAATCCCAGCCAAAACGCCCTCGCGCATGGTTTTCTTAGCTAGCGGCTTAATACGATCAACCAAATCGTCCCCAGCGTCGATATCAACGCCAGCGTCACGGTAGGAAAGGCCTTTTGAGGAAGAATTAGTAGATGAAGTCATGTCAGAAGCCGGAATATTAGTAAAAAATACTACTTCGTCAGTAGAATCATTGAATTCTAGAAGATTGAAGCAAGATGGCCGAAATTTTTACCCCTTTTCTCACCGCATTCATTCTGGCGTATGCCCTACGCCCTGTTTGCTTATGGCTTGAGCAGCGCCGCGTACCCCAAGCGCTTGCCGCAGCCATATCCATGCTTGTCGGCATTACCCTCTTATTAGGCATCCTCAGCCTGCTAATTAGCCTTCTTAGGTATGAGATCCCCCTCATTAAAGCCCAACTTCCTGATTGGATTGCGAATACTCAGGCCTGGCTAGGCCCAAAACTCAGTGAATTTCACATTGATGTTGATTGGGGCACCCTCAAAGCAAGCGCTACCCAAAAAATTACTGAGCATATTAATGACAACGCTGACAGTTTGATGTCTTCAACCATCAGCACTGTTTTGATGTCTGGTAGTTCTGTGATCGCTGGATTTGTTAATGCGGTGCTGATTATTTTTGTGATGTTTTATTTATTGATGGACTGGAATCATTTTTTTAGCTTAGTAAAAAGTCTTGTTCCTGTTCGCGCCCAAGAAACTGTTCATCACTTGGCGATGCATACCGATGGATTGCTTTCACAATACTTACGCGGCATGTTGATTGTGATCTCAATCATGGCAATCTATTACAGCGCTGGATTAAGTTTGATTGGTGTCAAAGGTGCTGCAGCACTTGGTGTCTTCACTGCTCTCATGATTGTGATTCCCTATATTGGTATTACCTTAGGTCTTACGCTAGCCACCGTATCAGCACTTCTTCAATTTGGCCCAGGCGGCGAAATTATTATGGTTCTGATTTTGTTTGGTATTGGACAATTCCTAGAGGGCTTCTTCTTAACACCTCGTCTTGTCGGTGAGCGTATCGGTTTACATCCGGTTGCAGTCTTGTTTGCTTTGCTTTTATTCGGCAAGTTGTTTGGCTTCTTCGGCGTCTTACTAGCACTGCCAATTAGTGCAGTGAGCCTAGTGCTAGTTAAGTATCTCTGGTCAGTCTATACACAAAGCTCTTGGTATCAAAAATAAATTTGGTAGCAATGAATACACTCCCGCTCCCTAAACAATTTGCGCTAGATATCAGCCACTCACCTACTGCTAGCTTAGAAAATTATCTGCCTGGAAAAGATCTCGCATTAATTTCAGCCTTAAAAGATATCGAGCAATCTTGGGGTACACCCACTACGGAAGTTTCTAACAACCCATTAAATCAGCGCTGGATTTACTGGTGGGGGCCCGAGGGTTCTGGGCGCACCCATTTACTCGATGCGATTGGAAACGCAGCTCAACTTGCGGGCTTAAAACACGTTTCCCTCAGTTCGACAGAGCCAGCTTCATGGGTTCGACTTGAAGAGAATATCAGCGCGATGGCGCAAAGTGATACCCCATCAGTCATCACCGTAGATGATGTAGATCATCTCGATGACCGGCTTATAGGATCACTATTTCGTATCCTCAACGTAATCCAAGCCAGCAAGGCAATTCATATTTTTATGACGGGCAAAGAAGCTCCTGCAAATTTAAAGCTTAGAGAAGACTTACGAACACGACTGGGCTGGGGTTTAGTCTTTCAGACGCAACTTCTGGATGATGATGAGAAAATACAGGCATTAAGCGAGGCAGCCAAAGCACGTGGGCTTGTTTTATCTCCTGAGGTCTTGCCATGGCTTTTAAATCGCTTTTACCGAGATATGCCGAGCTTAATGGCATTAATTGACGCATTAGATGCTTATTCACTAGAAACAAGACGTGCTGTAACCTTACCTCTAGTGCGCGAACTCTTACAGCCCAAATAATTTATTCAATATTCAATACGTGACTCAGCTAGCCCTTTTCGATTTAGACCACACTCTTTTACCTTGCGATAGTGATTACGAATGGGGTCAATTTTTGGCTCGCATCGGCGTTGTTGATAGCGAATACTATGCTCGCCAAAATGAACGTTTTTATCAGGACTATAAAGAGGGGAAGCTGGATATTCATGAATTTCTACGCTTTGCTTTGAAGCCGCTTTCTGAACACTCCCGGGCACAGCTAAAAGAGTGGCACGATACTTTTATGAAGGAGGTAATTCATGGTCAACTTCGCCAAGAAGCCGTTGATCTTGTAAAGCGGCATCAAGATGCGGGTGATCTTTGTTGTGTAATTACAGCTACTAATAGCTTTGTCACTCACCCAATTGTTGAAAGTTTTGGTATTGAACGTCTGATTGCCACAGAGCCGGCCACTATAGAAAATCAGCCTTTAGCCAACTACAGCGGGGAAGTTAAAGGCATCCCTAATTTTCGCGAAGGCAAGATACAAAATCTTCACGATTGGTTAGCCTCTCAAAAATTATCATTAGATACTTTGCCATACAGTTATTTTTATTCTGATTCCATGAACGACCTTCCCTTGTTGGAAAAGGTCAGTCATCCTGTTGCCACAAATCCAGATGATCGTCTTCGCAATGAGGCGAATAAGCGTAACTGGCCTATTCTTGAATTGTTCGCATGATCACAAAATTTATTAAACGCATTCTGCGACGTGACCCCATGGTCAAACATACGCAGGCCAACAATACTGGTGCTCCAAAACGCATTCCCAAAAAAGCACATCACATTGATCCTCACTTGCTTTCTAAAAATGCAGTAAAGGTTACCAACACACTACAGCAAGCAGGTTATGAAGCCTTTATTGTTGGTGGTGCTGTTCGAGATCTGGCATTAGGAATCAGCCCGAAAGATTTTGACGTAGCAACCAATGCAACACCCGATCAAGTACAAAAGCTATTTCGCAAAGCTCGCCTTATTGGCCGTCGCTTTCAGATAGTGCACGTTACTTTTTTTGGCAAAGGTCACCCTGAAATTATCGAAGTTTCGACCTTCAGAGCCTTATTGGATAAAGCTGGAGACCATGTCGCCGAAAGCGGTCAAATCCTAAGAGATAACGTTTGGGGATCTCAAGGTGAAGATGCCGCAAGACGTGACTTCACAATTAATGCAATGTATTACAATCCTTCATCTGAGACCATCCTTGACTATCACGGCGGTATGGCGGATATGCAAAAGAAAACCTTGCGCATGATTGGAGATCCTGCCAAGCGATATCGTGAAGATCCTGTGCGTATGCTCAGGGCCATTCGCTTTGCAGCTAAAACTGGTTTTCAATTGGATGGCGCCACTCGCGAATCGATTGCAAAGCTTGGAAAGTTACTAAACGATGTTCCCTCTACTCGACTCTTTGATGAGATTCTGAAGCTTTTAATGTCTGGGTACTCATGGGCAGCGATTCAAGGACTAAAGGAAGCTGGCCTTCATCATGGACTTCTACCTCTACTGGATCATATTCTCGATGACGGCGAAGACTCCAAGGGAGCGAATCATTTTGTAAAGCTTGCTTTGGCCAACACTGACCAACGCATTCAATCTGGCAAAAGTGTTTCCGCTGGATTTTTGTTCGCAACCCTACTTTGGCCTGATTTACTAAAAAATTGGCGGGCCAATACCGCTAAAGGTATGACCAATATTCCTGCGCTTCATGATGCAATGGACGACACGATCGCCACCCAAAGTAATAGCGTCACAATCCAACGCCGCTTTGAAAGTGATATGCGCGAGATTTGGGCTATGCAACCCCGCTTTGAGAGGCGTGTAGGTCGCTACCCATCCCGTTTAATTGAATCTCCCCGTTTTAGAGCAGGGTATGACTTTATGTTGCTGCGTTGTGCTACTGGGGAACTGAATCCTGCGGTTGGCCAATGGTGGACCGACTTCATTGCGGCCGACCCAGCCGGTCAAGATGCGTTGATGATCAGCGTCAAAAGTGAGCCCAGCAACGGCTCCAATACGACAAAAAGACGGCGTCGTAGAAAGCCAAAATCAATAATGCCTCCAGAAAGTGCAGCGAGCTAAGCAAACTTAGAGAAATTTCAGTAAAGTAGTTTCATCTTTAGTTTGGAAACATATGGCACGGGCATATATCGGATTTGGCGGCAACATTGGCGACACGCGTCAGCTCATTACTAATGCGATTGTTTGCCTGGCATTGCGATCCGAAGTCCACATTGTGGCAAAAAGCTGTTTTTATCAAAGCGCGCCCGTTGAAGCTGCTGGTGGTGACTATATCAATGCCGTCATAGAAGTAGATACTCAGTTAAGCCCCTATGGCCTATTGGATGTTTGCCAAGCGATTGAGCAGGAATTTGGTCGTGGAGCGCCCATACGCAAATGCATCTCGTACACTGGATCTAGACATTCTGTCTTATGAGGGGGTAACTCAAAATGAAACAGAATTGATGTTGCCACACCCCAAGATTATTGAGCGCTCTTTCGTGCTCCTCCCCCTTCTTGAAATAGCCCCAGATATCTTTTTACCCAATTGGGGCGAACTCAAGGCCTATTTGCCTCAAGTTGCACACCAAAGAATTGAAAGATTAGCCTGCAGGAACCGCAGTTGCGGTGAAAAAGACTTTTATAGCCAATCGGCGCATTAATTCATTAAACTCTCGCCATGGGTTACTTACAAGGCGATAAGCCAATCACAATTACCAAGCTCCTCGCGATGCATGCCGAGGGTGAAAAAATTTCTATGCTGACGGCATGCGATTCAACTATGTCCGCCCTTTTAAATCGTTGCGGGGTTGAAACGATTCTGATTGGCGACTCCTTGGGTAACGTCATTCAAGGACATTCCAGTACAACGCCAGTTACCGTAGAACAAGTGGCTTATCGCACTGAGTGTGTAGCCCGCGCTAATACTCATGCTTTTTTAATTGCAGACCTTCCCCTTGCGAGCTATGGTGATCCATTTCAGGCATTAGAGTCATCCGCCCAGTTGATGCGTGCTGGCATAAACATGGTCAAACTTGAAGGCGGTGGTGACTGGCAAGTAGATGTAATTCGTCACTTGGTAGAACGCAGCATACCGGTTTGTGCGCACTTAGGATTACTGCCCCAATCCGTTCACGTATTGGGTGGCTACAAAGTTCAAGGAAAATCCAAAGACGCAGCCCACGTCATGCTCGAGCAAGCGCTGGCCCAAGCGGCTTGGGGCACAAATGGTAGTGCTAGAAGCCATTCCTTCTTCATTGGGTGAAAGAATTACCGCAGGACTCTATATTCCTACCATCGGGATTGGCGCTGGCCCTGAATGCTCCGGACAGGTATTGGTATTGCAAGAGATGCTCGGCATCAGCCCCGGTAAGCCGCCAAAGTTTGTAAAGAACTTCATGGATGGCCACCATTCAATTGAGGCAGCGATCAAAGCTTACGTTCGTGAAGTCAAGTCCGGAAAATTTCCCGGATCTGAGCATGGATTTGCTGGCTAGGCCTGTTCCTGCCAGCCTTAACTAAAGAAACTTTTCACACCTTCAAACCAACCCTTTTGCTGTGGGCTGTGCTTATCGCCACCAGACTTCAGGCTGTCATCAAACTTCTGCAGTAATTTCTTTTGCTCTTCCGTCAGTTTGATAGGCGTCTCAACGAAAACGTGAACAAAAAGATCGCCCACTAAAGTGGAGCGTAAGCCCTTAATCCCCTTGTGACGTAAGCGAAATGTTTTACCAGTTTGAGTTCCCTCAGGAATCGGAAACTCAACACGTCCCGAAAGGGTTGGCACTTCTATTTCTCCACCAATGGTTGCGGTCGCAAAAGAGATTGGCATTTGGACATGCAAATCACTGCCATCACGTTCAAATACTTTATGAGGCTTTACATGCACCTCTACATAGAGATCGCCAGATGGGCCGCCATTAATACCGGGCTCCCCATTGCCAAACGAGCGTACTCGCATGCCATCATCAATACCTGCTGGTATCTTGATCTCAAGGGTTTTTTGCTCTTTATGTTTACCGCTACCATGGCATGTTTTGCAAGGCTTTGGTATGTACTCGCCTGTGCCGCGACACTTTGGACAAGTCTGTTGCATTGAAAAGAAGCCCTGCTGAATGCGAACCTGGCCATGACCATCACAGGTAGTACATTTTTCCGCCTTGGTTCCTGGTTCAGCACCCGTACCGTGACATGGCTTGCAATTACTCCAACTTGGCACACGAATTTGAGTTGTATAACCTTCCGCGGCCTGCTCAAGAGTGATATCCATGTTGTAGCGCAAGTCAGCGCCTTTATAAACTTGGGGGCCGGAATGACGACCACCACCTTGGCCGAAGATATCGCCAAAAATATCGCCAAAAGCATCTGCAAAACCGCCACCACCGCCAAATCCGCCGCCCATTGAAGGATCTACACCAGCGTGACCGTATTGATCATAAGCAGCGCGCTTATTGGGGTCGGTTAAAGTTTCGTAAGCTTCTTTGACTTCTTTAAATTGGGCTTCGGATGTTTTGCTATCTGGGTTGCGATCTGGGTGATGCTTCATAGCCAATTTGCGATAGGCTTTTTTCAGCTCTTCATCACTGGCACCTTTTGCTACACCAAGCACTTCATAAAAATCGCGTTTACTTTTAGGCACGGCCTATTCCTCTCAACAACCTGAATGACACAAGTCGGCACGAGGCCGACTTGTTATTTAAGTACGTCAAAACTGCGTTAATGAATGTCTGATTACAAACTTACTTCTTGTCATCAACCTCTTTGAAATCTGCATCAACTACATCCGCATCAGGAGCAGAACCAGGGGCTGAGCCACCAGGAGCGGCACCACCAGCTTTAGCCTGTTCAGCAGCCATGGCCTTTTCGCCTAGCTTCTGACTAGCTTTACCCAAAACTTCTGTTTTTGATTCAATTGCTTCCTTATCACTACCTTTGATTGCTTCATCCAAGTCTTTGAGGGCGGCTTCAATCGCTTCTTTTTCAGAAGCCTCTAAGCTAGCACCGTGCTCCTCCAAAGCCTTCTTGGTAGAGTGAGCCAAAGCATCAGCAGTGTTACGTGCAGTTACTAACTCAAGCGCTTTTTTATCTTCCGCAACATTGGCTTCAGCATCTTTAACCATACGTTGAATTTCTTCTTCGGTTAGGCCAGAGTTTGCCTTGATGGTGATCTTGTTCTCTTTACCAGTAGTTTTATCTTTTGCTGTTACATGCAAAATACCGTTAGCATCGATGTCAAAGGTCACCTCAATTTGTGGCATACCACGTTGCGCTGGAGCAATCCCTTCAAGGTTAAATTCGCCAAGCAACTTGTTGGCAGCAGCCATCTCACGCTCACCTTGGAAGCATTTAATGGTCACGGCAGGCTGGTTATCTTCAGCGGTAGAGTAAACCTGTGAATGCTTAGTAGGAATCGTAGTGTTCTTCGGAATCATCTTGGTCATCACGCCGCCAAGAGTCTCGATACCCAATGACAATGGTGTAACGTCCAAGAGCAATACGTTTTTACGATCGCCAGACAAGACAGAGCCTTGAATTGCTGCACCAACGGCTACCGCTTCATCTGGATTAACGTCCTTACGTGGCTCTTTACCAAAGATTTCTTTCACTTTATCTTGAACCGCAGGCATACGAGTTTGACCGCCGACCAAAATCACGTCGTCAATATCCGCAACATTCACACTGGCATCTTTAATTGCGGTTAAGCAAGGGCCAGCCGTGCGGTTAATCAACTCTTCAACCAAAGATTCCAATTTCGCACGGGTTAACTTCAAGTTCAAATGCTTAGGACCGTTAGCGTCAGCTGTCACATAAGGCAAGTTGATTTCTGTTTGTTGGGCGGATGACAATTCGATCTTGGCTTTTTCTGCAGCATCTTTCAAACGCTGCAATGCCAATACGTCTTTACTCAAGTCAACACCTTGCTCTTTCTTGAACTCGGTAACGATCCAATCAATGATGCGTTGGTCAAAGTCTTCACCACCTAAGAAAGTATCGCCGTTGGTAGAGAGCACTTCAAATTGCTTCTCGCCGTCAACGTTTGCAATCTCAATGATGGATACGTCGAAGGTGCCGCCACCCAAGTCATATACAGCAATCTTGCGATCTACCTTATCTTGTTTGTCTAAACCAAAGGCCAAAGCAGCTGCGGTTGGCTCATTAATGATGCGCTTCACATCTAAACCAGCAATACGACCAGCATCTTTGGTTGCTTGACGTTGGCTATCGTTAAAGTAAGCAGGAACAGTAACGACTGCCTCTGTCACTTCTTCGCCGAGATAGTCTTCAGCTGTTTTTTTCATCTTGCGCAGAATTTCAGCGGACACTTGTTGTGGCGCCATTTTCTTGTCGCGTGCTTCAACCCAAGCATCACCATTGTCAGCTTGAATAATTGCGTATGGCATAAGGCCAATGTCTTTTTGCACTTCAGGATCAATAAATTTACGGCCCATCAGACGCTTCACTGCGTAGATAGTGTTCTTAGGATTGGTTACTGACTGACGCTTTGCAGGCGCACCAACCAATACTTCGCCATCTTCGACGTAAGCGATGATGGATGGAGTTGTGCGAGCGCCTTCGGCATTCTCGACAACTTTAGGTGCATTGTTTTCTACGACTGAAACACATGAATTCGTGGTTCCTAAGTCGATACCGATAATCTTTCCCATAATGGCTCCAAAAAATTAAGTTGTTATGTTGGACGGCTAAATATTTCAATATTCAATAAATGGGGTCAAAAAAGAGGAATTCAAGGGGATAAATAGCAAAAAAGGCAGAAATCTGCCCTTTTTATGCATTTTTTGGGGCTTTCCCCCTGGCTTATTAACCTATTTTGGGGCGCTAACGGCCACTAAAGCGGGTCTTAAGACCCTGTCTGCCACCGTATAACCTCGCTGGAGCACTGAAACCACAGTATTTGGCTCTTGTTCAGAAGACACCGAAGCAATGGCCTGATGGTGGTGAGGATCAAATTTATCGCCTACTGCAGGGTTTATTTCGGTCATTCGACCCTTTTCAAAGGCAGAAAGTAATTGCTTGAGGGTAATTTCTAAACCTTCTTTAAAAGCTTTTGCATCCCCAGCATCAGTACTTAATGCAGCATAAAGACTATCTGTCACCGGTACCAAATGCTCTGCAAAGCTTTCAATTGCAAATTTGTGCGCCTTAGCAATATCTTCAACAGCACGGCGACGGATATTCTCACCCTCTGCTTTTGCCCGCAAAAAATTGTCCTGCAACTCACCAATTTTTTGGTTGAGCTCAGCGATTTCTTGCTCAGGAGTTTTAACAGCAGCAGGCTCAGTGGCAGCAGATTCGGTTGCAGCCGGATCAGCAGCAGGATTTTCTTGCTCTGGAGTTGGATTTTGATTTTCTTGTGTCATGGAAACTATTTTACTTTGCTATGTGAGTAGGTATTACTTTGCAATATTGGGTCATTCCCAGCAATTTCAAGCCTTCATTCTTTCAGCTAATTCCGCTCTTTCATTGCGCTTAGCTAATTCAGCTTCAGACTCAACCCCCCAAAGACCAGCCCTGCAAATGATGATGGGCGATTTCGCTTAGAGCCTCAATCCACTTTGAGCTGCTGTTAAGACAGGGAATGTAGCGATAATCTTTTCCACCATGCTCCAAAAAGATTTCGCGAGCCTCCATGGCGATCTCTTCCAGCGTTTCCAAACAATCAGCTGGAAATCCCGGGCAGAAAATATCGAGTCGCTGACAACCTTCTTTAGCTAACTTTTCAATAGTCGGCGCAGTATATGGCTTTAACCATTCGGCTTTTCCAAAGCGAGACTGGAAGGTAACGATATATTGACCCGGCTCTAAACCGAGAGATTCGCCCAGTAAACGCCCTGTTTTCAGACACTCACAATGATAGGGATCGCCTTTCATTAAATTGCGTTTCGGCAACCCATGAAAAGACATTACAAATCGATCACCCTGATCAAAATCTGGGCGCCCATCTTTTTCCCAATGCGTTAAGACTTGATCGCGTAAAGCGGCAATATAAGCGGGATTATCGTGGTAATGCTTTACTAAACGTAACTCAGGTTGATCACGCCAAGTGCTTAAAACACGAAAGACTTCATCAAAACTAGATGCCGAAGTAGTGGCTGAATATTGAGGGTATAAAGGGAGAAGTAATAAACGCTCCATCCCCTGAGCCTTTAAGGCTTCAAGCGCAGATTGTGTTGATGGATCACCATAACGCATCGCTAATTCCACCAAAACAGTATGTCCCTCATTAGCAAATTTTTCGCCAAGCTCTTTGTATTGCAAACGAGAGTAATGCATTAAGGGTGAACCTAATTTTGGCAACCAAATAGATGCATACTTCTTCGCAGATGCACTGCTGCGAATTGGCAAAATAATGCCATTCAAAATACACCACCAAATGATTCGCGGAATTTCCACAACACGAGGATCCGAGAGAAATTCCTTCAAATAAGCGCGCACTGCTTTAGGCGTTGGCGCTGATGGTGTGCCTAAGTTTAATATTAAGACTGCTGTTTTGGATACACGTAGATGCGGGTTCTGATTCAAGATAAGTTGTCTCTAGTAAATAAACAGTTATAAGTAAACGATTAAGAGCTAAGCGCTCCAGACAATAATTTAGAAGTGATATCTACTATCGGTATGACTCTGTCATAAGCCATTCGAGTAGGCCCTATCACACCAAGCATTCCTACAATTTGGCCATCAACGCTATATGGGGCACTGATCACAGCTAAATCCTCATATGGCAGTAAATCACTCTCACCACCAATAAATATCTGAACGCCATCCGCATGACTCGAAACATCAAGCAATTGCATGAGCACTGATTTCTGCTCCAACATATCAAACATTTTGCGCAACTTATCGAGATTGGAATTTAAGTCTCCAACATTTAGCAAACGACGCTCATCGGACAACACCATTCCAGCAACACCTCGATCGTAATCAGTAACACCGCTTTGCAGGGCTAAAGCCATTAATCCAGAAATATCAGCGCGTAAATTATCTAAGTCTGAAATAAAATAAGATGCGCACGAACCTGATCAAAACTTTTTCCTGCAAACTGGGTATTAATAAAGTTACCCGCTTTGATCAGTTGGCTAGGTGTGTAATCCTGAGTCGTCGGCAAGATACGATTTTGCACATCCCCCTCGGGAGTCACCATGATCAGCAAAATTTTGCCTTCACCTAGACGCAAAAACTCGATATGTTTAAAAACCTGGGTACGTTTAGGCGTCATCACCACCCCAGCAAAATGGGTTAAGTTAGACAAAATCTGAGCTGCAGAATTTAAGACCCGCTGTGGAGAGGGTCAGGTAAAAGCCCTTTTTCAACCTCTCGAGTCGCCATTTCCTCCAAGGGACGAACCGTCACCATGGTATCCACGAACAAACGATAGCCCCTGGGAGTCGGTATACGACCGGCTGAGGTATGTGGGCTGGTGACCAACCCCATCTCCCCTAAATCAGCCATGACATTACGAATAGTGGCTGCAGAGATGTCTAAACTCGAAAATCTGGAGAGAGTCCGTGAGCCAATAGGCTGGCCCTCCTCGATATAACGCTCGATAAGGGTTTTAAGCAGTGCGCGGGAACGTTCATCCATGGTGGAAGGGATTTTATGCCTATGGTTTAATCGTTATGTGTTAAGCTCATCCCCAAATTCCACCAAGAAGGCATTTAGCCGGGTTGCGCTCGTCGGCAAATTCCATGCGGATGGCATTGAAGAGCACCTCAAAGACCTAGCCATGCTGGTACAAAATCTGGGTTGCGAGGTATTCCTAGAGGCCGCAACAGCCCAACATTTAGGCCTAAAAGACTTCCCAATCAAAACCGCTGAAGATTTTGCTGGGGCAATTGATTTGGTTGTTGTTCTTGGAGGAGACGGCACGATGTTGGGCATTGGCCGTCAACTAGCGGGAAGCAATGTGCCCCTTGTGGGCATCAATATGGGTCGCCTTGGGTATATGACGGATATTCCTATTCAGTCCGTACAGACCATCCTACCCAAAATAATTGCAGGGGAGTATGAAGCCGACACACGCACCCTCCTTGCTGCAGTCGTGATGCGCGAAGGCAAAGAGATCAATCGCGCTTTGGCTTTAAACGATGTGGTCGTAAACCGCTCTGGAATTTCTGGAATAGTTGAGCTAGCGGTGCACGTTAATGGCTCATTTATGTATAACCAAAGATCAGATGGCTTGATTGTTTCAACACCCACTGGCTCAACTGCTTATGCTCTTTCGGCCGGCGGACCTATTTTGCATCCGCACGTTGCAGGCATTTTATTGGCGCCAATTGCACCACACTCACTCTCTAATCGACCAATCGTTCTGCCTCAAGATAGCGTTACTGTGATTGAAGTTGTTGATGGCCGAGAAGTGATTGTCAATTTTGATATGCAATCTCAAACGAATCTACAAAGTAGTGACAAGATTGAAGTACGTCAATCCGATAAAACCATTGCGCTACTACATCCAAGCAATCATAGCGACTACAAAACTTTGCGCGAGAAACTGCATTGGAATGAATACCCCTCGACATTCTGATGTCGAGTTTTTTACTACGCTAATACATGCTTCAAACCATCTCACTTCGTGACTTTGTCATTGTTGACCATCTTGAATTAGATTTTGCTTCAGGCTTTACGGTACTTACCGGGGAAACCGGCGCTGGCAAATCTATTCTTCTTGATGCTCTTGGTCTAGTTCTTGGCGAACGTGCCGATAGTAGTCAAATTCGTGAGAACAGTAATCGCGCGGAAATTTCTGCTCTCTTTCGAATTAACACCGAGCAAGTGAAATCACTTAGCCATCGGTTAGATGAGCAAGGGTTCCCGCTGGAGGATGAGGGCAAAAGCCTGCTACTCAAGAGAACAGTCGAGTCCAATGGACGGAGCCGTGCCTTTATTAATGGTAGCGTTGCCACCTTAATCCAACTAAGAGAAGCTGGCGACCAACTCGTCGATATTCATGGGCAACATGCACATCAACTTTTATTAAAGAGTGGCGCGCAACGTGAACTTCTCGATCGACATGCAGGCTTGTTGCCGCTTGCCACAGAAGTTGCACAATCATTCAAAACTGTTGCCGACTCTCGTCGCCGTCTAGAGCAAGCTGAGAACGCTGGGCAAAATATCGAACGCGAACGAGAACGCCTAGAGTGGCAACTTGAAGAATTAACTGAGCTTTCACCACAAGTTGGTGAATGGATCAGCATTCAAGGAGAGCATACAAAACTAGCCAACGGTGCTAAGCTGATTGAAGGGTGTCAAGAGGCTATCAATATTTTAAGTGATGCAGATAACTCGCTTGAATCCAACTTAACTAAGGTTTGTAGTTCTGTCGGCGCATTAGCTGAGCATGCTCCAGGTCTCGGTGACATAAGCCAAGCATTGGAATCAGCCAATATCCAATTAGATGAAGCTATTCATGGTCTCAATCGCTATCTTCAAAAGTTAGATTTAGATCCTGCGCGACTTGCACAAGTAGAAGAGCGTATGCAAGCCCTGCACAGCACTGCTAGAAAATATCACACTGAACCGGATGAGCTCCCAACACTCCTAAATGAAACCTCGGAGCGCTTAGATGCCCTAGCCGCCTCTCAGAATATTG
The DNA here is from genome assembly GCF_900095205.1 of Polynucleobacter necessarius. Classification (NCBI taxonomy): domain Bacteria; kingdom Pseudomonadati; phylum Pseudomonadota; class Betaproteobacteria; order Burkholderiales; family Burkholderiaceae; genus Polynucleobacter; species Polynucleobacter necessarius. The sequence goes on along the minus strand of NZ_LT606951.1, from coordinate 320,449 downwards.
ATGCTCTCCGCGAGAAAGTGAAGCAAGAGGAAGCCGCATATCTCAAGCTAGCCAAACAGCTGTCACAAAAACGTAAGCAAGCATCATCCGATCTCAGTCAGCTTGTAACAGATGCGATGCAGGATTTATCTATGGCGGGGGGTCGTCTTGAGATCGCTTTAGCACCGCTTTCAGAAGGTGGATCTCATGGTCTAGAGCAAATTGAATTTTTGGTAGCAGGACATGCGGGTAGCACCCCTCGCCCACTCGCAAAAGTAGCTTCCGGTGGAGAGCTAGCTCGTATCAGCTTGGCAATCAGCGTCATTACCAGCAAAGCCTCATTTACACCGACGCTCATTTTTGATGAAGTGGATGCTGGTATTGGCGGTGCAGCAGCCAAAACCGTAGGCAAACTTTTGCACCAATTAGGCCAGTCACATCAAATCTTATGCGTCACACATTTGCCGCAAGTGGCTGCCCAAGGAAATCATCACCTCAAAGTCAGCAAAACACAAAGCAACGAAAAGACGGTATCGCAAGTACAGATTTTAGGCAGGGCTGAGCGCGTTGAAGAGGTAGCACGTATGCTTGGTGGCGCAACGATTACCGATACCACGCGTCGTCATGCGCGCGAATTGCTAGGGCAAAATTAACTGCAGCCTACTGAGGCATTAAGCTCCGCTAGGCGCCATCTGAAGATGCTTTAAAAATTTGCAACCAAAGTGTCTGAACCGCATCTCTAGCAACAATTAATTCAGGCTCATTTTCTAAATTGATGCGAGTCTTTTCAGCCCCATCTAAACGCAGACGATGTTGGCGCGTCCTCAATAAGCGATATGCATCACCAGTTGAGTGAGCAAGGTTTGGGGAAATTAAACCCACTTCACTAGCAATTCTGAGCAATGCGATATTTCCAAGGTTAACGAGCAATTTTGGATATTGATGCGCATACGCCAACACCAGAAACTGCACAATAAACTCGATATCAACCATGCCGCCTGAATCATGCTTCAGATCAAACTCTGCGTTTGTATTGGGGTGACCTGCATGTACCTTACGACGCATCTCTAAAATTTCATGACGAAGATGCTCAATGTCCCGTCGCTGACTTAATACCTCAGAGCGTACTGAATCAAAAAATGCGCCGATATTTAAATTGCCAGCCGAAAACCGCGCCCGAGTGAGCGCCTGATGCTCCCATACCCAAGCAGCGTTATCTCCTTCACGGAGTTGGTATTTTTTAAAAGCATCAGCATTGGTCACCAAAAAACCAGCCGATCCATTTGGCCTAAGACGGGTGTCTATTTCAAATAGACTACCTGTCGATGTATATGCTGTTAGCCAATTAATCATTCGCTTAGCTAGGAGAGCATACACTTCCTGAGCAGCATAGTCTGACCCCTCAGCTTGGTACAAAAATACAAGATCTAAATCAGAGGCATAACCCAATTCTTTTCCGCCCAACTTGCCATAAGAAATGATGGCAAATGGAGGAATGATTTCTGGAGATAACTCAAACTTTTTAGCCACACTTGGCCAGAGGCGTTCAAATGTGACCTGCAAAATTAAGTCAGCAAGGGCTGATAAATGATCGCTTACCTTTTCTACTGGTAATGCTTGCTTCATCCCGATACCCAAATCAGTTAGTAAAGTAACGAATGTTTCATTGTGATGAGTAACGCGCAAAATATCCATCGCTTGCTCTGAACCATCACCCTCAGACATCACATCATCCAGTCTCATATTGAGATTAGCCCTCACTTCCGCCCAATATTTTTCTGGATTTTCAATTAATGCCCTCTCGGTCTGAGAGTTCAGCAAGTGATCCAATAAATGTGGGTGACGGGTTAAATATTGAGCTCCCCATTGTGAAGATTTCAGCAGATCAAGCACATTAGATAATGCCTTTGGATACTCGGCCAAAATTGAAAGATAAGCGCTACGCCTAGCTATTGCCTCAAGTAAATCAAAGAAGCGCAACAAGGTTTGATCTGCATAAATAGAATCAGCTCCCCCGCTCTGTAGGATGTGCGCCGCGCTACACATCAAGTTATCTACAATTAAACGACTCTTCTCCGGCAAGAGCTTTTGTTTTGGACTTTCTACCCACGCCTCCCAACGACCAGACGATTCAGGGAAAAAAGATTTATCAGGTGTCCAGTTGTGAGCTAATGGCACTATTTCAAGACGTGCCCCATCATCCAATAGAAAGGCTTTCTCAAAAAGCTGTGCAACATTATTCTGATGACGATCAAGCTCGGCAATAAAATCACTTACTTGTGAGTTTGGATCTTGCGTTGATATTGCCAGGCGTGAGCGAGCTTGCACATCATCAGGTAAATAATGCGTTTGCTGGTCATCCCAAACTTGAATACGATGTTCTAAACGCCTCAAGAAAATATAGGCCGCTTGCAGCGACTCAACCTCATCTCCATCCAAGATCCCACTTTGCTTGATAAGCTCTAATACTTCTAAACTTGGGCGCACTCTAAATCGAGGATCAGTGCCACCGCGCATGAGCTGGAACATTTGTGCAAGAAACTCAATCTCTCGAATTCCGCCACGCCCCAGCTTAATATCTCGTAAGCGCCCCTGATGACCGGAAAAGCGCTTCTCTGCTTCCGCTTGAATTTGTGCATGCAAATCTCGAATGGCTGCAATCACGCCGTAATCTAAATAGCGGCGATACACGAAGGGGCGAATTAACTGATCTAGCTCTTTATGGCAATGCGCAAAATCTAGAGAGCTCGGTAAAGGCGCAATTAACCTGCCCTTAATCCATGCGTACCGCTCCCACTCCCTACCCTGAACCAAAAGATATTCTTCTAGCATGTCCAGACTACACACAAGCGGACCAGAATCCCCATTGGGGCGAAGGCGCATATCCACCCGGAATACAAAGCCATTTGCGTCGTGTTCAGCAAGCAATCTAATGAGGCTTTTACCCATTCGAGTAAACCACTCCTGATTAGACAAACTCTTCGGTCCACCAGTAGTTTCGCCCTCGTGCTCGTACAAAAATATTAAGTCAATATCTGATGAAAGATTTAATTCTAATCCGCCTAATTTACCCATTCCAACAACCATCAGCGGCATCTCAGAGTCTGTGGAGTGACTCCAAGGTAGGCCAAAACGATTTTTGAGATCCTCGCGGACAAAAGCAATCGAAACGGAGACTGCTAACTCAGCAAAATGACTCAGTGCATGCATGACCTCTTGTAGGTCAGCCATGCCATTTAAATCCCGAAATGCCACCCATAGCATTAAACGCTGTCTTGCCAAGCGCAAATTAGACATCCATAGGGCTTCATCCCGCTCTTCAGCCTGTTGGCCTACTAAACAGTCATCCATTAAGCGCTGAATGTCCTCTAGGTCGACTTTTTTCTGCCCCTGAATACGCAGCCACTCGAGCCACTCGGGGTGCGCAACCAGCCAGCGTCGCGCATACATTGAGTGTTGCTCTAAAAAATCAATTTGTCGGGAAAAATCATCCATCCCCCATCTTAATCCGACCTAGAAACTGGAGCCAGAAGCTTGGCGATGAACCCAAGGCTGACGGATAATATGGGTCATGCTGCAAAATATCATCCTGCCTCGCCTCAAGAGCGTGTTTGCTAAACGTCCTCAAGGGTTAGGTAGGGCATGGCGCAAGCGTGCACTGATATTGTTTGGATTTGTTTTAGCATTCTTAGCACTAGGTCACATTGGAGTGCGATTTGTTCTTTGGCCACAAATCGAAAAATCAAAAGCATCAGTTGAAAGATTATTGAGCGCTCGGTTAGGAGCCGAAGTAACGATGGATTCGTTACAGGTTTCATGGACTGGCATTAGGCCAAACTTTAAAATTGAAGGCCTTCAATTCAATGGTCCCGAAAAAACAAAACCCCTACTCTCCATTCAAAAAATTAATGGGCAATTAAGCTGGGCTTCTTTTTATCACCTAGCGCCTTTCTTTCATGAGCTCAATGTTGAGGGTGCTGAAATTTATGCCCAACGTAGCAGCAAAGGCATCATCACCATCGCCGGCATCTCAATTGACGGAAACACTAATGACTATTCCGCAGAAAATTGGCTCTTTGCTCAAAACGATATACTACGCATTAGCGACGTAAAATTATTTTGGAATGACCAGCTCAAAAAAAAGGCAATTTCTTCGATAGAGATTCAAAATCTATCACTTAGTAATGGCATTCGCAGTCATATAGGTTCATTAAATGCAATTACACCTTGGACCAAGGGCCCTATCTCAGTTGAGATAGATCTAGTACATCATATTGGTGGTCAAGCTGGCAATTGGCGTGATTGGATTGGAACCATCTCTTGGAATCTAAACGAACTTCAGCTTGGTCAAATTTCGAAAGAATTTTCTCTACCCCTGAATACACTGACAGGAGCATTGAACTCTAATGGGAAATTGAAAATTGATAACGGTAAGCCTGATGGTGGAGAAATTTATTTAGCTGCTGATCATTTAACTTTACAACTTTCCAAAGAGGAAGATGCCATTGCCCTTGGAAGACTTGAAACCAATCTTATTCAAGAGACTGACAGTGGACTGATTTCGATCACCACCAAGACATTTGCTTGGCGTGATTTTGACAGTCCACAGTCCACCCCGCTTGAGAATTTAAGCCCAATGACTTTTCGTTGGAGGCCGCCAGCTGGAGGTGGGGAAATCAAAGAGTTTGGCTTTTCATCACCAAAGATTTCAGTTGAAGATATTGCCTTATTTGCCATGAATCTTCCTTTATCTAAAAAGGTTCGCCAATGGATTAAAACTTCACAAGCTGATGGTGAGCTACAAAATTTAGATATTAATTGGTCTGAAAGTAAATCCCCTTTATCTGCTCTGAATATTCCCGGTGGATGGTTTAAATCAAATAAAGTTGACTTTACTGTGAGTGCGAAGCTCATTAATTTAAGTTTTGTAGGAATTAGCAAAGCAATCCCCTCGGTAAATAATCTTTCAGGCTTCCTCACTGCCGACCAAAATAAGGGTAGCTTTTCGGTTCAATCGAATGATCTTGAGGTCGAAATCAATGATTTATTAGTTGACCCGAAAATCAAACTCGACCAAGCATCTGGTCAAATTTCTTTGTCAAAACAAAAGGGTAGCTGGGTCATCGATACAAAGCAGCTTTCACTTAGTAATCCCGAAATCTCGACAACACTTAATCTCAATTACATTATTGGCAACGCAAAAAAGCCTGACCGGATGAGTCTTGATATGAATTTTGCTCAAGCGAGTCTCAAAACCGCTTATCGCTATTTACCAGTGGGAATGAGTAGCGATGCTAAATCCTATTTAAGTAAAGCTTTTGATGCTGGAGTGATCAAAAAAGGTAGTTTGCACATTAAAGGCGACCCTAGTGAAATTCCATTTGCCAAAGCAGGCACCGGTGAATTCACATTTAATTTGCCGATTGTTGGTGCGACCTTCCACCCAGTTCCCAGCACCTCTAATGCTGATGGTGTTTGGTTGCCCTTTAATCAGGTTAATGGTGTTATTAGTATGCAGAACGCCCAACTATTAGTTGACATTAATCAGGCCAGCTACAAACAAGTTGCCCTCAGTCAATTTCATGCGGAAGTTCCCAGTGTTAGCGCAAAGCAATTAATTCTGACCGTGAACGGTGAGGCACAAGGTGATGCGCCACAACTACTAGACTATTTATTTGCCTCGCCTGTTGGCAAGAACAAAATTGCTCTTGTACGAAACTTGAAAGTTACTGGACCTACAAATCTCAGCTTAGGGCTAAAGATTCCTTTAACTGGTAACGGCGATACCACCACTGACATTAAGCTAAGCTTCCCAGGCAATAAAGTGCAATGGGCGGATTTACCTCCTTTTGAAAACCTCAAGGGCAAAATTAAGATTACCGATGTACATCCTAAATTTGAAGATATCACGGCAAATTTTCTTGGGGGATCCATCAAGATTTCAAGCGCGGCCTCGAGTGAAAGCTACAACATTTCTGGGGATGTGGCGGCCAGCTTTATCAAAAACTATTTTGCTAATGATCTCAATGTACAGATTCTTCCAATTTTGCAATCTCAAAGCGGTATCGCTCGATATGCAGGAAGCATTAATTTCAACAAGGGAAGCAGCGAAACTACTCTAAAGTTTGATATGCGAGATTGGGTCAGCGCCGCCCCCACTCCTGCAAAAAAACAATTGGGCACACCCATGTTTGGCCAGTTAGTACTAAAAACTTCCCCAAAGACAAAAACCAATTCAGGTCGATTTTCTTGGGATGGAAAATTTGGAGATGCCTATTACACCCAAGGTGAAATCGGTAATGATGACAGTCTTCGCCATGCAGTAGGCATTGGAACATCTGCCATTCCACCAGCACAAGGGTTTCAATTAAACCTATCCGCTGCAGAACTCGATTTAGATGTTTGGGAAAACTATCTAGAAAGCCAAAAGAAAAAAGTTAACCCTTCCAAGACTGAAAATTCGAGCATAGGGAATATTCAACTCAACGCAGATGTTAAAAAAGTTATCTTCCTTAATCGTAAATGGCAGGACTTGAATTTTGTTGCGAATAATAAAAATACATCCTGGCAGATGCGCTTTAGCTCACCTTCTATTTTTGGCCAAGTTCAATATTCTGATCCCGATAAACTACAGACTAGTGGCCTCATCAGCGGACATTTGACGCGCCTTAAAGTACCCCCAGAGAGCACTCCTTCGATTGAAAATACTCAGCCTGTAGAGAAAAATACACCGCCAAAAGCAAAGCTTAGCCCTAATTTAATCCCCAGTCTTGATCTAGTGATTGATGACTTTTCATGGTCAAAGGGTCAGCTAGGACAAATCAAACTTAAAACCAAAACGAGCAACAATGTTTTGGTTATGGATTCTCTTCAAATAAATAATCCACAAGGTAGCGGCACTCTCACTGGCAAATGGATTGGTCCTACAACCAAAGAAAGTGAGCACACCAGCTTCAGTAGTGAATTAATCATCAAAGATGCTGGTCAGATCATCGCTCGCTGGAGCGACCAAAAATCCGTAGAAGGTGGCCAAGGCAAACTGGTTGCAAGTTCTGATTGGGATGGATCCCCTTTTAACCCCAATTACGACACCCTCACGGGTAAAGCGGTATTGAACCTTGAAAAAGGTCGATTATTAGAAGTGAACTCCGGCGGTGCGAAGCTACTTGACGTTCTTAGCCTACAAAGTCTACTTAAATTTGCTACGCTGGATCTCAAGGGTGGTCTAGGCAATATTGTCACTAAGGGCACGCCATTTAATTCGATTGATGCTACTTTTGATATTAATGCTGGCATAGCTCAAACTAAGAAATTTAATATGTCTCTTGATCAAGCAAGAGTTGCCATGTCTGGTCAAATTAACATTCCCAAACAAACTCAAGATTTACGAGTGACCATATTCCCCACCATTGATGCTACAGCCGGATCATTGGCGGCTTTTGCAATTAACCCTATTGTGGGTTTAGGTGCATTGGTTGGGCAGTACCTAATTACTAGTCAAATTAATCGCAACCTACAATCGGATTATTTGGTACAAGGTTCCTGGGACAATCCCGAAGTGATTCCGTTGGACCAACAAGGGCAGCCGCTTGATCCAAAAGCTATTGATACGATTCGGAATAAAGAATTGCTCAAGGAGCAAAGCAGAGCAATCAATAACAATTTAGAGCAGCAACGCATTCCAAGTAATTTAAATTCAAAGCCTAACTAACTATTTATTATGAGCGCCTCAGCAAATACGGGAGAATTAAAGATTGCCTCCATTCAAATGGTCTCTACTCCCACAATCCAAGAGAATCTATCCACTGCTTCCAGACTAATTAAAGCGGCGGCAGATAAGGGTGCAAGGTTAGCTGTACTCCCAGAATATTTTTGTTTGATGGGTCTGAAAGACACCGATAAAGTGCGTGTTAGAGAAAAACTCGGTAGCGGTCCTATTCAAGATCATCTATCAAAAATTGCCAAAGACAATAATCTTTATTTAGTAGCAGGCACCATTCCACTTGAGGCGTTTGATCCAAACAAAGTACTAAATACCATGCTTGTTTTTGACCCCGAAGGTCAACAAATCCATCGTTACGACAAAATTCATTTGTTTGGTTTTCAAACGGCAACGGAACGCTATCAGGAGTCTGAAACGATTGAAGCAGGGAATACGCCTGGTCTTCTCAAAATTTCCATCAATGGCAATGGGTGGACTTTTGGCATGAGCGTTTGCTATGACCTACGCTTTCCCGAGCTTTATCGAGCCCTTGGGCCGGTAGACTGCCACATCATTCCGGCTGCATTTACTTACACCACCGGCAAAGATCATTGGGAGGTTTTACTACGTGCTCGCGCCATCGAAAACCAATGTTATGTATTAGCTTCTGCACAGGGCGGCACTCACCTCAATCAACGTCGAACTTGGGGTGACAGTATGCTGATTGATCCTTGGGGCAGTGTCTTGACAAATCTTCCCGAGGGCGAGGGCTTTATTTCTGGGGTTTTGTGCAAAGATAAATTAAACGAGGTACGCTCTAAGCTACCCGCACTTGCGCATCGTAAGCTCTAAAGAAAGATTTGCTAAATCACATGAATGCACCAGAAGCACTATTTCCCGCTAATTGGACAAAAGCCAAGAAGCAAGCAGATCTCATCAAATTAGCAAAATCGATCTTACTTGAGCCAACTGGGTTAACTGAGCAAGATCTCCACCATACCTTTGGCAACCTATTTACCCACCGTCTCGATGATGCAGACCTGTACTTTCAGCACACTCGGAGTGAGAGCTGGAGTCTTGAAGAAGGAATCGTTAAATCAGGAAGCTTTAGCATTGACCAAGGAGTTGGTGTGCGAGCGATCTATGGTGACAAGACTGCGTTTGCCTACTCAGACGAAATTAATTTAGAAGCATTAAGCAAAGCCGCTACTGCCACACGTGTGATTGGCCCTGAGGGCGGTAAACAAGCCGTTGCCACCAAACTATTTAACCCTGTTTCTAATAAGTTGTATTCAGATATCAATCCTCTTGATTCGCTACAGCCTAAAGAAAAAATCGCTCTACTTGAAAGCATTGAACGTCGAGCTAAAGCACGTGATCCAAGAATTATCCAAGTGATGGCAAGTTTGGCAGGTGAGTTTGACGTAGTTTTAGTAGTGCGCGCAGATGGATTATTAGCCGCTGACGTTCGACCTCTAGTACGTGTTTCAGTGCATGTCATTGCTGAACAAAATGGTCGCCGTGAATCTGGCTCCTCAGGTGGTGGCGCTCGTCATGACTATCTTTACTTTGACACTGAACTTATCAATCGTTATGTTGATGAAGCGGTTGATGGCGCTCTAGTCAATCTTGAATCTCGTCTGGCACCCGCAGGGCCAATGACAGTAGTCATGGGTCCTGGATGGCCAGGCGTTCTATTACATGAAGCGGTAGGACATGGTTTAGAGGGCGACTTTAATCGCAAAGGCTCTTCAGCTTTTGCGGGTCGTATTGGACAGCGGGTTGCAGCTAAGGGCGTTACTGTCGTAGATGACGGCACTCTAGCTGGCCGAAGAGGCTCCTTAAATATTGATGATGAAGGCACCCCCACTCAATGCACCACCTTAATTGAAGATGGTATCTTAAAAGGTTATATTCAAGATAGCTTAAATGCACGCCTCATGAAAATGCCACTGACTGGTAATGGACGTCGCGAAAGCTTTGCGTCCCTTCCAATGCCCAGAATGACCAACACATACATGCTGGCGGGTAAAGACGACCCCCAAGAAATCGTAGCCAGCATTAAACGCGGCTTATATGCAGTCAATTTTGGTAGTGGTCAGGTAGATATCACCAGTGGGAAATTTGTCTTTTCTGCCTCAGAGGCTTACTGGGTAGAAAACGGCAAAATTCAGTATCCCGTGAAAGGCGCCACGATTATTGGCAGTGGCCCAGAATCCCTAAAACAGGTTTCCATGAGTGGAAATGACCTCAAGCTCGATGGCGGCGTGGGGGTTTGCGGCAAGGAAGGACAGAGCGTGCCGGTCGGGGTTGGACAGCCTACCTTAAGGATTGATAGTCTCACAGTAGGTGGAACCGCCTGATTAAGTCTAAATACGACTTAAAATGGTCGTGTGAGCCAACAAAATACGAATCCCGCCAATTGGTACTCCGCCGTTGATAAAACCTCGGATACCGACGATCAACGCATTGACAACATCTCTGTTCTGCCTCCGCCAGAGCATTTGATCCGCTTTTTCCCAATTGCGGGAACACCAACTGAAGCATTAATTAGCAAAACTCGCAAAAAAATCCGCGACATTATTCACGGTAAGGATGATCGCCTGCTGGTCATCATCGGACCATGCTCTATTCATGATCCGAGAGCTGCACTTGAATATTGCCAACGCCTATTAGAAGAACGTAAACGTTTTGTTGGTGAATTAGAAATTGTGATGCGCGTGTATTTTGAAAAGCCGCGTACCACTGTAGGATGGAAGGGTTTGATTAATGACCCGTATCTTGATGAGAGCTATCGCATTGAAGAAGGTCTTCGACTTGCGCGTCAAGTGCTCATGGAAATTAATCGTCTTGGAATGCCAGCAGGTAGCGAATTCTTAGATGTGATTTCTCCGCAATATATTGCAGACCTGATTTCTTGGGGTGCAATTGGCGCGCGCACTACTGAGAGTCAAGTTCATCGTGAACTCGCCTCAGGATTATCTGCACCAATTGGATTTAAGAACGGTACCGATGGCAACATCAAAATTGCTACGGACGCTATTCAAGCTGCTGGTCGTCCTCATCACTTTTTATCCGTTCATAAGAATGGTCAAGTGTCCGTTGTGGAGACCAAAGGTAATAAAGATTGCCATGTAATTTTACGTGGCGGCAAAGAACCAAATTACGAAACAAAGTTTGTCCAAGCAGCCTGCTCTGAGCTAGATGCAGCAAAGCTTCCAACCAGTTTGATGGTTGACTTATCACATGCCAATTCAAGCAAAAAACATGAACGTCAGATTGTTGTTGCTGATGATGTGGCTCAACAAATTGAGTCTGGTTCCCATCAGATTTTTGGCGTAATGGTGGAAAGTCATCTAAACGATGGTGCGCAGAAATTTACTCCCGGAAAAGATGATCCAAGCAACTTGGAATACGGCAAGAGTATTACCGATGCTTGTATTAACTGGGAAGACTCGGTACAAATATTAGAACGTCTTGCTACCGCCGTTAAGAAACGCAGAAGTAAGAAAAAATAATGCGTCAGTAAATTTACAAGTGAAATAGCTAAAAGAGACTAAATAACTTAGTCTCTTTTTTTTCGTGCTTCCAAAGTACATCAGATCCTCCTGCAGCCCGATTTAAAATACGAGCGAGCACGAAGAGCAGGTCAGATAATCGATTTACATACTGACGTGGCGAGTCATATAAAGGTTCTTCCCAAGCCCAAACGAACAATCGAACGCTCCGCTCTACGACATGCTGTTCTGCAGACGTGCGCTTGTGCGGCTGCCCGTGTTCCACCCGGCAGGATAAATTCAGTTAGTGGGGATAATTGCTGGTTATATTTTTCGAGCCAAACATCGAGTTGAGCAACCTGCTCAGGATTGAGTAGCTTGTAATTGGGGATGCAAAGCTCGCCACCCAAATCGAATAAATCATGCTGCACCTGTAGAAAAAGCTCGCCTAACTCGGAAGAGATATTTTCTGGGATCGCTTCTGTCATCAAAACCCCGATTTCAGAGTTCAACTCATCCACATCACCCATGGCGCAGATTCGAAGATGCTCTTTCTCAACGCGACTCCTGTCCCCTAAGCCAGTCATGCCTGCATCACCAGTTCTGGTGGCGATTTTTGATAGTCGATTTCCCATAAGCTTAATTATAGGTAAATGGCTAAAATGATTCATATGAATATGGTGACCCCACCATCCGATATAGCCGCTATTAGCGCCCTACAGTCCAAATTGGTTTCGGCCCTGCGCCCAATCCTGCCGGAATATGCCCTTTTATGGGAGCCGGAAGACACTATTCCTTATGAATGCGATAGTTTAGCGGCCTATAGACGGATGCCTTTGGCAGTGACCCTCCCCGAAACAGAGGAACAGGTCGCGAAAATTCTAAAATTTGCTATGAGATGAACATCCCGGCAGTTCCTCGAGGATCAGGAACTGGGCTATCAGGTGGCGCTATGCCGCCTTCTCAGGGATTGGTATTGTCTTTAAGCTAAGCTCAAGAAAATTCTCAGCATTGATCCATTTACTCGTACTGCTGTAGTTCAACCTGGAGTTCGCAATCTCGCTATCTCTGAAGCAGTTGCACATCTTGGCTTGTATTACGCTCCAGATCCATCGTCGCAAATTGCTTGCTCTATAGGTGGCAACGTCAATGAAAACTCAGGTGGTGTTCACTGTTTGAAGTATGGCTTGACTCTGCACAATGTTTTACGCGTTCGAGGAATACTAATGAATGGTGAGATCGTAGAATTTGGTGGCTTGGCACCTGATGCACCTGGTCTCGATTTATTGGCCATCATGATGGGCAGTGAAGGTATGCTCGCGGTGGTGACCGAAGTTACAGTAAAGCTGGTAGCCAAGCCAAAGTTGGCCCGCGTCATCATGGCCAGTTTTGATGACATTGAAAAAGGTGGCAATGCAGTTACCGCCATCATTGCCGCAGGAATCATTCCTGCTGGCTTAGAAATGATGGACAAAGCTACTACTCGAGCAGTTGAAGAATTTGTACACGCTGGATATGACTTAGATGCTGAGGCAATTTTGCTCTGCGAATCCGATGGCACACCTGAGGAGGTTGCTGAAGAAATTGAACGCATGACCAAAGTACTTGAGGAAGCTGGCGCAAGTGGTATTCAGATCTCTAAAGATGAAAGCGAACGCTTGAAGTTTTGGAGTGGCCGCAAGAATGCATTTCCTGCTGCAGGTCGCTTAGCGCCTGATTACTATTGCATGGATGGCACTATTCCTCGCCGTCATATAGCTACCCTTCTCAAGCGCATACAAGGCATGGAAGGGAAGTATGGCCTTGGTTGTTTGAACGTATTTCATGCAGGCGATGGCAATATGCATCCCCTCATTTTGTTTAATGGTGCAGACCAAGAAGAATGGCATCGAGCAGAAGAATTTGGCACTGAAATTTTGGAGGCCTGTGTTGAGCTCGGCGTCACCATCACCGGTGAGCATGGTGTCGGTATCGAAAAAATTAATTCAATGTGTGTGCAATTTGGTGAGGGTGAGCGCGAATCATTCTGGGGCGTAAAGAGTGCTTTTGATCCAGAGAAACTTCTCAATCCAGATAAAGCAATCCCCACTTTGAATCGTTGTGCAGAATATGGTCGCATGCGTATTAGCGGCGGCCAGCTACCTCATCCAGAATTGGAGCGCTTCTAATGAGTCAATCCAATGATCAAATCAATGTATTTCGTGAACAAATTCTAAATGCGGCCAACAATAAGACAGCACTTTCGATTGAGGGTGGTGGCACAAAATCTTGGTACGGAAATTCAAACGGCTTCATCAAACTGAATACGCTTTCTTACTCAGGGATTTTGGAATACCAACCGGAAGAACTAGTTATCACCGCTTGCGCAGGTACGCCACTAAAAGAAATAGAATCCGCTCTAAAAGAAAAAAATCAGGTACTCGCTTTCGAGCCTCCTCATTTTGGTGATAATGCAACCTTCGGCGGCGCAATTGCTGCTGGATTGGCTGGGCCCGGTCGTATTACTGTTGGAAATTTCCGAGACTTTGTATTAGGTGCGCACATTTTGGATGGCAAAGGTCAAGACCTTTCCTTTGGCAGCAAGGTGATGAAAAACGTTGCAGGTTATGACGTTTCTCGTTTATTACCAGGCTCCTTAGAGACATTAGCGCTTCTTTTAGAAGCTTCTGTCAAAGTGCTACCAAAACCTGCAGCCACCGTCACCTTACGCTGTCAGATATCCCAAGAAAAAGCTTTAAAAATACTAAATGAATGGGCTGGTCAGCCGCTTCCGCTCTCAGCAAGTTGCTGGATTGGCTCTGCCAATGGTGGGGATGGTGAGCTAACGATTCGTCTTGCAGGCGCAGAGGCAGCTGTTAAAGCCGCTATTTCACTGATGAGCTCGTTGGTAATGGCAGTTGAACTCAGTAATGAGATTGCTGAAAATTTCTGGAATGATTTGCGTGAACAAAAACTGTCCTCATTTGTCAATCTTGGCGCTGATCAAACTCTATACCGTCTAGCGCTTCCTGCTGCTTGTGGATCTCTCACAATTCCTGGTGCTGACGATGAGATTATTTTGGAGTGGCACGGTCAACAACGATGGATTAAAGCGCCTGGTGATGAAGCTACTTATACAACCCTCAAAGCTCTTGCCAATTCTCATGGTGGACACGCTACTCGTTTTAGACAGGGCGCAAATGTAGATCCTGGTTTTCAGCGCTTTACATTGCTCTCAGAGCAAACTCATACCAAAGCCCTTGAAGCAGTGCAGGAACGATTGAGATCCGCCTTTGATCCTGCTGGCGTATTTGCCACTAAACGTCTTCCATAAGTACAGATATGCAAACTCAACTAGCCCCTCAATTCGCCAACACGCCGGAAGGTATCGAGGCAGCTCGTATTCTGGGTAAATGTGTTCACTGCGGTTTTTTGTACTGCTACCTGCCCTACTTATCAGTTGTTAGGCGATGAGTTAGATGGCCCACGTGGACGCATCTATCTCATTAAGCAAATTGCCGAAGGTCACGCTCCTACCGAAAAAACTCGTCTTCATTTAGATCGTTGCTTAATGTGTCGTAATTGCGAAAGTACTTGCCCTAGGGGTGTACAATATGGCAACCTGATTGACATCGGTCGTAAATGGGCAGAAGAAAACGCGCCTGAACGTCCTTTTGCCCAAAGACTTACACGCTGGGCGCTAAAAGGAGGCTTAACCAAGCCTGCGCTGTTTAATTCCGCGATGACATTGGGTCGCCTAGTATGCCCATTTATGCCTAGCGGTATCCAACGAAAAATTCCGCTAACCCTTAATATAAAGTATTGGCAAAGTCTACTGATCCGTATGCAAGACCTGCTTCAACGCATCAACGAAAAATGGTTTTATTAGAAGGCTGCGTCCAACCTGGTATGTTGCCTAATATTAATTCAGCAACAGCTCGTGTACTCAATGCATTGAAGATTCAACTCATTAGCGCTCCGAGCGCAACTTGTTGCGGGGCACTACGCTATCACCTGAATGACCAAGCTGGCGGCCTGGAAAATGCTAAGCAAAATATTGATGCTTGGTGGCCTATAGTAGAAAGTGGCGTAGAAGCAATTGTGATGACTGCTTCTGGTTGCGGAGTGATGGTGAAGGATTATGGACATCTGTTTGCAAACGATCCCACTTACGCGGCAAAAGCCAAAAAGGTCTCTGACTTAACTAAAGATATCTCTGAGATTCTTCCTTCATTGCAAAACGAGCTTATCCAGCTTGTGGGTACGGATCCTAAACCAGGTGTGGTTGTATCACCCACCTTGTGCTTTGCAGCATAGGCAACAAATCCACGGCAAAGTTGAGGGCCTACTCTCTAACATAGGTATTGGCGTGAGTTTATGTGTAGATAGTCATCTTTGTTGTGGATCTGCCGGAACTTACTCTGTTACTCAACCAGAATTATCTGAACAGCTTCGCAACAATAAACTTGCTCACCTCAATACTGCGTGTGAGGAGTCTGGTGCGGAAGTGATTGTTTCTGGAAATATTGGCTGTATTACTCATTTACAACAAGATGACACCCCGGTTGTTCATTGGATAGAAATAGTGGATCAACTCGTCAGCAAGTCAGCTAAGGCCTCATGAATTCCATCGTAGTTAATCTGATGCAAGTCAGGGAGCGAATTGAACTTGCTGCCTTAGCAGCAAAACGTGAACCTGAAGAAATTGAACTTTTAGCCGTCAGCAAAACCTTTCCTGCTTCAGCAGTAGAAGAGGCTATGCATGCTGGTCAATCTGCATTTGGCGAAAACTATGTCCAAGAGGCAGTAGAAAAAATTGAGAAGCTTGCCAAATTACGTCCTTGGCTTATATGGCATTTCATTGGTCCACTGCAAAGCAATAAAACAAGGGAAGTGGCGCAACATTTCGATTGGGTTCACAGTGTGGATCGACTCAAAATTGCCGAGCGTCTATCCACCCAACGCGGGGAATTTCCAGATTTGCCGCCATTGATGGTTTGCGTACAACTCAATGTGAGTGAAGAAGATAGCAAAAGCGGTGTTTCCTTAGCGGAAGCTAATTCTCTGTGTAGTGCCATTACCGCTTTACCCAATGTGGCTCTCAGAGGCTTAATGGCCATTCCAGCGCCTACATCAGATATCCATCAACAGCGCCAGGCTTTTGGGGCCGTACAGGATTGTTTTAAACGAATACAAGCATCCCATTCCACAGAACTAGGATACCAATTTTTTGACACACTTTCAATGGGCATGTCTGATGACCTAGAAGCTGCCATCCACGAAGGAAGCACCATGGTAAGAGTTGGAACAACTATTTTTGGGAAGCGCGATAAGATTAACAAATGAGCACAAATAATATTACTCAAACTAATAGCAACACCCACATTACTTTTATTGGCGGCGGCAATATGGGGCGGGCCCTCATTAGCGGTCTACTCGCTAGTGGATTTGAACCAAACCAAATCTCTGTTGTAGAAGCTAATACAATTACCGCCTTAAAGCTATATGAAGATTTTGGTGTGCAAGGTATTGGCGCACCAGAGCAAATTGCTTTTGACTTCTCCAAAAATAACGTGGTTGTGATGGCAATCAAGCCACAAGACTTCAATATTGTTGCCAAAGGTCTAGCTACCAAACTAAAGCATGCGACCGCTCCTGGCCCACTAATTTTGAACATTGCTGCCGGAATTCGGCTGAAAGATATGAGTCGCTGGCTTGATCACACCCGTTGTATCCGCGCCATGCCCAATACACCCGCACTCATTGGCAAAGGCATCACTGGTCTCTTTGCGGACTCTGCTGTAGGTCAGCCCGACCGCGCTTTAGCAGAAACCATTTGCAACGCAGTTGGTCAAGCGGTTTGGGTTTCGGAAGAAAAGCTAATGGATGCCGTGACTGCCGTTTCAGGTAGCGGGCCTGCTTATGTTTTTGCATTTCTAGAGGCAATGCAGTCCGCCGGCGTGAAGCTCGGCTTAGATAACGATACCGCACGCAAACTCGCTTATGCAACGCTTGAAGGTACTGCACAACTTGCCCATAACTCCGACGAGCATGCAGGAGTGTTGCGCGAGAGAGTAACCTCTAAGGGTGGTACCACAGCGGCTGCGCTTGAGGTAATGAAGCAACATGGCTGGCAAGAGATCTTGGAAAAAGCAATTGATGCTGCTAGCCAACGTGGCAAGACCATGGGTGATGAGCTGGGTCAAAGCTAGTTAATAGCCGTCCCCAAAACAATACCTAAAAATAAAAATCCGCCCAACCAATTGTTGTGGCGGAATGCTTTAAAGCAATCCTCTCGGTTGCGTGTTGAAACCAGCTTTAAGTGGTAGATAGCGCAAGCTAGGGCTGGGAACCAACCCAACAAATAGTAATTACTTAAGCCAGCCAATTGGGCTACGCATAGCTGACTTAAAAATAGTATTCCATAACAAATTGCTATAGCGATGATGTCGTTTTTTCCAAAAGTAATCGCTGATGTGCGCAACCCTAAACGCAAGTCATCATCTCGATCTACCATTGCATAAGCAGTGTCATAGGCAATTGCCCAGAAAATATTTCCTATAAAAAGAATCCAAGCCTCCAAGGGAATGAAGTCCAAAATGGCCGCATAAGCCATGAGGATACCAAACCCAAAGGCAATGCCTAAGACGGCTTGAGGCATGGCAAAAAATCTTTTGGTAAATGGGTAAATAAAGGCTACTAGCAACGCTATAACCGACAGTTGCTTTGTAAATACATTTAAAGGTTGGATTAGTAAAAAAGCGAGGAAGGCTAAAACACCAGCAACTGCCACCGCTTCTTTCCAGGAAATTTTGCCACTCGTGACGGGACGGCCTTCTGTTCTTTTGACGTAGCGATCAAAGTCACGATCAGCATAGTCATTGATTGCACAACCTGCGCTGCGCATTAAAAATGTGCCCACTACAAAGATCAGCAGAGTAGATAAATCCGGCACACCGCTGCTTGTTAGCCAGAGAGCCCACAGGGTTGGCCATAACAGCAAGAGCGTACCAATGGGCTTATCGAGCCTAATTAAGTACCCATAAGAAATAAAACGTTCTTTTAAATTCATGAAGTAATTATCAAGCCTTTAGAAATTCAGCGCGAGATCCAAGCCAGCGCTCTAGATGTCGCTCTACAAGATCAGCATGCTCAGCGAGCAAACGCTCAGCAGCCTTTTGAGCCAGCTCGATGAGCCAGGCATCACGTTGAAGATCAACAAATCGCAACATGGTATCGCCCGATTGTTTAGCGCCAAGGAGTTCTCCTGGACCACGGAGAGATAAGTCACGCTCGGCGATTACAAACCCATCTGCGGTCTCACGCAAGGTTTGTAAGCGTTCTTTAGCAGCCATCGATAAAGGCTCGGCATACATCAAAATGCAGACTGAATCTGCTGAACCCCTGCCCACACGACCACGTAGTTGATGAATCTGGGCATAGCCAAATCGCTCAGCATGTTCAATCACCATCAACGCCGCATTAGGGACGTCAACCCCTACCTCAATCACCGTAGTGGCAACTAGAAGTTGAATTTCATTCGCCTTGAAGGCAGCCATGACTGCCGCTTTTTCTTCCGCCTTTAATCTTCCGTGCACTAAACCAAACTTGAAGTCGGGCAGTGCTTGCGTAAGCAGCTCAAAGCTTTCCACTGCGGTTTGTAATTGCAGAGCTTCAGACTCTTCAATCAGAGGACAAACCCAGTATGCCTGGAGCCCTTTTGATAACCAACTTTGCAAACCACCAACCACCTCATCACGCCGACTAGCTTTAACGACCTTGGTTGCAATAGACTTACGCCCCGGAGGTAACTCATCAATCACTGAAACATCCAAATCGGCGTAGTAAGTCATCGCTAAAGTACGAGGAATAGGAGTAGCTGACATCATCAACTGATGACAGTAAAAAAATTCTGATCCAACACGTTGCTGAATTTCTAAACGCTGCCTTACTCCAAAACGATGTTGCTCATCAATCACTGCTAGACCGAGTTTGGCAAAGCTCACATTCTCCTGTATCAACGCATGCGTTCCAATAATCAGCTGCGCTTCTCCGCTCTCAATCACCTCTTGTGCCAATTTTTTTTCTTTGGCTTTTAGGCTGCCTGACAACCATGCAATCATTACACCCAGAGGCTCAAACCACTCTTTCATTTTCAAATAGTGCTGTTCAGCCAAAATCTCAGTAGGAGCCATGATGGCTGCTTGATAGCCATGCTCTATTGTCCGTGCGGCAGCCAAAGCAGCTACTACGGTTTTGCCACTGCCAACATCGCCTTGTAAAAGGCGATTCATCGGAAAAGATTTAGAGAGGTCAGCGCTAATTTCCGACCAAACGCGTTCTTGTGCATTAGTTAATGTAAAGGGCAGGACTTTCAGCAAACCTTCTTCAAAACTTTGCTTTCTTGTTTTGTCTTTACTTTCATCTTGAATTTTTGCAAAAGATGGTGCATGTCGTTCTCGACGAATAGCATGTGCGCGTTTTAAAGAAATTTGCTGAGCAAGGAGTTCTTCAAACTGTACTCGACGCCATGCAGGATGAGTACGCTCCAGTAATGACTGGGTATCGGCGTCGGCAGGCGGTTGATGCAAATAAGTAATCGCTGATTGCAGATTAGGCCAATCATTACTTGGTAATAACTCTGCCATGAGTTTTTTCGGTAGAAACTCTGCCAAAATTTCATTCAAAACCGGTTCACTCAAAGCTTGGTTAACGGCTTTACGAATGATGGCTTGCGAAACTCCGACACTGGCTGGATAGACCGGAGTCAAGCTGGTGGGTAATGACGCATCTGGAGCAACGGCTCGCACTGTAGGGTGCACCATTTCTGGACCCTGAAAGCCCTCACGTACATCGCCACGAATTCTGATATTGACCCCAACGGCCATCTGCTTTTGCTGGCTAGGGTAAAAGTTGAGGAAACGGAGATTAAGGGTCTCCGTTTCATCCTCAATAGTGACCACCATCTGTCTTCTAGGTCGAAATAAGACCTGATTACGAATGACGACTCCTTGCGTCTGAGCCGAGTTAAATCTACCTTGATGAATTGCCTCTTCAATAGTAAGCAACTCAGTTTCATCCTCATAACGGGATGGCAAATGCAAAGCAAGGGCCATTGGGCTATCTAAACCCATCTTTTGGAGTGTGCTTGGCGTTTGTTTAGTAGTCATCGTTAAAATCTAATACCTGATGGTAATGCTATGCAACTCTCTGACTTCAATTACGAACTTCCGCCCGAACTAATCGCCCAACATCCTTTGGCGAATAGAACTGATAGCCGCCTCTTAGAGGTCAAGGCTGGAGGGCTAAATCATGTCGAATTGCTTGATCGACAGTTTACGGACATTCTTAGCCTTGTTCGGCCTGGGGACTTGTTGATCTTCAATGACACTAAAGTCATCCCAGCTCGTCTGCCTGGGAAAAAAGAAACTGGCGGTAACGTTAAAATGCTCATCGAGCGCATTAGCGGAGAAAAACAAGCCTGGGTTCAAATTAGAGCCTCAAAGGCGCCAAAGACTGGTAGTGCGGTTCATATACATAACCAGGCAGGAGAAACCTTCCCAGTAGAAATGATTGGCTATAACGGGCGTTTTTACGAAGTCCGCTTTCCTGAGAATGTTTTTTCATTATTGGAGCGATTTGGTGAACTACCGTTACCCCCTTATATCGAACACCAACCAGATAGTGAAGATGCTCAACGCTATCAGACCATTGTAGCTAAAAATCCGGGGGCGGTTGCAGCCCCAACAGCAGGCTTCCATTTTGATGAAGTAATTTTGCAAAAAATTAAAGATTTAGGCGTGAATCAGGCAACGGTCACGCTGCACGTCGGTGCAGGTACTTTTACGCCCGTACGAGAAGAAGATCTCTCAAAACATAAGATGCACTATGAGTGGTTCTCCATTCCTGACGAAACTTTGCAGGCAATAGACACTGCAAAGAAGAATGGTGGAAGAGTGATTGCAGTAGGCACCACGAGCCTCCGCGCCCTAGAAAGCCAGGCAGCCAACGGGAAAAGCAGTGGCGAGACTAATCTCTTTATTACACCGGGCTATCAATTTAAAACCGTAGATTGCTTGCTAACCAACTTTCATCTGCCAAAATCTACCCTATTGATGTTGGTAAGTGCTTTTGCAGGAATGGAAAACATTCGAGCAGCTTATCAACATGCTATTCAACAGAAGTATCGTTTCTTTAGTTATGGAGATGCGATGTTTCTATGCCGACTTGAGAATACAAAGTTATGACCAAACCAGTTCACTTCAACATCCTAGCGCGGGATTCACAAAGCCCTGCTCGTCTTGGTCAACTCGACCTTCCCCATGGAAGCGTACAAACCCCAATCTTTATGCCAGTTGGCACCTATGGCACCGTAAAAGCGATGACGCCACGCGATCTCAATGAAGCAAAGGCGCAAATTATTCTCGGAAATACTTTTCACCTTTGGCTACGACCAGGATTGGGTGTTATTAAAAAACATGGTGGTCTACATCGCTTTATGGGCTGGGATAATCCCATTTTGACTGACTCAGGTGGTTTCCAAGTATTTAGTTTGGGTACATTGCGTAAGATTTCTGAGGAAGGCGTCACGTTTGCATTGCCTATAAATGGCGACAAGTTATTTATGTCTCCAGAGGTTTCGATGGAAATTCAGGCGGTTCTCAATAGTGACATTGCCATGCAGTTTGATGAATGCACTCCATACGAAATCAAGGGTCAGCCGACTTCCGAAAAAACTACACGCTCTTCATTGGAGATGTCATTGCGTTGGGGTGATCGCTCTTTGAAGCGCTTTCGTGAACTAAATACTGGCAATGGGCTTTTTGGCATTGTCCAAGGTGGCATGTTTGAAAACCTTCGTGAATTTTCATTAGATGCCGTTAGCCAACAAGGTTTTGATGGTATTGCTATCGGCGGCCTCTCTGTTGGGGAGCCCAAACCAGAATTTGAGCACATTCTGAATTTCACGGCCCCAAAGTTACCTGAACATATGCCCCACTATTTAATGGGAGTTGGCACTCCAGAAGATCTCATTTTGGGCGTGAGCTTGGGCATTGATATGTTTGACTGCGTCATGCCTACCCGCAATGCCCGAAATGGCTGGCTTTTTACCCGCTTTGGAGACCTCAAACTACGTAATTCTGGGTATAAGGACGATGATCGCCCCGTGGACCCTACTTGTAGCTGCTATACCTGCCAAAATTTCACTAGGTCCTACTTAAATCACCTCCAAAAGGCGAATGAAATCCTTGGATCGCAGCTCAATACTATCCACAATCTATCCTACTACCTGCAACTCATGACCGAGGTGCGCGAGGCTCTTGGCAAGGACCATTTTAGCGCTTATCGGGAGGAATTTCACAGTAATCGCCAGCGGGGCGTCGAGCCAGGACAGGACTAATAGCCCCAAAGGGAGTAAAACCCCAGCAAATCACCTCCAAAGCCCCACACAGTTTAGAATTGCGGCTTACGATTCAGGTTTAAAGGTCGAAAAATAAAGCAGTTTTTCATAAGTAATTAACGGAGGTTTTGTATGTGGATTAGTAATGCTTTTGCCCAAGCTCCTGCAGCGGGCGCAGATTCCGGTGACTTGATGAGCTTCCTCCCCTTAATTTTGATGTTTGCAGTTTTGTACTTCATCATGATTCGTCCACAAATGAAGCGTCAAAAAGAAACTAAAGCCATGCTGGAGTCACTTGCAGTTGGTGATGAAGTTGTTACTGTTGGCGGCATTATAGGCAAAGTAAGCGCACTTAAAGATCAAGTTGTTACTGTTGAAATTTGCGCAGGCACTGAAGTGCAGTTACAAAAAGGTGCTATCACTACAGTATTGCCAAAAGGCACGCTGAAGTCTGCTTAATTTGTTTGTTTAAAAATAACTTAATATGAATCGCTACCCTCTCTGGAAATATCTAGTCATTGCTGTTGCCCTACTCATCGGCGGACTATATTCATTACCTAATTTCTACGGTGAGGCTCCAGCGGTTCAAGTATCCTCCGCCAAACCAACCATTAAGGTTGGTTTGGCAACTCAGTCCCGTGTAGAAAAAATTCTAGCTGAAGCAAATATTGCCAATACCGGCATTTTCTTTGAAGTCGCTGGCAATGTTGGCTCCATCAAAATTCGTTTCAACAACACTGATATTCAATTACGCGCTCGAGATCTCTTGCAGCAAAAATTAAATGTTGATCAAGCGGACCCCAATTACACTGTTGCACTAAATCTACTATCCAACACACCAGGCTGGCTAAGTGTAATCAATGCACTGCCTATGCCCTTAGGTCTTGATTTGCGCGGTGGTGTCTACTTCCTCCTTCAAGTGGATATGAAGGGCGCAGTCCAGAAAAAAGTAACTTCTTTAGCGACTGATATTCGCAGCCAATTGCGCAATAAGAATATTCACCATCAAGGCATTGACCGTGGCGCTGATTTTATTTCCATTAACTTCGGCAGCATTGCTGATGCTGATGCCGCTCGCTCCGTTTTGATGACAAGCCAACCTGAATTGCTTTGGCAAGAAAAGCCTACCGGCCTTTCACCAAAACTAGTTGGTGAATTTAAACCAACCGCGTTAAAAGAAATTCAAGATAACGCCGTTAAGCAAAACATCATCACCTTAAATAAGCGCGTGAACGAGTTAGCGGTAAAAGAGCCTGTGATACAGCAACAAGGTGCAGAGCGTATTGTGGTGCAGCTACCTGGTGTTCAAGATACGGCAAGAGCTAAGGACATTATTGGTCGTACAACCACACTCGAATCTCGGCTAGCAGATCCACTGATTTCAACAATCGCTTTAGGTGAAACTCCGCCTCCAGGAATGGATACATTCCGTTTTGGCGAAAACCGTTTAGGTGTATTTAAAAAATCAGTGATTTTTAGTGGTGATCGTATTACTGATGCAAGTGCTGGCTTTGATCAAAACCAACGCCCTGCCGTCAATATCTCTTTGGATGCTGCTGGTGGACGCGTTATGCAAGAGGTTACCCGCGAAAATATTGGCAAGCCCATGGGCATGATCTTGTTCGAAAAAGGCAAAGGTGAGGTATTAACTATTGCCACCATTCAAAGTGAATTTGGTTCTAAATTTCAAATCACTGGGCAACCCACAACCGAGAGTGCAAATAACTTAGCTCTTTTATTACGTGCAGGCTCTCTAGCCGCTCCAATGGAAATTATTGAAGAACGTACTATTGGACCAAGTTTAGGTGCAGAGAATATTGAGAAGGGCTTTAAATCCCTGCTGATTGGTTTTGGTGCTATCGCTATTTTTATGCTGGCCTACTACTTATTGTTCGGCACATTCTCTGTTGTAGCACTAGCAGTCAACCTGTTGCTCTTGATTTCTGTTCTTTCAATGCTGCAAGCGACCCTTACCTTACCTGGTATTGCGGCGATGGCCTTGGCATTGGGTATGGCGATTGACTCGAACGTGTTAATTAATGAACGCATCCGTGAAGAGCTACGTAATGGCGCATCTCCACAAACAGCAATTGCCGTTGGTTTTGATAAAGCCTGGGCAACGATTTTGGACTCTAACGTAACCACATTGATAGCAGGTCTAGTCCTATTAGCATTTGGATCAGGCCCCATTAAAGGCTTTGCTGTTGTGCACTGCTTGGGCATTTTGACTTCAATGTTCTCCGCCGTCTTCTTCTCGCGTGGTCTTGTCAACCTTTGGTACGGCAGACACAAGAAGATTCAAAAACTCGCTATTGGCCAAGTTTGGCGCCCACAGGAGAAGTAAGTCATGGAATTTTTCCGCATCAAAAAAGACATTCCCTTTATGCGCCATGCCTTGGTGCTCAATGCAATATCTTTAATTACCTTTTTAGCAGCTGTCTTCTTCCTCTGGCATAACGGCTTACATCTCTCAATCGAATTTACCGGTGGTACGGTAATGGAAGTAACTTATCCACAAACCGCTCCTTTAGATTCGATTCGAGAAAAGGTTGAGAAATTAGGCTACGCAGATACCCAGATTCAGAATTTTGGTAGCTCACGTGATGTGATGATTCGCTTACCTTTACAAAAAGATGCCGAAGGAAAACTAATCTCATCTGCAGACCAAAGTAATGCGGTAATGCAAGTTCTAGATCCCGCAACTATAGGAGTAAAGCTTCAGCGTGTAGAGTTCGTAGGACCACAGGTTGGTCAAGAATTGGCTATTGATGGTTTAAAAGCCCTAGTCTTTGTGATCATCGGCATTGTTGTGTACCTTTCGTTCCGCTTTAAGTGGAAATTCGCTGTCGCAGGCATCATTGCAAACTTGCATGACGTGGTCATCATTTTAGGCTTCTTTGCCTTCTTTCAATGGGAATTCTCCCTTTCTGTTTTAGCGGCAGTTCTTGCTGTATTAGGCTACTCAGTCAATGAATCGGTAGTTATTTTTGACCGAACCCGCGAGAACTTTCGAAAATATCGCAAGATGAATACCCGCGAAATTATTGATAACGCCATCACTAGCACTATCAGCAGAACAGTGATTACCCACGGCAGTACCGAAATGATGGTCTTAGCAATGCTGATCTTCGGCGGCCCAACACTCTTCTACTTCGCCTTAGCTCTGACCATTGGTATTTTATTTGGTATTTATTCTTCAGTTTTCGTAGCGGCGGCATTGGCCATGTGGCTTGGTGTAACACGCGAAGATTTAGTCAAGGGAGATAGAAAACCAGATGTCGATGCCCGCAAAGATGACCCTGACTATGGGGCGCGGGTTTAACTAAAAACTTTTTAGTTCAAAGAAAAGTTTTGACGATCAAGGGCAACTAAGGTTTGACTGGTTGCACCTTGATGTTCTCTCGAGTATGCCTTTGCAGTTTCACTCATCCTTATAAGTTCAGCGGTATTCAGAAGTAACTCTTTCAAAGACTCCATTAAAGCAATGGGTTCAGTTAAGATCAACTCACCTTTGATTCGTTTTGCAGCGCCGCTATCAATTGCATCTAAGGCGGCCTGTTGAAAATTATAGGTATGCCCACCTAGTAAAACAGGGCACCCAGCTGCGCACGCCTCAATCAAGTTTTGACCACCAAAAGGTAATAAGCTACCACCCATAATCACCAAGCTAGAGGCACTGTAATACATTGGCATTTCGCCCATAGAGTCGCCCAAAATAATATCTAAACCAGCGCATTCATTTGGAATGCCAGGCCATTCACTGCGACGACGAAACTTTAAGCCAGTAGCATGAATTTGATCTGCCACCTCCGTAAAACGCTCTGGATGACGTGGCACTAAACACAACAAAGGTGTAATTGAAAAAACATTGCTTAAGAGCAAGTCTTTCCATGCTTTCAGAATGATAGTCTCTTCACCATCACGCGTGCTAGCAGCACACACCATCAAGCGTTGGTTGGTATGTAAATCTTGGCGCCAAGATTTTCCCTGCTCCACAAGCATGGGATCGAGTGGTACATCAAACTTCAGATTACCCACTATCAGCACATTCTGAACACCAAGGCTGCGGTATCGCTGGGCATCAAATTCAGTTTGTGCCAAGATACCGGCAAAGGCTTGGAATAATGAACATCCTGCATTACCAAAGCGATTAATACGTCGCGCACTCCTCTCGGATAAACGAGCATTGACCAAGAACAGGGGTAAGCCAATCTCTTTGCAGCGAAATACCACTGTAGGCCACGCTTCGGTCTCCATAAAGAGGCCGACCTTTGGCTTAAAGGTCTTGAGAAAATGCTCTACAGCCCAGCAAATATCATATGGCAAATACACTTGTCGAATTTGACCAGAAGCAATTTGTTTAGCGAATAACTGTTTGCCTGTACGACGTCCATTCAATGTCATATGGGTCAGAAGAATGGCTTCGCCCCTATTTAGATAAGCTTCAATTAAGGGTTGAGCAGCGCGTGTCTCCCCAACCGACACAGCATGAATCCATATGGAGCCCTGAGCAATCGGCTTGCTGTAGCCAAAACCGAGTCGCTCTGGAATGTGATGCAAGTATGAGAAGGCATGACGTGCTCGCCAAGCTAAACGCACAAAAGCCAATGGCAACAAGAGATGCCCTAACAGTTGATAAACAGCAAACCAGATCCGGGGACGTCCCCCGTATTCTGAATTGGTAGTCAAACTCACTTTTTAAGACGTTCGGTCAACTCGACCGCCTTACCTAAATAGGAGGATGGAGTCATTTCCAGTAAGCGTGCTTTTGCGTCTTCAGGAATTTTCAAACCACGAATAAAGGTTTGCAAATCTGCCTGATTAATACCTTTACCGCGAGTTAATTCTTTTAACTGTTCATAAGGATTCTCAATGCCATACCGACGCATGACGGTTTGCACCGGCTCAGCTAATACCTCCCAACAAGCATCTAAATCAGCAGCAATAGCAACAAGATTTACCTCTAGCTTGCCAAACCCGCGTAAAGCGCTGTCATAGGCTAAGACGCTATGACCAAATGCTGGGCCAAGATTACGCAAGACAGTAGAGTCGGTAAGATCACGCTGCCAACGAGAGATAGGCAACTTTTCAGCAAGGTGACGTAGTAATGCATTGGCAACACCTAAGTTACCTTCAGAATTCTCAAAGTCAATTGGATTCACTTTATGCGGCATCGTGGATGAGCCTATCTCACCTGCTTTAGTCCGCTGCTTGAAATATCCAACAGAGATGTAAGCCCAGAAATCACGATCCATATCCAAAAGGATCGTATTGGCCCGAGCAATTGCATCAAAGAGTTGGGCCATACCATCGTGCGGCTCGGTCTGAATAGTGTATGGATTAAAAGTGAGGCCTAAACGACCCTCCACCACATCCTTGGAGAAATTCTCCCAATCAAAATCAGGATAGGCGGATAAATGAGCGTTGTAGTTTCCTACAGCACCATTCATCTTGCCAAGCAATGGCACAGCAGCAATTGCATCAATGGCGCGCTCTAGGCGCTTAGCAATATTTGCAATCTCTTTACCTAATGTACTTGGCGAAGCAGGTTGGCCATGAGTACGCGATAACAAAGGCACTTTTGCATGCTCGATCGCAAGATCAGTTAAAACAGCTAACACTTTTCTGAGTTGCGGCAAAAGCACTTCATCGCGAGCGCCACGTAACATCAAACCATGAGAAGTATTGTTAATATCTTCTGATGTGCAGGCGAAATGAATGAACTCGCTTGCCTTTAATAGATCTGGATGCCCCGCAACCTTTTCTTTTAAAAAGTATTCAACCGCCTTAACGTCATGATTAGTTACCGCTTCGATGTCTTTAATGCGCTGCTCATCAGCATCAGAAAAATTTTCTGGGAGAGAGAGTAAAAAGGCTTCATCGGATGCATTGATTTTAGGAACATCAGGCAATCCAGCGGCAGCTAATGCCAAGAGCCAATGAATCTCCACAAAAACACGCTGACGCATAAAAGCAGCCTCAGAAAGCCAAGGTCGCAAAGCATCTAACTTTCCAGCGTAACGGCCGTCTAGGGGTGAAAGGGCATTGAGGGTTGAAAGCGGCTGACTCACGAATATTGCCTTTGCATTAAATATGTCAATAAAAGCTAATTTTAATGCGTTCCCGGAGTCTGCAAACCCCAATTAGGATGGCTATACTTACCTCATGAAACTTATCGGATCCCTTACTAGCCCATACGTACGTAAAGTACGCATCGTTTTTAACGAAAAAAGGTCGAAGTCGACCTCGAACTAGAGAATGTCTAGGCTGCAGACACCAAAATCTCCCTAAATAACCCCCCTCGGGAAGGTTCCTTGCCTCATATCTGATGATGGAGAGCTATCTATGACTCCCGCGTCATCGCTGAGTACGCAGATGGCCTAAGCCCCATAAGCAAGCTCATTCCAGCAGAGAATCGTGAACGGGCTTCGGTTAAAACCTGGGAAGCCTTAGCCGATGGAATTATGGATGCAGGAATATTGGCACGTTTGGAACGCACCTTACGTCCAGCAGAACAACAAAGCCAATTCTGGTACGACCGCCAAATGGGCAAGATCGATGCAGCGCTTCGTCAAATGTCAGAGCAGCTTGGTGAAAATGCATGGTGTTATGGCAATCAAATGACGCTTGCGGACATCGCCGTAGGTTGCGCAATTGGTTATTTATTTCCAGAAGTGAAATGGCAAACGCAATATCCAAACTTAGATCGTCTGTATCAAAAGCTCTTACAACGACCTTCTTTTATTGAAACGGAACCACCTGCTGCTTAATCAAGCTGTAGACGAATTAAAAAAGCCAATCAGTTTTGATTGGCTTTTTTGTATCCACTAGCAAAAAATTTAACTTTGATTATGCGGTAATAATTCCACCGCCCAAACAAATATCCCCGTCATATAAGACTGCAGATTGTCCAGGTGTCACTGCCCACTGCGCATCTAGAAAACTCAAATCAAAACCTAACGACTCTTCTCCAGCGCTCAACGTGCAAGCCGAATCTGCTTGACGATAACGTGTCTTAGCTGAATAGTTTCCCAGTGTTGGCGCTACTCCAGATACCCAACTAGTATCCATCGCTGATAGCCTATTAGTCAATAACCATGGGTGTTCGTGGCCTTGTGCCACATATAAAGTGTTATTTGGAACATCTTTATGTGCGACATACCATGCATCACCATTGCCGTCTTGGCTACCACCCAAACCAATTCCCTTGCGCTGGCCCAAAGTAAAAAAAGCTAAACCCATATGCTCACCAACAGTCCTACCCTCAGGTGTTTTTATTGGACCTGGAATGCGAGGCAAATAACGATTTAAGAATTCTCTAAAGGGACGTTCACCAATAAAACAAATTCCGGTGGAGTCTTTCTTTTTTGCATTATGCAAACCAATTTGCTCGGCAATTTTTCTCACTTCAGTTTTTGGAATTTCTCCAAGTGGAAACATCACATTAGCCAATTGCTGCTGCGTTAATCGATGCAAGAAATAACTTTGGTCTTTGCTAGCATCAACTGCTTTCAATAACTGCACTTTGCCGTCCTCGTGGCGAACGCGTGCGTAGTGACCTGTAGCAATTGCATCCGCACCTAAACTCATCGCGTGGTCTAAGAATGCTTTGAACTTAATTTCTGCATTACATAAAACATCAGGATTAGGAGTGCGCCCTGCAGCGTATTCGCGCAAAAAATCGGCAAATACACGCTCACGGTATTCAGCGACAAAATTCACCGCTTCTACATCAATTCCGATCATATCGGCCACAGAAACTACATCCAGCCAGTCTTGACGAGCAGAACAGTACTCATCGCTGTCATCGTCCTCCCAATTCTTCATGAAAAGACCAATTACCTCAAAACCTTGTTCTTTGAGCATCCAGGCTGCAACTGACGAATCCACCCCTCCAGACATGCCAACAACGACTTTTTTGGTCTGTGAGGATGGGATTGAGGAAGAATTGAGCGAAATTATCAAAAAATGCGAAAATCCAATATAAGCCATTAAGCCATATTGTAGAAGTCTTAGCCCGTATTCACAGGATTTTGGGCAAAAACCAAGCAAGCGAACGTGGGGGTAAGTAGATAGGTGCAATCAAGCCTATTTAATTAAAATAGATTTTTTATAAATTTTGCTTTTGGAGACATGCCATGCGCATAGGAGTGCCACTGGAAACAAGGCCTGGGGAAACTCGAGTAGCCGCCACACCGGAAACCGTTAAGAAATTGATTGGTCAAGGTCATACTGTTGTCATCCAAAAGGATGCTGGAGTAAAAGCTAGTCAGCCTGATTCGGCTTATGAAGCTGTTGGCGCATCCATCGGTAGCGCTTCTGATGCATTAGGGGCAGAGATTGTTCTCAAAGTACGCGCTCCCGAGACTTCTGAATTGCAACAGATTAAAGCTGGTGCCGTGCTTCTTGGCATGCTCGACCCATTTGATAACGACATGATTGTTGCGATGGCTGCACAAGGTATTACTGCATTCTCTTTAGAGGCTGCACCACGTACAACTCGCGCCCAAAGCATGGACGTTTTATCCTCACAAGCAAACATTGCGGGATATAAGGCAGTCATGGTGGCTGCTAATGAGTATCAACGTTTTATGCCCATGCTCATGACTGCAGCAGGAACAGTTAAAGCGGCTCATGTTCTCATTTTAGGCGCTGGCGTTGCCGGATTACAGGCAATTGCAATTGCAAAACGTCTTGGTGCCATAATTGAAGCATCAGATGTTCGTCCTGCCGCAAAAGAACAAATTGAATCATTGGGCGCTAAATTTGTTGATGTTCCTTATGAGACCGATGAAGAGCGTGAGATCGCTCAAGGTGTTGGTGGCTACGCCCGTCCAATGCCTGAAGCATGGATGAAGCGCCAAGCTGCTTTGGTTGCTGAGCGCGCCCAACAGGCGGATATTGTTATCACTACCGCATTGATCCCTGGACGCAAGCCGCCAGTCCTCTTGCACAGTGATACCGTTGCTAATATGAAACCTGGATCAGTAGTGATTGACTTAGCCGCAGGCAAAGGTGATAACAGTTCAGGCAACTGTCCACTTACACAGGCTGACAAAGTCATTGATGTGAATGGCGTGAAGATTGTCGGCTATACCAATTTAGCCAGCATGGTAGGTGCAGATGCATCTGCTCTCTATGCGCGTAACTTACTCGATTTCATGAAGCTCATTGTGGACAAAGAAGCCAAGTTAGTCATCCCAAGTGATGATGACATCGTTACCGCTTGCTTAATGTGTCGTGATGGCCAAGCTATCCGCAAAAACTAAAAGTAAAAATACTAAGGAAACATTATGGATCTCGCTGCCTTTCAAAGCATCCTCACCGTTCAAAACATTACCGTGTTTGTATTGGCCATTTTTATTGGCTACCACGTAGTTTGGAACGTCACCCCTGCATTGCATACACCGCTCATGGCGGTAACCAATGCAATCTCCGGCATCATCATCGTGGGTGCGTTGCTACAGACCGAAGTCATTGGTGGAGATGAAATAACACTCACCAGCATCATTGGTGCTGTGGCAGTGTTTCTCGCAGCTATCAATATTTTTGGTGGCTTTATGGTCACCCGTCGCATGCTTGAAATGTTCAAGAAAAAAGCCCCAAAAGCTGATGCGACTGGAACTAAATAAATCTAGAACAAGACCTATAAAGAGACCAAAACTATGTCAAACATAACCGCTATTTCTTATCTCATTTCATCGGTGTTGTTCATCCTCGCTTTGCGTGGCTTATCTTCACCGACTACTTCACGCCAAGGCAATGCCTTCGGCATGATTGGTATGTTGTTAGCAATCATCACTACCTTCTTCATTCCTGACTTCAAGCCAGTGATCTCTCTGATTGGAGTTGCCATTGTTGGTGGCGCGATCATCGGGGCGATTGCCGCCAAACGCGTGCAAATGACCAAGATGCCTGAGTTGGTTGCCCTGATGCACTCCTTTGTTGGCTTATCAGCAGTATTAATTGCAATCGCTGCTGTATTTAATCCAGCGCATGACCATACTGGTGCTCAGAAGATTGAACTCTTTATTGGTGCATTTATTGGCGCCATTACCTTCACTGCATCTGTGATCGCATTCGGTAAATTATCTGGCAAGGTCAGCGGCAAGCCAGTCAGCTTTGCAGGTCAACACTTGCTCAACTTGATTTTGGCTGTTTCTATGGTGGGTGCTGGTATTGCCTACTATATGGGCGATAGCCATGCAGCCTTCTTAGCAATGTGCGCGATCGCATTGGTACTGGGTGTAACGTTAATCATCCCTATCGGCGGCGCAGATATGCCAGTAGTGGTGTCTATGCTTAATAGCTACTCTGGTTGGGCTGCAGCAGGTATTGGCTTCACGCTAAACAATCCAGTTTTGATCATTGCAGGCGCTTGCGTAGGCTCATCTGGCGCCATTCTGTCTTACATCATGTGTAAGGCGATGAACCGCTCTATTCTTGCCGTACTTCTTGGTGGCTTTGGTGCCGAGGCTGCCGCAGGTGATGGGGATGATGGTGGTCCCAAAAACTACAAAACCGGCTCGCCTGAAGACGCAGCCTTCCTTATGGAAAATGCAGATACTGTGATCATCGTTCCAGGCTATGGTTTGGCAGTCGCACGTGCCCAACACGCCTTGAAAGAATTGACTGAAAAGTTGACTCATCATGGGGTGACCGTGAAATACGCTATACACCCAGTGGCTGGTCGCATGCCTGGTCACATGAACGTTCTTTTGGCTGAAGCCGAAGTTCCATACGATCAAGTTTTTGAGATGGAAGATATCAACAGCGATTTTAGTCAAGCTGACGTTGTGTTAGTACTTGGTGCGAACGACGTAGTAAATCCTGCAGCACGCACTCCAGGTAGCCCAATTTTTGGTATGCCAATCTTGGAAGCATTCAAAGCTAAAACAATTATCGTTAACAAACGCTCTATGGCGGCTGGTTATGCCGGTCTAGATAACGAACTCTTCTACATGGATAAAACCATGATGGTCTTCGGTGATGCGAAGAAAGTGGTTGAAGAGATGGTCAAGGCGGTTGAGTAAATTGCTTACTCGAGACATAAAATAAAAAACCGCCCGAAGGCGGTTTTTTATTACTGCATTTTTCTAGTTTCTGCTAATAAAAAACGCCCGGTCTTTTGAACCAGGCGTTTTGGTTTCTACAGCAAGACTGCTGGAGAGCTAGGTATTACATCATGCCACCCATGCCACCCATGCCACCCATATCAGGCATACCGCCACCAGCAGACTCATCCTTTGGCGCATCAGAAATAGCGCAATCAGTAGTCAACAAGAGGCCAGCAACAGAAGCTGCGTTTACTAATGCAGTTTTAGTTACCTTAGTTGGGTCGATAACACCTTGCGCAACGAGGTCACCGTATTCACCGGTAGCTGCGTTGTAGCCATTATTACCAGTGCTGGCTTGCACGGCATTAACTACTACACCTGCGTCTTCACCAGCATTGCTAACGATGGTGCGCAATGGCTCTTGCATAGCGCGCAATACGATATTGATACCAGCGTCTTGATCGGCGTTATCGCCTTTTAAGCCTTTAATGCCTTGCATTGCACGAATCAACGCTACACCGCCGCCAGGAATAATACCTTCTTCAACAGCTGCACGAGTTGCATGTAATGCGTCGTCAACACGAGCTTTCTTCTCTTTCATCTCTACTTCAGTAGCGGCACCAACACGAATCACAGCAACACCGCCAGCCAACTTGGCTACACGTTCTTGCAATTTTTCCTTGTCGTAGTCGCTAGTTGCTTCATCGATCTGAACGCGAATATTCTTCACGCGAGCTTCAATAGCTTTGGCATCGCCAGCACCGTCAATAATGATGGTGTTTTCTTTGCCTACTTCGATGCGCTTTGCTTGACCTAAGTGCTCAAGAGTTGTTTTCTCGAGTGTGAGGCCAATTTCTTCAGCGATGACAGTGCCACCAGTCAAAATAGCAACATCTTCCAACATTGCTTTACGACGATCACCAAAGCCTGGAGCTTTAACAGCACAAGTCTTGATAATGCCGCGGATGTTATTAACCACTAAAGTTGCCAAGGCTTCGCCTTCAACATCTTCTGCAATGATCAACAATGGACGTCCAGACTTAGCTACTTGCTCAAGTACTGGGAGCAAATCACGGATGTTGGCAATCTTCTTGTCAAACAAGAGAACATATGGGCTTTCCAATACGGCAACTTGTTTTTCTGGTTGATTAATGAAGTATGGGGAAAGGTAGCCACGGTCAAACTGCATACCCTCAACCACTTCAAGCTCGTCTTCCAAGGACTTGCCATCTTCAACAGTGATAACACCTTCTTTACCTACTTTTTCCATTGCTTCTGCGATACGCTGACCAATACTGTGATCACTGTTAGCAGAGATAGAACCTACCTGAGCAATTTCTTTAGTAGTTGTGCAAGGCTTGCTGATTTTTGCGAGCTCTTCGATTGCGGCAGTAGCAGCCCTATCAATACCGCGCTTCAGGTCCATTGGGTTATGGCCTGCAACAACATATTTCATACCTTCGCGAACGATGGACTGAGCCAAAACGGTAGCGGTTGTAGTGCCGTCACCAGCGATATCAGCGGTTTTGGAAGCAACTTCCTTGACCATCTGCGCGCCCATGTTTTGAAGCTTGTCTTTAAGCTCGATTTCTTTGGCTACGGACACACCATCCTTAGTGATAGTTGGACCACCAAATGAACGCTCGATCACCACATTGCGACCTTTTGGCCCCAAAGTAGTTTTTACTGCGTTAGCAAGAATATTCACGCCTTCGACCATCTTGGTACGGGCGTTATCTCCAAATACAACGTCTTTTGCTGCCATGATTAAATTCCTCTCTTAAATACCGAAATTACTTCTGTACAACAGCCATGATGTCGTCTTCGCGCATCACGATGAGTTCTTCGCTGTCAACTTTTACTGTTTGACCTGCATATTTGCCAAATAAAACGCGATCGCCCACTTTGACGTCTGGTACGTTTAATTTGCCGCTGTCATCGCGCTTGCCTGGGCCAACCGCCAATACTTCACCTTGATCAGGCTTTTCTGCAGCAGCATCAGGAATAATGATTCCAGAAGCAGTTTTTGATTCTTGATCTAAACGCTTGATGATTACGCGATCATGTAAGGGACGCAAATTCATCTCTTCTCCTATAAGTGTTAACTAATTAAATAAACTATATAAATCAGTGCTTTATAATCTCAATACCCGCAAGCAAGTAGTGATTTAGTACTAAATCACCCTTTTTTTAGCACTCGCGTGTAGGGAGTACTGATTATATAGGTCTGATTACCAGTTTTTCAAGGGCAGATCACCATAAATTCTTTGGGGATTAGGCCCTTATTTATACTGAGGACAAGCTGGTAGGTCATTTCCTACAGATAAATCAGCCTAAAGCCCTACCCCTCCAATCCGTCCTGCCTAGACTGGATAGTCACCGATTGGAGAATGCTGATGAGCCCGAAATCCCGACTGTACACGCTTGTAAAGGCATGGAAGAACAACCCTTCCAAGAAGTACGAGACGCCTGTGGCGATCCATGGCTTGGCATAAGCAGCCAAGCCCTTGAAAAACACCAATCCTGGTCCAAGCGACAAGCGATTAGTCATGAACCTATAAACTGCAAGGGAGAAAAACTGACAGGATCTTTATTTAGACCATTTCTTGCTGCAACCGATATGCAATTACTACGTCTTTTTATAGAGGGGCTGGACACCATTGCATATTGGTATCGGAGTGGTCGCTTAATTCCTGGGATATTGCCAATGCCTACCCATGCTATTGCTTCAAGTAGATACATTGATGCAATGAGCGAGCTGATCTTGAATTCACGGCTTCCGGTTGGATTAGTTGCCGTAGGTATTCAATCGATCCCAACGACTGATATTTCCGATGCCTGTAAAGAAGGACTCCTTCGTTTGCGACGGCTTGACGTCCTACTTCACCACCTGAATTTCGTAGGAGATATTGAAGCATTGCAATGGATTAAAGAGATGCAATTAGAGGGTGTTCATATTGATATGAGCTAAATACGTGAACGTGCACTAAAAAGCGATGTTCTATCTCAATTAAGAGAGTCTCCTTACTCACCTACACAAGTTTATGCAAGCAATATTAGCCTTGTAAATGATTTGGAAAATGCTACCTCCCTCATTGCTGACCATGCTTATGGTGGGCTCATGATGTCGCCATCAAGTACTTCAAATTAGTGATAGCTGTATCGCTAAAGCAATTTTTTCGCCGCACCCTCATCAACACCTAAACCAAAATGGAGACAAGTAATGAGAAAACGCGTGATGTTGGCAGATGACCATCCAGCAATGCTGATGGCCCTTAAAAGTATGCTGCAAGATCAGTTGCTATTTGAAATAGCCGGACAGACACAGAATGGGGAGGAGTACCTCAGGTCAATGAAAGGGGTTAACCCCAACATGGTCATTCTAGATCTGGACATGCCCAAGACTGATGGCTTTGATGTCATACGTCGCATTGGCTTGATGCATCCAGATGTTCGTATGTTGATTCTCTCCAGCATGGATGAAGCTGTTTATGGCGGCAGAGTACGCTCATTAGGGGGGCATGGGTTTGTTAATAAACTGCTGGGGCAGATGTCATTCTCACCGCCTGCCTTGCTATCTCACAAGGTTATAACTTTTTTACCCACGGCAAAAATGGTAATAGCTCATTAAGTGATAACGATAAGTTAGCTTTAATTTCCGACCGAGAATTGCAGGTGATGAAGTACCTAGGCAAAGGCAATACCAATCAACAAATTTCGGACATATTACACATTAGCAATAAAACAGTGGCAACTTGATAAGACAAGAGTCTTTGATAAATTAGGCATTAACAATATAGCTGACCTCATCTTGTTCTGTCGCATGAACAATATTATTGAAAGCTAAGTAAGTATGCATCGATCCATAGCCAGAATTGCTATTTTTACTTTACTAAATGGTTTCTGGGGAAATGCCCTTGCAAACGTATTCAGCCCAAAGGAGCAACAGTGGATCGATGCCCATCCTGTAGTTAATTTTAGTATTCACGAAAAATATGCCCCCTATCTTGAAACCAATGAAAAAGGTGAGTTCGGAATATTCCATCCTCTTTTAAGAAAGTTGGGCGAAGTAACCCAGCAAGAGTTTTTACCTAAACGGCGAAAAAGTGACCAAGAGGGACTGCAACAACTTGTAAATGGGGATGTAGATTTCATTATTGACCCCTCTCTCTTGATGATGAGTACCTCAAATTTGGCTCCTTATCAGAGGCAATTTTTTGGGGTCATGACGTCATTCTGACAAAACAGTCAAGAAAAGTTGCCCCCATTGAGCCAATTAATATCGCCTATTTTGAGCGCGGCTTTGAAAACCAGCCTATTCCCAACCATCCTCAGGCTAGCATCTCAAGCCATGCCGAGAAATTAAGTTATTGATCTACTTAAAAACGATATTGAAGCTCTAGTTCTCCCTCTTCGTCTAGCACAACAACTCATTCGAAAATTCAATACAGATCAGTTAAAAGTTGACGGGCTTTATAGCAGGGAACCTTTTCAGTATCGCTGGCTTATTTCCCATCAAGATGAGGCATTGCACGGGGTAATTGAAAATTTCTTAACACTCTCGATCCGATCGCATCACGACAACTTTTAGCCTGAGCGTAAACACTTTTGAAGCAGATACCTCATCTATATCGACCCGTTTACCTTGGCTCTCAAGCTTAGTTATTTTTCTTGTGGGCACTTTTCTACTATGGCGCATGCACCAGAAACACATGACCCAAAAACAGGAAGTTGAGATTCTTGTTTCATCAAAAGAGCAGGCAGAAAATGCTAATGCAGCCAAGTCAGTCTTCCTAGCAAACCATGAGCCATGAAATCCGAACCCCTATGAATGCAATTTTGGGTGTGCAGGGGCTCTTGCTCAACAGTCCACTTCCTAAAAATGAAAAAGCCCTACTCACTAGCGCACACTCTTCAGCAGAGTCTCTTTTAGGAATTTTGAATCAAGTTTTAGACCTTTCAAAAATAGAGGCTGGCAAACTCACCTTAAACATAGAGCCGTGTAATCTCAAAGCCTTGATTGACAACATTGATTCAGCATTTTCAACGGTAGCCCAAAAACAGAATCTCAAGTTACTTACCATTAAGAATCCACGCATCGCAGAAGTCTTATTGCTTGATTCATTGCGTTTACGTCAAATATTGCAGAACCTCATTAGCAATACGATCAAATTTACCGATCAAGGTGAAATCTACTTCTCCATTAACGTGCTAGCAGATGACCATGCTGGTCAACTCATTGAATTCAGAGTCATTGATACCAGTGTAGGTATGGGTACAGAAGAGATTGCAATTGCACTCCAAGCTTTTGAACAAATACCCGGTCATAGCGAACAACCCAATGAGACTGGCTTAGGCTTAACCATTACCAATCATCTAGTGACCTCTATGAATAGTCAACTATATTTAGAAAGTGCGCCCGGATTTGGTAGCAATATTCATTTTTGTGTGGCTTTCCCCACGCACCGGCATTGCCGCCACTAGAACCCCTTCTTTAGCTCATGATGATATCCCTAGAAAACTAATATCTAAACATGCTCAAAATAATAAGGATTCATTAAAGGCTTTAGCAGTTGAAGAGCATCCTGCAAGCCGTCAAATTATTTCCCTACAACTTCAAGCCCTAGGTATTGAATCCTCAGTTTGCGAAAATGCTACTACTGCGATAGAGATGATTAAGAAAAATCACTTTGATCTTCTTCTCACAGATCAATCTATTCCTGGAATGCAAGGCTCCGACCTTGCTCAATACATTCGAAATTTAGGCTTTCAAGATCTGGTCATTATTGGAATTACGGCTGATATTTATGCTCTTGAATCACGCAATCAATTTCTTGCTGCGGGCATGAATGGCGTCCTGATTAAGCCATTAAGTCTACGAACTTTAGATAATGAAATTTCTCGACACTTTACTTGTGAGGTTATAGAGCCTCGCTCAAGATCGCCAAAGTATTTGGGCGAGTACCTGGGGCACATTCTCCCAGGTCCTTCAAAGGAAGCCAGAGTACTTATTGACCATCCTCAAAGAAATCAAAAAAGTTCACGACGAAACACTGATAACACTGAGGTCTGAAGCTGTGAATGAGCAGTCCTTTGCCAGTTTGGTACATAAAGTTAAAGGGGGTGCACAAATATTAGAACTTAGAGATTTTATTCAACGGTATACGACTCTTGAAGATCCAGGCAATCTACCTCACAGGATTAACTCCTTTATTAAATTGCTGGAAATGGAAAATCAACGCATTGAGCAACAAATATTAGACATACCAGCATACTAATTAGCCACCTCGGGACTGTGCAAGTCAGAGTCATCAGTATTAGCAAGCTAAATCTCCTCCCACTAGAGGAACTAGGTTTATCCTATTATGAGTGCGCTCAATATTTAAGCCACCCCTTTATTTAACTAAGTTGCTCTTAATAGCAGGCTATTTCCTTTTTACTTCTTCAGTTAGTGCAAATGACCGAAGCACATTACCAATACCCACGTCGGTTTCGGGCAGCTTAGAGCGCAATCAAATTCCTCTTGATACATTTAGCGCCGCTGTATTGGAAATTGAGCCTGGTCAAGCCGGCAAACATGCAGCAAAGAAGGTGCTAGATTGGCGCGGTAAAGAGCCCATGAACCCAGCTTCAACGATGAAGCCACTTACTACACTCTCAAGCTTAGATATATTGGGGCCCCAATATCGTTGGCGTACCAATGTATATACCGATGGGGTAATTCGTCAGGGCACCCTCTCAAAGGGAATCTGTATTTACAAGGCACCGGAGATCCCAAACTAGTTCCTGAGGACTTGCCAAGATGATGAAAGACCTTCAAGGCTTAGGCATACAAAAAATAGATGGCAACTTATTTTTTGATCGAAGTACCTATGCGCCAAGTGTGATGGAACATAACACCATTGATGGTGAATCCTTAAGGGCCTACAACGCTCCTCCAGACCCTTTGGCTATACGCATTTAAAACGCTTTCATTTCAGCTAGGAAAATCACGTACTGCGGACTTTATTGACATTAGCTATTCCCCTGCGCTCTCCCAATTAAAGATATCGGAATCAAATGCAGTTAGTAGATCGCTCCTGCGATAACTGGAAAAGTAATATTCGTTTTATTTAGATCCTGAGGGTGTGAGCAATACCGATCAACCTCTCACAGCCCAATTCTCAGGGGCTTTTCCTAGCTCCTGTAAAGGAGTGAACTTTTAATGTCGTTGCGTTAGATGCAAATACTTTCTTAACCCAGGGTTTTGCAGCAGCATGGGAATTAGCAGGTGGCACTTGGACTCAGCCTCCAGTTGGTAAGAATGCAACTGTACCCTTGGCGGCAAGGCTACTCTTACAGTTTGAGGGAATTCGATTAGCGGATGATGTGCTCGATATAAATAAATACTCCAATAATGTGATGGCCCGACAACTCTCCTTACTCTAGCGTTAGAGAAGATGGGAAAACCAGCTACAACTGCCAATGGAGAGATGGTCATTCAGAGCTGGCTGAAACAAAATGGCCTGGAATTTCAGGAACTCGTTATCGAAAATGGTTCAGGCTTATCTCGCAACGAGGCAATCTCTGCGGGCCAGATGAATCAACTTTTATTGACAGTTCGAAACCTACCTGTTGGTGATATTTTCTATAACAGCCTGCCAATTGCTGGTGCTGACAGCACCATGCGCAATCGCCTAATGAGTCAGCTACGCAAGTTCTTGCATCTCAAGAAAAAACCTGAAGCCAGAATTAAAACTGGCTCACTTGCAGATGTCAGAGCAATCTCTTGGTTACATGTTAAGTAAATCTGGCAAGATGTATGCAGTAACCTCATTTATTAACCGCCCCAATGCATAGAGAGGCTTAGAGGCGCATGATCAATTACTATCGTGGTTACTAGAGGATGGCCCAGAACCAAAACATGCACGCTGAAGTCGATCTCTGACACCGTCCCATTCCTCGCCCACGGGTGGCTCAGGAAACAAAATTAAATCCCAGCCTTGTTGATCCAAATCGCGCAGGGATCGATATAAACAACTAGCGAAGGCAACGCTATCACTTGATATCTCCACCTCTTCAAAACGAGCAGCTGGGTGACCGTCATGACCAAGAGAAGATTCGGAATCCCATACCGCAATTGCAACGCGAGATTTGGTGTCAGGAAATTCACTTAATGCATCTAAAACACGTCCCGGTGCGTAGAGACGCAAAGGAGTAGTAGGTGCGTAATGCGCTTTAAGACTTCCCGATACCTTAGGAAGATCTTCTTTTTCGTTGTCGCCCTTGATTTCTCCAGGCAGATATACCCTTACACCTGTCTTAGCCATAATCTCGCTCGGAGTAATGGCGCCCGGCCTAAGAAGTACTGCCTTATCACCTGAGGAGAGGTCAATAATCGTTGATTCAATACCAACATCACAATCTCCACCATCTAGAACCATTAGACCCAACATACCTTCAAATTCTTGCCGAACGTCGGCGGCACTAGTGGGTGAAACCTTTCCAAAACGATTGGCTGAAGGCGCGGCTACTCCGCCTTTAAATTTACGCAATAAACCTATTGCAATAGGATGTGCAGGCGCGCGAATTGCCACTGTATCTTGCCCGCCCGTCAGCTCATTTAAAACGCCTTTATCTTTTTTAAACACAAGAGTAAGCGGTCCTGGCCAAAACTGATTAATTAGCTTTAACGCATCTTCGGAAACATCTCGTGCCCAAGGCGCCAGCAATGCAATCCAATCAATTTGGGGTTGATCAAATTTATCAGGCGCAGCCAAGTGAACAATTAATG
Source organism: Polynucleobacter necessarius (assembly GCF_900095205.1). NCBI lineage: Bacteria > Pseudomonadati > Pseudomonadota > Betaproteobacteria > Burkholderiales > Burkholderiaceae > Polynucleobacter > Polynucleobacter necessarius. The sequence continues at coordinate 278,061 of NZ_LT606951.1, read as the reverse complement.
GGTGATTTGAAGGACGTTCTTTAGCAACAAAGATTTTCTTAATGGCGTCAGGATTTTTAGCATCAGCAGCTAGACCGTAAACCGTCTCGGCAGGTATGGCAACCAATCCACCATTGCGTAAGGTTTGAACCGCTTCATAAATCACCGCAGAAGAATGCAGTGGCGTACTATCGCCAGACATTTCTAGGGCTCAATGCCTAATTCAGTAGCAACAGCCGCACAGTTTTGGCGAGCTTCGTTCAACGCCTCACCAAGACAATTAATATGCCCCATTTTTCGACCCATCCGTGGAGCAGATTTTCCATAAAGATGCAACTTAGCATCAGGGTGAGCCAGCACTTTATTCCAAGCAGGTTCACGAGCTTTATCTTCACTACCTTCAAACCAAAGATCGCCCAATAGGTTCAACATGGATACGGGTGCAAGTTGACGGGTATCACCCAAAGGCAATCTCGCCATTGCTCTCACTTGCTGCTCAAACTGACTGCTAACACAAGCGTCCATAGTGTAATGGCCAGAATTATGAGGGCGTGGTGCGATTTCATTAGCGATAATGTCGCCACCTTTCAAAACAAAAAATTCAACGCAAAGTACGCCCACATAATCCATTTTACGAATCAGCGCCTTTGCTGCATCAATGATTTTTTTCTCTTGAGCAGGCTTGAGCGATGGCACTGGCACTGTCGAGGTATGCAAGATTCCATCACGATGAATATTCTGCGCCACTGGGTAAGCCACCACCGCATCATCATAGCCACGTACTACTAAAGCCGATACTTCAAAATCCAAATCCATACGCTTTTCAAGAACGCATGGCACGCGCCCAAACTCATTCCATGCTGCCGTTAATTCTTCTGGGTTATAAACAGTAGCTTGACCTTTTCCGTCATAACCCAAACGAGCAGTTTTCAAAATCCCAGGAAAAAGATCAGCAGGCACGTGAGCAATATCAGCGTCATGCTCAATCACAAAATTAGGGGCTGGGCCAATATTTGTTTCAGATTTCCAAGTCGCTAAGAATTTTTTCTCTGCCACACGGTTTTGCGCCAATGAAACACAGCTACTCCTAGGCGCAACAAAAACACCTAATGCCTCTAATTCATCCAGCGCTTGAGCTGGGACGTTTTCAAACTCAGTACTCACTGACGAGCACAACGCAGCCATTTCTTTTAAAGCAGCACTATCCGTGTACTCCGCTTGAATAAATTTTTCAGCGATAGAGCCGGCCGGACTATCCGAATCAGGATCTAGAACACAAACCTTATAACCCATGGCCTGCGCGGCTTGAGTAAACATGCGCCCCAATTGACCGCCGCCTAAAATGCCCAGATATGAACCCGGCAAAATAGGTTCCTTACGATCTGCCATTTAATTAATATCCCGGCAAATTCATTGAACGTGCGGTATCAGACTGTTTCACACGAAAATCTTCTAAGCGCTGAGCTAAATCAGCATCATGTAAAGCTAAACCTGCAATCACATGCAAGGCAGCATTAGCCGCACCGGCTTCACCAATTGCAAAAGTAGCAACTGGAATTCCTTTGGGCATTTGAACAATTGAATATAAAGAATCTTCACCGCGCAAATATTTACTGGCAACCGGTACCCCGTAGACAGGGACAATTGTTTTTGAAGCAAGCATGCCTGGTAAATGAGCCGCACCACCTGCTCCAGCAATGATTGCCTGCAAGCCATTAGCTTGAGCCTTTTCAGCATACTGAAACATATCATCTGGCATGCGATGCGCGGAGAGCACTTTTGCCTCATGAGCAATGCCAAATTGCTCAAGCATTTGGGCGGCGTGCTGCATGGTGTCCCAATCTGAATTGGATCCCATCACTATTCCGACGATTGGCTTCTTACTCATCGACCTCTCCAAATGCTTTATATCTATTAAGGCCTCTATTATCCCTGAGTTAGACGTGTGAGCGCTTCGCGATACTTTTGGGCAGTTTTTTGAACAACATCTGCAGGCAATTGCGGTGCAGGGGCTGTTTTGGGCCAAGGCTTACCATTTACCATCGCCGTCTCTAACCAGTCACGCACAAATTGCTTGTCATAAGAAGGTGGGTTTGAACCCACATAGTAGGTTTCTGCAGGCCAGAAGCGAGAAGAATCAGCAGTAAGGATCTCGTCCATTAGGACCAATTCGCCAGTAGCATCTAAGCCAAACTCAAACTTGGTATCAGCAATAATGATTCCACGAGTAGCAGCGAATTCAGAGGCTTCTTTATACAGTCGAATGCTTACCTCCCGAATTTGGTTGGCTAACTTTTCACCGATTAATTTAACTACTTTTTCAAATGAGATGTTTTCATCATGCCGACCAAATTCAGCTTTAGCCGCAGGAGTAAAGATGGGCTCGGGCAATTTTTGAGCGTTCTCTAAGCCTTTCGGCAAAGCAATTCCACAAACCTTGCCAGCTTCTTTGTAATCTTTCCAGCCGCTACCAGCTAAATAGCCACGTACAACAGCCTCTACCAAAATCGGCTTTAAACGTTTAGCAACTACAGCACGACCTTTCACCTGCTCTACCTCGTCGGCAGCTACTACCGTAGCTGGATCCATGCCAGTCAAATGGTTTGGAATCACTGAAGCTAATTTATTAAACCAAAAATTAGCCATTTGGTTTAACACTACACCCTTTTCGGGAATAGACTCACCCATCACCACATCAAATGCAGAGAGTCGGTCAGTTGTAATCATTAACAACTTATCATCATCTAATGCATATACATCTCGCACTTTACCTTTCGATAATAGGGGTAAGGATTTAATAGAGGTAGCGTATAAAGCAGGCATATTTAAATCACTTCACAATTTGAATTAATTTACCGCTCTTATAAAGCTCAGCCATCTTCTCTAAGAGAATGGGTTTAATTTTGGAAGCTTGGCCAGCTGAACCAAAAGCCTGAAACCGTGCAATACAAATCTTCTTCGCAGCTTCACGGGCCGGCTTTAAATAATCGCGCGGGTCAAACTTGCTTGGATTTTCGATAAAGTAACGACGAATCGCCCCCGTCATTGCCAAGCGTATATCTGTATCGATATTAATTTTGCGTACGCCATTCTTAATGCCCTCTTGAATCTCTTCAACAGGCACACCATAAGTCTCTTTCATATCGCCACCAAACTCACGGATCTCGGCCAGCAATTCCTGAGGAACACTTGATGAGCCATGCATTACTAGATGTGTATTTGGAATACGTGCATGAATTTCCTTAATTCGGTCGATAGCCAAAATGTCGCCTGTTGGTTTTTTACTAAACTTGTAAGCACCATGGCTAGTACCAATTGCAATCGCTAAAGCATCGCACTGCGTCGCCTTCACAAAATCAGCCGCTTGCTCAACATCTGTTAACAATTGCTCGCGAGTCATCGTGCCATCAGCACCATGGCCATCTTCCTTGTCGCCTTTCATTGTTTCTAAGGAGCCTAATACCCCTAGTTCTGCCTCAACCGTAACTCCAATTGAATGAGAAAACTTCACTACCTCCTTGGAAACATCCACGTTGTACTCATAGCTAGCAACAGTTTTGCCATCAGCTTCTAAAGAGCCATCCATCATTACGCTGGTAAAACCACTCTTGATCGCTGCCATACATACCGCAGGGCTCTGACCATGGTCCTGGTGCATGACTACTGGAATATGTGGGTAAGCTTCAACAGCCGCAGAAATCAAATGGCGCAAAAATGCTTCTCCAGCATATTTACGAGCCCCTGCAGAAGCTTGCATGATGACGGGAGAATCAGCCTCGTTAGCTGCCTCCATAATTGCCGTTACTTGCTCTAGATTATTTACATTAAATGCTGGCAGACCATATCCGTTTTCTGCAGCATGATCCAAGAGTTGTCTTAAAGATACTAAAGCCATAATGTTCTCTTATTGAATGGTAATTTGGGTTTAAATAAATTTGCTTTAAATGTGGATTACTTCACATGCACAATCTTGAGTGTATTGGTACCACCAGGCTCACCCATGGGCTCACCAGAGGTCAGCACAACGGTATCGCCTTTTTTAACAGCGCCTGATTTTTTTAAGCAAGCTTCTACCTCTTGCAATGCGGTGTCACGATCTTTGGTGTAGTCCAAGCCAATTGGAGTGACATTACGATAAGCACTTAAAGCACGTTGCGTAGCAATCTTTGAAGTCAAAGCAAATATCGGCACATGAATATTGTGACGACTCATCCAAATTGCCGTTGAGCCTGAATCAGTCAATGCAGCAATAGCATTGGCATTGAGATGGTGTGCTGTAAATAAAGCACCTAAGGCAATCGTTTGGTCAATACGGGTAAAGGTTTTATCCATGAAGTCAGTATCGAGCTTCACGCGATCTGACTTTTCTGCTTCAACACAAATCTCTGCCATCGCTTTAATAGTTTGCACTGGATACATACCCGCAGCAGACTCAGCAGATAACATTACTGCATCCGTACCATCCAATACTGCATTCGCTACGTCGCTGACTTCTGCGCGCGTCGGAACTGGCGCATTAATCATGGACTCCATCATTTGCGTAGCTGTAATCGTGAATTTGTCCGCTTCACGTGCCCATGCAATCATGCGTTTTTGTAAAGCCGGCACCGCAGCATTCCCAACTTCAATAGCCAAATCACCACGAGCAACCATGATGCCATCGCTCTCGGCAATAATACTTTTAAGGGCTTCAGGCTCTATTGCTTCAGCGCGCTCTACCTTGGCAATCGTTTTAACTTTGCCGACACCATACTTGGCGCTAGCGGCATCAGCCAACTGACGGGCATAGGCCATATCAGCACCGTCTTTAGGGAAGCTGATTGCCAAGAAATCCACTCCCATGGCAATTGCGGCATCTAAATCAGCAACATCTTTTTCAGTCAGAGCGGGGGCAGTTAAACCGCCGCCAGCACGATTGATGCCTTTGTTATTAGAGAGAGGGCCGCCCTGCTCAACAATAGTAAAGATTTCGCCACCTTTGACGCCTTCAACTCGCAACACTACTAAACCGTCATTCAATAAAAGACGATCGCCTGGCTTGACATCGTTTGGCAGTTCTTTGTAATCAAGACCAACTCGCTCTTGATTGCCCAATTCACAGGCTACATCAAGAGTAAAGTGATCATCCTCTATGAGCTGAATTTTGTTATCAGTAAATTTACCAACCCGAATTTTAGGACCTTGTAAGTCGGTCATAATGCCCACTTCTTTACCCACCTCGGTAGAGATGCTACGTACCAAATCACGGCGTGCTTTATGATCTGCTACGGTACCGTGAGAGAAATTCATTCGCACTACATCAACGCCAGCACGGATCATTTCACGCAAAACATCTGGCTTTTCCGAGGCCGGACCCAGAGTTGCAATGATCTTAGTTGCTCTCAACATATATTTAGTCTTTCGCTCTTTCAGCTAGTACTGCAAAGGCTGGCAAAGTTTTGCCTTCTAAGAATTCCAAGAAGGCGCCACCGCCAGTAGAAATGTAATCCACTTGATTTTCTATACCGTATTTAGCAATGGCTGCCAAAGTGTCGCCACCGCCAGCAATAGAAAATGCCGGTGAATGCGCAATTGCAGCAGCCAACATTTTTGTGCCGCCACCAAATTGATCGATTTCAAATATGCCCAATGGGCCATTCCAAACAATCGTGCCTGCATGAGCAAGCATGATGGATAAGCGAGCGGCTGTCTTTGGACCAATATCTAGAATCATGTCATCTTCAGCAACTTGGTCTGCAGGCACGCGGTTTGCTCGAGCCAGCGGGGAGAGTTCATTGGCAACAACCACATCTTCAGGAATAGGCACATGAGCGCCACGCTTTTCCATGATCTCCATAATTTCTATAGCCTCATCGACTAAATCAGGCTCAGCAAGTGATTTACCAATAGGCAAACCTTTAGCCAACATGAATGTATTAGCGATACCCCCACCAACAATTAGTTCGTCTACTTTTTCGGATAAGGCTTTCAATATGGTGAGCTTAGAAGAAACTTTAGAGCCAGCCACAATTGCCACCAAGGGGCGCTTTGGACTAGCAAGCGCACGACTAAGGGCATCCAATTCGGCCGCCATTAGCGGGCCTGCACAAGCTATCGGCGCAAATTTAGCCACACCATTAGTAGTTGCCTCTGCACGATGCGCAGTTCCAAATGCATCATTGACATAGACATCGCATAACGCAGCAATCTTTTTAGATAATTCGTCGCTGTTCTTTTTCTCGCCGACGTTTAATCGGCAGTTCTCTAGGAGAACCACTTCACCTGGATTTATTTCAAAACCACCATCAACCCACTCACTAATTAGAAGCACCTTACGACTCAACAAAGCGGCTATGCGGTCCGCTACAGGAGCCAAGCTATCTTCTGGTTTAAATTGCCCCTCAGTAGGACGACCTAAATGAGAAGTCACCATTACTGCCGCTCCAGCATCTAAACACATCTGAACCGCTGGCATAGATGCGCGTATGCGTGTGTCCTCAGTAATATTTCCCGCCTCATCTTGTGGAACATTTAAATCGGCACGAATTAAAACCCGCTTACCCTTTAATTGACCTGAGTGAACTAATTCACTTAAACGCTTAACTTTAAATAAGGATTCCGGCATGAGATTGAGTAAATAAGTTGGTTTATGGGGAGATCTCCATTCTAAATGCTCTAGCCTCTCCACCCCTGAAGATCCGAGCCGACAGACCGTCCCGCCTGCTCTACAATAAGGGCTTAAATGCATTCTTGGCTGATAAAGCAAAATCTGCCTGCCAAGTGGCCTGCGTAAACCGTTTTTTACAGATACTTAACAGACACAAAAGGTAAAGAAAATGTCGATGTCCGACCGCGATGGATTTATTTGGACTGATGGGAAGCTAATTCCTTGGCGCGAGGCCAATGTTCACGTGTTAACACACAGCCTACATTACGGAATGGGGGTGTTTGAGGGTATCCGTGCCTACAAAACCCCCCAGGGAACAGCCATTTTCCGACTCCCAGAGCATGTAAAGCGCCTGTTTAATGGCACCAAGATCTTCCAAATGAACATGCCCTACAGTCGAGAAGAGATCAGCAAGGGGATTATTGATGTGGTTAATAGCAATAAGCTAGAAACTTGCTACATTCGCCCCATTATCTTCATTGGCTCCCAAAAGCTGGGTATTTCCCCCAAAGGAAATACTATTCATACCTCAATTGCAGCATGGGAATGGGGTGCCTATTTGGGTGAAGATGGGCTTAATAAGGGTATCCGGGTTAAAACTTCCTCATTTACCCGCCATTTTGTAAACTCCTCACTTGTGCGCGCTAAGGCTTCTGGTTATTACATCAACTCCATTTTGGCCAACCAAGAAGTTACTGCTAATGGATATGATGAGGCCTTGTTGCTCGATACCGAAGGGTATGTCTCTGAAGGTTCAGGCGAAAACGTCTTTATGGTGAGCGATGGAATTGTGTATACACCGGATTTAGCATCATGCTTAGATGGCATTACTCGCGACTCCATTATTGAGATCGTAAAAGATCTCGGTCTCGAGTTACGTGAGAAACGTATTACTCGCGATGAGATCTATTCCGCTGATGAAACTTTCTTCACCGGTACCGCTGCTGAAGTTACTCCTATCCGCGAATTGGATGACCGCACCATTGGAGATGGTAAACGTGGTCCCATTACTGAAAAGATTCAAAAAACGTATTTTGATGCAGTGTATGGCAGAAATGATAAATACAAATCTTGGCTCACTTACGTGAAGTAATTTCAGGACTCAGGAAAAAGCATATGACTCAGACTCAAGCAGTAATAGTGGATGGTAAAGATTTACCTCTGCACTGTCCCACCAACCAAACTCCAGCTTGGAACTCACACCCCCGAGTCTTTCTGGACATTACTAAAACCGGCGAAGCTAAATGCCCTTATTGTGGCGCAGAGTACAAACTTATTCCCGGCACTGAGCCACACGGTCATTAAGTCCATCAGCGTCTTGTAAAGACGCTGATTCTATAAACATACATGCACGGTATTTTGATTGTCGCCCCCAATTGGATTGGGGATGCTGTAATGACTCAGCCTTTACTGGCAAAACTCAAAGATCAATTCCCAGAATCACACATTGATGTACTTGCCAGCACTTGGGTAGCACCTATTTATCGAGCCTGCCCTGAAGTTTCTGAAGTAATCGAAGCAAAGTTTGAGCACAAACAATTACAGTGGAATCTACGCAAGCAAATCGCCAAAGAATTATCAGCAAAAAAATATCAAGCCTGTTTTATATTACCCAATAGCTTTAAATCGGCACTGATTCCATGGTTGGCCAATATCCCTATTCGTATAGGCTATCGCGGTGAAATGCGCTTCGGTTTAATCAATCTCTTCTTAGAAAATCCAAGCAAAATTAATCGGCCGCCTATGGTTGAGCACTATCTTGCATTGAGTCAACTACTGAAAAGCGAGCAAGATACAACAGAAAGTAATCTGGAACCCAAATTACAAGTTTCAGCAACCGCAAAAGAATCGGTTCAAAATAAATTACATAACGATAATGTTGATCCTGACTGCACCTACATCATGTGCCCTGGCGCTGAATATGGTCCAACCAAACGGTGGCCAACAAGTCACTTTGCCGAGTTAGCCCAAAAATTAGTTGCCCAAAATCCAAGCGCCCAATTCATTCTCTTAGGAGGCAAAGATGATCTTGAGCTAACTAACGAAATTTGCACTAAAGCCCAGCAAGTAGGCAACATTCACAACTGGTGCGGCAGTACCACTCTTGATGAGGCTATTGCCCTGATTGGCATGAGCAAAGCAGTTATCAGCAACGATTCGGGTTTAATGCACATAGCAGCAGCACTGCAAACGCCTCAGGTTGCTATATTTGGGTCGAGCGACCCATCCCATACGCCGCCACTTTCTAACAAAGCCAAAGTGCTTTGGCTGAATCTACCATGCAGTCCTTGCCACAAAAAAGAGTGCCCATTAGGTCATTTAAATTGCTTAAATGACATTCTTCCTGAACAAGTATTCGCTACACTCAAGTCATTGCAGTCATAACTCAAGAAAAGTAAGCCATGTCCAAACTTGCCAGACTCTTTCATAATGCTAACGATGTTGTAGAGGCGTGGCAAGATGCCCTGAGACATCGGGATGTTCAGGGTGCCTTAGAGATATATCTGGCTGGACGATGACTCTATTACCTGCGTTCTTTCTGAAGGTCATCGCTTACTAGGCATGCAGAAATTCGCAAAGGCTTAGAAAGACTTCTTAGCAAGCAACCCCTATTTTTGGAGCCGATTGCTTGCATTAGCCATTCAATAATTAGGAGCCGCTATACATGACACTACTGAAGCAGTTCATCTCAGAGCCGATCAGATAGAAGCGGAATTTTTTCTCAATATCACCCTAGTCCTTCTTCAGGATAGTGCTGGCTGGCGTATAGCCCATTTACATGCCAGTCACTCTACTGAAGAAACCTTCGATTCCCCCTCTACACCGCACGGCCCCCATTAAATATTATGGATGATCAAGTACTGTGGTCGCTGATAAAGTGGCCAAATGTGCCTGATTGTGTTGGCTAGCTTGCCCTAGATCGTCGTGGCCAATGGCGTATGCGCGATGAGTTCACACAACAGAATCATCTACCAGGCCAAATCATTTAGCATAGAGCATTAAATGAATATATTTCACGCAACTATGCTTGCGATATACGTGGAAGATATTTTTTTTAAAACGGTCCACAACGCGTCTTCATTACCTTAGATGCCACTCCTTGGATTGCTCGGATGAACCCAAGCAAACAAGGGTATGAACTGATCACACAATGCGGTCATTCAATTTATCCTCAGAGTGCTTTGAGCGATGAAAATGGCAATGTTTATATTGTTGGTACGGCAAACCAAACAATTTATGAAGAAGGAAGTAATAGCGAATTTATTAAAAGTGATGCCCTAACAATTGCTTTACTACATGATCATGATCTTGATCATTTTTCTGAGCTTGCTAAATTAAATGATGAGGCCTGTAGTTTTGGAGGTTCATGGCAATGGAGCGAAAACAACTGCCCCTCTCGAGCCCGTTTACTCTAATGAGCTATCCACACGCTATCGTTTCATTGCAAAGCCAACAGCTTAGCCTGGGGCTTGCTTACCCTGCTCCTTGAGTTCTTCTTGGTATTGTCTTTGCATTTCGCGTAGACGAGCATCAATACTGGACCCTTGGTAGAAATCAGCACCGCCGGCCGAGCGAGCAATACGCAACTGTTCAATTGCAGAAGGCCAGGCCCCTTCCAGCGCATACTTTTCACCAAGGGCGTAATGACGCATTGGAACATTATTAGCTTGATCATAAGCTTTAGAAAGCAAGGACCACCAGACAATTTCATTTGGCTGAGATCTAGTGCGAGCTTTTAACCAATTAATTGCATCATTGGTGCGGCCAAGCTTGAGCTCAGCATTAATCATGGCAGCGCCTGCTGCATAAGATTGCGGATAAGTTTTAAGTGAGGCTTGGGCAATTTGAAGCGCCTCTTCACTTTTACCTTTAGTCAAAGTTAATTCTGAAGCAGTGATATCTAATGCGAGACTTTGTCTATAAGTCGACGAATTAGAAGCGCCCATCTTCTGAACAATATTTCGAACCTGCTGCAAATCGGCTTCAGCTTGATCTATTTTTCCTTGACGTTGCGCTATTAAAGTCAAACCATAAAAACCTTCAAGCTGCTTACCGATTGGTTGCTGCTTACTTAGGCTATCAAATGTATTTTTAAGATCGTACATACCACTAGAACTACCTGACTGTTCCATGTGGGCTCGAGCTTTAATGAAATAAAACTCTGGGGAGGCTGTGATATTGACCGCTTTAGAGACAGTCCGAGTTCTATCTTGCATATCAGCAATACGGTCTGTTGTTAATGGGTGAGTCCGCACATATCCTGGTGCGCCATTGTCCATTATTCCAGTTGCTTTTTGCAAACGCTGAAAAAATCCTGGTGCGCCATTTACATCATATCCACTAGCATCCAAAATCTGAAAGCCAATACGATCAGCTTCACGCTCTGCATTCCGAGAGTAAGAAAGTTGATTATTGACAGCAAGCGCTTGACCACCCTGCATGAGACCAGCCGCTGCAGAAGGATTGTGCGAAGCTGCTAAAGCCCCCAAAACTAATCCAGCTAAAGCAATCATCATATTAGTAGTTTGCTTATCCATTTGACGAGCTAAATGGCGCTGCAGTACGTGACCCGTTTCATGCCCCATCACTGAAGCTACCTCAGAATCAGATTCAGCGCTCACAAGTAAGCCCGTATGAAAACCAATAAATCCTCCGGGTAAGGCAAACGCATTAATACTGCTATCTTTCACGGCAAATACTTCGAAGTTATAGTTGCCACTCCCTTGTTCATTAGCCCCACCTAATTGCAACTTTCGGGCAGCCTGTAATAAGCGACGCTCCATTAGATTTAGAAAATCGTAAATCAGCAAATCGTTTGAATAGTCAGGATCTGGACGAATTTGGCGCATGATCATCTCACCATATTTACGCTCATCCAATCGCGTTAAAGTATCGCCTCCGGGATCCCCTATATCGGGCAAAATAATGGTTGGCTGACTTTGCATTGAACTACGAGTTGGTGCATTAGCAGGTCGCGCATCAGGTGACTGCATTACCCTACCAATATTCTGAATAGCTGCCGAACTCCCCTCTACTGAAACATCACCCACTGGGGAAGCTGCATGCGCCGGAATTCCAGAGCAAGACATTGCCAGCACCAATTGAACTGCCAAAATACGGCGTAAAAGAGAGGGTTTTGTGGCTAGCTTTATATCTTGCATCTCTATATGGTAAAGCTTATCCCATGAACAAACTAACTCATTTTGATACCAGCGGGCACGCCCATATGGTAAACGTTAGCAATAAGCCGAACACCCATCGCATTGCCATAGCTAGCGGGAAGATTACGATGCTTCCTGAGACCTTCAATATGGTGAATGCTGGCACCCATAAAAAAGGTGATGTATTGGGTATAGCCCGAATAGCTGGTATCCAAGCGTCCAAGAAGACATCCGACCTTATTCCGTTTTGTCATCCGCTAGCACTGACCCACGTTAGCCTAAGCTTCGAATCCAATCCCAATGAAAGCAGTATCTACTGCCAAGTCAGGGCGGAAACTACCGGTCCTACTGGCGTTGAAATGGAAGCCCTCACCGCAGTCCAAGTAGCCCTCCTCACAATCTACGACATGTACAAAGCAATAGACCGAGGAATGGTGATGGGTGAAATCAAGCTCTTAGAGAAAAGTGGCGGCAAATCTGGGGAGTGGAAGGCGGGAGAGCCAAGCTAACCTTGGCTGCATTCAGAGCAGATAACTTAACGACACTTAAATGCCACCAAAAAACTGTAACTCACTAGGTGATAAGTGATTTTGCGGCACATAAAAAGTTACTATTTTTTAATTGGTCGGCACCCCCCAATCAAAGGAAACATAGTTAGCGCCTCAAATATTTTTCTTATTCTTAAAGAAGTTATTTGGATTAAATAGCGGTGGATTATGAGGTGTATGCCAGTACCCCAAGCTCTACCAGTAATTTACTCAAGGATGCTAATTTTTCAGGTCTATCTGCCTCTAAATAAATAATAGGGCTTGATTTCGCGATTGTATTTTTACCGCCAAGCAAAACTTACTCCTCAAAACCCTCTACATCTACTTTAATTAAACTAACGTTATCAAAATTAAAGCTGTCTAGGGTTTTAATTTCAACAGCTAGCCCTATGCCTGAGCCAATTGCTACACCACCATAATTTCCCCTTTTGGAGTAATCAAGCTTTGGCATTTGCATTGACGTATTTAATGATCCAAGTGCCATATTATGTATTACTGCATTTGGACAATTTAACCTGAGCAACTCGCACACCTCAGGTTGCGGCTCGAAAGCAATAACATCGTGACCTGCGGCTATTAAAGCCTGAGAAATATTTCCAATATTGGCGCCTATGTCAAGGACCAATCCCTTCTTTTCATTAGCAAGTGTCACAACGTATTCACACTCGTCTTTATTGTATTCGCCGTAACTAAAAACAGACCTGCCAATATATTCATCTCTAGTAAAGGTATAGCACGGTCCATAACGTCCATCTATAACCTGTACGTAAGGTTTATTTAAGATACTCATATATCGCCAATTTACTTTCCTTATCGAAACATTCGCCTTAGAAAATCATCCTAAATCAAACCCTTTAGATCAAGATGAATATTTTCAAGCGCTTTATTCCAATTATTAATTTCCGACTGCCTATACAGTTTTACTGATGGATACCAAGGACTATCATCCCTTTCTAAGAGCCATCGCCAATCAGGTACATGTGATAAAAGAATCCATGTCTCTTTACCCAAGGCACCACTTAGATGAGGTACGCTGGTACAGGTACTAATTACCAAATCAAGGTTTTCAATAAGCGCAGCCGTATCTTCAAGGTCTTCTAACTCATCACCAAAGAATCCAATATTTTTATAATTTTCAAAGAAATCTTTGTCGCAATCTTTTATCCCCTTTTGCAAGCAAAAGTACTCAAATCCCTCTGATGGAAAGGCTTTAACAAAATCAATCAGCATCAAACTTCTTTTGGAGTCGTCCTTAAAGTTAGAAATACTGCTCCAAACCACACCAATTCGCATTTTTGGTTTTTTTCCCAGCTTAAGACTCCATTCAGCCACCTTATTTGGATCAACGGCTATGTAGGACATGCTCGCAGGAACAGAAAAAATGCTTGTATTTAGTGCCAATGGTAGACCCAAGAGTGGGTATTGATAATCAAATACTGGCAACTCCTCGCCCTTAATGACCAACTGTGAGATGTCGTCTAATTTTTCCATTAAGCCAGCCAGTACGCTAGGAGTCTCCAAAATAACTTCAGCGCCTAAGCAAGAAACTAATTTGACATATCTACAAAATTGAATGAAATCACCAAGTCCTTGCTCCCCATAAAGCAGAATAGTTTTACCCTGAAGTGACTCTGTGCCACGCCAAGTAGGTTTATCGAAATCACGCTTGCCCGCTGTCTCGCGCTGACTATCTTTATATTCCATCTACTTTCATAGAGCGGTAAACCATTTACAAAGTCTTCCTGCAACAAAAGAGAAAGGCTTTTATTCCATGAAGCTTCGTAATAATGAGGATCCACAGACTTAAGGCTTTATCAAAATGGGCTACAGCCTCATCAAAACGTTTAAGCTCATACAAAGCATTACCCTTGTTAGACCAAGCTTCAGCATATTTTGGATCTATTTTGATTGACTTGTCATAAGCATCTATAGCATTCTCATATTGCTTAAGCTCGTGCAACACATTACCTAAATTACTTAATGCTAAAGAATTTTTTGGGAGGGCTTTTAAAGAGTCATTTAAATACTTAAGGGCCTCTGAATATTGTCCACGTTGGGCAGAAAATGACTCCAAGAAGCCTGAGAGAATGAGGATTACTAGGCTGTAATCTCAGCGCCTGTTTTAGATATAATTCCGCTGAATCTAAATTTGAATTTCTTAGAGATTCAAGCGATTTATTTAGAAGAAAACCTATCTGTGGATTCATATTTGCATATTACCCCAATAGGATCTAGACAAAAGCCGCTGCAGGAGCAGCCTTTTCACACTTCCTACAACTCCTTCCTAATCCTACATTCTGAAGATAGCAATTGAGAGGGTAAGCTTGTCTCTCTGGACCTACACGACCATCCTCCAGACCATGTAGCGCCCTCTGATTTAGATAAATCCAAAGGTTTTGGCACGTTGGCATCAGGTTCGTTTGTTGGAATCAAATGCAAAGCATTCTTTCCCTCTGGTGCAACACTAATTTGGTAATCAATAGCAATCACACCTGATGATGTAATTTCTATTAGCTTCACACTACGAGTAGGCGCAAAGCTAAATGATCCATTAGTTGCATCATCCATAGGCACAGTCCCGCGACTAGCAAAAGCTTCAGTTACTGCAAGTTTGGCACTTGAAGATAGGTTCATCCCCTCTACAACGCGACTACGCGCAATGTAATCCTGATACTGAGGAACTGCAACTGCCACCAAAATACCAATGATGGCAACTACCACCATCACCTCAATCAGAGTAAAACCTGCCTGAGGGACAGGTTCCCGATCCTTTTTATGCATCTCAATTTGTGTATCTTGACACTCGCTTTGCATAACTTTTTGCTCCTTTTGTGAAAAGGCTCATCATCCAACTTAGGCTTCTTGTCAACAAGTCATCTGAATATAAAAAAGCCGGCATTTCTGATTTAAGAAGAGGAATTTATGCCGCTTCTTTATGCTTCTGTTTCTTTTTAAGATAAGTGCCAACCAATAAAACAATAACAACTCCGACGCCCTCAAAAATCATATGGGCATCTTCCAATACGGCTTGAATAAATTCCTTAATAGCAGGATCTTCAACCAGCATCCCACCCGCTAACAAGCCTAATAGACCAGCACCAAGAGTAATGATGATTGGAAAGCGATCCATCACTTTTAACAACATAGCGCTACCAAAAATAATGAGGGGAATAGATAGGCCCAAGCCAATAATCAACAAAACCAAGCGCGTTTCTTCTGGACCTTTTTGAGCGGCAGCTGCTACCGCCAAAACATTATCTAAACTCATCACTAGATCTGCCACCAAAATTGTACGAATCGCACCCCAAATATTTGGGTGCGCATCCATATCCTCTTCTTCTCCGCTATCGGCCAATAGCTGCACACCAATGTAGAACAGCAATATTCCGCCAATTAATTTCAGATAAGGCAATATTAATAATTGAACTGCTGTGATTGTGAGAACAACTCGCAAAATGATAGCGGCTGCGCTACCCCAAAAAATAGCTTTCTTTTGTTGAGCGGGTGGCAAATTGCGTGATGCAAGAGCAATCACGACTGCGTTATCACCAGACAACAAAATATTAGCAACAATAATTGATAAAAGTGCCGCCCAAAATGCTGGCCCTGAAAATACTGAAAAATCCATGATGTCTACTACGTTTTTATGTTTTATTTTATGTTTTAACTACCATTTGCTTTAACTGCTATTACTTCCAAAAAAGGATGCTGTTTTATCAGCATCCTTTTCCTTAATGCGAATTACAACATGGCTTTGAGTAATGCTGCCATTTCTGAAGGATTCTTTGTTACCTTAAAGCCACACTCTTCCATTACGGCAAGTTTGGCATCTGCAGTATCCGCACCACCAGAAATCAAGGCGCCTGCGTGACCCATACGCTTGCCTGGAGGGGCGGTTACGCCGGCAATAAAGCCAACTACTAGCTTTTTCATATTGTCTTTGCACCAACGAGCTGCTTCGGCTTCATCTGGACCACCGATTTCACCGATCATGATCACTGCATCAGTTTCCGGATCTTCGTTGAACATTCTCATGATGTCGATATGCTTCAAGCCATTAATTGGGTCGCCACCAATACCAACCGCTGTAGACTGGCCTAAGCCAATAGCCGTTAACTGACCAACTGCCTCATAAGTCAGCGTACCTGAACGGCTAACAACGCCAATGCGGCCTTTCTTATGAATATGACCGGGCATGATGCCGATCTTGATTTCATCTGGAGTGATGATGCCAGGGCAGTTAGGGCCTAACAATAAAGTCTTCTTACCGCCAGCAGCTTCTTTAGCGTGCATTTTGTTACGTACTTCAAGCATGTCACGTACTGGAATGCCTTCGGTGATACAGATTACGAAGTCAAGATCAGCTTCTACAGCCTCCCAAATAGCAGCAGCAGCACCTGGAGGTGGAACATAAATTACAGAAGTAGTTGCACCAGTTTGCTGAGCCGCCTCTTTAACAGTCGCATAAATTGGAATGTTAAAAATGGACTCGCCAGCCTTTTTAGGATTTACACCAGCGACAAAACAGTTTTTGCCATTTGCGTATTCCTGACATTTTTCAGTATGGAACTGACCGGTCTTACCAGTAATACCTTGTGTAATAACTTTGGTGTTTTTATTGATCAAAATAGACATATTGAAATTCCTGGATTATTTGTTTTTGGCAACAGCAGCAACTACCTTAGTAGCAGCTTCAGCCATTGAATCGGCGCTAATAATTGGCAAACCAGAGTCTGCAAGAATCTTCTTGCCCAACTCTTCATTTGTGCCCTTCATACGCACAACCAAAGGCACAGTGAGGTTTACTGCTTTACATGCAGTAACAACACCGTCAGCAATCACGTCGCAACGCATAATGCCACCGAAGATGTTGACCAAAATCGCTTCAATACTTTTGTTCTTCAGCATAATCTTGAATGCTTCGGTTACTTTTTCAGCTGTAGCGCCGCCGCCAACGTCCAAGAAGTTTGCTGGCTCGCCACCGAACAACTTAATGGTGTCCATGGTTGCCATAGCCAAACCAGCACCGTTAACGAGACAGCCAATATTTCCATCTAACGAGATGTAAGCAAGGTCAAATTTAGAAGCTTCGATTTCAGCTGCATCTTCTTCATCGATATCGCGATAAGCAACGATTTTTGGATGGCGAAACAATGCGTTTGGATCAAAGTTGAACTTAGCGTCCAAAGCCTTGATCTTGCCGTTTCCTTCAAGAATTAATGGGTTAACTTCAACCAATGAAGCATCGGTATCCCAATAAGTCTTATACAAATTTTTAAATACGTCGCGAGCCATTGGAATAGACGCCTCTGGAACGCCGATACCCTTAGCAACGATGTCGCAATCTGCATCTGTCAAACCAACCATTGGATCAACAAATACTTTGATAATTTTTTCTGGATGAGATTCTGCAACTTCCTCAATATCCATACCGCCTTCGCTAGAAGCCATGATCACATTCTTCTGTGTTCCACGATCTGTAACGATACTGAAGTAGTACTCTTTTTTGATATCAGCGCCATCTTCAATGAGAAGACGATTTACTTTTTGACCTTCTGGACCAGTTTGATGTGTCTTGAGCTGCATGCCCAAAATTTCAGAAGCATATTTCTTTACTTCATCCATGCTCTTAGCTAATTTCACGCCGCCGCCTTTACCGCGACCACCAGCATGAATCTGTGCTTTAACAACCCATACTGGACCACCCAGTTTTTCAGCAGCTTGTACTGCCTCATCAACACTAAATGCAGGAATGCCGTTAGGAACTGGCACATTAAATTGGCGAAGAAGTTCTTTGCCTTGGTACTCATGAATTTTCATAATTACTCCGAAATGGTATCTTTTTTAGCAAGCGATGAGGATTAGTAAAACCGATGTCGCCACAATCTCATGCTTACTCTTGAACTGGCTAAATTTGCCAAATTTGAATAAATGCGAACGGCTTGACCGACTTCATAAGTCTATCATGCTGCAGTGCCGCAAATCGCGTTTTCAGATCCGTAATTGCCCTAATTAGGAATCTGACCGCCGATGATTTTGGCCGCTACTTCGGAGCTAAAACCCTTTGAGACCAAAAACCGATACTGTCTGGCGCGCCCCCTTTGATCTTGAGCGCATGTCCCGTACTTCCTGGCCCACAGATCGTAAGCCCGCTGGAATTCAGTCTCTTTAAGGGCGCTGAGCAACTTGGCGGACTGTTTTGAATTAACTCCGGCCCTTTCAAGCTCGTCGGCAATCTTTCGGATTCCATATCGCTCACTTCGGCGGCGAACCAAGACTTCAGCAAAACGCTCGTCAGATAGCCACCCTCGGGCCTCAAAATCATCCAAAACTGCCTCAATCTGGGAAGCTCTGGATTCTGGCGTATGTTCTGCCTGACCAGCCCCGATCTTGCTCCACCTGAGTTCTGATTCATTCAGTTTGGCAGCCAAGGTCTTTCGGCTATATTCTCGGAGCGATAAAAGACGCAAAGCCCGAGCTTTGAGACTCGGGCTTTGTTTTACTTTCTTACTGCTTTGGTCAGACATCGATTTATTCGACTTCTTCTTCCTCGCTCAGCACATCAGTCACCACTGCTGAACCAGTCTTAATACCTAATTTCTCACGAATCTTTGCTTCAATATCTTTGGCAATAGCTGGGTTTTCTTTTAGGAACTCACGCACATTATCTTTACCTTGACCAATGCGATCGCCGTTATAGCTATACCAAGAGCCCGACTTTTCCACGAGGTCAGCTTCGACACCCATATCAATAATTTCACCTTCTCTTGAAATACCAGCACCGTACATAATGTCAAAGATGGCCTCACGGAATGGAGGTGAAACTTTATTCTTCACAACCTTCACACGAGTTTCGTTACCAACAACCTCATCACCTTTTTTAATGCTACCAATACGACGAATATCCAAACGCATAGAAGCGTAGAACTTCAGAGCATTACCGCCTGTAGTAGTTTCGGGAGACCCAAACATCACACCAATCTTCATGCGAATCTGATTAATAAAGATCACTGTAGTGTTGGTACGTTTGATAGCACCAGTCAACTTACGCAAAGCTTGACTCATCAAACGAGCTTGTAAGCCTGGTAAAGAATCGCCCATATCACCCTCAATCTCAGCCTTCGGAACCAAGGCAGCAACTGAGTCAATCACGATCAAATCGATAGAGCCTGAGCGCACTAACGCATCAGCAATTTCTAAGGCTTGTTCGCCAGTATCTGGTTGGGAAATCAAAAGATTATTTACGTCAACATCGAGGCGGGACGCATACTGCACATCTAACGCATGCTCAGCATCAATAAATGCACAAGTACCGCCAAGCTTTTGCATTTCAGCAATCGCGTGTAATGTCAGGGTTGTTTTGCCAGAAGATTCTGGACCGTAGATTTCAATCACGCGCCCGCGTGCAAGACCGCCAACTCCAAGAGCGATATCCAAACCGAGGGAACCGCTCGATACCACCTGGATATCTTGACTAATTTCAGCATCGCCCAATCTCATGATTGAGCCTTTGCCGAATTGCTTCTCGATTTGCGCCAGCGCTGCTGTTAATGCTTTTTGCTTGTCTCCGCTCATTCCTTCAAACTCTGAAGAGGCTGATTTTCTTTTGTCATCCAAGGCCATTTTTAATTCCCTTTTCGCCATGTACTGGGCTTTTTCCCGAAGTTTTATCTACTGTGTAACAACTTTTAATAGTTACTGTATATAAAAACAGTACTATTTGCAAGCGACTTTTAAACTGAATTTACGGATTTTTCACTAAGCCATGTTCGATTGGGGTGCGATCCCAATAGAAAAAGAGTGGTATAGCTATGGCCCAAACTGCTCCAACTAGGATAAATCCAATCACTTGGCCACCAGGAGCCCATGCCCCAGCCCCCATCCGAATGCCTGCCTCATAAGACATTGGGCCGCAAATACCCCCTAAAACAGCGCCTAAAACCGGCCCACCCCTTAGCTAACTCAAAGAACTATTAATAGTAGTCGCCACCAATACCCACATCCAAAGTGGCGATAAATAAGGTGAAGGCCAAGCATCCCGAAAATCAAGATAACCCAAATGCATAACGAGGGTATCAGCCACCAACCCAAAAATAAATGCCTTAAACAAGAGGCTTATTTCGGTTTTTGGAGAGGGGGAACGCCAGGCATGAAAAGCAATGTAAACAAGGGTACCAAGCACCGCCCAAAGCACTTGTTGATTGGCTGCGCCCAGCACGCAGGCAAACCAGCCTAGCTGGAAAATAACAAAATTTAGCTATACCCAGCACCCTAAGAAAAAGGCCACTGCCGAGGGGCAATGGCCTTTATATTTGGTGGCGAATCAGGGATTTGAACCCCGGACCCGCGGATTATGATTCCGTCGCTCTAACCAGCTGAGCTAATTCGCCGCGAACTCCCTATTGTAAATGATCAGACTTGATCTGTCTAAGGAATGCCCGGCAAGCTAACTAAACCGGCTTATTTAATCAAAAAGGTACTGACGCCCTCTTCACGCCCATACAGGACATTAAATTCTATTTTTTTGGCTAAAAATAACCTCTTTAGCACTTCATCCTTATTATCAAAAACAATCGCCGTTTGCTCTGGGTATCGAGAAAATGGGTCACTTGTGACGTCCACCAACTCTCCATCAATCTTAATTTGTTTAATTGAGCGCTTATAGAACTTATCAGAACGTATAAAAATTAAGCGTTTTACATATTTGTCTAATACAAGCTTTTGTCCCTGCTCATTGATCTTGCAGCAATAAACCAACTCCTCTTTGCCATTAGTGGTCATATCTCGCTCTTCATCCCACTTGGCGTTTGCGCTCTGGCTCAGCATGGCGAAAAGTACTACTAAGGCAAATCTGCAACGCAAAAACATTATTTACTTTCTGAATGAATTGGCGAAAGAAAGTCGCCAATAATCCAGGAACGCGTCTCCTTGGATTCCATGTAAAAACTAGCGCAATATAAACTCGAAAGAATCGCTATCAAACCCGCTGCTTTATGAAAATAGCTAAGCTCATCTACCGAGATCATCAAAAGACAAACAAAAAAGAATGTCGCTACGAGCAAACCGCCGGCAAAAAAATATCCACTCCTTCTCACTGGTGGGTTGTAGATTTCGATACTAATGGTGCTGTATTTATCACCTTCTACGCTAGTGGTATCGGATAACCAGCTAGGCCCCTTGTAAAAAGCTCGTAATTTATTCATAAAGCCTTTAACCGAACAGCTTTTCTAAATGTATCGTAATAGGCAACGCAAAGCGCCTTAAGAGGATTCCAACTATTCAGCGGGGTTTTGGTTCCGTAAATACACCTTGCTTCTTCTCTTTGATAGGTTCCAAAAATGCGGTCCCAAACAATCAAAATCGCACCGAAATTTTTATCAATATATTCATCATTAATCGCATGGTGTACGCGATAATTACTGGGGGAAGAAAAAATGGAATCAAACCAACCCAACTTACCAATATGCTCCGTATGAAGCCAAAATTGATAAAGTAGCGCAATAACACTAATCACAGCAAATTGGTAAGGCGGTATGCCTAGTAAGGCCATTGGGAAAAAGAAAAAGCAACCTACTATTGAGAACAAACTTTCCTGCCTAAGAGCGGTAGAAAAATTAAAAAACTGACTTTGCTGATGGACTACATGGGAACCCCAGAAAAAGGCACGCTGATGACTAACCCTGTGTAACCAATAATCCAAAAAGTCATACATTAATAAGGCGATTAGCCAGCCATACCAATGATGCCAAATAGAAAAAGTAGAAGTATCACCAATCCACCCAGAAATTATTTCACAGGCGCCAATTTGAAAGAATGGCGTGCAAATGGCCACTGCCAGACTAATCAATCCCTGACTGAGATTGCTAATGGTGTCGTTAACTTAATAGGTATTTCTTTTCATAGAAATCCCATAAATACTGTCCACCAAAATGAGAATAATAAAGATCGGGATTGCAAAAAGAATTAAGTCGTTTTCCATGGTAAGACGTTGATAACCGTAATCACTTACCAAAATAGTAAGCTTGAGTCAGATATTGACTCACTCAATTTCTAGAATACCTTATCAAAGATCGTAAGATATATATATGAACACGCGACTATGCTACCTCTTATTCTCAGCCATTTTGAGTGGCTTGGCGCCCATGAGTGCATTTGCTGCCCAAATCTTTGTCACCAACTACCCATCGGAAGCCAACGCAAAAGTCTTTATAACCAAATACCCATCGGAGGCTAATTGCATCGTTTATGACACCCAATACTCCAGCGATAACGAGCCTGGCGTCTGGTTCTATACCAAATACAAAAGTGATGCCCGTTGTCGCTACTAAAAAAGAAGCAAATTACATGAAACTTCTTTCCATATCTGCCGGTAAGGTAACCCCCTTATTTGGCAATCACCATCCCAACTACAAATCAGTTGCGTCCACGATTCATAAAAAGGCAATCAGCACTTTAGAAAATCCTAACTCAGTTGTGAGATTACTACTCTTGGCATAAAAGGAGATGAGCAAGCAGATCTCAGTGTGCATGGGGGTATTGAAAAAGCTGTCTACGTTTACCCCGCCAGAGCACTACACTTTTTGGAATGAGCTACTGATGCGCGAAACGAAGAAACCCGTTAATTTGCAATACGGTGCCATGGGCGAAAACTTTACTATTGAAGGCTTGGTTGAAACTGATGTCTTTGTTGGAGACCAATTGCACATTGGAGAATTGAAATTTGTCGTCGTCAAATTACGTGAACCTTGTTTCAAATTCAACGCCAAGTTTGCATACAAAGGGCAGCAAAAGCGATGCTCCAATCCGGCTTTAGCGGATGGTATCTAAGGTATTAAAAACTGGAGTGCTATCTGCTGGCGCTGAAATTACCCTAATTCCAGGTGCAAGAGAGACTTCTATTGCCCAGCAAAATCAAAAACTACTGAACAAACCGCAATCAAAAAGATTTGTGGGAATAAGAAACCCGACCATTTCTGATCGGGTTTCTTAGTTGAAGCAGACTAAACCTTCTTAGTCACGTGCGTAAATATCTACGTCTTTAGTTTCACGTACAAACAGTGTACCAACTACCAATGTCATCGCAGCGATGATGATTGGGTACCAGAGACCGTAGTAAATGCTACCATTTTGCGCTACCAAGGCGAAGGAGATCGTTGGCAACAAGCCACCGAACCAACCGTTACCAATGTGGTATGGCAATGACATAGAGGTGTAACGAATGCGAGTTGGGAACATCTCAACCAACATTGCAGCGATTGGACCATAAACCATGGTTACCAAGATCACCAAATACACCAACAAGAGCAATACAGCTACATAGTTAATTTGTGATGGGTCAGCTTTAGCTGGATAGCCAGCAGCATTCAACGCTTCGCGAATTTGCTTTTTAAACTCAGCATCTTTAGCTTTAGCAGCCGCTGGATCCATACCAATTGGTGTGTAACCAGTGCTTTCTGTATCGCCAATCTTCACAACAGCCAAACCACCTGCAGGACCAGGGATAGTGCTGTAGCTAGCAGAGTTAGACGCCATCACTTGTTTTGCGATATCGCAAGAACTGGTGAACTTAGCAGTACCAGTTGGGTTGAATTGGAATGTACATTCATTCACATCAGCAGTAATTGTTGCTGGTGAAGTTGCCATTGCCTTTTCCAACGCTGGGTTAGCAAAGTGTGTCAAAGCGTTAAACACGGAAACTGGAGCGTTAGGGATGTAAGTAATTACAGCCAATAACAAACCGCCCATGATGATCACTTTACGGCCGATCTTGTCAGACAAGCTACCGAAGATCACAAAGAATGGTGTGCCGATTACCAATGAAGCAGCAATCAACAAGTTTGCAGTCTTAGCATCTACTTTCAATACTTGTGTGAGGTAGAACAAAGCGTAGAACTGACCTGTGTACTAAACCACCGCTTGACCTGCAACCAGACCAAACAATGCCAAGATAACAATCTTCAAGTTCTTCCATTGGCCAAATGACTCGGACAAAGGAGCTTTAGATAATTTGCCTTCTTCTTTCATCTTCTTGAAAGCTGGAGATTCATTCATGGACAAACGAATCCATACAGAAACCGCCAACAATGCGATAGAAACGATGAAAGGAACACGCCAACCCCAAACGTCAAAGTCTGGACCAGTGAATTCACGTGTGAACAAAATCACGAGCAAGGAAAGGAACAAACCTAATGTAGCTGTTGTTTGAATCCAAGCTGTGTAAGCACCACGACGACCATGAGGAGCATGCTCTGCCACATAAGTAGCAGCACCACCGTACTCACCGCCCAAAGCCAAACCTTGAAGCATACGTAATGCAATCAAGATTACTGGAGCAGCAACACCGATAGTTGCGTAGTTAGGCAGAATACCCACGATGAAGGTCGCGCCACCCATCAATAAGATGGTTACCAAGAAGGTATATTACGACCAATCAAATCGCCTAAGCGACCGAACACCAACGCGCCGAATGGACGCACGATGAAACCAGCAGCAAACGCTAACAAAGCGAAAATGAAGGCAGAACCAGCATCTAAGCCTGAGAAAAACTGCTTGGCAATAACGGCAGCCAAAGAACCGTAAAGATAAAAGTCATACCACTCAAAAACCGTACCTAAAGAGGAAGCAAAAATAACTTTGCGTTCTTCAGCGGTCATTGGGGCTGCTTTAGTTGATGTTGACATCAGTAGCTCCTAACTATTTTTAATAAATAAAAAACAACGGGTCGATTATGCTTGGAAAAAATTCAAAGAAATCCATTACTTATGGGTAATTCCCCATCAAATCAACTCGGGGTTTTCCAGAAAAATGTGGATTTGATGCAACGCTCTAAATCCATGATCATTTCATGGATTTACACTATTTCCTAGCAATATGCACAAGCTAGGTGCATATTGGGCAAACTAAGTACAATTCCTTTGTTTTGTCTGTTTGCACTTCTATTTAATAAGTCTCTGAAGTTATTAAAAAGGCATTACTAAAAATGCCGCCAAATAAATATTACATAAGAAACAAGTCAAATGAAAAGACGTGACTTTTTAGGTAAAACCGCACTTGGCGCTGCCGCAGGCGTATTGGCCGCACCAGCAATTGCACAATCCATGCCAGAGATGAAATGGCGCTGCGCCTCTAGTTTTCCCAAAAGCTTGGATACGATTTATGGGGGTGGAGAATTTATTGCAAAACGAGTAGCCGCCCTTACTGACGGCAAGTTTCAGATCCGTATTTTTGGTGCAGGCGAAATTGTTCCTGCGTTTGGTACCGTAGATGCAGTTCAACAAGGTACTGTGGAGTGCACCCATACAGCCGGCTACTACTTTGTTGGCAAAAATAAGACTTTTGCTTTTGATACCACCGTTCCATTTGGCATGAATCAGCGCCAACAAAATGCCTGGATGCATTGGGGAGGTGGTCTTAAGCTCCAACGCGAATTCTTGCGTGACTACAACATTATCTCCTTCCCGGCAGGTAATACCGACACCCAAATGGGCGGATGGTTTAAAAAGCCAGTGAAAGCTGTTGCTGACCTCAAAGGTCTCAAGATGCGTATTGCCGGACTGGGCGGTGAAAGTGATGTCTCGCTTAGGCGCAATTCCGCAACAAATTGCTGGTGGAGATATTTACCCAGCCCTTGAAAAAGGTATGATTGATGCCGCTGAGTGGGTTGGTCCTTATGACGACGAAAAATTAGGCTTCTACAAGATTGCTCCTTACTACTACCCAGGTTGATGGGAAGCTTGCTCGATGTATTCCATGTACGTCAACATTAAGGAATGGGAAAAGCTACCCAAGCAATATCAGGAAGCACTTGCTTCAGCATGCGCTGAATGCAACATCGACATGATGGCCGAGTACGATTACAAAAACCCAATCGCCTTGCAAAGCTTGATTAAGAATGGCGTTAAGCTGCAGCCCTACTCAACAGAAATTATGAAAGCCGCATCTAATTAATGCCGCCTTCGAAATGCATGAAGAAGAGGCGGCTAAAAATCCATCCTTCAAGAAAATTTACGAGCTTTGGAAAAAATTCCGCAACGATCAAATGCTGTGGAACAAGGTTGCTGAACAAACTCTCATGAGCTTCATGCTAACCAATCCCGTCAAATAAACTTTAAGCAAGCAACTGAAATGCCAAAATAATTTTTAGTTTTTGCAAATTTCATTGATCGCCTAAATGACCGTTTTGGAGTTTTAGCAAGTTGGATGGTTCTTATTGCCGTACTGGTTAGCACTGCGAATGCGCTAATTCGGTACGGCTTTAACATCAGCTCAAACGGTTGGTTAGAAGCGCAATGGTATTTGTTTGCAGGTATGGTGATGTTTGGTGCAGCCACCACATTCCGCCTAAATGAGCACGTTCGAGTCGACGGTTCTCTATGCCTTATATCCCAATAAAGTTCGTCTCTGGTTAGATTTCTGGGGAGGGATTGTTTTCTTCCTACCCATGACCATCATTATTGGCTACTACTCCTGGGAATTCTTTATCACCTCGATTATTCAAGCCGAAACCTCGAGTAATCCTGGCGGTTTGATTCGTTGGCCAGTCCGTGGTGTGATCACTTTAGGCTTTTTCTTGTTAACACTGCAGGGTATCTCAGAAGTCATCAAGCGTTACGCAGCCATTATTGGCATGATTCAGATCGATCCTAAATACGAAAGACCCCTCCAATGATTAGCCAAGATTTGATGGCCCCCATCATGTTTAGGGGATTGATTGTATTTTTATTACTCGGATATCCAGCCGCGTTCTCACTTGGTACTGTTGGCTTATTTTTCTCATTCATCGGCATTGAAATGGGCATGTTCCAGCCCACCTTCTTACAAGCGCTACCTGATAGAGTATTCGGAATTCTCTCGAATGACTTATTGCTATCGATTCCCTTTTTCACCTTTATGGGAGCGATTCTGGAGAAGTGTGGTTTAGCCGAAGATATGCTTGAAGGCTTAGGTCAATTATTTGGTCCTATTCGTGGTGGATTAGCGTATACAGTCATTATTGTTGGTGCAATTTTGGGTGCCATTACCGGCACCGTTGCTGCTTCAGTTATTGCCATGGGTTTGATCTCCCTGCCAATCATGTTGCGCTATGGCTATAACCCACGTGTTGCAACCGGTGTGATTGCTGCATCCGGCACGATTACCCAACTAATTCCGCCATCACTCGTCTTAATTGTGTTAGCTGATCAATTAGGTAAATCCGTAGGCGACATGTATGCCGGCGCAATTGGTCCATCCATTATTTAAGTGGTTTTATTCTGCTTATTCATCTTCTTTTTGTCCATCTTTAGACCGCAAGATGTACCAACACCACCACCAGAAGCACGCCCTGTTATTGACTGGAAGCTCTTCAAGAAAATCCTCTGGGGCATTGTTTTACCTCAGTCTGGTGTGAATTGGCAAAACCGAGGCTGCAGCTTTTCTTTGGATCCAAAAACACTCAATCATCTTGAGCCCTACAGAAAACCGTTCCACATACTCAATCCAGCGATGGCGTTGTTTAAAGATGGTCGTTCAATGGTTTATGGAACGATGGGTGGAGATGAACAACCACAAACCCAATGTGCAGTCTTCACACGGACTGCCACTTACGGCCTAGATCCACAAGATGCGATTAGTCGTCCACGCTGGTTACTTGGCCGCACTTGGGGTCAAACCAGTGACAGCTTAAAACTTGAATCACGCTTTAGTCCTTAGGTAGCAAAAGAATTGCATGCCTTAGGTCATGAGATTGAAATGCTAGATGCTTTTGACGAGACCGTAGGGCATGGGTTGTATTATTCGCGACCCTTCAGGCACCTGGCGAGGTGGCTGAGATCCTCGTAGCGATGGAGCAGTTAGCGCGTTTTAGTTATGAACATTTTGGGCACGCGCAGATTCCAGTGAATTGCGGCTGCGCGCAACCCAAATATACCGAGCATGCAAATGACTGAGCCCTCGACTACAAACTGGGGCATGAAATTTAATATCAGAACATATGCACAACACCCTAATGTCACTGGAATTGCATAAAGCTCATGTGACATTAGCAGCGTTTTTCTGCCAGCAAGTACGTCGCGCAATAAGTCACCACCAATGGCAGTGATCACTCCCAAGTTTACCGGTGCAACTGGTAAACCAAAATCCATGTTCGATGCTTTGTCAGCCCCCTGTATTGCAAATAGTGCTGCACCAAAACCATCAATGTATAACATCCAACGATAAATTTGCGGCTGTGTAAAAAATGATTCTGCAAAGAAAGTAATTACGCTAGCAGCTAATGCAAGCTAAACATAAATTTGGCTTTCAGACCAGAACACGGGGACCTCTAAAATAATGTCGCGAATCGTTCCGCCGCCAATCGCGGTAATCAAACCAAGCACCAACACACCAAAGAGATCGACACCACAACCTGCAATAGCCAAGACTCCCGTTACCGCAAAGGCCATAGTTGCGACAATGCCAATCCAAAAATTAATATCTTGCATATAAATGAGTCTAACGCCTTTTGCCTAAATACAGATCTGATTAAGTATCCTCAATATACTATTAGAGTCTTGAATTCAATTAAGGTATTGATATGACTCCCAAGCTTTATAGCTTTTGGCGTAGCTCTGCCGCATTTCGAGTGCGAATTGCCCTCAACCTCAAAGGCCTGGAATATGAAGTGATTCCTGTACACCTTAGCAAGAATGGTGGCGAGCAATTGACCGAGGTTTATGGCAATAAAGATCCCAATCGCCTAGTGCCTTTATTTGAAGATGGCAAGCAAAGTATTCACCAGTCATTAGCAATCGTTGAATACCTTGAAGAGATTCAAACAAAGCCTGCGCTCTTACCAACGCTAGCGATCGATCGAGCCTGGGTTCGCTCGGTGGCAATGGATATTTGTTCCGACATTCATCCGCTCAACAATCAACGCGTACTTCGCTATCTCATTAAAAAGTTAGGCGTTAGTAATGAAGCCAAAGATGAGTGGTATCAGCACTGGATCAAGATAGGACTAGAAAGTATCGAGAAGCAATTAAGTGGCGACTCTAGAAGAGGTAAATTTGCCTACGGCGACCAACCGGGCTTAATCGAAATCTGTTTAGTGCCTCAACTATTTAATGCGCTGAGTGCAAAAGTAGATGTGGATACCTATCCCACATTAATGAGCATTTTTCATGAATGTATGAGATTACCCGCTTTTGTCGATGCATCGTGGGAGAAGCAAAGTGATGCCGAAGGATTAAATCCGGTTACTCCACCACAGAAATGATGAGATTGTCAGCAAAGAGCAAACAGTAGTTATCAAAACCACATGCGAAATAACACTACCATCCGCCTTGTAATACTGAGCAAGCATAAAAGGACCAGTGCCCGTGGGGAGGGCACTCAGAATAACGATTGAGCTAATCCACAAATCAGATAAGCCCAATATAGGGCCAGCTATTACCTAAGCTATCAACGGCTGCAGAATTAATTTTGCCAAACTAATGCCCCAACGCCTGGGTGGGTGAAGTCGTGCTTTTTTGAATCAAAAATAATCCAATCGACACAAGAGCACATGGTGTAGAAGCAGCCGCTAGAAATGCAATGACTTGTGCAATATGGGCTCATACAAAGTGAAACCGCTTGATGCCCATAATAGACCTGCAACTGGAGCAATTAACAAAGGATTAGTACAGAGTGATTTAATGACACCCAACAAAATCTCGTGAGATTTTTTATGCGACTGGATTCCAATCTCAATCAAAACCGTTGCTAGAGCAAACATCACAAATACGATGAATGTAGAAATAATTGCTGGTGCCAACCCTTCTTGACCAAGAGCAAGCGCACATAATGGAATGCCCATATATCCTGTATTCGAATAAGAGGCACTCAGACCATCAAAGCTAGCTGCAGCCAAGTCTCAATTACGAACCCAACTGATCAATAGAACCAAAATAAAAACAATTAAACAGCTCAGAAAAAATGCAGTAACAAATCCGGGTTGCCATAGAGTTTGCCAGCCACTATTGGCAGCGAATTTGAAAAGCAACGCTAGTAGAGCTAACCACACTACAAAGCGGTTAAGCTCAATCGAAGCATTGATCCCCAACTTACCCGAACGACCTGCCGCATACCCAATAAAGATGAGTAAAAAAACAGGTAAAACTACATTAAATACGTAGAGCAAAATTAAATGTGGGTGAGTTAAGAAATTTTCTTGAACGTTTTGATATAATGCTGTGCATTTTGAACATAACGCCTGGCAATATCATGAATCCCAGCAATTTGTTCGAACGTTAACTCTTTAACCGCCTTTGCGGGGAGTTCCTAAAATCATAGAACCATCCGGAAATTTTTTACCTTCGGTTACCAGTGCGCCCGCACCCACCAAACAGTTTTACCGATCTTGGCTCCATTCAAAATGACTACGCCAATTCCAATCAAACTACCATTCCCAATATGACATCCGTAAAGCATCGCCTGATGACCAACAGTGGCACCTTGACCAATGATGAACGGGTAACCGGGATCAGTATGCAAAATAGATGCGTCTTGCACATTACTGCCTGCTCCGATTTGAATAAGATCGTTATCGCCACGGATAACTACTTTGGGCCAAATGCTCGCGTCTTCATGGAGCGCTACTTTGCCGATGACTTCAGCACTCTCGGCAACCCAAGCACCCTCAGCTAATTGAAGGACATTTCCGTCTAGTTCAGATATAGCCATGACTCATTATAAGTATGAATCAGGCTATAGATGAATGACTTTAGGCTAATGAAATTACCAGTTTGGCTCGCGATCGGGGGTTGAGGAAATGCGATAAACACTTAAATCAGCGCCTTCATTACTCTTCTTCCTGCGACATTCGAATACCCAAGACTGCTTTTAGCACGCCGTACACAACAAATCCACCGATCAACGCTATACCTACACCCAAGGCGCTACCAATCAGTTGACCGGTGAACGTAATACCGCCAATGCCACCTGCAACTAGACCAACAAACAAAGCACCAAGAGGATGCATTAAATCTGAGCCGGCACATACAGCAACTAGTCGAGGGGGCCGTTATAAGTGAACCTAGGGTCGTCACGACCCACTACCCAGGCAGCCAGTGTGCCGCGCCGACCATCGCCATCAATGAGTTCATCGCAACCAGGCCGCTAATCTTGTCGATGGTTTGCGCACTCATCACGTTAAAGCCAAACCAGCCTACCGCCAAAATCCATGCACCTAAGGCCAGAAAGGGAATACTTAAGGGAGGATGATGAGCGGAGATTTGACCCTCTTTTGTATAGCGTCCGCGACGTGCCCCCAGAAGAATAACGGCAAGTAAAGCAATCTAGCCTCCCACTGCATGCACCACAACTGGCCCAGCAAAATCATGAAACTCCTCGCCAGTCAAACCCTTAATCCAAGCCTGAATACCGTAGTGTTGATTCCACGCAATCCCCTCGAAGAAGGGGTATACAAAACCTACCAATACAAAGGTGGCTATTAACTGAGGATTAAATTTAGCGCGCTCTGCAATACCACCCGAAATAATTGCTGGGATTGCAGCAGCAAAGGTGGGTAAGAAGAAAAATTTCACCAACTCGTAGCCATTCTTCTCGGCTAGCAACTCTACGCCAGAGAAAAAGTTCACACCATAGGCAATGCTGTAGCCGATAAAAAATATGCAATCGTTGAGACCGCAAAGTCCACCAAAATTTTGACCAAAACATTGACTTGGTTTTTCTTGCGTACAGTTCCTAGCTCCAAAAATGCAAAACCAGCATGCATGACAAGAACCATGATTGCACCAAGCAAGATAAATAGAGCATCACTTCCTGATTTCAAAGTTTCCATGAAATTTCCCTTTTTATTTTTTGCATCATTATGGGGAATTAAAAAACCTAAATGAGCGCATCCTACACCTATTTAGTGCACCAATAAGTGGTTTGGATAGTTTATTATCAATTAAACATATGTCCAAGGGGGAACCCATGAAGAAATTCCTCGTTGCCATGGCTGTTATTGGCGCATTTTCAGGTGCCGCACAAGCCGAAGAAAAAATCCAAGTGCTCAGTACCCAAGAGCTCGTCAATGTTTGCAAATTACCAGCAAGCCCAGAATCGCGCAGTTTCTGTATTGGTTATACAATCAGCGTGTATGACGCTTACTTAGTAACACGTCACCCACAACGGGCAAAACCATTTATTTGCGTGAAGCAACCAGCACCACAACGCGATACCGTGATTGCTGATTTTGTTAAGTGGGCTGGTGAAAATCCTCAAACTGCTGACAAACCTGCTGCTGGTGTGGTGTTAGGTTTCTTAGCCTCCCGCTTCCCTTGCGCTAAGAAATAAGCTGCAACACTGAGCCAATTCAAAATATTTAAGGATTTGATGATATGAAAAAAATTATCGCGATTACAGCTGCTGCTGTAGCAATTACAGGCTGCTCCGGAATGAGTAATACAGAGCAACGCGCTCTTTCAGGAGCATCCATTGATGCGGTTGTTGGCGGCGTAGGCACAGCCATTTTCCACGGCAATCCAATTTGGGGTGTAGTGGGTGCTGCTGCAGGTGCGGCATCAGGCTATGCATATGATGCCTATAAGATAAATGAAGGTTCTAATTACAACGTTGGTAAAAATAACCAACCCAATAACGCACCTAACTAAGCTTTACTAAACGGCCCAATAGGGTCTAGCTGTCAAGCATCCAACCCAGAGCTGGAATTAATTTACTAGCTGGGTTTTTATTTGGATTTGACCTACCAAAGCTTTATGGATAGGGCACTTGTCTGCAATCTCTAACAAACGCCCTTTTTCTTCATCGCCAAGATCACCAATCAACTGAATTTCTCGAGAAAATTTTTCAATATCATCGGCACGTTCAATATCGACTGTCACAATTGCATTGTCTAACTTCATTGACTTACGACCTGCATACATCTTTAAAGTCATTGAAGTACAAGCTGCCAATGCTGCACCAAGAAATTCGTGAGGACTGGGTCCGGTTCCAGAGCCACCCTTAGATACCTCAGCATCAGATAAAAAATGAGTATCGCCAACAGTTAATTTCTGCTGAAGTGGACCCTCACCAAATTGCGAGACCACCTTTTTCATATGAATCCTAATAATTAATCAATTTATTTTGATTGCAAGCCCGCGTATTAAACAGCTGACGGCTTGCTAGCTTTTTCTTCTACCGGGAGTTGCGCCTTCTTCCAAGCGGTAAACTCACCTTCTAAATGACAAATATTGGGCACACCCAATCTTTGTAAAGCTTGTGTGGCTAACGATGAGCGCCAAGCAGATGCACAATACAAAATCAGTCGCTTACCCTCACCAAAGACTGGCTTGAAGTAAGGGCTGTCAGGGATCAACCCAAAACTCCAACATCCTCCTTGGGGCGTGGAAGGCATTCGGAATCATGCCATCCCGCTCTAACTCGCGTAAGTCACGAATATCTACAAAGCATGGGGGTCATCTAAAAATTGCTGTGCTTTTTCTAGGGGTACCGTCTCAATCTCAGACATGGCGCTTTGAATCAGCTTTTGATGTCCAATCTTTAATTTCATCACAATCTCCTAAATTAACAGTGCTTTACTCAAGTCACGCACCTGCTACCATTCTGCTATGAACTTTACCCCAATAGAACTTAGCGCAAGCATTATCTTTGCAATTGCAGTTTTGCATACTTTTTGTACTGGTTATTTTGAATCTCTTGCAAAAAAATCTGTGCAACATGCAGGTCTTTGGCACCTCCTAGGAGAGGTTGAGATTGTGTTTGGATTTTGGGCTGCCATTCTAGTGATTTTTATTTCTGTGTACGATGACCTCAACACAGCAAAAACTTTTTTAAATCATCGTAATTTCACTGAACCTCTTTTTGTGTTTGCCATCATGATTGTGTCGGGCACCAAGCCTATCCTGTTCTTTGCTACGAAAATTTTGCATGTGTTGTCACATCTGATACAGAGTCTATTGCGAATTAGAAGTGCACCAGCTTTATATTTTTTAACCCTAGGCATTACTCCACTCCTAGGCTCTGTGATTACCGAACCTGCTGCTATGACCTTGGCCGCATTTTTATTGCGTGATTTAGTTTATCGCCATCAATGTTCTAAGGCACTTTTATTTGGCACGCTTGGTGTACTCTTTGTAAACATATCGATCGGAGGAATGCTTACTAACTTTACGGCACCTCCTGTTCTGATGGTGGCTTCTACTTGGGGATGGAGTTCCGCATTCATGTTTGCGAACTTTGGCATTGAATCTTGCATCGCAATTTTTATTAATGCTACAGCCGCCACCCTTCTATTTCATCGTCAGTTAATTGGACCTGAAAATGATAAAAAAGATGTGAAAGTTCCGCTGACCGTCATTCTGATACACCTATTATTCTTATGTGGGGTTGTCGTATTTGCGCATGACCCCATTATTTTTGTGTGGATTTTGCTTTTCTTTATTGGCTACACAACTGCTTATCCAAAATATCAAACTCCGCTCATCTTGAAAGAGGCGCTTTTAGTAGGTTTTTTCTTGGGCGGCCTCGTGGCATTGGGTGCGCTACAAGAGTGGTGGCTACAACCCATACTGGAGATGATGAGTCCAACGGCAGTTTTTTATGGCAGTCTTGCTCTTACCACTTTTACAGACAATGCAGCCCTAACCTATTTAGGCTCGTTAGTCACCGGCACTTCTCCAGAATTCAAGCTTGCTTTGGTGGGCGGGGCGGTTGCAGGCGGCGGTTTGACGGTAATCGCCAATGCACCTAATCCTGCAGGGACTGCCATACTGAGAAGCCATTTCCCCAATGGCGCAGTTTCGGCCGTCTTTTTATTGTTGGGCGCCATACCCCCTACCCTAGTAGCCATCTTGGCATATCGACTCATCTAGGGACACCAAACGCTTAGGCGGTAAAATCTGAGCTTCGCCCCCAGCTATAAACCTGAGAACGGCATATGAAAAAGCTTTATATCAAAACCTTTGGTTGCCAAATGAACGAGTATGACTCGGGCAAGATGGCAGACCTTTTGCATGCCGATGAAGGCATGGTCATGACTGATCGGCCAGAAGATGCCGATGTAGTTCTTCTCAATACCTGTTCGATCAGAGAAAAAGCTGAAGATAAAGTGTTTTCGGATTTAGGCCGACTACGCGAACTAAAAAAAACGAAGCCTCACTTATTAATTGGTGTTGGTGGTTGCGTAGCTAGTCAAGAGGGTCAACAAATAGTTAGTCGTGCTCCTTATGTAGATGTTGTTTTTGGTCCGCAAACATTACACCGTCTCTCCGATCTGATTGCACAACGACGTGAAACGGGGATCCCCCAAGTTGATATCTCTTTCCCTGAAATTGAAAAATTTGATCATCTACCTGCAACACGACAAACCCGTGGCTCAGCCTATGTTTCCATCATGGAGGGCTGCTCTAAATATTGCAGCTACTGTGTTGTTCCCTATACCCGTGGCGAAGAAGTATCCAGACCATTCGATGATGTGCTGACAGAAGTGGCAGGACTGGCTAGCAAAGGGGTTAAAGAGATTATTTTACTCGGTCAAAATGTGAATGCCTATCTTGGCAAGATGGTTGATATAGAGGAAATCGCTGACTTTGCTCTTCTGATTGAATATATTGCAGATATTCCCGGTGTAGAACGCATTCGCTTTACCACCAGCCACCCCAAAGAATTTACACAACGCCTGATTGATGTCTACGCCAAAGTCCCTAAGCTAGTTAGTCATTTACATCTCCCTGTACAGCATGGATCTGATGCCATGCTCTCAGCAATGAAACGTGGTTATACCGCATTAGAATTCAAGAACATCATTCGTAAAATGCGCGCTGTCCGCCCTGACCTGACACTCTCTAGCGATTTCATTGTGGGCTTTCCGGGCGAGACAGAAGCTGACTTTGAAAAGTTACTAAAGATGGTGAAAGAGCTCAATTTTGATAACAGCTTTTGCTTTATCTTTAGTCCGCGTCCCGGCACTCCAGCTGCCAATTTGAGCGATGACACTCCATATGAAGTTAAGCTCAAACGTCTTCAAACTTTATTAGCGCTAGTTGAAGACCAAGCAAACCACATTAGTCAAAAAATGTTAGGTAATATTGAAAAAGTTTTAATTGAAGGTCTTGCCAAGGATGGCATTAATTTACAAGGACGCTCTGAGAATAATCGCGTCATTCATTTCGCACCACTAAATGAAGATATCGAAAATCTTATTGGTCAGATGGTAGACATTCGCATTACCGAGGTCCTCAACTACACTTTAAGAGGCGAATTAATAGAACCTCATGTCAACTAAGAGCAAAACCATTGCACCCAAATTGGTGATTGATTTGCAATACGCAAGCCCTTCAATTGAGTCCAACCTCAATAAAGTAGCCTCGGCTACTTTAATAAAAAAGTGGGTAAAGAGCGCAACGCCTACTGATGGATTAATCACTCTACGCTTTGTAAATGCTGCTGAAAGCAAGAAGTTGAACTTCACTTTTCGAAAAAAAGACTACGCCACCAACGTACTTACCTTTCCTTATGCGCTTTCAAAAAATACTTTAATCTCAGACATCATCTTATGCTTACCGGTACTTCAGAAAGAAGCTAGAGACCAAGGGAAGTTATTAAAAGCACATTTGGCTCATTTAATCGTGCACGGCTGCCTTCATGCACAGGGTCATGACCATGAGTTGGCGCGAGACGCCAAAAAAATGGAGGCTCTAGAAATTCAAATTCTTCAAAAACTAGGCTTTGCTAACCCCTACTCTTGATTTGCCATATTTCTACGCTATTCTTGCTATATGCCTGACCCCAATAAATCCCTTTTAGACCGTTTAGCTGATTTTCTAACACCTCAGCCAACGGAACCTGGTGAACGCCGTCGTGAACTCACTAATACTCTTCGAGAAGCACAAGCCGAGGGATTAATTGATGCAGATGCTCTCTCGATGATCGAGGGGGTTTTTCAGGTAGGCCAACTTTGTGCTCGCGATATCCTAGTCCCTCGCGCGCAAATTGACTGGATCGACATCAATAAGTCGCTCCCCGAAATTATCAAGAGCGTGATAGAGGCGGCGCATTCCCGCTTTCCCATATTTGAAGGTGGCAGAGATAATGTTATAGGTATTTTGCTAGCCAAAGACTTATTGCGTCACGCTACAGAGAATGACTTTCAAGTAAGAGATTGGTTACGCCCGGCAGTATTTATTCCCGAATCTAAACGTCTAAGCGTTTTACTGCGTGACTTTAAAGACAATCGCAATCATTTAGCTATTGTGGTTGACGAATACAGTGGTGTAGCAGGAATTATCACGATTGAAGATGTGCTTGAGCAGATAGTTGGCGACATTGAAGATGAGCATGATATTGATGAAGAAGCTGATAACCTGATTGCTCTAGATAATGGCGGCATTCGGGTCAAAGGCATTACCGAGCTCGAGCAATTTAACAAAACTCTTGGTACTCATTTTGAGGTTGAAGATATCAAAACAGTAGCAGGTCTAGTTATTCAACATTTGGGTCGCGTCCCCAAAATGGGTGAACTCATCGAAATTGACGGTATTGAATTTGAAGTGCAACGTGCCGACTCAAGACAAATTCATATTCTGCTAGCGCGACAAGTGCATAAGAAATCGGATTGAGCATTAGATTGCTTGATCAGCTTCTCATCAACAGTATATGAGCGTAAAAATCTTTTCAGTCCTTATGCTGTTTTTGCTAGGCGCAGCTTTGGCTGCCACCGCTGAACTACCATATGGCGGCTGGATTCAGATCCCGCTTCTTAGCATTCTTTGGTGGCGCCTCGACCCTCCAACAGCCAACGCATTTAAAAAACAATTTGGACTCAGCCTCTTTTTTGGAATTGGCTATTTTGTTGTAGGTCTTTGGTGGATCTATATCAGCCTTCATGATGTTGGTGGCATGAGTGCGTTGCTCGCTTGCATAGGTGTTTTTCTCCTCTCCGCATATGTCGCGCTTTATTTTTCCTTAGCAACTCTTGCCATTTCAGCATTTCAGAAAAATCGACTAACAGGTCTATTCTTAGCAGCCAGTTGGGTACTTGCAGAATTTCTACGCGGCTACATCTTTACTGGATTCCCTTGGATGGGCTTTGCCGAGACGCAATTCAATGGTCCATTTGCATCTGTAGCCCCTTACTT
Source organism: Polynucleobacter necessarius (assembly GCF_900095205.1). Taxonomy (NCBI): domain Bacteria; kingdom Pseudomonadati; phylum Pseudomonadota; class Betaproteobacteria; order Burkholderiales; family Burkholderiaceae; genus Polynucleobacter; species Polynucleobacter necessarius. The sequence continues at coordinate 239,624 of NZ_LT606951.1, read as the reverse complement.
TGGTGGTCTAGCGTGCACCTTTTTAGTCATCTGGTCATCTTGGGAAATCTATCAACTTCGCAAGCATGTTACTTCTAGCTTGCTTCTGATTACAGTTGCAATTACCATCTCGCAATTCGCAGGGTCTTTCCACTTTACCAAGCCTATAGGAGAACCTATTAGCGTAAGACTCATTCAGGGAAACTTTGAACAAAGTCTCAAATTTAACCCCCAAGTAATTGGGCAACAGATCGATTTTTATACCCGGGAAATCGTAAAAGAAGCCGCCAACCTCATCATCATTCCAGAGACTGCCTTTCCTTGGCCACAACCGAACTTACCATTTGGCTTATTAAAATACTTACAAGACTTTTCTAATAGTAGCGGCAGTAACATTCTAGTTGGCTTAATTGGCGAAGTACCAAGAGAGCATGGAATGCAATATTCGAATCGAGCTACTGGAATCTCTCCCAGTCAGCCTCAATATCAATACGATAAAGCGCATCTTGTTCCTTTCGGGGAATTTATCCCCCCAGGTTTTCAATGGTTTGTTAAAGCCTTTCATGTGCCAATGAGTGACTTTGCCAGAGGTAGAATAGATCAAACTCCATTGACCATTGTTCGTAAAGGTCAAGATGATCTTCATGCAGCTATCACGATTTGTTATGAGGATGTCTTTGGCGGCGAATTGGCTTCTCGCATTCAACATAGCGATAAGCCAGTGAACTTGCTGATCAATATGACCAATCTTGCTTGGTTTGGAGACTCTCAAGCACCCGCTCAGCAACTCAGACTTTCACAACTGCGCTCGCTGGAAACAGGCCTTCCAGGCTTGCGCGCTACCAATACTGGAATTACAGCCGTCCTGAGTTCCAATAGCAAATTACTAAAAGCACTTCCAGAATTTACTCAAGCCACCTTGAGCACCCAAGTACAGGCGTATGCTGGAAAAACGCCCTATGTCATTTGGGGCAATTTACCGATTTTGGGTCTTTCTTGCTTGCTATTGCTCTGGGGTCTGATTCGCTATAGACATTTTTAAGCGTTTTTAACTCCAGCGCGCTCTAGCCGTGTAAAATCAATGACTTAGCCAGGTTAATCATGCTTACTTTTCAGCAAATCATTCTCAAACTTCAAGATTATTGGGACCAACAAGGTTGTGCCCTATTGCAACCTATCGACCTCGAGGTAGGCGCCGGTACATCCCATACCGCAACCTTCCTTAGAGCTATTGGGCCTGAGCCCTGGAAGGCTGCTTATGTGCAACCTTCTCGCAGACCAAAAGATGGTCGCTATGGAGAGAACCCAAATCGTCTTCAGCACTACTATCAATACCAGGTAGTTTTAAAGCCAGCCCCTGAAAACATTCTCGATCTGTATCTTGGCTCTCTTGCCGCCTTGGGCTTAGATCTCAAAGAAAATGATGTTCGCTTTGTGGAAGACGACTGGGAGAATCCGACTTTAGATGCTTGGGGCTTAGGTTGGGAAGTTTGGCTCAACGGCATGGAAGTGACTCAATTTACCTATTTCCAACAAGTAGGTGGCCTAGACTGCAAACCTGTTCTTGGCGAAATCACATATGGCATTGAACGTTTAGCGATGTATATACAAAACTGCTCAAATGTCTATGACTTAGTTTGGGCCGACGGCATTTCATACGGTGATGTTTATCACCAAAATGAAGTGGAGCAATCTTGCTATAACTTTGAACACTCCAATACCGACCTGCTTTTTGCTAACTTCACAAACTATGAAAGCGAAGCAAAGCGTTTGATGGAAGTTCCGCTAGCGCTACCTGCATATGAAATGGTTCTTAAAGCCGCTCATACCTTTAACTTGCTGGATGCTCGCGGCGCCATTTCAGTTACTGAACGTGCGGCCTATATCGGACGTATTCGCAATCTTTCTCGCGCCATTGCTCAGGCCTACTTTGAGTCTAGAGAAAAACTGGTCTTTCCCATGTGTCAACGTCAAGCTAAAGCTCAGACTTAAGCGTATCGAGATTTCTGCATTCTATCTATGAGCACATCTAATTCAAAACCTCAATCAGCCAATTTATTGATTGAAGTATTTACCGAAGAACTACCTCCAAAGTCATTGCGTCGTTTAGGTGATGCTTTTAGTGAAGGTATTTTTGCTGGACTCAAATCCGCCGGCTTGGTGACTGAGTCATCTCGGGTAGCTGGCTTTACAACACCGCGCCGCTTAGCAGCTCAAATCACTCAGGTGCTTGATCAAGCACCAGATTACCCTGTTCGTGAAAAGCTCTTGCCCACTAGCATTGCTTTTGATGCCGAAGGTAAACCAACTCCACCCTTGCTTAAAAAATTGGGTGCACTGGGATTTGCAGATATTGATCTCACCACTTTAGAAAAAGCTGGCGAAGGAAAGAATGAGGCTCTATACCTCGATGTTATCTCCAAAGGTGCTGCACTCGAACAAACAGTCCAAACTGCACTCGAGCAAACATTAAATAAGTTACCGATTGCAAAAATGATACACTATCAAGTGCTACAGAAAGCTGGTCAGTTGGCGGACGTGCAATTTGCTCGCCCCGCTCACCGCATCATTGCTCTTCATGGTGCCACTATCCTTAATATCAGCGCATTAGGTATTGATGCTCGCAATCAAACCGAAGGACATCGCTTCTTAGCGCCTGGGAATATCACTATTAGCAATGCAGATCAATATGAATCTGAACTGCAGTCCAAAGCTAAGATCATCCCCAGCTTTAATAAACGTCGCGCCCAGATTGAATCCGGCCTTTTAAAAGCGGCTGGTGATGATTTGGTGTTGATGCCCGATAGTCTTTTAGATGAAGTAACTGCTCTTGTAGAATGGCCAGCCATTTACGAATGCCACTTTGATCAAGAATTCTTAGAAATTCCACAAGAATGCTTAATTTTGACAATGCAAACGAATCAAAAGTATTTTGCGTTGACCGATAAGCAAGGCAAGTTACGTAATCGCTTTTTAATTGTTTCTAATATTGAAACTAATAAGCCTCATGCCATCATCTCCGGCAATGAGCGTGTTGTACGCCCTCGTTTATCCGATGCTCGTTTCTTCTTCCAACAAGATCAGAAGCGTCCATTAACCTCTCGCATAAGCGACTTAGGTAAGGTGGTTTATCACAACCAACTGGGTAATCAGTTAGATCGCACTAAGCGTGTTCAAGGACTTGCTGTTGGAATTGCTAAAAAATTGGATGCCGATGAAAAGTTGGCTTCACGTGCTGCCGAAATTGCTAAAACAGATTTATTAACCGATATGGTTGGTGAATTCCCAGAATTACAAGGGATCATGGGCCGTTATTACGCGACACATGATGGTGAACATGTTGATGTTGCTAGTGCTTGTAGTGAACATTACATGCCACGCTTTGCTGGCGATGAGTTACCACTAACTCAAACTGGCACTATTTTAGCTATTGCTGACAAACTAGAAACACTAGTGGGTATATGGGGTGTGGGGCTTGCGCCGACTGGGGATAAAGACCCTTATGCACTGCGTCGTCATGCCCTGGGTATTTGCCGTTTACTTCTAGAGAAAAATCTTTCCCTCAATTTACCTGAGCTTATTGAACTGGCTCGCGCTCAATTCTCCCAAGCCGAAGTGCAAGAGAGGGCTCAAGCGGCTGATGTCTACGCATTTATTATTGATCGTTTGCGTGCTTACTTGCGCGACCAGTCGGTTGCCGGCAAAGCATTTACCAACGCTGAGATTGATGCTGTCCTTAGCCAAAATCCAGCACAAATCAATGATTTAATTGAACGCTTGAAGGCGTTGCGTGAATTTAATGCACTTGCAGAGGCCGCTCAACTTGCAGCCGCTAATAAGCGCATCAGCAACATTTTAAAGAAAACAACCACCACTATACCGGCGACTTGCTCAAAAAAATTACTGCAAATTCCAGCAGAAGCTGCATTGCATAAGGCATTAGAGGAGGTTACTCCTGCGCTCACTGATGCTTATGAAAAACGTCAATATGTGGAACTTCTAAAATCTCTCGTAGCATTAAGCGGCCCCGTTGATCAATTCTTTGCTGATGTTATGGTCATGGACCCAAACACAGAGTTACGCGATAACCGCTTAGCGCTCCTGCAACAACTTCACCAGAAAATGAATCTCGTTGCCGATCTCGGCAAACTAGCATGAGCACTGGCTCTTCTAAACTGATTATCTTGGATCGCGATGGCGTGATCAATGAAGATCGTGATAATTACGTGAAGTCAGCCGACGAGTGGGTTCCATTACCAGGAAGCCTTGAAGCAATTGCCCTGTTAAATCAAGCAGGCTATCAAATTGCTATTGCCACCAATCAATCTGGGCTTTCTAGAGGGTATTTCACAATCAATGATTTGCATGCAATACATAGCAAAATGGAGGTACTACTAAAGCCCTTTGGTGGGCATATTGATAGTATCTTTTTCTGCCCCCACCAGGATGCTCACCAATGCGAGTGTCGTAAGCCTGCACCGGGCCTCATGAAAGAGATCGCATTACGCTATAAAAAGATTAATAGCGCCGAGCTACTCGCAGGCATTCCAATAGTAGGTGACTCCTTACGAGATCTGCTAGCAGGAGTAGCCTTAGGCGCAGCATCTCATTTAGTGTTAACTGGCAAAGGCCAAAAAACAATGGCAAAAGGTGGCTTACCAGAAGGCACACAAATTCACGCCGATCTCCTCGCATTTGCAAATACACTCTTAGAAAATAAGGTTTAGAACAGTCATGATATTGATTCGATCCATCCTCTTTGCTTTATTTTTACTAGTGTTCACCCCCATTTGGTCGGTGCTATGTATGGTGGCTTTTCCTTTTTTGAGCCCAGAAAATCGCTACACATTTATTGGCCTCTGGAACAAGATAGTAATTGCTTTGCTAAAGCCGTTGTGCGGTATTGAATATGAAATTCGTGGCATAGAAAATATGCAGGCAGTGCTTAATGAGCGCGTCATTATCTTAAGCAAACATCAGTCTGCTTATGAAACTATTGCCTATATTGCCTTACTCCCTAAACAACTTTGCTTTGTCTTTAAACGTGAATTGCTTTGGATCCCATTTTTTGGTTGGGCTTTAGCCTTGCTAAAGATGATCCATATTAATCGCTCCAATAAACAAAGTGCAGCGCTTTCTGTTGCAACACAGGGCCGTAAACGCTTGAGCGAAGGCAAGTGGATCATGCTCTTTCCAGAGGGCACCAGAACCCCCACAGGATCGACAAAACCGTATCGCAAAGGCGGTACACGTCTAGCAAGCGCTACCGATGCGTTAGTGATTCCGATCGCACACAATGCTGGTCGCTGTTGGCCAAAAAATAGCTTTCTAAAATATCCAGGTAAGGTAATTTTTTCAATTGGACCAGCGATCAGCTCAGCCAACAAATCAGCAGACCAGCTGCAACAAGAAGTAGAGGGTTGGATTGAGGCTGAAATGCGTGTAATTGACCCCAGCGCATACAAATAAAGACTGCTAAGGATCAGTTCTGAACCAGATCTATGGCGCAAGAATCTTAGCCCATTGAATATAGCGATCTACTGAAATATCTTGAGCTCTCGCCTTGAGCTCCTCCTCAGTCAAACTTAGCCTTTCAGAAAATGCTTGCAAATTTGTACGCAACATTTTCCTTCTCTGAGCAAATGCCGCCGCCACTACTTGCTCCAAAGAATTCCATTGCCCCTCTGTTAATGCAAAATCCCTTCTGGGGATCATGCGCACTACAGCAGAATTCACTTTAGGCTGAGGTTCAAAAGTCTCAGGGGGAACCTCCAATACCAACTCCATATCGTAACGAGCTTGTAGCATGACTGATAAGCGACTGAAATCAGAACTACCTGCTTTTGCAACCATTCTTTCGACCACTTCTGCTTGCAGCATAAAAACTTGCTCATCGATATGACTTGCGGCAGATACCAGATGAAATAACAATGGTGATGAGATGTTGTATGGCAGATTACTAACAACTTTACATAAGCCTTGTTTGCCTGAACGACTTTTCGCCCATGACAAAAAATCAAACTTGAGAGCATCTCCCTCAATTACGTTAAGACCTTTGAGGTTTTTTTCATTCCACAATGCCACTAAATCACGATCAATTTCTAAGAGGTCTAAATGATCAAGATTACTCAACAAAGGAAGAGTTAAGGCGCCAAGACCTGGCCCAATCTCAATAACATGCATATCTGAACTAGGATTGATGAGCGCGACAATAGAACAAATAATCCCATTGTCTTGTAGAAAGTTTTGCCCAAATCGTTTACGTGCACGATACATGTGTTAACTTGACTTTCGTTGATTAAGGCCTAACTGGTAAGCCAAGCGCAGTGCTTCAAGCATGCTGCCAGAATCCGCAATTCCTTTACCCGCAAATATCCAATGCGGTTCCATGATCGACTGATGTGCGAATAATTGGCAAGCCTAGAGTGACATTGACACCTCTCCAAATGTCACAAATTTAAAAGGTGCCAATCCTTGATCATGATAAATAGCAATGAAAGCGTCCACCGTAGATATGGACTCGGCACCAAACATAGTATCCCCTGGGTAGGGACCTGATACATTCACTCCCAGCCGTTTATCTGCTTCAATGACCGGGGAAATAATTTCAATTTCTTCGCGACCTAAGTGACCAGACTCACCAGCATGTGGATTTAAACCAGCTATACGTATTAACGGTTTAGCAATTCCAAATTTTTGCTGTAAATCTTGATTCACGATTTGAATCGTATTGAATATCAATTCAAAACTCAGCGCTTGCGGTATGTCTTTTAAGGGTAGATGGGTTGTAACTAAGGCAACTCGTAAAGCACGTGAGGCAGCAAGTCCCAAAAAACCCTGAGATAGTTGCGCGCACAACATCATCACCACATGTGAGCTATTGCAACGCTGTGCTAGGTATTCTGTATGCCCTGAAAAAAGTGTACCAGCATCGTTGATAATACTTTTTTGAAGTGGCGCAGTTACCATTGCATCATAGCGACCCTGCTTGCAGCCATCGATAGCGTGGTTCAATTGGTTGATTACATACGGAGCATTATCAATACTTAAAAGGCCCGGGGTAACAGTGGCTCCAAGAGAAATGGGTTGAAATTGCAGTCTTTCTAACAATTCCGGGGCAATACTCTTGGATGCTGGAAATAATTCTTCATCACCCAATAAAGTAATTTGAACGTTAGCTTGTTCACGCAAAAATACTAGCGAAGCGATAAGAGAAACTTCAGGCCCTATTCCAGCTGGCTCCCCCGTGCTTACAACGAGATTAACGGGGTGCACTGCTTGCTGCATCATCCGCGTTAAGAATTTTTACAGTTGCGTTATCACGTAGCTCTCGTAACCACTCTTGGTAAGCCTGCTCGAATTTTCTCTCACGGATTGCAGCACGCGCAAATTGACGCTGTTTTTCAACAGTGAGCTGACCCTCGCGACGATCCAATACTTGAATCAGATGCCAACCAAATTCTGTCTTTACTGGATTACTTACATCGCCAATTTGTAAACGATTCATTGCTTGCTCAAACTCTGGAACCAAGTCTCCAGGACTCATCCAACCCAGATCACCGCCATTTGCGGCAGAGCCATCTTCAGAATATTTTTTCGCCAAATCTGCAAAATCGGCAGTTTTAGTACGAACCTGATCACGATATCCTTGCAAGCGTCTTTCTGCATCTTGATCGCTTAATCCAGGGCGATTGCGCAACAAAATATGACGTGAAAAGGTTTGTGTAATGGGAATACTTTGTGGTGTATTTGAGGCAACATCTGCGGCAACTGCTTGCTGTGGAGGAGGGCTTGCACCCATAGCACGTCTGTCCAATACTTTAAGTACGTGATAACCAGCGGGACTTTTAACGACAGCATTAGCAACTTGCCCGCTACCAGTGTTACGAACTGCTTCATAGAACAATTGAGGCAATCGATCAGGAGTGCGATAACCCAATTCCTGAAACTTAATCTTAGGATTATCTTTGGCTGCCATCGCACCCAATTGCAAGAAATCAACATCTCCACGGGCATCTCTAAGTAGAGCATCAGCTTTCTTCTTTGCCTCAGCCTGAGCTCCAGCACCGGCACTGGCATCTACAGAAATAAATATCTGTGCCACATCAATTTCCTCGATATCACCCTTACCTGCAGGCGCAGAACGTGGGGTGCCTACTGGAGAGGAGGCGCGCGTCCACTCAGCGATAAAGTTATCAATCTCTGCATCGGAGATTTTCAATTTAGCCTCAACCTCCCGCTCACGATATCGGCTAACTAAAACATCTTCTCGCAAGAGTTCTTTGTAACGTTCAAACGTTATCCCAGAAGCATTCATCTTAGCCTTAAACTCGGCATAGGTTAATTTATTTTTAGCGGCAAGGTCAGTGATAATTTTATCCAGCTCTTTATTGCTAACTCTGATTCCTTCTTGCTCAGCATTTTGCAGTTGAATTTTTTCAAGAATGAGGCGATCCAAAACCAACTTTCGTACTGATCCATCCTCTGGTAATTTAATGCCTTGCTTTTTAAGGGATGCAATTCGGTCATCAATTTCTTTACGTGTTACATATCCTGTATTTACTACAGCTGCAACACCATCAATGTTGCGTATCTTGCTTTCGGTAGCCGTATTGGTCTTTGCTACATCTTGAGCAACTGAGGCACTCACAAATAATCCAAAGCCAAGAAAAAAGACTCCAGCACAGATTTGTTTAAGGCGAATTACAGAAAGCATCATTGATAGTTCTCATATATTGAGGGTGGTATAGGCTTAGAGGTAGGCATATATCCTGGAACATTTAGCCTCATGATATCAACTGGATTGCTTCCAACGCTACCAAAGCCCCTAAATTCGACCTGAAAAAACACTTGGGTTGTTGTTATCTGAGAAGTATTGAGCACTTGGGAATAAGCTCCACGGAAAGTCCAGCAATCCCTATTCCACTCTAAGGCAAGCAAAGCATTCAAAGTTTTAGTGGTCAGAGCGTCGTATCCCCAGCGACCTAAAACAGAAATTTCCTTAGTAATGGGCCATTGTCCGGAGATATTGTATTGATCTGTAGTGGTAGCAGCAGGCACAAATGGTTGATTATTTTGGATGGATGCCTGCACTGGAGGAGACCAAACATTTCGGTAACCAAAGTTTAAGCTCCTGCCTTGAGTTGGACGCCAACTAGCTCCGATCGTGGATTGAACAAATCGATTCAACTGAGTGTTGTACTGCCCGAATACACCTGCACTGAAATGGCCAAGTAAGTGAAGTGAGCCCGAGCCTAAGGTATCCGAATAAGTAGTGGGATTAGCAATATTTCCATTGAGGCCAACCCGTTGCCCTGTGAATTGCTGCTTTTGCGCAAGGGTTACATTTACTCGTTCAGCACCGGTAGTTGCCTCAATCATGCGACTAGTGATACCAAGTGTCGCTGCATTACTATCCGCAATACGGTCGTTACCAATAAAGGTGTTTTCCCTAAAAATTTGCGAGATCCCAAAACCCGCATCAGCGGTATCAAATAATGGTGTCTGGGCCTGGCTCTGATAAGGCGTATAGACATAAAAAGCACGAGGCTCCATAGTCAACAGCATATCCCTTCCAAAGAAGCCCTTTAATTCTTTAGCATTTCTTTCAAACGCCAAACCTGAATCCAAGCTCAGGGTTGGAATGGTAAAGCCCTGAGCCACTGGTGCGCCACCTGCTATAAATGGTGTGGCGTTATAAGTGTTAGATTGAAAGCTCACTTTAGGAGTGATGTAGTAGCCTGGTGTTATTTGTGGCAGAGACATTGCGCCCTTAACAACGGTTCTATCGGCTTGGCTATAGACACCAGGAGCAGTGGCAGCTAGGTTGCCGCCGATGTTATATGAAAACCTCGTGTAATCAGTTGAAAAAGTTGTTGCCAGTCCAGAAGGTAGGATTATGTACTTCCCACTTGCATCTGTCACTGCAGAGGTAATTTGGTTGTTATAGGCAACAATAATATTTGGCAGCACGTTATATGGAGCCTGTACTGTTAACGTGGGATCAGGTTGCAAGGTTTGAAACGTTAATGCTCTTGCTGATACAACCCAATTACTTAAGCTTCCTGTGAGCCCTTTAGTAGTTCCAACCTCTTGTCGAAATTGACTGGTAACAGAACCCGCAATACTTTGAAAAAAATCTGTTGGATAGAGACTATCTGAAACCCGGGACATATTTGCGTAACCAGTCCACGAACCTGGCAAAGGAATGCCACTAGGAGAAACGCCCCCACTAAAAACCTGCCGCTGTTGCCAATCGTATCGCCAACGATTGGTTCCAGTTTTATTATCGTGAGCTAAGTAATCACCAGCCAAAGTCCCGCTGTATTTATTATCTAGGAATCGATAAGCCGCCCCCAGTTGTAGTCCGCGCTCAGCCATATATCGCGGCAAAATCAATAAATCTCTGTTCGGGGCGATATCTACATAGTATGGCTGAGTAATATCGAAACCATTGTTTGAGTTGTAGTCAACCGCTGGAGCCAAAATGCCTGAGCGGCGTTGACTCGAGATTGGAGCTGTGAAATAAGGAATATAGGCAATCGGTACATCAAAGAAACGCATTACCCCATGCGTCCCCACCATCTCTTTTTGCTCATTATCAATTTCTAAAGTACTGGCCGAGAAATACCAATCCATATTTTGAGGGGTACAAGTCGAATAAGTAGCTTTATCAAATACAAAAATATCTGAATTTTCAATTGTTAATTTTTTTGCAGTACCGTTTTCACGGGTATCGCGCAGCTCATAAGTCGGCGTCTCCATTTCACCTTCACGCGCATCTACCTTAAATTTGGCTGTTGGTCCTTTGAAAGTAGTATTTCCTTTTGTTAACTCAGCATTGCCAACTAAGTCAGCAATATCAGTATCTGGATCATAGGTAATTTCATCGGCTTTAATGACGGCACCATTACGACGTATTTGTGCTCGTCCTTTGAGATGCATCTGGCGGTCAACTACGCCATCAATAGAGTCACTTGAAGTAAAAGTTAGCGCTTTGCTGTCGTCCAAGGGAGGTCCGACACGCAACTGATCATCCAACTTTAAAATAGTGACATTACCGCGATCGGGCAACAAAACTGTATTGCCTCCAGCCTGTGAAACTGCAGGCAAAGGAGCGGGCGCTTGAGCACATCCGAGGCGGGCAAATTGAAGCAATGTCACCCCCATCATCACGCGCAGGGTTACATGCAAAAAAAGAGGGGCGCAAAGGCCGGCGCGACGGCGATAATGACTCATAGATCCAGACCCGTCTTATTATACGAATCGACCATGACTGACTCACGCTTAAACACCCTACGTAACTGACTAAAGGCTCTAGAAGCTAGCTGGCAATTAGATCTCGACACTTTGGCGCCGGCCTCCGCAGATGCCAGCTTTTAGGCGCTATTTCTGAATCGAGTCAAAAATACCCAATTTCGGCACTTTGATCGTGATGGATGCCCCCACCCGAACATGAGCCTCTAGATGCCTTTATTAAGGTCGATTTATTGCTCTCAGATGCTGGTTTGAACGTACCCAAAATCCTCGAGCAAAATCTTGAAGAAGGCTTCTTGTTGCTGAGCGACTTGGGAATCAAAACCTACCTAGCAGAACTCAACAACGAAACAGCTGATCACCTCTATAAAGACGCAACGCACGCATTGGTTTTAATGCAAAAAGCTAACAAGCCCAATGTATTACCAAACTATGACGGTGCCCTTTTGCAGCGTGAACTAGATTTATTTCCTAAGTAGTATCTAAAGAAACATCTCAATATTGAGCTGAATGATCAGCAAAAAAGCAATTAAAAACATCATTTGGGCTTATCATTGAAAATAATCTGGCACAAGCTAAAGTCTATGTTCATCGAGATTACCATTCACGCAATTTAATGGTGACAGAAATCAATAATCCAGGCGTGATTGACTTTCAAGATGCGGTGTATGGTCCCATTACTTATGACGCTTCTTCGCTATGGCGTGATGCTTACATTGCTTGGCCAGAAGAGCGGGTCATTAAGTTTTGGGAAGAAGGTCGCAAGGCGGGACTACCTATGCCAAACGATTCTAGACAGTTCTATCGCGACTTTGAGTGGATGGGATTACAATGTCGCCTCAAAGTTCTTGGTATCTTCGCAAGACTATTTCATCGTGATGGTAAAGATGGGTACTTGAAGGACATCCCTCTCGTACTTGAATATGCAATTGCATGCGCAAATCGATATGTTGAATTAAAACCGTTGGCTCGAATCCTTGAGTCCACACGCATTAATAAAGATTAGCCAATTTCTTGTGATGAATCAGAGTAATCCTATTCCTTGTTTTTTACTGGCTGCTGGCAGAGGCGAACGTATGCGCCCCCTCACTGACACACTGCCCAAACCCTTACTTAGTATTCAAAATAAGTCTTTGCTGGCATGGCATTTGGAAGCTCTGTCCAAAGCAAAGGTTCAAAAAGCAATTATTAATCACGCCTGGCTAGGAGAAAAAATTGAAGCGGCCCTGGGAAGCGGACAGCAATTTGGTCTTCATATTCATTACTCCCCTGAGGGCAGCGCTTTAGAAACGGCTGGCGGTATTTATAAGGCGCCCCCATCATTGAGCCCAATGATTACTTTCTGATGATTAATGGCGATGTATTTAGCCCTAACTTACCCGTAGATCATCTTTTGGAGACCGCCTCTAAAATGCGTTTTGATGCCAACAAGCCTCTAGCTCACTTGCTAATGGTCCCAAATCCAGTACAACATCCCGAGGGTGATTTTTACCTCCAAGACTCTAGAGTTAGCAGCATTTCATCCGATGGCGCTGAAAAACTCACCTTCTCCGGCATTGGGATTTATCACAAAGACCTTTTCCAAGGCATTGAATTTGGGACTCCTGCCAAGCTAGCCCCTCTACTGAAGGCGGCAATGGAGCAAAATAAAGTGTCTGGTGAAAAATATGTCGCTCCATAGCACGATGTAGGCACACCACAACGCTTACAAGAGCTCAATGCAGCATATGACTAAAACAAATATTTATCAGTTTCGTAGAAATCAATTAGCGGAACAAATTTTTGCTAAAACTGGAGGTGGGGTTGCCATCATTTCTACCGCCCCTGAACTTGCCCGCAATCGCGATAGCGAATTTCCCTATCGTCATGACAGTGCTTTTTACTACTTAACGGGCTTTGAAGAGCCTGGTGCTACGCTGGTTATTAAAGTGAATGAAAGTGGGAATAGTTTTCAAGCTCAATCGCATTTATTTTGCAGGCCCAAAGATATAGAGCGAGAAATTTGGGATGGTGTTCGTCTAGGCCCTGATGCCGCCCCAGAATCTTTGGGCATTGAATTTGCTTATAGTAATCAGGAGTTAGATCAAAAGCTCAATGAATTATTAGCCGATCAGGGTGCTCTTTATGTACGTCTGGCTGATAGTGCCGAATCCGATCGACGCCTACGTCACTGGATGAAACAAGTTCGTGCGCAAGCTCGCTCTGGAGTAAATCCACCATCACAACTTCATGACATTGATGCCATGATTCATGAAATGCGTTTATTTAAAGATGCCCATGAAATTGACATCATGCGCCGTGCTGCAGCCATCTCTGCTCGTGCCCATATCCGTGCTATGCAAGCGTGCAAACCTGGTATGAGGGAATATCAACTTGAAGCAGAACTGCTCCATGAATTTCGACACAGCGGCGCTCAAAGCGTTGCGTACAACAGTATTGTTGCTGGTGGTGCCAACTCGTGCATTCTTCACTATCGCGCTAGTTCAACAGAATTACGCAGTGGTGAACTTTGCTTAATTGATGCTGGTTGCGAGCTCGATAGTTATGCATCGGATATTACACGCACATTCCCCGTAAACGGAAAATTTTCCGGGCCGCAACGTGCTCTCTATGCCATTACATTAGCAGCTCAAGAAGCCGCAATTGCCATGACAAAACCAGGCAACACTTTTATGCGACCACACGAAGCAGCGCTTCAAGTGCTAACTCAAGGCTTACTAGATGAAAATCTGCTGAAACTTTCAGAATTGGGTTCGCTTGAAAACGCCATAGAAACAGGCGCTTATCGCCGCTTCTATATGCATCACACTTCGCATTGGCTAGGCATGGATGTGCACGATGTTGGTTCCTATCGCGAGGCTGCACTAAAATCATCCAGTGTCGATAAGCCTTGGCGCATCTTGAAGAACGGTATGGTACTTACGATTGAGCCCGGCCTCTATATAAGACCCGCGGATGATATTGATGAAAGGTTTTGGAATATTGGCATCCGTATCGAAGATGATGCCGTCTTAAATGATTCTGGTTGTGAGTTGATTTCTCGTGGCGTGCCAGTCAAAGCCGATGAAATTGAAGCAATCATGAAAAACGTATAGCGATATCCAAATAAAAATGAGTTCTTCTAATTGCGATATTTTGATTCAGGGTGGCGGGCCAGTCGGATTAGCTTGCGCTGCTTGGACGCTACAAAAATTTCCGGACGCAAGCATCACATTACTCGATCGCAATCCTGTCAATGATATTGATTTAGCCAACACTGATAATCGTGGAATTGCCTTGTCACACGGCAGCAAAATATTGCTCAATACGATTCGTGCATGGCCAAAAGAATCTGCCCAAATTCATCAAGTCCATGTTTCACAAGCAGGACGTTTTGGCAGAGCGCTGATGAAGCGCGAAGAACTTAAGCAAGAAGCATTGGGACATATTATTCGTTATCGCGATATTCACATCACTTTGCGTCAAGCATTGAGGGTCTTACAAGCAACCAGCCCTAACTTTGTCTGGAAGCACATTCACAAAGAAACCGAAGAAAATCAGATTCATTCGAAATGTATCGTGCATGCTGAAGGTGGTTTATTTAAAAATCAAGATTGGGTTGAGTCTGGCCGCGACTATAGTCAGTCAGCCTTGGTTGGATTGGTTGAAGTAGAGAATGCAGCGCCCCATCAAGCTTGGGAACGATTTACTGCAGAGGGTCCACTAGCAGCTCTCCCAAGTCATTATGGTCCTAATATTTTGAACCTCGTATGGTGCGGTTCACCAGAATCTTCACAATATCGCTTACAGCTCAATGATGCCGATTTTTTAAGTGAACTACAAAAAGAATTTGGTTCACGAATTGGATATTTTCTGAAAGTGCAAGATCGACGTTTATATGACCTCGGCTTGAATTATCGAAAAGAAATTACTAAAGATAATCAAGTGTGGATTGGTAATGCAGCTCAAACTTTGCATCCGGTTGCTGGCCAAGGCTTAAATCTTGGGTTACGTGACGCCTTTTTACTAGCAGAGAAATTGGTAGAAATATTCTCGGGTTCTGCAGAGGATCAATCTCCGGCGAAGATACATCACGCCCTTCAAAGCTACGCTCAAAGTCGTAAAGCAGATAGAACAACAACTATAGGGCTAACTGACTTCATGGCTAGGGTGTTTACATCGAATTTAGCCCCTGTAGTACTTGCCCGTAGCATAGCCTTAAGCGCCCTTCAGTGGCTTCCGCCAATCAAAACAGCCTTGGCACGGCAGATGATGTTTGGCAGGCGCTAAGGGGCTTAAACAGCCTCCAAAATCCAAGACGACTCCGTTTGATTCAGAACAAGTACTCTGCCTAAAAATTAGGCAGAGTACTTGTTCTGAATATGCTAAAGTGACACGCTTTCCGCTCTAGCAGTCAAACCAACAGCGAAATTCTGATTTCCATACCCCTTTAGATGAAGATTGGCCCTCACCTCCCGGCAAATAAAATATTTGTGGCCCCTATGGCTGGGGTGACAGACCGTCCTTTTCGTCAACTTTGCAAAAAATTAGGGGCTGGTTACGCTGTTTCTGAAATGGTGGCCTCAAATGCCTTGCTTTGGAAAAGCGAAAAGACACAACGTCGCGCCAATCATGTTGGTGAATTCAAGCCCATTGCAGTGCAAATTGCAGGCGCTGACCCAGCGATGATGGCAGCTGCCGCAAAGATTAACGTTGATCATGGCGCCCAGATTATTGATATCAATATGGGTTGCCCTGCTAAGAAAGTATGTAATGTGGCAGCGGGCTCCGCTTTGCTTCGTGATGAACCCTTAATGCAACAAATCTTAGAAGCCGTTGTAAATGCTGTAGGCATTGGACCTGATGCCGTGCCAGTAACTTTAAAGATTCGCACCGGCCCGGGATCGCGATCATAAGAATGTCATTGAGATTGCTCGTCTTGCAGAAAAATCTGGCATCTCTATGCTGACTGTTCATGGCCGTACACGAGCAGATCTTTATCACGGCGAAGCTGAATATGAAACGATTACTGCAGTCAAAAATATTGTAGGCATTCCAGTGGTAGCCAATGGCGATATCAACAGCCCTGAAAAAGCGGAGCAAGTATTAAAGATTACCGGTGCAGACGCTATTATGATCGGACGAGCCGCCCAAGGTCGACCTTGGATTTTCCGCGAAATTAATCATTATCTCGAAACAGGTGGCAAGCTACCAACCCCAAAGATCAATAAGATAAAGTCCATCATGAATACCCATCTCCTAGATCACTATGAGTTTTATGGTGAGCATATTGGCCTTCGTACTGCCCGCAAACATATTGGCTGGTACCGCAAAGGACTCCGTGATTCCCATGCTTTTCGTCCGCGCATGAATACTGCCGACGATTGCAAAACTCAATTACAAACGGTTAATGATTACTTTGATGAAATGAAATCTCATTCTGATCAGTTGTTATTTTTAGAGGCAGCATAGTTTTACCCACATTTAGTTTTCTTATTTTTGTTTTTATTTACTAGATTTTGTATTGATAGATTATTATGACCAATAAGCACCCGATTACCGAATGCATTGAAACCCAATTACAGGGCTACCTAAATGACCTTAAAGGAACAACACCAACTGATATTTATCAAATGGTCTTGGCTGTCGTAGAAAAACCAATGCTTGAATTAGTAAGGCAACATGCCAAACAAAATCAATCACTAGCCGCACAATATTTGGGTATTAATCGCAATACTCTCCACAAAAAGCTAGTTGAGCATCAACTTCTCAAGTAAATAAACAGCGCAGTCTATTCCCTTTAATTTAAATTTCCGAAAACTATGATCCGTACAGCCCTCCTCTCTGTATCTGATAAAAATGGCATCGTGCCTTTTGCCAAGTCTCTTCATGAGCAAGGCATTAAGCTCATCTCAACTGGTGGAACTGCAAAACTGTTGGCTGAAAATAATCTGCCAGTTGTTGAGGTTTCTTCCTTAACCAAGTTTCCGGAGATGCTTGACGGTCGCGTCAAGACACTACATCCGATGGTGCATGGCGGCTTATTAGCCCGCAGGGATTTCCCGGAACATATGGCGGCATTAAAAGAACATGGTATTGATACTATCGATATGCTCGTCATCAATCTTTATCCGTTTAATCAAACAGTAGCAAAAGAAAGTTGCTCATTCGAAGATGCGGTTGAGAACATTGATATCGGCGGCCCAGCTATGCTCCGTGCAGCGGCTAAGAATCATCAAGATGTGACTGTGTTGATCTCACCGGAAGATTACGCGTCCGTCTTAGCTGAAATGAAGGCCAACAACAATGTGGTTTCCTACAAGACTAATCTAGCCTTAGCTAAAAAGGTATTTGCACATACCGCTCAGTATGACGGCGCTATTGCGAATTATCTATCGGCTTTGGGTGATGACTTAGATCACAAGGCACGCTCTGCTTACCCAGAAACTTTGCACCTCGCTTTTGAAAAAGCACAGGAGATGCGTTATGGGGAGAACCCTCACCAATCCGCAGCTTTCTACAAAGATATCTATCCAGTTGATGGTGCACTAGCGAATTACAAGCAATTACAAGGTAAAGAACTTTCTTATAACAATATTGCAGATGCTGATTCTGCCTGGGAATGCGTTAAGAGCTTTACTGGTAATGTAGGGGGTGCGGCGGCTTGCGTCATCATTAAACATGCCAACCCTTGTGGTGTAGCAGTTGGTGCTACAGCTCTTGAAGCCTATCAAAAGGCATTTAAAACAGATCCGAGCTCCGCTTTTGGCGGCATTATTGCCTTTAACGTACCGTGCGATGGCGCTGCTGCAGAAGCAATCTCTAAACAATTTGTAGAGGTATTAATTGCCCCTAGTTTTAGCGATGAAGCTAAAGCAATTTTTGCTACCAAACAGAATGTTCGCCTACTTGAAATTCCATTAGGTGCTGCATTTAATACTTTTGATTTCAAACGCGTTGGTGGCGGATTGCTAGTGCAATCTCCTGATGCCAAGAATGTTCTTGAAAATGAAATGCGCGTTGTTAGCAAGCGCCTACCTACTCCAAGCGAAATGCATGATATGATGTTCGCATGGCGTGTTGCCAAGTTTGTTAAATCTAACGCCATCGTGTATTGCGCTAATGGTATGACCCTTGGAATTGGTGCTGGCCAAATGAGCCGCGTAGATTCTGCACGTATGGCTAGCATTAAGGCTGAGAATGCCGGCTTGAGCTTGAAAGGTTCTGCAGTAGCAAGTGATGCATTCTTCCCATTTCGAGATGGCTTGGATGTAGTGGTAAATGGCGGCGCAAGCTGCGCAATCCAGCCTGGTGGCAGTATGCGTGATGACGAGATTATTGCTGCAGCTAATGAACACGGTATTGCAATGAACTTTACCGGTACGCGTCACTTCCGTCATTAATTAATACGGAATCACGTTAGACAATATGCGCTGGATTGGCATCGACCCAGGTTTGCGTACAACTGGTTTTGGCGTCATTGATGTTAATGGCCAAAAGTTGACCTATGTAGCCTCTGGGACGATTGAAAGTGGTGATCCAACCAAAGGCTTGCCTGAACGATTAGGTATTCTTTATGCGGGAATTAAAGAGGTTTTAGAAACTTATCACCCCGAATCTGCCGCAATAGAAGAGGTCTTCTTGAACGTTAATCCTCGCTCAACCCTCATATTAGGTCAAGCTAGAGGTGCTGTGATCGCCGCGCTTGTTTCCGAAAAACTACCTGTTGCTGAATATAGTGCTCTTCGAGTCAAACAATCGATCGTTGGTACGGGACGCGCAGCTAAGCCTCAGGTTCAAGAGATGGTCAAGCGCTTACTCCGTCTCAACCGCGCCCCAGAAACAGATGCATCAGATGCATTGGGCGTTGCCATTTGCGCGACACATCATGCACAGCTACCTAAAACATTGACTGAGATCGCGGCAACCAAGAAGCGTAATAAGTAAAAAATATTAAATACATAACAGGTTAAGATCTCTCTATGATTGGTCGCATTCAAGGTACCCTCGTTTCAGTACATCCCCCTCGTCTCTTGGTTGATTGCCAAGGTATTGGGTATGAAGTAGATGTGCCAATGAGCATTCTGTACCAATTACCTCAAACAGGTCAAAAAATTACCCTCCTGACCCACTTTCAGGTGCGTGAAGATGCACAGCAACTTTTTGGGTTTGCTACCGAGACTGAGCGTGAAGCTTTTCGACAACTCATCAAAATTAGCGGGGTAGGCTCCCGAACCGCTTTAGCAGTTCTCTCTGGTATGAGTGTCAACGAGCTAGCACAAGCCATTGCCTTGCAAGAAGCTGGCCGGCTAACGCAGGTCCCTGGCATTAGCAAAAAAACAGCTGAGCGACTCTGCCTAGAACTCAAAGGCAAGCTAGCTCCTGATCTTGACATTACAGGTGGTAAATCTGAAGCGATTGAAGCTAGCAGTGAAGTTTTACAGGCACTTTTGGCTTTAGGTTATTCAGAAAAAGAGGCGCTCTTGGCACTCAAGCAAATTCCAGCAGATACCTTTGTATCTGATGGCATTCGGATGGGTCTGAAGTATTTATCTAAAGCCTGATCTTAATGAGGAGCTTTCCAGAATAAGCACTAAACTTGTAGCATGGTAATTCATACAGACGACCTCAACTCAATTCCTGAAGATCTACCAGAAGGCAATGCCCGCATTGTGAGTGGATCAGCCGGTAATGCTGAAACTGTCTTTGAAAGAGCGCTGCGCCCAAAGCAACTTGATGAATATGTTGGCCAAACTAAAGCGCGTGCCCAATTAGAGATTTTTATTAGCGCCACCCGAGCTCGCAAAGAGGCATTGGATCATGTGCTCCTCTTTGGCCCACCAGGCCTGGGTAAAACTACTCTTGCCCATATCATTGCTAGAGAACTTGGCGTGAACCTGCGCCAAACCAGTGGCCCAGTTCTGGACAGACCAGGCGATCTTGCTGCCTTACTTACCAATTTAGAAGAAAACGATGTTCTCTTTATTGATGAGATTCATCGTCTATCGACAGTAGTAGAAGAAATTCTATATCCTGCATTGGAAGACTACAGCCTAGACATCATGATTGGCGAAGGCCCTGCAGCACGCAGCGTGAAGATTGATCTCAAACCTTTTACCTTAATTGGTGCAACCACGCGCGCTGGTATGTTGACAAATCCACTACGTGATCGTTTTGGTATTGTGGCAAGGCTTGAGTTCTACACCACTGAAGAGCTGACCAAGATTATTGATCGTTCAGCCAATTTATTAAAAGCTAACATCGATCCAGAAGGCTCGATAGAAATAGCTAAGCGTGCGCGTGGCACTCCACGCATCGCCAACCGCCTATTACGTCGGGTTCGTGACTACGCTGAAGTAAAGGGCACTGGTACGATTACCAAAGCTATGGCTGATGCCGCACTCAAAATGCTTGATGTTGATCCAAGCGGCTTTGATGTGATGGATAGAAAATTACTAGAAGCGATCTTGCATAAGTTCGATGGTGGTCCAGTTGGAATCGATAATTTGGCAGCTGCTATTAGCGAAGAACGTGACACCATAGAAGATGTTCTTGAGCCTTACCTCATTCAGCAAGGATATTTACAAAGAACTTCGCGAGGCCGAGTGGCAACCCGTCAGGCTTATGAGCATTTCGACCTCACACCACCTAGTAGAAGTGCTAGCTTAGATTTGTAATTCCGTAATTAGCCAGCAATCAGATCGGCATAAGCAATACATAACCACTGCTCTTCTATCTTTTTTCCAAACACTTAAGCGCGGAGAGTACTCAGGAGAAAGTTCTTTACCATCTCGATACTCGAGCGCAGCAATCCAAAAACTCACGATTAAATTATCTTGAGCTTTAGTAACCCTAAAATCTTTAAACTTTACGGGGCCAAGCTGCATTTCCTTCATCAGGCGCATGGCACTAGCTTTATCACAAGCCCCTTGAGAGCTCGCAAATTGGCATTCTGGGGCGAGCATCTTTTCTAGAGCTTCCCAGTTTTTCTCTTGAATAAGCTGAACGGAAAGCCGCTCTAGATGTTCTACCTCTAATTCAAGTTTTTTTGATCGTTCATATCTGTAGTCAATTAGGCAAGAGTGACTTTTGCAAACTTACGTTTGCCAACCTGTACTACGTAAGTTCCTGCTTCTACTTTTAACTGCTTGTCAGCAATCGTTGCGCCATCAATCTTCACGCCATTTTGCTCAATATTACGGTTTGCTTCTGATGTTGATAGGGCTAAGCCAGCCGCCTTCAATAAATTAGCTATTTGCATTGGCGCTCCAGAAATATTGACTTCTGGAATGTCATCCGGCACACCACCTTTGGCGCGGTGATTAAAGTCTTCTAGAGCCTTCTCTGCTGCAGTTTGTGAATGGAAACGTGCAACGATTTCTTGGGCGAGAAGTACCTTACAGTCTTTTGGGTTGAGACCTGCAGCGACTTCCTGCTTCATTAAATCAATTTCTGGCATAGGACGGAAAGAAAGTAATGTGAAGTAGTCCCACATCAAGTCATCGGAGATGCTCAATAGCTTTCCAAACATTTCACCAGCAGGCTCACTAATGCCAATGTAATTGCCTTTCGATTTACTCATTTTCTCAACGCCATCAAGACCAACGAGGAGTGGCATCGTCAAAATACACTGAGGCTCTTGGCCATATTCACGTTGGAGCTCACGACCAACTAAGAGATTAAATTTTTGATCTGTTCCACCGAGCTCTAGATCACTTTTGAGGGCGACGGAGTCATAGCCCTGCATCAAGGGATACAAAAATTCATGAATCGAAATCGGCACACCATTACGATAGCGCTTTGTGAAATCATCACGCTCTAGCATGCGAGCCACAGTATGTTTAGCAGCAAGCTGAATCATGCCGCGCGCACCCAAAGGATCACACCATTCACTGTTGTACCGCACTTCAGTTTTAGAAGCATCCAGCACCATACTAGCTTGACGATAGTATGTTTCTGCATTCACGGCAATTTCTTCAGCAGTCAATGGGGGACGAGTAGCGTTACGACCAGATGGATCACCAATCATGCTGGTGAAATCGCCAATTAAGAAAATAACGGTGTGACCTAAATCTTGTAGCTGACGTAACTTATTCAGAACTACCGTATGTCCCAAATGAATATCTGGGGCAGTGGGGTCTAATCCTAATTTAATCCGCAAAGGGGTCTGAGTAGCTAAGCTACGGGCCAACTTTTGCACCCAGTCAGCCTCAACCAATAACTCATCGCAACCACGTTTCGTGACTTCAAGCGCGGCAAAGACTTCGGGGGTCAAGGGATATTTTGGTTCTAGTTTGTCCGTCATGCTGATTCGGCTTACTGATTCAGTTAAATTGGTAGTTAAATTGCTAAAGCATAATTGTCGCATTCCTGAGAGCCACATGAACAAACCCTATTCCCTCTATATTGGCCTAATGTCTGGCACCAGCTTAGACGGGATAGATGCCGTTCTCGCCAAGATAGGGCCAAATGGTGAAACCAGTAACTTGGGAGCCATCAGCACTCAGATCTCTGCGCAAAACCTTATTTGAACTCCAAAACCCAGGTTCAAATGAGCTACACCGCGAAAAACTAGCAGGCAATGCGTTAGCTTTTGCCTATGCAGAAGCGGTTCGCCAACTACTGGAAAAGACTAACCTGAGGCCAGTAGACATTACCGCCATCGGAGAGTCCATGGCCAAACCATTCTCGTCACCAGCCACACCTTGGTGAAATGGCTTATACGCATCAAACACCTAATCCCGCTCTTTTAGCAGATTTTAACGGGCATCGATGTGATTGCAGATTTTAGAAGTCGTGATGTAGCTGCAGGTGGACATGGGGCTCCCTTAGTGCTCGCCTTTCATGCACAACAATTTTCAACGTCAGAAAATATAGCGATTCT
This sequence comes from Polynucleobacter necessarius, assembly GCF_900095205.1. Taxonomy (NCBI): domain Bacteria; kingdom Pseudomonadati; phylum Pseudomonadota; class Betaproteobacteria; order Burkholderiales; family Burkholderiaceae; genus Polynucleobacter; species Polynucleobacter necessarius. Next base: position 216,526 of record NZ_LT606951.1, on the reverse strand, counting down.
GAATATTGGTGGAATTGCCAATCTCACACTACTTCCTCAAAAAGGCGAGGTTACTGGCTTTGATTGTGGGCCTGGCAATATGTTGATGGATGCATGGATACATGAACACCAAGGCAATACGTTTGATGAAAATGGTCAACGGGCATTAGAAGGTCAAGTCAATCAAGCACTTCTCATGAATATGCTGGCCGATCCCTACTTTGCCAAAGTTCCACCTAAGAGTACGGGCAGAGATGATTTTCATCTTGCTTGGTTACAAGAAAAATTAGAGGGTGAAAATTATTTTGCCGAGGATGTACAGGCTACATTACTGCATTTGACAGCGGACTCAATTTTGGATTCTCTGCTTCGGTATGCCCCGCAAACCCAGAAGCTGATTGTCTGTGGAGGTGGCGCCAGAAACAATGCACACATGAATTTACTTCAGGTAAAGGCACAGCAACTCTTCAAACATCCATTAAAAATCACTACTAGTGATTCTGCGGGAATAGACCCACAGCTAGTTGAAGGGCTTGCTTTTGCATGGCTAGCGTGGGCTCATAAAGAAAAACGGCCAGCAAACTTGCCAGCCGTTACAGGAGCTAAGGGACCCAGAATTCTGGGCGCTTGCTATCCAGCTTAATTAAGTACGTTTTTATTTAAGCCGAAAAAGACGATCCACAACCACAGGTAGTTGTGGCATTAGGATTTTTAATCACAAACTGTGAACCATTGATATCTTCTTTGTAATCAATCTCAGCGCCAACTAAATACTGGAAGCTCATAGAATCTACCAATAAAGTAACACCATTCTTTTCAAAGAGAGTGTCATCTTCATTCACTGCATCATCAAACGTGAATCCATACTGAAATCCTGAGCAACCACCGCCTTGTACGAATACTCGGAGCTTCAACTCTGGATTGCCTTCTTCCGCAATCAAGTCAGCCACTTTTGCAGCAGCGCTGTCCGTAAACACTAATGGTGTTGGTGGCTCAGCTAGGTCTTCTGCAGGTTTTGTCGCTAATTCAATCATGATTTACTCCTAATTCAAAAGGCAATGTCTTATTTTAGGCTTTTAATGCCCAGTTTGCTGAAGGGTCATTATGGGGAAACGGCGATCTGAGTGAGACCTGTCGTCTCCGGCAAGCCAAACATCAAATTCATACACTGTACGCCTTGACCTGAGGCACCCTTCACCAGGTTGTCCTCCACCACCAAAATAACTAAAGCATCACCTCCGGCTGGGCGATGAATCGCAATCCGTATACCGTTACTACCCCGTACGGAGCGCGTTTCTGGATGGCTGCCTGCTGGCATCACATCAACAAAAGGCTCATCTTTGTAGAAGTTTTCATATAGCTTTTGGTAATCCACCTCCTTGCCAGCATCAGTTAAACGCACATACAAGGTGGAATGAATGCCTCTAATCATTGGTGTTAAATGGGGGACAAAGGTCAAGCCAATCTGATCATGTCCTGCAATCGCCTTTAAACCCTGCACAATCTCCGGCAAGTGACGATGACCTTTTACTCCATACGCCTTGAAGTTATCACTTGCTTCAGAAAGTAACGTGCCGATTTCTGCTTTACAACCCGCACCTGAGGTGCCGGACTTCGAATCAGAAATAATATGTGTGCCATCGATTAAATTCTTGCCACCTGTCGAACTTGGCGCCAATAACGGTGCAAGGCCAAGCTGTACTGACGTTGGATAGCAGCCTGCTAAACCAACAACGCGGGCTTTTTTAATAGCATCGCGATTAATTTCAGGCAAACCATAAACCGCCTCTGCCAAAATTTCTGGGCATCCATGCTCCATACCATACCACTTAGCGAATTCTTTAACATCTTTTAGACGGAAGTCTGCAGCAAGATCCAAGATCTTTACGTTATTGGCAAGCAGCTCTTTAGCTTGGGCCATAGCAACACCATGTGGAGTTGCAAAAAATACTACATCACATTCATTAAGCTTAGCCTCATCTGGCGTCGTAAATTTGAGATCAACACGACCGCGCAAAGACGGAAACATTTCTGCCACTGGCATGCCAGCCTCTGTACGAGAAGTAATTGCAGTGAGCTCCACCTCAGGGTGTTGCGCCAATAAACGCAACAACTCTACTCCGGTGTAACCAGTACCGCCAACGATGCCAATTTTGATCATGTCTTTCTCCAAAATACTGCGCAATCATTTATCTACTTAGTAGAGACTAATACATCATTTTTACAATTTCCTTAATTGTAGAAACAAAAAGGGCCGCTTGCGCGACCCTTTCGATAAAACTTAAGCGACTGAAAGAATTAGCGCTTGCTGAACTGCTTACGACGACGCGCGCCGTGCAGACCAACTTTTTTACGCTCAACTTCACGAGCATCGCGAGTTACCAAACCTGCTTTAGACAGAGTTAGCTTCAAAGCGTTGTCGTAGTCGATCAATGCACGAGTAACACCGTGACGAACTGCACCAGCTTGACTAGTTTCACCGCCACCAGAAACGTTTACTTTGATGTCAAAGGTCGTTAAGTGAGCTGTAAGAGCCAAAGGCTGACGAGCGATCATGCGTGATGTTTCACGAGCAAAATAAGCATCGATAGGCTTACCATTAACAATAATGTCGCCTTTGCCAGATTTAATGAATACGCGCGCAACAGAACTCTTGCGGCGACCTGTACCGTAATTCCAATTTCCGTAATTAATAGCCATTTGGTTTCCTTAAATCTCTAACGCTTTTGGCTGTTGAGCCGCATGCGGATGATTGGCGTCACCATAGACTTTTAATTTCTTGATCATGGCATAGCCTAGTGGGCCTTTTGGCAACATACCCTTCACAGCCTTCTCCAAAGCACGACCTGGGAAACGGTCTTGCATCTTGTCGAAGTTAGTCGAGCTAATACCACCTGGGTATCCGCTGTGACGGTAATAAATTTTGTCCAAGCCTTTTGTGCCTGTGATACGTAGCTTAGAAGAGTTGATAACAACAATAAAGTCGCCAGTATCAACGTGTGGGGTGTATTCAGGCTTGTGCTTGCCGCGTAGACGGAGTGCCACTTCACTGGCGACACGACCGAGGACTTTGTCCGTAGCGTCAATCACGAACCATTCATGCACTACCTCATGGGATTTTGCAGAAAAAGTTTTCATGATTTCTCAAATTGTTATGGTCAAAAAAAATTACTCCAACCAAATTACGTCCACCTTGGCCCTGCTTATGTTTGCAAGCTCGCAGATTCTGCAATTTAACTGGTACAACAAATCACCGCCGACCGGCTCGGCAATTCCAGTAAAGTCTTGAATTGTAATCTAAAAAACCCAGGAACGAGTCCTGGGTTGGAATCCACTTATGTTTGGGTGAAGAAGACACTGGGAGGTAAGTCGCAGTCTTATACAAGACTGACCATCAATATGGTTGTTGTATCCATATGCATGGTGCGTTGCAAGAATATTGACCAAAATCAATTTATTTCTGCTTTTTTAGTTGTTTTTTCATATAACTAAAGCAAATAAATATTGGTAGACTATCGATAATATTGATTAATTTAGTAAGTTAGGGATCACTACTATAGAATGTCGAATAACTTAGTTGGGTAATAGCGGCATGGCTTTTTCAGCTGAAACTGGCAGTGGTCACCTTGTAAATATGGCTGGCGCACCCGAAGCAGGGGGCAGAAACTTGGCTCCAAGACCAATGGAGCTACTTTTGGCTGGTGCTGGTGGCTGCTCTGCTTTTGATGTGGTTTTGATCCTACAAAGAGCGCGTCAGGCTATTAGTGGATACGAAGTAGTCCTACACAAGCGGAACGAGCTAGCGAGGACCCCAAAGTCTTTACCAAAATCAATTTGCACTTTACGGTCAAAGGAAAAGACTTGGACCAAGCAAAAGTAGGCCGCGCCGTGAAACTGTCGCATGAAAAATATTGCGCAGCCACCACGATGTTAGCCAAAACCGCTGAATTGTCTTACAGCGTCGAAATCGTTTCAGAATAGGTGCAGAGTCAATCGATAAGCCGGATTCTGTCGCCTAGATTTGCATCTGGGGGCAATCATTCCTCTAGGCCGGCAGTTACCTAACGGCTCAAGCTCCCTACCCGCAGACTCAGCGGGACGCCTCATCGCCTGCTTACTTGGGATTGCTCCAGGTGGAGGTTACCGCGTTTCACCGCAACTAAATACGCTCGTCTCTGTGGCCCTATTCCTCACGTCGCCGTGGATGGCCGTTAGCCATCACCCTTCCCTATGGAGTCCGGACTTTCCTCCCCCTCAAAAAAGAGGCGGCGATTGCCCAATTGACTCTGCGCATGCAGTCTAACGCAGTCGGGACAATTTAGCTAAGAAAGTAATGAAGTCTGTTTTTTAAGCAAGTGACCAGGCAATGGTTTCGCCAGCACGTAGCGGCACGATGGTTGCATCACCCAATGGCAACTCCACTGGGATACTTTGCGCTTGTTTAATCAGAGTAATTTTTTTGCTATTGCGTGGCAAAGAATAAAAATCAGGACCAAAGAAACTTGCAAAGCCTTCTAATTTATCTAATTTACCAATGGTCTCAAATGCCTCCGCATATAAGCCCAAAGCATTAAAGGCGCTGTAACAACCTGCACAACCGCAAGCAGCCTCTTTGGCGCCCTTAGCATGAGGAGCACTATCAGTGCCCAAGAAGAAACGGGGATTACCGCTAGTAGCTGCCTCCAATAGAGCAACCCTATGCTCTTCACGCTTCAGAACTGGTAAGCAATAATGATGTGGACGAATACCACCAGCAAAAATCGCATTGCGATTCATTAACAAATGTTGAGGGGTAATAGTTGTAGCTATTGTATTTTTTCCATCAGTCACTGCATCGCGCACATAGTGTGCCGCTTGCTTGGTGGTAATGTGCTCAAACACAATTTTAAGATTAGGGAAGTGTTTACGCAAAGGCTCCAATACCGTATCAATAAATACGGCTTCACGATCAAAGATATCGATCTCAGAACTCGTTACTTCACCATGTACTAATAGAGGCATACCAACCGCCTGCATTGCCTCTAATGCCGCATGGCAATGTTTAAGATCGCTTACACCGGCATCACTATTTGTGGTGGCGCCCGCGGGATAGAGCTTAAATGCGGCAATACCCTCTGCCTTGGCCTTACGAACCTCATCTGCAGAAGTATTATCAGTAAGGTACAAAGTCATCAAAGGAGTAAAGCCAGTTACGCCCAATACATCCAGATTTGCTTGAATACGTGCTTGATATGCTTTAGCTAAATCTACAGTGGTTACTGGCGACTTCAGATTAGGCATGATGATAGCGCGCGCAAATTGACGCGCAGTATCAGCCAGTACGTCTTTCATGACGTCACCATCGCGAATATGCAAATGCCAGTCATCTGGCTGAATTAATTCAAGTTGAGTAGGTCTATTAGACATATTATTTATCTAGCAAGATGATGCGGAAATCATTCACATTGGTAAGTGTAGGACCAGTTTCCACTAACGCTCCTAATTGTGCAAAAAAGCCATAACAATCATGCGCTGATAAGAATTTCTCTGGCACTAGAGCTGTAGCCTGACCAGATTCACGGACAGCAGTATCAAACCAAGCGCCGGCATTCTTTTCACTGCCATCAATTCCATCGGTATCGGCTGCTAATGCAGCTAACTGGGGTAGATTATTGGTGGCAGCAAAAAGAGAAAGAAGATATTTACTGCAACGACCTCCTCGACCCTGTACACCAACTGGAATAGTGACAGTGCACTCTCCACCAGAAATGAGCGCTAAAGGCTTAGTCAGACCCTTCGCAACATAATCATGAACTAGGGCGCCCTGCTCAACACCAACCTCTTAAGCTTCACCAGTGATCGTATCCCCCAAAATGACTGGCTCATAACCTTGAATGCGCACATACTCTGCAGCAGCTTCTAGGCTTTTGTATGCAGTGGCTATCACGTGGTTCGCCACTTGAGCATTAACTAAATCAGCATCTTTTAGAGTCTCTGGTTTTTCACCTGCTAGACCTTGTTTGAGATGATCCAACACCGATACTGGAATGACAGAATCATTCAATTCATATTTTTGCAATATATTGAGTGCATCCAAATAAGTCGGGTAGTCTGCGGCGCATGGGCCGCTAGCAATATCTGCCGGGGAATCACCCGTGACATCAGAAATCAATAATGCCTCTACGCGAGCTCCACGAGCAATAGCAACTCTGGCTAAATTGCCACCCAAAATTGCAGACAAATGTTTGCGTACCACATTCATTTCTTCAATAGGAGCACCGCTACGTAAGAGTGCTTCCGTTGTCTTACGCATGTCTTCAATTGAAATACCTTCTTGGGGCAAAGTCAGAAGACTGGAGCCTCCACCCGACACCAACGCGATTAATACATCCCCCCGCTCCAACTGACTCGCTAATGCCAAGACTTCCTTAGCCCCATCCATACCAGTCTGATCGGGCACTGGATGACCAGCCCCTCCACAATTTTGATATGGTTTGTTGGTGAATTGTGGCCATAACGCGTGAGGACAACACCCTCTAATCTTGCTTTCGGCCAATTTGTCATTGCATAAGCTTCTAAGGCGCTAGCTATTGAAGCGCTGGCTTTACCAGCGCCCACTACTAAACACCTTCCTTTAGGCTGTTGCCCCATTGGGGAATATCTGAGCCAAATATTGCGGAACAATCAATTGGGGATCGGCGACTGCTCTACGGCTGCAGTAAACGCATTTTTTAAAATCGCTTCTGTGCTTTTTGCCATAGGAATAGAAGAAGTACTCTGTGTCATCAGACCATTCTAATCAAGAGTGGCGCGTTCTTGCATTTGCCACATTTCTGCATACTTACCTTTTATAGCAAGCAACTCTTCATGTGTACCGCGCTCCACAATTTGCCCATGATCCATCACTAGAATTTGATCTGCATGAATAATGGTTGAAAGTCGATGGGCAATGATCAGTGTTGTATGATTTTTGGCCAAGCCTAGCAGCTTCTCCTGGAAGGCGCGCTCTGTTTTAGAGTCTAAGGCTGAAGTGGCCTCATCAAAAATGAGCATGGCAGGCTTCTTGAGGAGCGTTCTAGCAATTGCCACCCGCTGTTTTTCACCTCCAGATAATTTGAGACCTCTTTCACCCACTTGAGTGTCATAACCTTCAGGCAAACGCTTGATAAATCCATCAATTTGGGCGGCTCTCGCAGCCTCTTGGACCTCCTCGATGGTTGCTGAAGGATCTCCGTAGGCAATGTTGTAACCAATCGTGTCGTTAAATAAGACGGTATCTTGCGGAACGATACCTATGGCCTTACGTAGACTTGATTGCGTAACATCTTGAATATTTTGACCATCAATTAAAATTTCACCAGACTGAACATCGTAAAAACGAAACAACAGTCTTGCTAAAGTACTCTTGCCTGCCCCGCTTTGACCTACGACCGCTGTGATGGTTCCCGCCGGAATATTAAAACTGACATCGCGCAGAATTTCACGCTTGGCATCATAGTGAAAAGACACGTGCTCAAAGCGCACATCAGGACCATGACCACGATTTTCTACTTGAAGCGACTTTGCATCTGGAGAGTCAGCGATTTCTTTATCGGTATTGAGTAAAGAAAATATCCGATCCATATCAGTCAAAGATTGTTTGATTTCTCGATAAATCACGCCAAGAAAATTCAATGGAATATACAACTGGATCATGAGCGTATTGACCAGAACAAGATCACCTAAAGTCATCGTCCCGTCAACTACCCCTACTGTTGCACGCCACAAAATTAACATTAAACCAACTGCAATAATGATTTGTTGCCCTAGGTTTAAGAATGCCAGCGTCTTTTGGAACCTTACTGCTGCCGCTTGATATCGCAATAAATTTTCATCGTAACGATTGGCTTCAAATGCCTCGTTACCAAAATATTTAACGGTCTCAAAGTTCAACAATGAATCAATAGCTTTTTGATTCGCCTTTGAATCCATATCATTCATGGTGCGGCGGTAATGTGTACGCCATTCTGTAACTACAATTGTGAAAATAATATAAAGAACTAAAGCAACTAGGGTTATAGTTGCAAACCAAATGTCGTAGGAATGCGCAAAGTACCCCAACACTAAACAAAACTCGATGAGGGTTGGTAGTATGCTGTAAAGAGAATATGAAATGAGCGACTGAATACTACGAGTACCGCGTTCAATATCACGACTCACACCACCAGTCTGCCGAGCCAAATGAAAGTTTAGTGCCAGTGAGTGTAGATGCTCAAAGACTTGGAGTGCCACTTTACGAACAGCATTCTGAATGACCTTCGCAAACAAGGCCTCACGCAACTCTGTAAATAAGGACGCAGAAATTCTGAGGAGTCCATAAGCCATAATAATTCCCAAGGGAACAATTAGAAGTGCCTGTGGAGAGCTTGATTTGATATCTAAAGAGTCAATTAACTCTTTCATCACAATGGGAATACCGAGATTGGCAACCTTTGCCGCAATCAAGCAACTCAATGCAATGATTACTCGGAATCGATATTCCAATAGATAAGGCAAGAGATCGCGAATAACACGCCAGCCTCCTCTTTGGGATGTTTTTGAATCTGCGCTGCTGTGATGATGTCCCGATGAATGTCTCATCGTTCTATCTTATTCCTAATTACGAATTGACTCTGCTCGGTTTGCAGAAAATAATTTCAGAACAGCCTCACCGTTGCTAGGAGAAAAGCATTTCTTCGCAGCCTCTTCAAACGGCAACCACTGGTAAGCTACATGCTCTCTCGGAGCTAAATGAATTGGAGTCTAATCAGGAACCTGTAGTGCGAACCAATGCTCAATATTTCTGTTTACTCCTGGGGCATAACGAAAACACCATTCAGAATAGATTTCATATTCAATCTGGTGATGCATATTTTGCAATGCACCCGTGGGTAATTGATCTACTGAGATACCAGTCTCTTCAAAGGCCTCACGGCTAGCCGCTTAGAGCCAAATCTTCATCGGGAGCATCTAGGCTACCAGTCACAGATTGCCAAAAGTCAGCACGATCAGCGCGCTCTATCAATAAAACATCCCTATTCGGTTTATAGATAACTACTAAAACCGAAATAGGGATTTTCAAGATGGCTATTACTTAGAGCGCTTTAAGCGGCAGGAGTTGCTTGGCGCAAACGAATATGTAATTCACGCAACTGACGCTCATCCACAGGGCTAGGAGCTTGAGTCAGCAAGCACTGAGCACGTTGCGTTTTAGGGAAAGCAATCACATCACGAATTGATTCGGCACCTGTCATCATCGTCACAATACGATCCAAACCAAATGCAATACCGCCATGAGGAGGAGCTCCATACTGCAATGCGTCTAACAAGAAACCAAATTTTGCCTGAGCTTCTTCAGCATTAATCTTCAATGCGCGGAACACTTGGCTTTGTACTGCTTCTTGGTGAATACGGACTGAACCACCACCAATTTCACTTCCGTTCAGAACCATGTCATACGCTTTGGCTAGACACTTACCTGGATCAGATTCCAAGTACTGCATGTGTTCATCTTTAGGGCTAGTGAATGGATGATGGCAAGCAACCCAACGCGCTTCACCTTCATCGTAATCAAACATGGGGAAGTCCACTACCCATAATGGCTTCCAACCTTCGGTAAAGAGGCCATGCTCCTTACCCAAAGCAGACTGACCAATACGCAAACGTAAATTGCCTATCGCATCATTAACTACTTTTTCTTTATCAGCACCAAAGAAAATAATATCGCCATCTTTTGCGCCAGTGCGCTTAAGGATTCCTTCAATTGCAGCATCATGCAAATTCTTTACGATCGGTGATTGCAAACCATCACGGCCCTCAGCAACAGAATTTACTTTTATCCATGCCAAGCCTTTAGCGCCATAAATGCTTACAAATTGGGTGTGGTCATCAATTTCGCTGCGGCTAATTTCAGCGCCGCCAGGAACACATAAGCCCACTACACGGCCACCATCTTGGTTTGCTGCACCTGAGAAGACCTTGAAATCTACATCTTTCATCAAATCTGTTAATTCAGTGAATTCAAAATTGACGCGTAAATCTGGTTTATCTGATCCAAAACGTGCCATTCCTTCTGAATAAGGCATGGTTGGGAATGGATTTGGCAATTCCACATTCATAGTCTTTTTGAAAATATGACGAAGCATATTTTCAAATAAATCGCGTATTTCCAACTCACTCAAGAAAGCGGTTTCACAGTCAATTTGAGTAAATTCAGGTTGACGATCTGCGCGTAAATCCTCATCGCGGAAACACTTTGTAATTTGGTAGTAGCGGTCAAAGCCCGCAACCATTAACAATTGCTTAAACAATTGTGGAGATTGTGGCAAAGCAAAGAACTGACCATCATGCACTCGCGATGGTACTAAATAATCGCGCGCACCTTCTGGAGTGCTCTTTGTAAGCATTGGCGTTTCAATATCGATAAAACCAGCATCGTCCAAATAACGGCGACACTCCATCGCTACGTTGTAACGCAAACGTAAATTCTTTTGCATTTGCGGACGACGCAAATCTAATACGCGATGAGTAAGTCTTGTGGTCTCAGATAAATTCTCATCATCAATTTGAAATGGCGGAGTTACTGAGGCATTGAGGATGACTAAGTTATGACAAAGGATCTCTACCTTACCGCTCACCAAATCTGTATTTTCAGTACCAGCTGGACGCGCACGAACAAGACCTTTAATCTGAATACAGTACTCGTTACGCACTTGCTCAACAAGCGCAAACATTTCTGGGCGATCAGGATCACAAACAACTTGTACAAATCCTTCGCGGTCACGCAAGTCAATAAAGATAACGCCTCCGTGGTCACGGCGACGATTCACCCAACCAGAGAGAGTGACTTCTTGGCCAATCAGTGAATCGGTTACCTGTCCGCAGGTATGACTTCGCATCGACATAAAATTTCCTATAAATCAAAAATGGTGTGGTAACTGTGATGCAGCTAAACCACTAGAACTATTGGGAGGAACAGAGCCCATTGAAACGATATGTTTCAGAGCCTCCTCAACACTCATCTCTAATTCAATCGTTTGTGCACGCGGCACAATCATAAAAAAACCAGAGGTGGGATTTGGGGTCGTAGGTAAAAATACATTGACGTAATCTTCACCCAATTTAAACGTTACTTCTTTTGCTGGTGTACCAGTTTGAAATGCAATCACCCATGAATCTGCATGGGGATAACGTATCAGTAGCGCTTTACTAAAAACCTGACCACTCCCAGAAAATAAAGTTGATGAAACTTGCTGAACACTTGAGTAAATAGAGCGCACAATCGGAATGCGATTGATTTGCTTATTCCACATCCGTATCCACCACTGACCAGCAAAACTAATTGCCAATAAACCAGTGGCCATGATCACGGCAATCACGATCAAAATACCAACCCCAGGCAACTCACGGAAATGCTGTAGATCTTGCGCGGCATCATGAGGCAGAACCAAAATGATGGCATGCATTACGGAGCCGAATACGCCGTCGAGCAAACCCAGACCCCATGCAATCACCCAAATGGTGATCGACAATGGTGTCCATACGAGGATGCCAGCGATAAAGTATTTTTTCATGTGTTTTGCCTAACCCGCTATTTTAGCGGGTTAGCGGCTAATCAGCGAGAGACTAATAAACACCTATGCTGATGAGCAAAATTCCAGCCAAAAACCCGCCAGCAAAGAGTAAAACCCCTGCCAATAGACGATGTGTACGTCTTTCCTCGAGCAAAAGAGCCTTTAGAACCTCTAATTCACCGTTTTGGTCTTTAATTTGATGCCGGCTTTGAGCCAACAAACTATTGGCAATGAGGCGTGGCAACGTAGGCAGGATTTTGGCCCAAGTAGGCACCTCTTCCTTTAAGCCATCTAAAAGTCCGCGCCAACCCAACTGCTTGCTAACCCATTTCTCTAATATCGGCTTAGCGGTTTTCCAAAGATCCAGATCAGGATCAAGCTGACGTGCCAAGCCTTCTACGCTTAAGAGAGTCTTTTGCAATAAGGTGAGTTGAGGCTGAATTTCCACCTTAAAGCGGCGGGAAGTCTGAAATAGGCGCATCAAAACAATGCCTAAAGAAATCTCTTTAAGCGGTCGATCAAAATAAGACTCGCAAACTGAGCGTACGGCCCCTTCCAATTCTTCAACACGAGTATTTGCAGGAACCCAGCCCGACTCAATATGCAACTCAGCAACACGTCGATAATCCCGATTGAAGAATGCCAGAAAATTCAAAGCTAAGTAATTTTTATCTGATTCGCTTAGTACGCCAACAATTCCAAAATCAAGTGAAATAAATCGACCAAATGTTTCTGGCTCCAAACTAATCATGATATTTCCGGGATGCATATCTGCATGGAAAAATCCGTATTCAAACACTTGTGTAAAGAAAATTTTTACGCCGTCTGAGGCCAATTTTTTAAAGTCAACGCCAGCCTCACGCAACGCAGCAGTTTTGCCAATCGAGATGCCATACATCCTCTCCATGACAATCACATTTGTGTGACAAAGATCCCAATACATTTCTGGAATCATCAATTTGTCAGAATCAGCAAATTGTCTGCGTAACTGACTAGCATTAGCGGCCTCTCGCATGAGATCAAGCTCATCATGCAGATACGTATCAAACTCTGCAACATTCTCACGAGGCTTTAATCGACGACCATCCTCAGAACTTTTTTCAATCACTTTTGCTAAGTCATACATCAACGCCAAATCGCCCTCAATCACCGGCAAAATACCAGGGCGTAGGACTTTAATTGCTACAGTACGACCCTCCCACTCGGGGCGCTTATCAGTTCCACGCAATACTCCAAAATGCACTTGTGCAACTGAGGCACTAGCAACGGGGGTAGCATCAAAACTAAGAAATACAGATTCAATTGGCTGACCTAAATCTTCCTCGATCAAGCGACGAGATTCTTCATTAGAAAATGGTGGCACTTGATCTTGCAGTTTTACTAGTTCATTGGCGATATCTTCAGGCAATAAATCACGACGGGTTGAAAGGACTTGGCCGAACTTTACAAAAATAGGGCCGAGCGCTTCAAGCGTTAAGCGAATACGCTCACCTCTTGGTAAGTGACCACCTGGTGACATCCAACAAAGTACCGTTAAGAAGCCACGACGAAGTCCCGGCTTCAAAAGATCACGCAAGAGTGGCAATAAGCCATAACGCCATGCGGTAAAGAAAATGAAAAAGAGGCGAGCAATTCGACGCACGATTTATTTAGCCTTTTGCTCTAAAAGTTGGATTCGTTTTTCCATGCGATCTACTGATTCGCGCAATTCGCTTAATTCAGATTTACGAACCATGAAATCTCGTTTATTTAATAACAATTTCTTTTCTTCGCTAATGTACTCCACTACATTGTCCAGTAAATCAGTGGCTGCTGAACGCGTGGCAGACACAAACTTTTTACCCTGCCTTACAGCAAAGTTTGCAGGCGCATCACCCACCAGACGAGCTAAATCTTCCTCATATTCCCAGCGTAATTGTCCGGCTAATCGACCTAATAGTTGTGCCAAATCTGCATCACCGGTAATTTTGACGGCCTTAAAAGCCTGCTCCCTTAAAGAACCCGAGCTACCGGCTAAGGCACTCAATGCGGCGGCAGATACTTCTAACATAAGCGCAGGAGAGTCGATCTCTTTCAAACCAACCAAGTGACCGTCTGGGTTTATCTCAAAACAAAGATTACCCAACGGTAATCGCAACAAAATGGTTTTGCCTGCATGACTAGCTAATTCAGCCGATGCCCATGGCTCGGTACTTAAAACATGGTTAATACCCTGACATGCAGCGCCAGAGGCAATCGAATGGGTAGTTGAAAACTGTGTGTTCATGAGTGTAAAAAACCCGCACAAGTGCGGGTCTTCCAACGGAAAGTACCTTAAGCTTAAATTAACTGAGAGATGCCCGCTAGTACCCAGCCACCCGGACCTTCTACGGGCTTGCTTAAATTCCAGATTTCAGAGAAATCGGTGGCTGCAGCCCCCGGTTGCTCACGAATCATTCCACTGAACTGAACGCTACAGAAATAATGCGCATCAGCTGTTTCAATTCCTAAGAGCTGAGCATTAATAGTAACAACGTCAGTTTGATTGCTACCATCAGTTCTACCTGCTAGATCTTGCTGAATCGTGTCAAACATCTCAGGAGTAGTAAATTCACGCAAAGCAGGAAGATCACCTTGATCCCAGGCTTTTTGCAAAGTCACAAAATATTGCTTTGCATTCTCCAAAAAGGTTCTTTGATCAAAGCCAGGAGGAAGAGTAGATTGAAATGGCTCAGGCTCAACACTCACCCCACCAAAAGCACTGGCAGCAGGTGTAAACGCAGGTTCTTGCCTTGGCATTTCAACGGTATTACGTTGCAGGTCTTTGAATGATTGAATGTTGGAATTCTGACCGGTGCCGGACAATGCTGGCAACAATCTACGAATAACAAACGTAATTGCAAAACCTACCAGCATTGCTATTAGCAAACCCGTAATCAAAGATGAAGCTGCTTCACCCAAGCCAAAATGGGATAAGAGATAGCCAATACCTAAGCCAGCTGCTAAGCCACCCAAAATACCGCCCATCCCTCCAAAACGACTAGGCGCAGGTGTTGGAGCCGGAGCAGTAGGCTGCGCCTGCTGAGCAGGCTTTTGTACTGGGGCGGCTTGACGTTGTATCGGTGCACTTGGGGCACGTCCGATGCTTTTACCCCCACCCAAACGTGCAGCTTCCACATAGCCAACAGATGCGAATACTAAAGTGAAACTTAAGAGAACTGCTTTAAAAAAATGTTTGTTCATTTTTATTTACCCCTTCAAATAACTTCTTTACTTCATTAGTCTTTAAGAGCTTAAAAACTATACAACTATCAATATTTAATACCAATATGTAGGGCAACGATACCCCCTGTCATTCTGTGGGTTTCTACTTCGTCAAAACTCACCTCTAACATCATTTTTTTGAGGGTTTCAGCATCAGGATGCATGCGAATGGATTCCGCTAAGTAGCGATAACTCTCGGAGTCTTGGGCAATTTTCTCCCCAAGCCAGGGCAAAACCTTGAAAGAATAGGTGTCATAAACAGGTTGCAAAAAAGCGTCTGGCTTAGAAAACTCTAATACCAATACACGGCCACCTGGCTTAATCACACGACGCATCTCACCCAAAGCAACATCTTTATGGGTCATATTGCGCAAACCAAAAGCGACAGTCACCACATCAAAATGATTATTGGGAAAAGGGGTTTTTTCAGCGTCAAACTGTACGCAAGGCAAGGCAATACCGCGATCTAACAAACGATCACGCCCAACTCCCAACATAGATGCATTGATATCACTTAACCAAACCTGTGCATCAGGATTGTGGCCCCAATCAGCAGTTTTTGCAAAAGCTGCTGCTAAATCACCAGTGCCACCGGCAATATCCAAGACCCTTTGCCCTGGACGAATATTGGCGCGTGCAATCGTAATTTTTTTCCATACGCGATGCAATCCGAAAGACATCAAGTCATTCATCACATCATATTTACTAGCTACAGAATGAAATACCTCAGCAACCTTACCTGCCTTTTCCGTCTCATCAACGCTTTGATAGCCAAAGTGCGTTTTACTCATTAGTGACTTCCACAAGAATGGCCATGCGATTGTCCTGCCTGCACCATAGGTGCATCCCGATTAAGATCTGCAGCAGCTAATTTATCTAAATGCTCTTTCCAGAATTCCTCTTGGTTTTCACACAAGAACAATAAATATTCCCAAGTATACAGACCTGAATCATGTCCATCAGAAAAGTTGGGCTTCAGAGCATAGTGGCCAACAGGCTCAATATTGGCAATCAAGACCTCACGCTTTCCTGTCTGCATGTTTCCTGTCCAGGTCCACGCCCTTGAACCTCAGCTGATGGAGAAAGGACTCTCAACATCTCAAAAGGTAGTCGATAGGTTTTACCGTTCTCGTATATGAGAACTCCAATACCTTGGACTACTGATACACGACGATATTGCTCGGAATCATTAAACGAGAACCCTTTCAATGCCGCCTTGGTTTGCTTTGGCTACATAATCTTGCATCCAATCTTTACCAAGTAACTTTTCGGCCATTTCAACAACGATGTAATCCGCCGTAGTACCACTGTCTGCATCAAAGCAGGTTAAACCTTGCAAGCATGATGGGCAACTAGTCAGAATCTTAACCTCGCCAGTAAAGTCGCCTTTACGCAAATCATTGGCGCCTTTTTCCATTTCAATCTGCTTACGGAAGCGTACTTGAGTGGAAATATCAGGACGAGTCACAGCTAAAGTTCCAGACTCACCACAACAACGATCATTCTTTTGAATCGCTTTGCCATCTTCAAGCTGAATTAACTCATTTACCGTCTTCAAAGGGTCTTGCAATTTCATTGGAGAATGGCAAGGATCGTGATACATATACTTCACGCCGGTAACGCCAGAAAGCTTGACACCCTTTTCTGCCAAAAATTCATGAATATCAACAATTCGACAGCCAGGGAATATTTGTTCAAACTGATATCCAGCTAATTGGTCATAACATGTACCGCATGAGACAACAACAGTCTTGATATCTAGGTAATTCAAAGTATTGGCAACGCGATGAAATAACACACGATTATCCGTAATCATTTTCTCTGCCTTATCAAAATCACCATTACCACGCTGTGGATAGCCACAGCAAAGATAACCAGGAGGAAGAACGGTTTGGACACCCACATTCCACAACATAGCTTGAGTAGCTAAGCCAACTTGTGAAAACAAACGCTCGGATCCACAACCGGGGAAATAAAACACTGCCTCAGTTTCTGCAGAGGTCGTCTTAGGATCCCGAATAATCGGAACGTAATTCGCATCTTCAATATCTAACAAAGCACGTGCAGTTTTCTTAGGTAAATTACCTGGCATTTTCTTATTCACAAAGAAAATAACTTGCTCTTTCACGCTTGGCTTACCAACTGTTGCAGGAGGATGAGCAGTTTGCTGTTTTGCAAACTTACGTAGTACATCATTACCCAAGCGCTGCAATTTATAACCCCAACCAATCATCATCTTGCGAGCAAGGTGAATGGTTTCCGGGCTAGTAGCATTCAAGAAGAACATCGAAGCCGCAGTACCCGGATTGAAACGTTGCTGACCCATCTTACGCAAAAGATTGCGCATGTTCATGGTCACATCACCAAAGTCAATCTTCACCGGGCAAGGTGTTAAGCACTTATGACAGACAGTGCAATGCGCTGCGACGTCATCAAACATTTCCCAATGACGAATCGAAACACCACGACGAGTTTGCTCTTCATACAAAAAAGCTTCGATCAATAATGAGGTTGCCAGAATCTTGTCGCGCGGGCTGTAAAGCAAATTTGCACGCGGTACATGAGTTGAGCAACCTGGCTTACATTTTCCGCAACGCAAACAATCTTTCACGCTATCAGCAATCGCTCCAATATCACTCTGCTGCATAATGATGGATTCATGGCCCATCAATCCAAAGCTAGGTGTATAGGCCATACCGAGATCAGCATGCGGCATCAACTTACCTTTATTGAAGCGACCTTCTGGATCAACGCGATTCTTGTAACTACGGAAGTCTTTTAATTCTGCTTCAGTGAGATATTCAAGCTTAGTAATACCAATCCCGTGCTCACCAGATATCACACCATCTAATGAACGCGCTAACTTCATAATGCGATCAACCGAGCGATGTGCGTCTTGCAACATCTCATAGTCATCTGAGTTCACAGGGATGTTCGTGTGAACATTTCCATCGCCAGCATGCATATGCAAAGCTACGAATACCCGTTTGCGCAAAATATTTTTATGAATTGCTTCCAGCTCAGCGAGAATAGGTTCGAATGCGAGGCCGCCAAAAATGATCCGCAATTCAGAACGAACCTCTTCTTTCCATGAAGCACGCAAGCTGTAATTTTGGAGCTGCGGGAAATACGCATCCATCTGCACAAGCCATTCATCAGCCCAGCGCTTGCGCACTTTTGCAATCAACTCTAAGGCCTGCTGAACTCGATCACCGAGAATTTCAGCAGTAGGGATTTCGTAATCCTCATCGCTTTTACCTAAGGGCAAAGCACTCTTTTTCAAGAAGTTTTCCAAGCCATCGAGTACTTGTAACTTATTTTTGAGTGAAAGCTCAATATTGATGCGATCAATACCGTCTGTGTACTCACCCATGCGAGGCAATGGGATAACAACGTCTTCATTAATCTTAAATGCATTGGTATGACGCGCAATAGCTGCCGTACGTGCACGATCTAACCAGAACTTTTTACGAGCCTCTGCGCTCACTGCGACGAAACCTTCACCAACCCTCAAGTTGGCCATTCGCACGACTTCACTAGTAGCTGAAGCAACAGCTTCCTCATCATCACCAGCAATGTCGCCAATCAATACCATCTTCGGTAAGCTATTACGTTTAGATTTGGTGGAATAGCCTACCGCTCTTAAGTAGCGATCATCCAAATGCTCGAGGCCAGCCAAAATTGGGCCGCCTTGTTTACTTAAGCCATCTAAATAGGCTTTGATTTCCACAATACTTGGAATTGCTTCTCGCGCTTGACCGAAAAATTCTAGACAAACAGTACGCATGAATTTTGGCATGCAATGCAATACCCAAGTTGCGCTAGTAATCAAACCATCGCAACCTTCTTTTTGTACACCTGGTAATCCGGATAAAAATTTATCGGTAACGTCTTTACCTAAACCTTCTTTGCGAAAACGTTTACCTTCAACTTCCAATATCTCTTTTTTGAGAATACGTTCACCTGGTTCACTATTACCGTCGGACCAAGTCAGTTGAAAGCGCACTGTAGCCACATCATGAATCTTACCCATGTTGTGTTCTAGACGCTCTACATCTAACCAGTTACCTTCAGGATCAACCATACGCCAGCTAGCAAGGTTATCCAAAGCCGCTCCCCAGAGAACTGCTTTCTTACCACCAGCATTCATTGCAATATTTCCACCAATACAACTTGCATCGGCAGAGGTTGGGTCAACCGCAAAGACAAGGCCAGCATGCTCTGCAGCGTCAGATACACGACGAGTAACCACACCGGCACCGGTGAAAATTGTGAATACTTCACGATCAAGTCCCGGTAATTTCTTAGACTTGACGCCACCAATATCTTGCAACTTCTCAGTATTTATTACTGCAGACATTGCGTATAGTGGAATAGCGCCACCGGTATAACCCGTACCACCTCCACGAGGAATAATCGTCAAACCTAATTCAACACAAGCCTTAACTAAACCAGGAATCTCGGATTCATAATCAGGTTTTAAAACTACAAGCGGAAACTCAACGCGCCAGTCAGTTGCATCAGTCACGTGAGCAGCACGAGATACTCCATCAAAACAAATGTTGTCCGCAGCCGTATGGCGACCTAGTTCCTTACGCGCACGCTTACGGATTTGCCCAACTTCTTTAAATCCATTTTCAAAATTCTCGATTGCACGGTAAGCGGCGCTAAGCAAAATCTCAACCTGATCAGCAGAGTCACCAATGTTGCGCTTCTTCACTTCGCCCAAACGATACCAAAGCGCATCAATTAATTGTTTGCGACGATTTGGGTTATCGAGTAAGTCATCCTGTAAAAAAGGATTGCGTTGAACAACCCAAATATCCCCTAAGATTTCAAACAACATACGCGCAGAACGGCCTGTTCGACGAACTCCACGCAAATCATTTAGAACGCGCCAAGACTCCTCACCCAATAGGCGAATGACAATTTCTCGGTCAGAAAAGGAGGTGTAGTTGTAAGGAATTTCGCGAAGACGGGGAGAACCCGCCTCAGCATCCAACAACTGGTTCAAAGCTAGTGGTGCGTTCATAGCGACATATTTGATAAATAAGCATTTTAATTGAGCAATCCTGATAGTGGCAGGATTCCGAGAAAGTTGCTCCAGAAATGGATAAACCCTTGCAAATCTAAGGGATTAGGAGTTATCCATGGTACGCTCATTGGATGGCAACGAACTTTTTAAAGAAAATTTTATCGGCTCGCGTCTATGACGTAGCCAGAGAAACCGAGCTACAGCTCGCCCCAGAACTCACAAAACGTTTGGGCAACCAGGTTCTCCTGAAAAGGGAAGACAACCAGCCTGTTTTCTCCTTCAAACTGCGTGGCGCCTATAACAAAATGGCCCATTTACCTCCAGAAGCCTTAAAACGCGGGGTTATTACGGCTTCAGCCGGCAATCATGCCCAGGGTGTAGCCCTTTCGGCAGCCAAAATAAAATGCAAAGCGGTCATCGTGATGCCGGTCACTACACCCAGCGTCAAAATTGATGCCGTGAAGGCCAGGGGCGGCTCTTGGGTGGAAATCATCCTCCACGGCGAATCCTATAGTGATGCTTTCAAGCATTCCGAAGCGTTGGGCAAAAAAAGGGGTTTAACTTTTGTTCACCCCTTTGATGATCCTGATGTGATTGCGGGGCAAGGAACTATTGCCCGTGAAATTTTTACTCAATACGAAAAACCGATTGATGCAATCTTTGTGGCAATTGGTGGCGGCGGCTTAATTGCTGGCATTGGTGAATACATCAAAGCGATTAGCCCAAAAACAAAAGTAATCGGTGTTCAAGCATCAGACTCTGATGCCATGAATCAATCTCTCAAGGCTAATAAGCGCATTGAGATGAAAGATGTTGGCCTGTTTTCAGACGGCACTGCAGTGAAATTAGTCGGCAAAGAAACATTTCGCATCTGCAAAAAAGTAGTAGATGAGATTGTGACTGTCGATACCGATGAGATCTGTGCAGCAATCAATGATGTGTTTACAGATACCCGTAGCATTCTTGAGCCTGCTGGCGCCTTAGCTATTGCCGGTCTGAAGAAGTATGTCGAGAAAAAGCGCATTAAGAAAAAAACCCTAGTGGCAGTGGCTTGCGGGGCAAATATGAATTTCAGCCGTCTCCGCTTTGTTGCTGAACGCGCTGATGTAGGTGAATATCGTGAAGCGGTATTTGCAGTGACCATTCCTGAAGAGCGTGGCTCATTTAAGCGTTTCTGTGAACTTCTTGGCAAACGTAATGTGACTGAATTTAACTACCGCATTGGCGATCAAAGCGAAGCACATATTTTTGTTGGCATTAGCACACAAAAAGCAGGTGATAGTGAGGCGATTGCAAAGCATTTTCGTAAAGCTAAATTTGCAACAATTGATCTTACTCACGATGAGCTGGCGAAGTCGCATTTACGCCATATGGTCGGCGGGCATTCTGCACTTGCTAAAGATGAATTACTCTACCGTTTTGAATTCCCTGAGCGTCCGGGTGCTTTGATGAAGTTCTTAACTAGCATGGCTCCTAACTGGAATATTAGTTTGTTCCATTACCGCAATCATGGCGCTGACTATGGGCGTATTTTGGTTGGTATTCAGGTTCCCAAAAATGAGCAGAAGAAATTCCAAAGCTTTTTGGCCGGGCTGGGCTACCCACACTGGGATGAGAGCAATAATCCCGCATATCGCCTGTTCCTTAAATAAGACGCAAACGATCAAATGTCATATACGCTCACTGGAAAACTTGTTGTTGCAATCTCTTCCAGAGCCCTATTTGATTTCGAGGAAGAAAACCGCATCTTCGAATCAACTGACGATAGTGCTTATATGAAATTACAGCTTGAGCGTCTTGGTACTGCAGCTCAAACTGGCGTAGCCTTCCCTTTGGTGAAGAAGCTTCTCGCTTTTAACGAGGAAGGTGAACAGCGAGTGGAGGTCGTTATTCTTTCGCGCAACGATCCTGTTAGCGGCTTGCGTGTCTTCCGTTCTGCAGAACATCATGGTTTACATTTAGAGCGAGGTGTATTTACCAGAGGCAGGCCGCCTTACCACTATCTTCGCTCACTGCACGCCAACCTTTTCTTATCTGCCAATGAAGATGATGTTAGGGCAACGATTGATGCAGGCTTCCCGGCTGCGCGCGTCTACCCTGAATCAAGCAAAACTGCTGAGTCTCACCCTAATGAAATTCGCATCGCATTTGACGGAGACGCAGTATTATTTTCTGATGAGGCTGAGCAAGTATTCCAGAAAAAAGGTCTTGAGGCTTTTGTAGATCATGAGAGCAAAAAGGTAGATATTCCTTTGCCACCTGGACCCTTTAAACCCTTGCTGGAAGCCTTGCACAGACTACAACGCTCTACTAGTGAAAACGGAATGCGTATACGCACCGCACTAGTGACAGCACGCTCTGCGCCTGCACACGAACGCGCAATTCGAACACTGATGGCATGGGGCATTGATGTAGATGAAGCAATGTTCTTAGGCGGACTATCGAAGAGTGAGTTCTTAAGAGAGTTCGAGCCTGATTTCTTCTTTGATGATCAAACAGGCCATTGTCAATCTACTGCGTCAGTCGCTCCAACAGGGCATGTTGTTTCTGGCGTCTCTAACAAGCCAAAGAAATAAAACCCAATAAAAAATAAAGTTATCCATGGGAACACTTTCGCTCGGACAATCCACTCAATACCCAGATCAGTACGATCCGAGTTTACTGTTTTCCTATACCAAGAATTGAGAATCGCAAGAAACTTGGCATTAACGAGGGCCAAACATTACCTTTTGTAGGCGTGGATATTTGGAACGCATTTGAGCTGAGCTGGCTCAATTTAAAAGGGAAGCCACAGATTGCATATTGGCGGAGTTTCAAATACCAGCCGACTCACCAAATATGATTGAGTCCAAGTCTTTTAAGCTGTATCTCAACAGCCTGAATAGCGCACGCTTTGAAGATGAAAATGAAGTGAAGGATCGACTGATCAAAGACCTATCATCGGTTGCTGGCAGCAAAATCACTACTCGCATCAACCCTACAGAAACTATCTCTAAAAAAGGTATGCAAGAGATGGGCGGCATTCTGATGGATCGCCTAGATATTGAGGTAGACCCAAACCTACCTGCTGACCCCAGCCTACTATAGGTCAACGAATCGTTTGGGCCGATTGAGCAATGTCTAGTCTCCCACCTCCTGAAATCCAATTGTCCTGTAACAGGTCAGCCAGATTGGGCTAGCGTACAAATTCGGTATCAAGGTAGGCCAATCCTTGAGGAAGGTTTATTGCGTTATCTGATTGGCTTTAGGCAATTGGGTGAGTTCCATGAACATTGTGTTGAAACCATCTTTACTGATATCAAACGTCAGTGCAAGCCAGAGAAACTATCTGTGTATGCGCATTATACCCGACGCGGCGGATTAGATATTAACCCCTTCCGTACAGATCACAATTCTCCGTGGCCAGACAATATTCGGCACGCACGACAATAAGCCTCTCAAGAAAATAGATAAAGAAAAACCCCTTATAGGAAAACCTAGAAGGGGTTTTGCAATTCAAGCATCAGCAATGAAATGATGCCTCACCATTACTTAAAACGGAATATCGTCATCCATTGCGCCAAGTGATGCGGCATTCGATGAGGCCGGAGCAGACTGCTCAGCCGGCTTTGAGCGACTATAGCTCTCGCCACCACCATCACCGCTTCCGCCTACTGGCTTGCCACCGAGCATCTGCATTGTTTCTGCAACGATCTCTGTGGAATACTTTTCTTGGCCACTAGCATCCGTCCATTTGCGAGTACGCAAGCGACCTTCAACATAAACTTGTGAGCCTTTTTTGAGGTGCTGACCAGCGATTTCCGCAAGCTTACCGAAGAACGCAACGCGATGCCATTCTGTGGTTTCTTTCATTTCGCCAGTTTGTTTGTCTTTGTAGCGATCTGAAGTTGCTACTGAAATATTTGTAACGGCGTCGCCGCTTGGCATGTAACGCGTCTCTGGATCACGTCCTACGTTACCTACGATGATGACCTTATTTACCGAAGCCATGTTGTCTCCCGAAGAAAAATACTGCTGTTATTACTACTAAAAAATAAACTACTCGCTTTAATTTAATCAATGAAGCTGCGGTTAAGTCTTTGTGGCTACATCCCTTGGTTCTGCTGCTCTCGTTGGCATTTCACCCATCGACCAGGCAGTTATAAGCCAGCAAATTAAGAGCGCCGCACCCATTGCAAAGACCGATAAATCACCATGGCTATCCATCAAATAACCGCCAATCACAGCTCCTGTAAAGAGGCCTATTGATTGTGTGGTGTTGTAAACACCTAGTGCTGTGCCCTTAGATTCTTTGGCAAAACGTGACACTAAAGAAGGTTGTAAAGCTTCGAGTAAATTAAAGCCTACAAAATAAACCAATAGCGCAATAGCAATTGAAGCAATAGATGTCGTGTTTGTAAAGAGAATTTCAGCGATCAACAGCAAAACAATTGCAAATAAGAAAATATTGCGAAGCTGTTGCTTTTTTTCACCATAAATCAAAATCGGCGCCATAAAGAAAAAAGAAAGAAGCACTACTGGAAGATAAATTTCCCAGTGCGAAGAAAGAGGTAATCCTGCCTGCACAAGCAAACGTGGTACCACTAAGAACATCGCTACTTGTGTTGCATGCAATACAAATACACCGAGATTTAAACGCATCAACTCCGGGCGAAAGAAAACTTCTTTTAAAGAGGCTTGCTGCACTCTTGCTTCTGGTTTGTTCATGGGCAATACATAGTAAGTAACAAACATTGCTATCACGCCCAATAACGCCAGAACAATAAAAATTCCGCTCAGGCTAATTGCTCGATAAATCGGTGCAGCGATTACTAATGACAGGGCAAAGGATAGAGCAATACTGCCACCAACCAATGCCATGGCACGGGTGCGAACTTGCTCACGCGTTAAATCAGCCACCCATGCCGAGATAGCAGCAGAAACTGCACCGGCGCCCATAATTCCGCGACCAATAGCGATCCAGAGCAAATCATCCTTGGCGGCACAAATCAGAGCACCGGCCACAAATAAGGACAAACACCACAAAACGACTGGTTTACGCCCAATACGATCCGATAGGCGACCGAGAGGGATATAAAAGCAGGCCTGAACAATATTGAAGATTCCGAGGGTCAAACCGACCCAAAGCGCGTGCTCACCACCTGGCAAGCCTCGAGCATGAATGCTAAAGATAGGTAGCAGCAGAAATAGGCCCAGCATACGGAGGCCAAATATGCCTGCTAAGGCCAGAGTAGAGCGAAGTTCAGAAGAATTCATGGGAAAGAGCTATATTAACAAGTTACGCTAAAAAATCATGAATAACGAAATTAAGATCCGTGGTGCCCGCACCCACAACCTCAAAAACATCAATCTAGACATTCCTAGAGAGAAACTAATTGTTCTTACTGGCTTATCAGGTTCCGGCAAAAGCTCGCTTGCTTTTGACACCCTTTATGCCGAAGGTCAACGTCGCTACGTTGAATCCCTGTCAGCTTATGCCCGACAGTTTCTGCAACTCCTGGAAAAACCTGACGTCGACACGATTGAGGGCCTCTCACCAGCGGTCTCAATCGAACAGAAGGCCACTAGTCATAACCCAAGATCAACAGTCGGTACCGTTACTGAAATTCATGACTACTTACGCTTGTTATTTGCGCGAGCAGGAACACCGCATTGTCCTGACCACGATTTACCACTAGAGGCGCAAAGCGTGTCTCAAATGGTCGATACCGTGTTGTCGATGCCAGAAGATACCAAGCTCATGATTTTGGCCCCCGTAGTCAGCGAGCGTAAGGGTGAGTTCGTGGATCTTTTTCAAGATCTGCAGGCTCAAGGCTTTGTTCGCTTTCGTGTGCGCTCTGGTGGCGGCACAGCCAACGTTGCTAAAGCAGAAATCTTTGAAGTAGGTCAACTACCAACTCTCAAGAAAAATGACAAACATTCCATTGAAGTGGTAGTTGACCGCATCAAAGTACGCCTTGACATTCAGCAGCGTCTTGCCGAATCCTTTGAGACAGCCTTACGCTTGGCGGATGGTAAGGCCATGATCGTTGATATGGATACCGGTAAAGAGATGATCTTCTCTAGCAAATTTGCCTGCCCAGTTTGCTCATACTCACTACAAGAACTAGAGCCACGTCTCTTTTCATTTAATAACCCAATGGGTGCCTGCCCTTCTTGTGACGGCCTAGGTCACCAGTCTTTCTTTGACCCAAAGCGTATCGTTGCCCACCCAGATTTATCACTCGCTTCTGGCGCTATTAAAGGCTGGGATCGTCGTAATCAGTTTTACTTCAAACTCCTTCAAACCCTTGCTAAGCACGGCGGCTTTGACGTAGAGAAGCCATTTGAAACACTGAACAAGAAACAACAAGATCTCATTCTCTTGGGCTCTGGTGATGTCACCATTCCTTTCGAGTGCATCAATGAGCGTGGCAAGAATAGCATTCGTGAACACGCGTTTGAAGGCATTGTTGCAAATTTCGAAAGACGCTATCGGGAAACAGACTCAGTAACTGTGCGAGAAGAATTATCTCGGTATCAAAATGTACAAACCTGCCCAGAATGTAATGGTAGCCGTTTGCGTAAAGAAGCACGATTTGTGAAAGTTGGTGAAAAGAAACAGTCTCGTGCAATTTACGAGATCAGCGCACTACCTCTTAAAGAAGCAAAAGAATATTTCGAATCTCTTGAACTTAAAGGCGCTAAGCGAGAAATCGCCGACAAGATTGTCAAAGAGATTAGTGCACGTCTGCGCTTCTTAAATGACGTTGGCCTAGACTACCTCTCACTCGAGCGTAGCGCGGATACTTTATCCGGTGGCGAAGCTCAACGTATTCGCTTGGCGAGCCAAATAGGATCAGGCTTAACTGGGGTGATGTATGTATTGGATGAACCATCTATTGGCCTGCATCAACGCGACAATGATCGTCTTATAGGGACCTTAAAACACTTACGTGATTTAGGCAATAGCGTTTTAGTCGTTGAACATGATGAAGACATGATTCGTGCCTCTGACTGGGTAATCGATATCGGTCCAGGCGCAGGCGTTCATGGTGGCGAGATCGTTGCTGAAGGTACACCAGCAGAAGTTGAAGCCAATCCGAAGTCCTTAACTGGTGCTTACCTCGCAGGTCGTGAAGCCATCGAGGTTCCAGAAAAACGTATTCCCGTTAACGATCGCTTCCTAGAAATCATTGGGGCCCGTGGTAATAATTTGCAATCAGTGCATGCAAAGATTCCCGTTGGATTGCTGACCTGTGTTACCGGAGTTTCTGGCTCTGGTAAATCCACCTTGATTAATGACACCCTCCATCACGCGGTTGCACAACACCTCTATGGATCGAATGCAGAGCCTGCAGCGCATGATGCAATGAAAGGTTTAGAGCATTTCGATAAAGTCATTAGCGTCGACCAATCCCCGATTGGCAGAACGCCTCGCTCCAACCCAGCCACCTACGCTGGGCTATTTACTCCGATCAGAGAACTCTTTGCCGGCGTGCCAGCATCACGTGAGCGTGGCTATGAAGCGGGTCGTTTTTCCTTTAATGTCAAAGGCGGTCGCTGTGATTCCTGTGAAGGCGATGGCGTTCTTAAAGTGGAAATGCACTTCCTACCTGATGTATGTGTTCCCTGTAACGTTTGCCATGGCAAACGTTACAACCGCGAAACTTTAGATATTCGCTACAAAGGCAAAAATATTCATGAAGTGCTCTCGATGACCATTGAGCAAGCTCATGAATTCTTCGAGGCAGTTCCTGTAGTGAAGCGCAAACTCAAAACACTATTAGATGTTGGTCTTGGTTATGTGAAGCTTGGCCAGAGCGCAACAACCCTCTCTGGTGGTGAGGCTCAACGCGTGAAGCTTTCTCTTGAGTTATCCAAGCGTGACACTGGTAGAACTTTGTACATCTTAGATGAGCCAACTACAGGACTACATTTTCATGACATTCAACTATTGCTAACTGTTATTCAAACACTCAAGAAACAAGGCAATACGATAGTTATCATCGAACATAATCTGGATGTCATTAAGACGGCCGACTGGATCATTGACCTTGGGCCTAAGGGTGGCGCAGGTGGGGGGCAGATTATTGCTACCGGCACCCCCGAAGAGGTTGCTCAAAATGAAGTGAGTTTTACTGGTCACTACCTAGCGCCTTTATTGACCCGTAAATCACCAACATCGAGCAAAAAGAAAAAGTAGTAGTAAGCAAAAAAGACACTCCTAGCATTC
This sequence comes from Polynucleobacter necessarius, assembly GCF_900095205.1. Classification (NCBI taxonomy): domain Bacteria; kingdom Pseudomonadati; phylum Pseudomonadota; class Betaproteobacteria; order Burkholderiales; family Burkholderiaceae; genus Polynucleobacter; species Polynucleobacter necessarius. The sequence goes on along the minus strand of NZ_LT606951.1, from coordinate 188,484 downwards.
AGTATTTGCTAGGAGCATCAGTCTCGGAGTAATTTGGCTTCCGCTAAATCGGTGGCCTCTGAATTACCCGACACCACCAATATGTCATTAGCTTCTAGACATAAATCAGGGGTTGGCTCTAACTTTACATAGTCAGCGTTTCTACTCTTGCGACGCACTGCCTGAACACTAACGCCATCTGATTCAAGATCCAAATCACCCAATGTTTTTCCGACAGCACGTGACTGTGGCAAGAGTGTTATTGCATGCAAGCGCCAAGATTCATTTGAACCAAAGTCATCATCTGCAGATCCTCGGAAGTAGCCTCTCAACAAGCTATAACGCTCTTCCCGTACAGTAGTTATACGTCGCACTACTTTGTGCATAGGCACGCCCATAATCAACAAGACGTGTGAAGCAATCATTAGGCTACCTTCAATCAATTCAGGGACAACCTCAGTTGCACCAGCCGCTTGTAACTTAGCAATATCTGCATCATCCCTGGTGCGCACCAACACTGTCATGCCTGGACGTAGATGCTCAACCTGACGAAGCACTCGTAAACTTGCAGCGCTATCAGCGTAGGTAATCACTACAGCTTTTGCTCTAGAAAGCCCCGTAGCAACTAAATAGTTTTCCCGGCTGGCATCACCATAAACCACATTATCACCAGCAGCTGCAGCCTCTTTAACGCGATCAGGATCCAAATCTAATGCGATATAGGGGATCTTTTCTTGGTCTAGCATACGCGCCAAACTTTGACCTGACCGTCCAAACCCACAAATGACCACATGGTTTTCATTGCGCACACTCTTGGCGGCAACGCGAGTCAAAGCAAGTGATTGCAATAGCCATTCGTTACTAGAAAATCGCATTGCGATGCGATCGCTATATTCAATTAAAAATGGTGCGCAAAACATCGATATCAACATTGCCGCTAAGACTGCTTGACTTAAAGTAGGGTCAATTAAATCCAAACCATCAATTTGATTGAGCAACATAAATCCGAATTCACCTGCTTGAGCTAAGCACAAGCCTGTTCTGATTGAAATACCCGGACTTGAGCCAAAGGCTTTTGATAACAAAGCGATGAGTCCAAATTTAAAGATAAGAGGGCCAATCAGTAAAAGCAAAACTAGTAGCCACTGCTCTCGAATCACATTGAAATCTAACAACATGCCGATCGTAATAAAGAAGAGGCCGAGCAAGACATCTCGGAAAGGTTTGACATCTTCTTCAACCTGATGACGATAAGGTGTTTCTGAAATCAACATACCAGCTAAGAACGCGCCAAGCTCAAGCGACAAACCAAAATGCTCTGTTAACCCAGCCATACCCAGCACAATCAATAAGAGGTTCAACATGAACAACTCTTGTGAGCGTAGTTTTGCAACCAACCTAAACCAATGGCTCATTAAGCTTTGACCAATGAAGAAAATTAAAACCAAAGCTATAGTGATTTTGATAGACGCTGCAGTTAGAGCAACAAATAGGTCGGAAGGATTTTTCCCAAGAGACGGCAATAAAATCAAAAGAAAAACCACCGCCAAATCTTGAAATAACAAAATACCTACGACATTGCGCCCATGCTCGGTCTCTAACTCGGCACGATCTGAAATCAACTTCGTCACAATTGCCGTTGAAGACATCGCCAAGGCTCCACCCAAAGCAATGGCAGCATGCCATGAGATGGGGTAAATCCAATTCATTGATAAGCTAGCTGGAATAGCCAATAGCATTGTCAAAATGACTTGGCTGCCGCCTAGGTCAAAAACGATAGTCCGCATTGCCCGCAATTTATGCAAGTTAAATTCCAGACCAATCGAGAACATCAAGAAAACCACCCCAAATTCGGCTAAATACTTGACTGTGGCCGAGTCATTTGCCAGACCAAAGGCATGGGGACCAATAAGCACCCCAATGGCCAAATAGCCCAAAATAGGAGGCAAGCCAAAATAGCGGAAAATAACCACTCCGGCCACACCCGAGGCCAGAAGAATGAGGGTTAATTGAAGGACTGACGGCATATACTTACTCGATGATAACTAAGACTCGTGAACGTACCCTAAAGCTTGCGCGCGATACCCTCACAATTGAGGCTGCTGCACTGCAAACCATGCGTGATCGCCTAGAGGGCTTTAACGCAGATGCCTTTGTCCTGGCGGTTGAGCTCTTACACGGCTGCAAAGGCAGAATCGTAGTTTCTGGTATTGGAAAATCTGGCCATATTGCACGGAAAATAGCGGCCACCTTCGCCTCCACTGGCTCTCCAGCCTTTTTTGTACACCCTGCTGAAGCCAGCCATGGTGATTTAGGCATGGTAACTAGAGATGATGTTTTTGTAGCCCTCTCCAACTCTGGAGAGACTGATGAACTCCTCACTATTGTTCCCATAGTCAAACGCACCGGAGCAAAATTGATTGCCTTGACTGGCGCACCTAGCTCCTCACTTGCCAAGCTAGCAGATGCCCACCTAGATACCAGCGTTGAAAAAGAAGCTTGCCCACTCAATCTTGCGCCCACCACTAGCACTACTGCTGCACTAGCGATGGGAGATGCGCTGGCGATTTCCTTGCTCGATGCCAGAGGATTTGAAGCCGAAGACTTTATTCGCTCCCACCCTGGTGGTAGATTGGGTCGCAAACAACTCATGCACGTGAGCGAAGTGATGCGTGGCCTTGCAGACACACCTCAGATATCAATAGATGCATCGTTGCAAGAAGCATTGTTAGAGATGACTTCGAAATGTATGGGCATGGTGGTGATCTTAGATGCTCACAAAAAGGTATTTGGGATTTTGACTGATGGCGACTTGCGTCGCCTTCTAGAAAAAACTACCAATCTTGATGGCATCAAACTTCGGAGCGCTACTACTGCGAACCCCCGCACCATTCCTCCAGAACTCTTAGCCGAGGAAGCCATTGAGATGATGGAAAAACATCGCATCAATCATCTAGTGGTTACTGATAATGATGGTCATTTATTGGGTGCCCTAAATCTACATGATTTATTTGCCGCCAAAGTCATTTAATTTCATTCGGAACGAGCAACCCCATCATGCCTAGCGCTTTTAATCCTCACAATACCAACCCACTCCCTCAGTATCCACAAGCCTGGGAACGCGCCAGTAAAGTAAGACTCTTGGTTTTAGATGTAGATGGCGTATTAACAAATGGACAAGTCTGGATTGACGCTGATGGCAAAGAGTCTTTGAAGGCTTTTGATATTCAGGATGGCTTAGGTATCAAATTATTGGAGCAATGTGGAATTTCTACTGCAATTATTACCGGCAGGAATTCCAAAATGGCTCTAGCGCGCTGTAAAGAATTAGGAATTAAACATATTCACATGGGAGTAGAGAACAAAGCAGTCGCGCTGACAGAAGTCATTAAATCTCTCGGCCTTACCTATGCAGATTGCGCAGTCATGGGTGATGATTGGCCAGATTTGCAGATGATGAAACAAGCCGGTTTCAAAATATGCCCTTCGCAGGGACATGAGGCCATTAAAGAATTTGCGCATTTAGTTACCACGCATGCAGGTGGCAATAGCGCCGTCCGTGAAGTATGTGACTTGATTCTAAAGGCGCAGAATCGCTATGACGAATTACTCAATAAAGCTCTTAGCTAAGTAATGCAAGTAAACCCTCAGCAACTCAAGCTCAGCATTGGGCGCACGCTTTTGCGTTTAATGCCGCTGATTCTGATGGGAGTGCTCACCTTAGCCACTTTTTGGTTGGTACAAAAAAATACTCCGCCGGAAAAACCCACTATAGAGCGGATACGTCTTCATGAACCTGATTACACCATTAAAGATGGGGTACTTTCAGCTCTCAATGAATTGGGTGCTACCAAATATCGGATCCTAGGCGCTAAGGTGACCCACTACGATGCCGATGCTTCTATTGATATCCTAGCGCCCCGTATGCGATTGTTTCAAGCAGATAAGGCTCCAGTCACCGTTAGATCAGATACAGGACATCTCGATGGCGATCTCACCATTTTGGATTTATTCGATAACGCAACTATTTTTCGTCCTGCCCAAGACGCTACCCCAACCCAAGCAGCCACTCTTAGAATGTTAGCCAGCTCAAACTACTTTAAGGTTTTAATTAACGATGACATTATTGAAACCAATAGACCAGTAACCCTACAACAAGGAATGTCGATCATGAGTTCAACTGAAGGTGGGGTATTTAACAATGTGGAACAAAGCATGGTTCTCACTGGTAAGGTGAAAGGACGTATCGAGCGCGCCCCACGGAGCACTCAATAAAATGGTTCTGATGAATTACCTAACCACTCCTAATACTTTGCTTTGCTGCTTGGTCATCTTGGGACTATGGCTTGCTAACCCCAGCCGTGCTGAAAAAGCAGATCAAGATAAGCCCGTCATCTTAGAGGCTGAGAAAGTTTCAGCGAACGATGTTAAGCAGGTCTATGACCTTAATGGGCAAGCTCTTCTCATCAAGGGAAGTATTGTTGTTACCGGAGAAGATGGGCACATTACGGTGGATCCACAGGGTTATGAGTTTATTGATGTCGTGGGCAGACCCGAAGAGGTAGCCAGCTTTAGGCAACGTCGCGAAGGACTGGCGGACGAATTCATGCAAGGACGGGGCGCTCAAGTGACCTATGATGCCAAGAGCGAGTTTCTGACCCTCACCGGTGACGCTAGTTTGAAGCGCTTGCTGAATATGCAAATGCTTGATCAATTAAAGGGCTGGAAAATTGAGTACGATGATGTAAAGCAGTACTATCGCGTCATTCCTCCTCAAGACGCAAAACCAGAAGATCTACCTTTAGCGAGAGCTATTCTTTCACCAAGACGAAAAGCAACTTTAGAGAAATGACAGCGGACACCACTCAAGCCAATAGCTTCCCCACGCTAAGCGCTCATAACCTACAGAAGCGTTATGGCTCAAGAACTATTGTCCGAGATGTCTCTGTACAAGTGAAATGCGGAGAAGTTGTGGGTCTACTTGGTCCAAATGGTGCCGGCAAAACCACCTCTTTCTACATGATTGTTGGACTAGTACCACTCGATGGTGGACACATTATTCTAGATGGCGCAGATATCACGCATCTTCCTATTCATGAGAGAGCTCGAATGGGCCTCTCTTATCTGCCGCAAGAAGCGTCTGTATTTCGAAAGTTAAATGTAGCGAAGAATATCCAAGCCGTTCTTGAACTTCAAGTTCAGGGAGGTAAGCCCCTGAGCAAGGCCGAGATTAACCATCGCTTAGATGAACTTTTAGGTGAACTCCAAATTAGTCATTTGCGAAATAATCCAGCCCTCTCTTTATCGGGTGGAGAGCGTAGACGAGTTGAAATTGCCAGAGCACTGGCCTCTCAACCAAAATTTATCTTGCTAGATGAACCCTTTGCCGGCGTTGACCCTATTGCTGTTGGAGAAATTCAGCGAATTGTGCGTTTTTTACGCGATCGCCAAATTGGGGTATTAATTACCGACCATAATGTCCGCGAGACACTAGGCATCTGTGATCATGCCTACATCATCAACGAAGGTAGCGTTCTTGCTGAAGGCAAACCAGACCAAATTATTCAGAACGATGCCGTCCGCAGAGTCTATCTAGGTGAAAACTTCCGGATGTAAATCGGGAAGAATCTCCGCTTTTTATGCAATAAAAATTAGCCACCCCCTTGGTTTTCAGCAAATTCGCTGATACGCTGGAGGCTCATGGTTTATTTTCCAAAAAAACAGTTAAAAGATTTCAGGGGCCTACTGCGCACCCCGGGTATCAGTATGCGCATGCATCTATCGTGTTTATCAAAGGAGTTGCTCATGAATTTGAAAATTAATAGCCGCCATGTTGAAGTTACACCCGCTATGCGTTCTCACCTTGAGGCGGGGCTAGCTAAAATTCGTAAGCACTTCGATCACGTCATTGATGCTTCTGCCTTCCTGGTCGTAGATAAAGCCAAAGAGAAGGACTTACGTCAAAGTGCTGAAATCACCATTCACCTGAAAGGCAAGGATCTGTTCGCTGAAGCACACAACGCTGACCTATATCACGCTATGGATGCAGTAGTGGATAAGCTCGAGCGCCAGGTTGTTAAACATAAAGAAAAGATTCAAGATCATCACCACGAAAAGCATTTTGAGTGCTCTTCTGCGTCAGGACACCTATAATCAATTCACATGAATGCCCTGACTAATCTTTTTGCTCCCGACTGCATTGCATTGGATGTCCCTGCGAAAAGCAGAGCCGATGCATTTGCAGCTGCGGGGGACCTGTTTGCCAAGCAAACAGGTATTGACGCTAACTCTGTAGTCGGGTTTCTCAATGCTCGCGAAGAGTTAGGCTCTACCGCTCTCGGCGCTGGCGTAGCCATACCTCATGGTCGAGTCAAAGGTTTAAAACAGCCAAGCGCGGCCTTTATAAGACTCCAGGAGTCAATTGAGTTTGCTGCACCTGATGGCGAGGCGGTATCTGTATTAATTTTCTTATTGGTGCCCGAAAAGGCTACACAACAGCATTTAGAGATCCTATCTTCAATTGCTCAGCTGCTTTCAGATCCGACTGCCCGAGATACTCTATCTTCCGCAAAAGATCCCTCGATTGTTTGTGAACTATTACAACGCTGGGGCACAACAAAATGACACAGCCCTTACTCCTAGATGGAGTAACTGCGCAGCAGATTTTTGATGACAATGTTTCAGATTTAAAGCTTTCCTGGATTGGTGGTCTTGAAGGTGCTGATCGCACTTTTCCACCAGAAGCCGTAAAAGCGGCTGCGGCCAGCTCAGATCTAGTTGGCCACTTAAATCTCATTCATCCAAGTCGTATTCAGATTTTTGGCGAGCAAGAAGTAGACTATCACGCCGTCCTGGAGCCAAAACAAAAACAAGAACAAATTGCCAGCCTGATCTCCAAGACGCCTCCTTGCGTGATTGTGGCAGATGGTAAAGCAGCAGATCCAGACTTACAGTTGTTTTGCCAGCGCTCATCTACACCACTATTCACCACCGCGATCTCTGCCGCAGAAGTCATTGATCATCTGCGCACTTACCTTACCAAAATTGGCGCCCCACAAATTACGATGCACGGTGTCTTTATGGACATTCTGGGCTTGGGTGTGTTGCTAACTGGTGAGTCCGGCTTAGGCAAAAGTGAATTGGGTCTTGAGCTGATTTCTCGGGGACACGGCTTAGTTGCGGACGATGCGGTGGACTTCTCCCGTCTAGGTCCAGACTATATCGAAGGTCGCTGCCCTGTCATCTTGCGTAACCTCCTAGAGGTCCGTGGCTTAGGTCTGCTAGATATTCGTACCATTTTTGGCGAGACAGCCGTACGTCGTAAATTAAAGCTACGACTCATCGTGCAACTTGTTCGCAGAACCGATGGCGAATTTGAACGACTGCCTCTCGAAGCGCAGCACATTGATGTTTTAGGGATTCCGATTCGTACGGTCAAGATTCAAGTTGCCGCAGGGCGTAACTTAGCAGTTCTGGTTGAGGCAGCTGTACGAAATACCATTTTGCAATTGCGCGGTATCGATACCTTAAAAGAATTTATTGAACGTCAACGCCAGCAGATGAATGTTGAAGCCGAAACCACTAAGTCACAAGGTCGCTTACTTTAAGTCATGCAAATTAATCTGATTACCGGAATCTCAGGCTCAGGTAAATCAGTAGCTCTGAGAGCTTTTGAGGATGCAGGTTACGACCGCGTCGACAATCTTCCGATTTCTCTTCTAGAAAACCTCATCTCCACTCTTCAAAATGAGCAATGCGATCAAGTAGCTGTCGCTATTGATGCACGTCGCGGGCAATCCATAAAAAACCTACCATCCATACTTGAAAATTTGCGTCAACATCATCAAGTAAGGGTTGTTTTCTTAAACGCAGATACCAATACTTTAGTACAACGTTTTTCTGAGACCCGTCGTCGCCATCCCTTATCCAGCGGTTCCAAACAATCTCAATCGGCAACTCTGATTGAGGCTATTGATAGGGAGCGCAGCCTATTAGAGCCCTTGCGCGCTCAAGCGCACAGCATTGATACCAGCAACATTCCTGCGCATGCTCTGCGCTCTTGGATACAAGATCTACTCAAAGACAAGCCCATTGGGCCTTACAGTAGTCTTCGAATCGTTTGGCTTCAAGAAAGGCGTGCCCAGTGAAGCCGACTTAGTGTTTGATGTGCGCTGCCTACCAACTCCCCACTACGACAACGAGTTAAGACCTCTCACTGGTAACGACAAACTCGTCAAAGAGTTCTTAGAAAAAATTCCAGAAGCAGTAAACATAGAAGCAGATATCACACAGTTTATTCATCGCTGGCTACCTCATTACATTGCTGATGGTCGTAGTTATTTAACAGTTGCCATTGAATGTGCCGGAGGTCAGCACCGCTCCGTCTATTTAGTAAACCGACTCAGTGAATACTTTCGCAACCAAAAAGATTACGAGAGCCTTCAGCTCAACTTTTTAGATCGCCACCGCGAACTAGATTCAATCCCTGCAGTAAAACCTTGATCGGCTGGGGCAGGCCATAGCGCCCAAGCTGACCTAAGGGCACCCATTTCAAATCCATATTTGCAAATGCTATTTCTTGTTCAGCAGCTCCTTGCCAAATATGCATCCATAAACGTCGATGCGTAAAGACATGCTTTATTTCTGCTGTTTTCTTTATCCCCTTAGAAACCTTTTTCAGCAAAACCAAGCCTTCTTCAGGTAGCGCTCCTGCCAATAATTCCACAGGCTTTAAATCAGCGTTCTTAACGCCTGGTTCTCTGGGTGTCCATGGCGATTCCGGTAAAGACCAAAGACCACTCCAAATAGCTTTGTCAGGACGTTTTTGTAGCAGAATGGAATTACCAGATCGAATGAGCAACATATTGCAATCAAATTCCGGTGATTTAGTCTTGATTGTTTTTTGTGGAAATAAGAGTGCTTGTCCGCTTAAATTAGCCTGACAGGCTTTTGTGAAAGGACACTTTCTCTCAGAGCTTAAGCAAACTGGTTTGCGTGATGTGCACCAGGTTGCCCCAAAGTCCATCAAGGCTTGTGTGTATACCGGCATATCAACGGGTTTGGATGGCAATAATTTGGTTGTTAACTCCCAAAGCCGATCATTCACCGCCTTATCTTGCATGGCGCCTTCGATTGCAAATAGTCGAGCCAAAATACGCTTCACATTTGCATCTAAAATGGGGGCGCGCTCATGAAAAGCAAAAGCAGCAATTGCTCCAGCGGTAGATCGCCCAATACCCTTTAGCTGCTCAAGTAAGACAGGGTCACTGGGAAATTTTCCAGCAAACTCTGTCATGATCTGCTTGGCACAGGCGTGAAGATTTCGGGCGCGAGAGTAATACCCCAAGCCAGCCCATTCCGCCAATACCTCATCGACTTGTGCAGCGGCTAATTTTTTAACCGTTGGAAATCGCTTCATGAAACGTGGGTAACGCTCAAGCACTGTAGCCACCTGGGTTTGTTGCAACATGATTTCTGATACCCACACTGCATAAGGATCCCGATTGCCTTGCCAAGGTAAGCCTGGGCGCCCACTGACCGCATACCAAGCAATCAACTTAGACGCAAATGTTTTGATCAACGTTTCTGACATTGCGGACAAAAGTAAGTTGATCGCTGGCCTTGTACTATTTGGCTAATAGGCGTTCCACACACCTTGCATAGCAACCCTTTACGGTCATAAACTTTGGTTTGGACCATAAAGTGACCGGGATCACCGTCGCTATTCACAAAATCTTTTAAGGAGCTACCGCCGGCGTCAATTGCTTTTTTTAGTATCGATCTGACAGCCTTTGCAAGACGAGAACATTGTGGTCGAGTCAGCTTGCCCGAGGCTTTTGCTGGATGTATGTCTGCCTCAAATAGACTTTCTGAACAATAAATGTTACCTACCCCAACAACAGCTTGCCCCGCCAACAGGAACTGTTTGACAGCAACACTTCGCTTACGAGAAGTTTGATACAAAACATCTGCGCCTAATTCATCAGCAAATTCTGGAGAAAACGGTTCCACTCCAAGTTTTTGTAAAAGAACAAATTTTTCAATTGGTCCCTTTGATTTGGGATGCCATAGAACAGCGCCAAATTTTCGTGGATCATGCAAACGCAAACTGAGCTTGGCGAACTCAAAAGTAACTCGGTCGTGAGTCTTTAGGGGGTCTGAGCGGGGTAGCACACGCAACGTTCCAGTCATCCCTAAATGAATTATTAAATAACCAGTATCCATCTCCAGCAAAAGATACTTACCGCGCCTTTCAATGGCATGAACCTTTTGCCCAGACAAGATTTTTGAAAGGCTGGCTGGCACAGGCCAGCGCAAGCGCCCATCAATTATTTTGACGGCACTCACTTTCCGCCCCTCAAGGTGGGGCGCTATACCCAGTCGGGTGACCTCTACTTCTGGAAGTTCTGGCATAAATGGATTGTAGATTCGCGGATTAGAATGTGCTTATGAGTAAGTTCACACCAAAACCTCTCTTGAGGGCTTTATTCCTGGGAACCTTAGCTGCTAGTGTCTTTTCACTAGCTCATGCCCAAACGGCGCCCAACGGAATTCAAACGGGTGAAGCTATTTTCGAGGTCCTTGCCTCAGCAATTGCCCTGCAACGAGGTGAGGCTGGGTTGGCTTACAACACCTACCTAGAGATGGCGCGTCAGTACAAAGATCCAAGATTGGCTCAAAGAGCTATGGAAATAGCCATTACGGGTGGATCACCCGACTTAGCATTAGAGGCTGCTAAAACCTGGGATGAGCTATCTCCAGCTTTAGATACAAAACCCAAGGCAGTCTACATAACGCTTTTAATCTTAAGCAATCGCTGGTCGGACGCAGTCAAGCCAGCAACATCGTTATTCCGGCAACAAACTCCTGCCCAACAAGAAAATACTCTTTTACAGTTGCAAGCATTGCTGGCTAAAGCAAAAAATGAGTCTGACGCATTGCGCGCTTTTTATGAAATCGCTTCAACCGTCAAGACCTCTCTCCAGAATCCCAGCTTGCTTTACACCTATGCCATGTCTGCAGAAAAAATGGGGAATATTAACGTCATGGAAAAAACATTGCGAGATATTTTGCGCAAGAATCCAAACGATGTGAATTCTTTAAATGCACTTGGCTACTCTTTGGCTGATCGCAATGTAAAGCTGCCCGAAGCATATGCATTGATAACCAAAGCACATCAACTTTCTCCAAAGGATGCTTTTATTTTGGATAGTTTGGGTTGGGTAAATTTTCGACTTAGCAAAAACTCTCTTGCTTTGGAGCAACTTCAACAAGCATTTGCCATGAAACCGGAAGCAGATATTGCGGCTCATACTGGTGAAGTATTGTGGGTCATGAACCGCCAAAAAGAAGCAGAAGGCATATGGCGTCAAGGACAAAAATTAGATGCCAATAATCCAACGTTAAAGGAAACACTTAAACGCCTAAAGCCCGATTGGGCACGAGATGATCTGACCTCGAAAGGTTCTTGGGATGGACGCTTTGCAGTCAAAGTTACCGGCTTAACAGAGTCTCAGAACCAAGGGGGCTCAGGAGGCTTTTCCCTCACTCAGGATGCATTACAAGATGTGCTTGAGATTCGCAATCCGATGGGTGGCTCGATTGCAAAAATTACCATTACCCCAGGGGAAGCTACTCTTGAGCGGGATGGAAAAATCGTTACAGCAATCGATGCGGACACCTTAGTACAAAATAGCTTAGGCCTACCGCTTCCTGCGCGCGGTCTATCTAATTGGCTGAGAGGTGAAGTACGCCCCGGAAGTGAAGCAAGTGTTGACAGAAACCCCAAAGGTCAAGCAAGCAAAATTAGTCAAGATGGCTGGGATTTAATTTACACATGGAGCGACACTAATCGCCTTGAGAAACTCACAATGATACGAAGCTCCAATATTGGCTCTATCGATATTCGTCTCGTATTTGATCGCCCCAATGAGTAACTAATATCTAATGGCGAATACTCATTCTTTAACACTTCGCTCGCCAGCAAAGCTCAATCTTTTTCTACACATAGTCGGTCGCAGATCTGATGGTTACCATCTCCTGCAATCTGTTTTTCAACTCATTGACTGGTGCGATACGCTGCACTTAAAAAAAATTCCTGGGGACACTGTAAGACGAATGAACCCTATCCCAGGGGTACCGCCCGAACAAGATCTAGTTGTTCGCGCTGCCAAGCTGCTTAAAGACTTTTGTAACCTTGAGGCTGGAGTAGAGATTGATCTCCAAAAAGAAATTCCGATGGGAGCGGGTATGGGTGGTGGCTCCTCAGATGCCGCAACGACATTAATCGGCTTGAATACTCTTTGGAATCTCGATCTCAGCAAGGAAACGCTTTGCACGCTCGGATTACAACTTGGGGCAGATGTTCCTTTCTTCATTTTTGGCAAAAATGCATTTGTTGAAGGAATTGGCGAAAAAGTCCAAGAAATTTCTCTTGAAACCCCTAATTTCTTGGTGATATTTTCCAACAAGGGAATCCCAACCGCTAGCATTTTTCAAGACTCGGAATTGACCCGAGATCATGCTCAGATTACAATTAACAGCTTTCTTGCATCGCCATTGTCATTTCAATCAAATGATTGCCAGGCTGTAGCGATGCGGATTTGCCCAGAAGTGAAGCAAGCTTTGGATTGGATTGCCCAGGAATTACCGGGCTCACAGCCCCGTATGTCTGGTTCTGGAAGTAGCGTTTTTGCAGTCTTGGACCCCAAGATTGAGTCCGCAAAACTAGAGAATCTTCTACAAAATCTTCCCGAAGGGTGGGTAGGTCGAGTTGTTCGGGGGCTAAATAAAAATCCCGCTTACAATTTGATTTCTTCAGATTAAGCTGTAGGGGAATCGCCAAGCTGGTTAAGGCACTGGATTTTGATTCCAGCATGCGAAGGTTCGAATCCTTCTTCCCCTGCCAAATACTGTAGAAACGACAAAGATAACCTTTTGACCCCACAAACCCCTTAAGCCTATGTCCTCCATAAACGCAGATTTATTGACTCTTTTTACAGGCAACGCAAATCCCGTTTTGGCTGAGGCTGTAGCCAAAGAACTGAATCTCCAGATGGGGAAAGCCTTTGTTGGCCGCTTTTCTGATGGTGAGATCCAAGTAGAAATTCAAGAAAATGTCCGCGGCAAAAATGTGGTCGTTATCCAATCAACCTGCGCTCCTACGAACGATAGTTTGATGGAGCTCATGATCATGATCGATGCCCTAAAACGCGCATCCGCAAGCCGCATAACCGCAGTGATCCCTTACTTCGGTTATGCCCGCCAAGACCGTCGCCCACGTTCAGCGCGCGTTGCCATCTCTGCACGTATTGTGGCCAATATGCTTCAGTCGGTTGCTGGAATCGAGCGCGTTTTGACGATGGATCTGCATGCCGACCAAATTCAGGGCTTTTTTGATATTCCAGTAGACAACATTTACGCCTCCCCAGTCTTATTGGCTGACCTACAAGCACAGAAGACTCAAAAAGACCTCATCATTGTGTCTCCAGACATTGGAGGCGTAGTCCGCGCCCGCGCAATGGCCAAGCAATTAGGTACAGATTTAGCAATTATTGATAAACGTCGTCCAAAAGCGAACGTATCTGAAGTAATGCACCTTATTGGCGAAGTAGAAGGCCGCCACTGCGTCATCATGGACGACATCATTGATACCGGCGGAACCCTCTGTAAAGCGGCTGAGGTGCTCAAAGAGCGCAGAGCTAAGGGCGTAACCGCCTACTGTACCCATGCCGTCCTCTCAGGCGGTGCTGTAGCTCGCATTGCTGCTTCTGAATTAGATGAGTTAGTTGTTACCGACACCATTCCGCTCACTCCAGAAGCCATGAAAGCATCTAAAATTCGGCAACTGAGCGTTGCTCCGATTCTTGCTAAAACCCTTTCTCGCATCAGCAAGGGCGATTCAGTGATGTCGATGTTTGCTGAATAAGTCAAAAATCACCGTTTTACCCCGATTTTTGGCAGTTTTATGCCATTTGTAGGCAAAAACATCCATTCCCACGATATAATTGAAGGCTTTTCTGTTTGGTCGCGAACGGAAATTAACCTTAACTAGGGAATTAATTATGAAAGTAGTAGCCTTTGAAAGAAGCGTACAAGGAACGGGTGCGAGCCGCCGTCTGCGCAATTCTGGAAAAACTCCAGGAATCGTTTACGGTAGTCAAGATCCAGCCTTGGTCATTGAGTTAGACCACAACGCGTTATTCCATGCTCTCCGTAAAGAGGCATTCCACTCATCTATTTTGGATTTGGAAGTTGGCGGTAAGACACAAAAAGTGTTGTTACGCGATTACCAGATGCATCCATTTAAGCCATTGGTATTGCACATTGACTTCCAGCGCGTATCCGCAACTGAGAAAGTACACATGCGCGTTCCTTTGCACTTCACAAATGCTGAGACTTCAGTTGCCGTGAAATTACAAGGTGCCGTTATCAGTCACATCCTTACTGAACTTGAAGTTTCTTGCTTGCCAGCAGACTTGCCAGAGTTCATTGAAGTGGACCTAGCTAAGATTGAAGTTGGTCATGGTATTCATGCCAAAGACATCGCATTGCCAAAAGGCGTTACCTTGGTATTGCATGTAGAGCAAGAGAACCCAGTACTTGCAAATGCGCGCATCCCAGCGGTTAAAGCTGCTGAGTCTACAGATGCTCCAGCAGCTGCAGCGCCTGCGGCTGATGCGGCTAAGGATAAAGCTTAATATTTAGCTTAAGCTCTTAGTGAACAAAGCCCGCATAAGCGGGCTTTGTTATTTGCTCATTCCATTTGTTTTGGCGAAACACTGTTATATCTTTAAACTCTCAGCATGACTAAATTAATTGTTGGTTTAGGAAACCCAGGGGATGAGCACGAAGCAGATCGGCACAATGCTGGCTTTTGGTTTGTTGACGCCCTAGCAAAACAATTCAGCATTCGTTTTGAAACTGAGAAGCGCTTTCATGGCAGGGTGACGAAAGCAAAATGGGAAGGCGAAGCTCTTTACCTTCTTAAACCCAGCACTTACATGAATTTGAGTGGTCAATCTGTTGGCGCCTTATGTCGCTTTCATAAAGTTACCCCTGCAGATATTTTGGTGGTTCAAGATGAGCTTGATCTGAAACCCGGCACCGCACGCCTGAAATTGGGTGGCGGCACAGGCGGTCATAATGGCTTAAAAGATATTCAGGCACATTTAAGCACCTCAGAATACTGGCGCCTACGCCTAGGGATTGGCCACCCAAGAGATCTAGCGGGGGATGGTCGCCCCATGGACGTTGCGGATTATGTTCTGCGCAGACCTCAGTTAGCTGAGCAAAAACTCATTGATGCCAGTATTGAAAATGGCTTACAAATACTTCCGCTATTTTTAAAGGGCGATGCACAAAGCGCCATGATGGAACTGCACTCAAAGGGATAATCCAAGTACCCACTTATTTAAGTTGCTGAGTTAGGCTGTATTGGCTTTTTTAACAGCAGTTAATAGCTTGAACTTCGTCATTAGCTGCTCTGGGGTTTCTACAAACTCTGGATTAAATGGAATACAGTCGACTGGACAAACTTGTCGACATTGTGGCGCGTCATAGTGACCCACACATTCAGTGCATTTATCAGGATCTATTTCATATATCTCTAGACCCATGTAAATAGCATCATTTGGACATTCTGGCTCACACACATCGCAATTGATGCATTTGTCCGTGATCATTAAAGCCATGATTTACTTACAGGCCTCATTCTTTATTCTGAGCGCCGGAGGCAATTTTTTTGACTAGCCATTTTTCTACAGATGGAAATACAAACTTGCTCACATCACCGCCCATCGAGGCAATCTCACGCACAAAGGTACCGGAGATAAATTGATATTGATCGGATGGAGTTAGGAACAAAGTTTCTACATCGGGTAGCAGGTAACGATTCATACCAGCCATTTGGAATTCGTATTCAAAATCAGATACAGCACGCAAACCACGAACAATTACTCGTGCATTATGTTCACGAGCAAAATCTTTTAACAGGCCAGTAAAACCAACAACTTTCACATTTGGATAATGGCCAAGCACTTCTTTTGCGATAGCAATACGCTCTTCTAAAGTAAAAAATGGACGCTTACTACGACTATCAGCCACCCCCACAATTAATTCAGTAAAGATGCTAGATGCGCGGCGCACTAAATCCTCGTGACCACGAGTAAATGGATCAAATGTTCCAGGGTATACAGCAACAGTCATAAGACTCCTAAGACTTTATCGGCTACAGGCAAGAGTTTAGCCTTTTCCACTGCGAAATAGACAAGCTTTTACCTGCCCAGCCTCTAAGTATTTTCACAATGCCAGCCTGGAGGTAGCGCTTCAAGCTCCTCACGCTGACGAGTTGAGGGAAATTCCACATAAATCCCTCCTCCTGTAGAGTCGTCACACACCCTACTAGCTTCAATGACAGCATGGTCTAAAAGGCTCGAATCCTGAAATGGGGGATCAATGAAAATGAGATTACTAGAACGATCTACCTGTTGCTTTAAAAATTCAAGGCTATCTCGTTGCAATACCTCTACATGCCCAGAAGCGGGAGATGACTGTAATAAAGCAAAATTTGCACTGAGGTTTGCGCAAGCCTTTTTATCTTTCTCCATCAGGATCACCAATGCAGCACCCCTTGAGGCCGCTTCAAATCCTAAGGCACCAGTTCCAGCAAAGAGATCTAGGCAACGTAAGCCCGTCAAATCTTGTCCCAACCAATTAAACAAAGTTTCTCGTATGCGATCTGTTGTTGGACGCAAGCCAGGAAGATCCATAACTGTCAGCAAACGGCTTCTCCAGTTGCCACCAATAATTCGAATTTTCTTAGGTGGCTCCTTCTTCAAGGTCTTCATGGACTTATTTATTTTTTGCTCCCAAAACAACAATTTTCATGCGATCCATTGCTAGATATTTTTGGAATACCACTTTTACTTGCTCCAATGTCACTGCCTCGACTTTTTTAGTCCAAACATCCATCGTATCCAGAGATAAATCATTCCAAACAATTGATGAGACGTTATCTAATAATTTGCGATTGTTATCAATACGCAAGGGATAGCCATTGATTAAGTTTCCTTTGGCCGCTTCAAGTTCAGATGGCGTAGGTCCATCAGCAATAAATTGCGAGATAGTCGAACTCATCACATCCAAAGCTAGGGAGGCCTGATCACTCGTAGTTTGTAAGCCCGCCTGGAAAATGCCATTCTCTTTCCCAGGGGCAAAATAACTAAACACGCTGTATGCTAGCCCTCGCTTCTCGCGAACCTCAGACGTAAGACGAGAAACAAAGCCGCCGCCCAAGATATAGTTACCTACGAGCAAAAGGAAATAATCTGGGTTACTACGCGCTTCCGCTGTCATTCCCATTGCGATATGCGCTTGCTGAGAGTCAAAAGGACTCACTATCGCCCTCTGCGCTAAGGGCTCAACAGGAGAGCGATCTAACTCAGGTAACTTCGGAATAGGTTGACCAGTTGGAAAGGATTTGCTTTAACAAACCCTGTACGATTTCATAAGCCTGAGCACGATCCACATCACCAACAATACTCACAATCATGCGATCACCACGATAAAACTGTTTATGAAATTGCGATAAATCGGCAGGCGTTACTGCGGCAATCGATTTGGGTGCGGGAGCATTTGCCAAAGGATAGTTTCCATACACTGATTTTTTAAAGCGGCGCTCAAGAACAAACTCGGGCTTTGTTTCCGCCTCTTGCAAACTCGTGATCGTTCGTTGCTTTTCACGTTCGACAATTTTTGGATCATAAATTGGTGAACTCAACATCGCTGCAGCCAATTGAACCGCTCTATCGCGCAAGTCTTTTCTACTCAGACTACGAATACATAAAATTGCGCGTTCACCGCCGACAGACAAGCCGATATTTGCACCTAAATCAGCAATTTCATCGGCAATTTGGGCTTCACTGATAACGCCCTTTTCACCTCGATCGCCATAATTCATCAGGCCTGCAGTCATATCTGCTAAACCGCTCTTATTAAGAGGGTCATAACGATCACCCGCATCAATACTGACCTCAATATCTACCATGGGCAAAGCTTTAGTTTGTACTAAATATGCTTTAGCACCTTTATAGACGTCTAATTTTTCAATTGGCAAAATTGCATTTGCATTGCCAATGCCATACCAAAGATAAGAGGCATATCGAAATAAGCTGCTATGCAAACTTCATTTCTTACCCTTCTTGATATTTGATTGGCGAGCTTGTGGATCTAGCACTGCAATTGTCATACCCTCCTACCAGATATTGTTTGGCAACCGCCTGAAATTGGTCGGGCGTAATGGATTGCATTTTTTCCAACATGTAATCAATATCTCTCCAAGAGAAGCCAGCCATCTCGGTAATTCCAATTTCCATAGCTTGTCCAAAGATTGAATCGCGCTTATAGATTTGCTCTGACAAAATGCGCACCTTAATTCTCTTGAACTTAGATTCCAATATTCCCCTTTGCTTTAGTTCATCAAGCGCCTTCCGAATACTTGCCTGCGCTTAATCAACCGTCTTACCTTTAGCCATGGTTGCGCTAATGAGAAACAACTCTGGTCCGCGAGAAATCATGTCATAACCCACACCAACATCATTCACTACTTTTTCTTGCTTAACGAGCGCGCGATTTAAGTGGGCATTGTCATAACCATCGAGGACTGCTGTCAGAGGCTCAAGAGCATATGGCTCGGGATCATCTAGCCTCTCGGGCTCTAGGCGAGGCGCTTTCCCAGGCCATTGCCAGCTGAGCACTGTCAGCAGGCGCTTTTACTTGGACCTTGCTTCATTCTTTTTTTTGAGGTGGCTCAATCTGTGGTTTCCGAACAGGCAACTCGTGAGCAATCGCAGCGCCATAATATTTTTCCACCAAACTCAACACTTTTTTGGCGTCTACATCCCCAGTGATTACCACTGTTGCATTGTTTGGTGCGTACCAACTACGATACCAATCCCGCGCATCAGATGCTTTCATATTTTGCAAATCATTCATCCAGCCGATGACAGGATAACGATGAAGAGAACTCATGTATGCAGTCGCCATGAGTGATTCATTAAGCAAGCTACTGGGATTAGCTTCTGTCCGTAAACGACGCTCCTCCATGATGACTTGGATTTCTTTTAAAAACTCTGCGTCATCAAAACTCAAATTGGACATGCGATCTGCTTCAAGTTTGATCACATCTTCTAATTTTGATTTTTCAACTTGCTGAAAGTAAGCGGTGTAATCGCGTGAAGTAAACGCATTCTCACGCCCACCTACAGCGGCTACTAAGCGAGAAAATTCACCCGTCTTCACCCGATGAGTGCCCTTAAACATCATGTGCTCAAGCACATGCGCAACGCCTGTCTTACCGTTTACCTCATCCATTGAACCTGCTCGATACCAAACCATATGAGCTACCGTTGGAGCGCGATGATCCTCCCTCACAATCAACTTCAGTCCATTACTTAACTGATATTGATGAGTATCGACTGCTTCAGCCCCTTTAGCCCAATTGAATTGAGCACTTAATACAAATAAGAGGAAAATTCGGAGTAAATTGGAAAGTATCTGTTAAATCACCATATCCCAAGAATTAAATTGATAAGATACAAAGTTTAAATTGTATCAATTATGTTTGGCTTACGTAAAACCCTCGGATCCCTTTTTAAATCAAGTAAAGTTGATGAATCTTGGTTTGATACTTTAGAAGACTCACTCATTCAAAGTGATGTGGGTCTACCTACGACCGAACAACTGATCAGCAAACTACGTAAAGCTGCAAAATCAGAGAAAGCCTCAAGCCCAGAGGAGTTGCAAGCACTCCTCATCCAAGAGGTTAGCTCATTACTAAGTGCAATCGAGCCTTTGCCAAATCCACTCTTTACGAGTCAAAAAGCGAATGCTCCAGAAGTATGGTTAGTTGTAGGAGTAAATGGCGCTGGAAAGACCACCACCATTGGCAAACTTTGTAGACTGTTTCAATCTCAAGGTAAATCCGTCCTATTGGCTGCTGGGGACACCTTCAGAGCAGCCGCTCGCAATCAACTACAAGAGTGGGGTGGACGCAACCAAGTAGATGTTATTACTCAAGAAGGTGGCGATGCTGCCGCTGTTGCACACGATGCCATTCACGCTGCTATTTCACGCAAATGCGACATTCTTATCATTGATACCGCCGGACGGCTTGCTACTCAAGACCACTTGATGGAAGAGCTAAAAAAAGTAAAACGGGTCATCGGCAAGGCCCTTCCTGGGGCTCCTCACCATACACTGCTCATCTTGGATGGCAACACTGGCCAGAATGGTCTTAGCCAAGTCAGGGCTTTTCATGCGGCCTTGGGACTTACTGGAATTATTGTGACGAAGCTTGATGGCACTGCCAAAGGTGGGGTAATCTGTGCGTTGGCCCATACCCTACAAGATGGACCAAAACCTAGTGTTTTAGCTCTTGGCAAAGGCGAAGGAATTGAAGATTTAGCCTCCTTTACAGCAGGGCAATATTCTTCAGAATTATTCAATTAAATCAATAAGCTATAGACAATAAAAACCATTAGCATTCTCTTGACAAGAGTGCTAAAATGGAAGTGTTGTTAACACCTCATATTTATAAGAAAAATGGTACAAAAGAAATCTGACAAACCGAATTTGCAAAAGCTGCCCGTCGCGCAGACTGCGGCGGCGGCTGCATTTCCAATGTTGCCAACCCTTGGGGTTGGCACTCTCGATTCCTACATTGCGTACGTCAATCGCGTACCGATGCTCAGCGCTGCGGAAGAATTACATCTTGCGCAGGAGTTTCGTCACACAGAAAATGTCGATGCCGCTAAAACTTTAGTTCTTTCACATTTACGCTTGGTTGTTTCTGTTGCTCGTCAATATCTTGGCTATGGCATTCCACACGCTGACTTAATTCAAGAAGGCAATATTGGCCTCATGAAAGCAGTAAAACGTTATGACCCCAGCAATGGAGCACGATTAGTTTCGTATGCGATTCATTGGATTAAAGCAGAGATTCATGAGTACATTCTCAAGAATTGGCGTTTAGTAAAAACTGCAACCGCCAAAGCACAGCGTAAATTATTCTTTAACTTACGTAGTAACAAACCCACTTTAAGC
This sequence comes from Polynucleobacter necessarius, assembly GCF_900095205.1. Lineage (NCBI taxonomy): Bacteria > Pseudomonadati > Pseudomonadota > Betaproteobacteria > Burkholderiales > Burkholderiaceae > Polynucleobacter > Polynucleobacter necessarius. The sequence continues at coordinate 167,403 of NZ_LT606951.1, read as the reverse complement.
GCACTTACTCCGAGTGAAGTAGAAGCCTTAGCCAGAACCCTTGGTGTAAAGGGTTCTGACGTTAAAGAAATGGAGATGCGTCTTGCTGGTGGTGATGTCGCACTAGAAGGCGATGATAGCGATGATGATTCGGCTTACGCTCCCATTCAATGGCTAGCAGACAGCTCTCAAGAGCCCACTGCGCGCATTGCTAGCGCTGAAGCAGATGCACTTCAAGGCCCCAAATTAGATCAAGCTCTAATGGCCTTAGACGAACGTAGTCGCAATATTGTCCAATCCCGTTGGTTAGCAATGGACGCCGATGGTAATGGCACTAAGACGCTACATGATCTTGCTAGTGAATATGGCGTCTCTGCAGAACGTGTTCGTCAAATCGAAACTGCCGCCCTGAAAAAGATGCGCGGTTTACTGCAAGCTGCTTAAGCAAGCACTCTGCTTTTTTTACTTTAGCAATTCTTTCAAGTCATGAGCCAAGGTCTCTGGGCCTTGGGCATGCTTGATATATAAACGTAAGCGACCCTCTGGATCAAATGCATAGCTACCTGCCGCGTGATCCATCGTATAAGAACCTAGCTTTGTACCGGGCACCTTCTTGTAATAAATCTTAAAGTCTTTAGCAACTTTTTCCAAGGATGCTTCATCCGCAGGACGCAGACCCAAGAAACGAGAATCGAATGCAGGCACATACTGCTTCAGAATTTCTGCAGTATCACGTTCTGGATCTACAGTGACAAATAACACTTGAACTTTATCTGACTGAGACCCCATGAGGGTCATGACCTGCTGCATTTCCGTCAAAGTAGTTGGACAAATATCAGGGCACTGGGTGTAACCAAAAAACATCACCACCACTTTTTCCTTAAAGTCGGCCAAGGTTTTCACTTTCCCGTCAGGATCAAGCAAACTAAAGTCTTTGCCAAATGCGGTACTGCCCGTGATATCAATATTTTTAAACTCTGGCTTTGGGTTACAAGCAGAGAACACTAGGCAGAGAATTGCTATAAAGCAAAAGCGCAGAAAATTCATATTAATCTTAGAGGAAATAATGGTCTACCAAGAGCGCGGCAAATAGTAGCGATAAATAGGTGATGGAAAAGCGAAATGTTTTTTTAGCCAACGCATCGCTATAAGAAATAAATAGCGCAACTACATAGGCCAAAAACAGGAGGCCCAAAATAATGGCCGATATTAAATACACGAGACCGCTCATGCCATAGATGTATGGCAGTAAAGTGGCGGCAATCAAAATCAGGGTGTACAGCACGATATTTAAAAGCGTAAAGCGCTCTCCATGGGTCACCGGCAACATTGGCAAGCCCGACTGCACGTAGTCATCGCGCCGGTATAAAGCTAATGCCCAGAAGTGTGGTGGAGTCCATACAAAAATGATTAAAACCAAAAGCCAAGCTTCTGCAGAAAGTGTATTGGTTACTGCCGCCCAGCCAAGCGCGGGAGGCATTGCGCCTGACAATCCACCAATCACAATGTTTTGTGGTGTGGCTGGCTTGAGTAGCCAGGTATAAATCACCGCATAACCCACAAACGTTGCAAGCGTTAACCACATCGTTAGGGGATTACAGAAATTCCACAAGATAATCATTCCAAGGGATCCCAGAATGATAGAAAAAATGATGATATGAAATGGGGTCACTTCACCGGTTGCCGATGGTCGCCAAGAAGTCCGTTTCATCTTGGCATCAACAGCTTGCTCAATCAGGCAATTTACGGCAAATGCTGCGCCCGCCAAAAGCCAGATACCGACAACGTCCCCAAAGAGCACCGAGTAAGGAACCATGCCAGGTGTTGCCAAGAACATGCCAATTACCGCACAAAAAACGGCGAGCTGAGTCACTCTAGGTTTAGTTAAAACCCAATATTGACGCCAACGTGGCATAGCCACTGCTGCGTTTGTTTTAGAGTCACTCATACTTATGTCATCCTCTTTTACATGAAAGGCTTCCAAGAAGCCCAAAAACTCATTCTGATCAAACAGAATACCAAAGCAGCAGAGCCGGCGGTATGCAATAGAGCCGCCAATAGGGGCCACTGAAAGACCACATTAGAAATACCGGTCACTATCTGCAACAACAATACTCCTAGCATCAGCTTAGCCACTCTACTAAGGCCTGATAGAACGGGAGTTGCAAGCTGCAACGCCCTCAAACCCAAAGTGCCAAGCACTATGAATACTACCGCTGCAAATACACGATGTGCCCAATGAATGGTTTGTAAGGCTACGGGGGATATAAATTCGCCCTTGGAATTCAAGCCTAGCTGGCGCCAAAGAGTAAACCCTTCACCCCAATTTGTGTCGGGCCAGGCACTACCCAAACAAGTTGGGAAGTCGGGACAGGCCAAGACCGCATAGTTGGTACTCACCCAAGCACCCAAGAAAACCTGAATAAACAAAACAATAAAAGTAAGTAATAACAGTTGGGCTGAGATCGGCCGAATCCGAATAACACGCACTGAAGAAAGTTTTTCTTCCCATGATTGTTGTGCATATGCAGTCAAGCAAGCCAGTAAAACTAAGGCTAACATCAGATGAATGGTAACAATAATCGGCTGCAATTTAAGAGTCACCGTCCATGCACCAAAGGCACCTTGCACGCAGACCAATACCAACAAACCGAAACTGCCAAACAAGGGTCTGTTTCCCAAGCTCTTCAACCTACCAAACGCGAGTCCCACTTGCACCAAAATTAATGCGCCCACTGTCATTGCTAGGTAGCGATGAATCATTTCGATCCAGGCCTTAATTACCGTGACGGGACCAGTAGGTAAGACGCTCTCAGCTTGCTGTATATCACTCAGTGCATGAAAAGGATTAGAGGTGCCATAGCACCCAGGCCAATCAGGGCAGCCTAAGCCTGAATCGGTTAGGCGGGTAAATGCTCCAAATACAATTAAGTCAAAAGTCATAAAGACCAAGACCCAATTCAGTTTTTGAAAAATACTATAGCCTGGCTTTCTCCAAAGATAGAGGGGCAAGCCAGCAAAAACAATGGCAATCGCTGCTAGTTCCAGAAATAGGATCAAGCTAGGCATTACAAATTCTCGCCCTTGTGATTTAACTTCAAGAGCTTTTCCAAGTCTTTTTTCATGCTAGAAAATTCTTTAGGAGAATTGGTGACTGGAAAATAAATCATTTTTGCGGGTGTTGGATCAAGTAGTTGAATCTGCTGACCTGCCCCTTCTTTATTTAGCCAATCTTCAAATTCAGATCTCAGCTTTGGATCCAAAGGAAGTGTAACCACCTTTAAACCAGCAGCTTTCTCGTCGTAAATCTTAGTCACTTCTGGGTCAACAGGCTTACCATCCACATTCACCCAGATCAGTTGCAATCGCCCACTCTCTCTGCCCATGGCTACTCTTACCTGACGCATTAAAAATAAAGCTTCAATACATTTCTCATTTTTTATTTGGCACTCACCTGCTGGGCGCGCAATGAGGAGAGTCCACTTACCCTGCATTGGAGTTTCAAGCCAAGCAGTGTTGAATTCTTGCGCTGGGTAAACAAGCGTTCCCAAATTCGTTTTTCCACCTGCTGGCTTAATGACGTAATAAGCGAAATACGATGCAATCACCGGTGAAGCACAAGCAAGTAATAGCAACAGCATCTGAATGCGACCACGGCGAGTGCGTGCATTAATGGCAGATGCATCAATCTGTGACGCCGGAATTAACAACTCTTTATCACTCACCCTTGATCCCCATTCACAAGACCTTGACGTTTATATTGCCGCAGTCCACTTAACAACCAAAATAAAAACCCAGCAAAAGCCAAAGCAAACCACTGGAATGCATAAGCATAATGGCGATCGACGCCAATTGTCAGCGGAGTCCATTCACGCAACAATCCGTCCCCTATGCCGGTTTCGACCTCACGCAAAATAAATGGGCTTTGCTGCCATCCATGCAACTTACCCTCAGCCACCAAATCAAAATTCTGCTCGATTCTAGGCTTACCAGGATCAATAGACGTATTGCCGCCACCTAACTCATACACCCTACCAGGCTGAGCAAAAACGATACCTTCAATATTCACGACTTTATTCGGTGTTTGAACTGGCGGTAGGGTCTCCCGATTTTCGTTATTCCTTGGGGCCCAACCACGGTTTACCCACAGAACCTCATTCCTGTCTTCGAGCCTCAGCGGCATCATCAGATAAAAGCCTGATTGTGCGTTAGTGCTACCAGCAGGTGGAATCGGCCTAGGTCGGTTATCCAACCAAATTGCTGACTCAAGAATATATTGACCTCGAGCAATCATCCGACGTTCAGATGCCTCTTCCAAAGTCCAAGGGCTTGTATTTGCGTTCAAAATTGGCATTTGTTGTTTAGCCAATACACTCGCTGCCAGGGCAATTTTGGTGTCCGCTCTACCCAGCTGCCATATGCCAGCTCCACAGCCAATCCCAATAACCAGTAAGGCTGATACAGTAGCGACTATGCGCTTAGCAATGAGGGCAGTAAAAAGACTGTTCAAGAAATTGATAAATAAGGATTTGAGATGAAGTGGCTTATTCCGATTGTCCTACTAATGATTGTTTTTAGCTTAGGATCAGCCTTGTATTACATGATGAAAGATAGGGGCAATAGTGCTCGCATGGTTCACTCACTAATGCTACGTATAGGCCTATCTATTGCATTGTTTATTGGCATCCTTTTGGCCAACTATTTCGGACTGATACAAGCCACCGGAATTAAAGCAGGCACTAATTTAGGTCGACTAACAATCAGAGGCACTTAAAAATAAATCGGGGCTTTAGGCCCCGATTTTTACTTGCTTACATCCAGTAAACAGCGATATAGAGACCCAGCCAAACTACGTCAACAAAGTGCCAGTACCAAGCAGCGCCTTCAAATGCGAAGTGGTGTTTAGCAGTGAAGTCACCACGAATCATACGACGCAACACAATGGCCAACATAGTGCCGCCGAGGAAAACGTGGAAGCCATGGAAGCCAGTCAACATAAAGAAAGTAGAACCATAAATACCTGAAGTTAACTTCAAGTTCAATGCATGGTATGCATGGTAGTACTCATACATCTGGAAACCCAAGAAAATTGCACCCAAACCAACTGTCGCAGCCAAGTAAACAATCGCTTTCTTCATGTGGTTTTCTACTAATGCATGGTGGGCAATAGTAATAGTCACACCAGAACTCAACAACAACAATGTGTTGATAGTTGGAATCGGCCAAGGACCCATCGTAGTGAATTTCTCAACCAAACCAGCGGGGCCATCATTTGGCCAAACAGCTTGGAAATTAGGCCAAATCAATTTGCTTTCAACATCACCCATCCATGGCATCGCAATATTGCGGGCATAGAACAAGGCTGCAAAGAAAGCGCCAAAGAACATAATTTCAGAGAAGATGAACCAAGCCATTGACCAGCGATATGAAATATCAACGTTGACACCATTCTTGCCAGAATTTGACTCTGCAATTGTATCGCCAAACCAATGATAGAGTACAAACAAAATCCATGCCACACCAACCAAGCTCAGGGCGCCGCCCCAAGAAGTGTGATTAACCCAGCCTGACATGCCAGCGCCAAAAGCAATTAAGCCGGCTGCAGCCATAGCAGGATGTCTAGATAGTCCAGGAACGAAATAGTATGGGGTTGAATTGGATGACATCTTATTCTCTCTATTCAATCAAAAAATAATCAATGGAACACAACTGCTTTCACTATCAACAGGAGCACGCCCATAAAAATCAGGGCACCGACTACACCTGCAATGATAATGTGCACAAAACTTAGTGAAGCTACATCTTCCTGCAAGCCTGCTTTTTTACGCACGCCCAAAAAGCCCCACATCACAGCTTTCATAGACTGCATAAAACTACTTTTCTTCTTCATGAAGCAACCTTTGATTTTGGCGCTGGTGGAGTACCACCCAAACCTAACTCAAAGAAGGTATAGGACAAAGTGATTGTTTTTACATCATCAGGCAAACCTGCATCGATTACAAAAACCACTGGCATCCTCTTCGTTTCATTTGCTGCAAGCGTTTGTTCTTGAAAACAAAAGCACTCTAATTTCGTAAAAAACTCTGTTGCACTTTTAGGTACATAGCTTGGTATTGCTTGAGCGCGCACCGTACGACCGAGTTTATTGTTTACTTCATAAACAATCTCCGTCATTTCACCTGGATGAACTTCTAAGAAGTTCTTCACCGGCTTAAAAGTGAACGGCCCACGGCTATTCGAGTCAAACTCAATAGTTACCGTACGAGAATAATTAACTTGTGTGTTGCCTACCTTATTAAGGCTAAAAGCACGAACACCATAATCATTCTTGCTGGTAACCACATTAATCCCAGTGACCTCACATAAGGCCTTGTACATTGGAACTAATGCATAACCAAAACCAAACATCATTACTGCTGCTACTAAAAGCTTCAACAAAATCTGTCGATTTAACGTTTGAGTTGTAACCATCTTAATAAGCTGGATTAACCCAACATACTCCGTTTAATCACAATTCCAATAAAAAACGTCACCACTACACTCAAAAGAATGAAGCCCATCCTACGATTATTCGCAGCAAGGGCTTGCTTCTCTGAGGAATTAAATTCCTGCTTCACGCATTTGCTCTGCACTAGGCAGAGTCTCAAATGTATGGTGCGGAGCTGGAGAAGGAATAGTCCACTCCAAACCTTTTGCGCCATCCCATGGCTTCATTGGGGCTTTTTCACCCTTGCCGCTATAAGCTGGCATTACAACGAAGAGTAGGAAGTAAACCTGCGCTAAACCAAAGCCCAAAGCACCAATCGAAGCGATTGCATTGAAGTCAGCGAATTGGGTTGGGTAGTCAGCGTAACGACGTGGCATACCGGCTAAGCCCAAGAAGTGCATTAGGAAGAAGGTGACGTTGAAGAAAATCATGGAAGCCCAGAAATGGATCTTGCCGCGAGTTTCATTAGCCATATAGCCAGTCCACTTTGGACACCAGTAATAGAAGCCAGCAAACATCGCAAATAAAGAACCAGCTACCAATACATAGTGGAAGTGCGCAACAACGTAGTAAGTATCTTGAACGCCGATATCAATTGGTGCCATTGCCAAGATTAGACCTGTGAATCCACCCATGGTGAAAACGAAGATAAAACCAATAGCCCACAACATTGGAGTTTCAAAGGTCATTGAACCTTTCCACATTGTTGCAACCCAGTTAAAAATCTTCACGCCAGTTGGAACAGCAATCAACATAGTTGCGTACATGAAAAACAATTGGCCTGCAACCGGCATACCAGTTGCAAACATATGGTGCGCCCAGACGATGAATGACAAGATCGCAATCGATGCGGTTGCATAAACCATTGAGCTGTAACCGAACAATGTTTTTCTGGAGAAGGCTGGAACGATTTCACTAATAATTCCGAATGCAGGAAGAATCATGATGTAAACCTCTGGGTGCCCAAAGAACCAGAAAATATGCTGGAACATGATTGGGTCGCCACCACCAACGGCAGAGAAGAACGAAGTACCAAAATGACGATCAGTCAAAACCATCGTGATCGCGCCAGCCAACACAGGCATAACAGCAATCAACAAATACGCAGTAATTAACCAAGTCCAGCAGAACATTGGCATCTTCATCAATGTCATACCAGGAGCGCGCATATTTAAGATGGTTACGATGATGTTGATCGAACCCATAATGGATGAAGCACCCAACAAGTGAAGAGCAAAAATCGCCATATCCATGCCAGGACCCATTTGAGAGGTCAATGGAGCATAGATAGTCCAACCACCTGAAGGAGCACCCCCAGGTGCCAGGAATGAACTCAATAATAATGTTGCAGCTACTGGAAGAATCCAGAAACTGAAGTTGTTCATACGAGCAAATGCCATATCAGATGCACCGATTTGCAAAGGCACCATCCAGTTAGCAAAGCCAACGAATGCAGGCATGATCGCGCCGAACACCATCACCAGACCGTGCATGGTTGTTAGCTGATTGAAAAACTCGGGACGTAAAAATTGCAAACCAGGCTGGAATAACTCCAAGCGAATACCCAACGCCATCACTCCGCCAGCTAACAAGCTAACGAATGAAAAGATCAAGTACATCGTGCCAATGTCTTTATGGTTGGTTGCGAACAACCAACGACGCCAGCCGTGTGGCGTGTGATCATCATGTGCGTTATCGTGGGTAGTAGAGACTGTACTCATAAATTACTCCGGTTTCGTTTTTATCTGTATTAGTTAATCTGAATTAATTGCCACCACGTGCGGCAATAACTTCTTGGGTTTGAATGACTTCACCCGTCTTATTACCCCATGAGTTACGTGTATAGGTCATCACTGCAGCGATGTCGCCATCAGAGATCACACCAGCCCACTTTGGCATAGCGCCCTTACCATTGATAAGAATATTGAGCTGTCCTGCTTTAGGACCAATTACCACTTTGCTGCCATCCAATGCTGGGAATGCGCCCGCACCTTTGCCGTTCGGCTGGTGACAGGCTGCACAGTTCGCTGCATACACTTTGGCGCCACGTTCCTTTTGCTCATCCAATGTGTAAGCCTTAGAAGGGTCTTCGCCACCAGCGCCCATTTCTTTTTTCTTCTGAGCAACCCAAGCTGTGTAGTCTTCTTGTGAGACCACTTTCACAACGATCGGCATAAAGGCATGTTCTGCACCACAAAGCTCAGAACACTGGCCGCGGAATGTACCAATTTTTTCAGCTCTAAACCAAGTGTCACGAACAAAGCCTGGGATGGCATCCTGCTTAACGCCAAATGCTGGAATAGTCCAAGCATGGATTACGTCATTAGCAGTTGTGATTAAGCGAATTTTTTTACCAACAGGAACAACCATTTCATTGTCCACTTCCATCAAATAAGTATCTGACTTAGGTACCAAGTTATTAATTGCTTCGCGTGATGTAGATAAGGTAGACAAGAAGTTGATGCCTTCGCCTTCGCCTTTGATGTAGTCATAACCCCACTTCCACTGATAGCCAGTAGTCTTAATAGTGATGTCAGAATTAGTTGTGTCCTTCATTGCTACAACTGTTTTTGTTGCAGGTAACGCCATACCAATAACGATAAGCAATGGGATTACTGTCCAAATAATTTCTACAGTCGTGCTCTCATGAAATAAAGCTGATTTGTGACCCAATGATTTACGGTGCTTCAAGATGGAATAAAACATCACTCCAAAAACACCAACAAAAATCAATGCGCAAATTATCAACATCATCCAATGCAACCAATGGATCTCTTGCATGATTTTGGTAGCAGGAGACGCAAAATTCAGCTGATTTACAGCTGGGCCACCAAGCATATTCTCTGCTGCATAAGCAAAAGCAGTGCCAAAAGCTGCTACGAAATAGAGCGAAGCCCTGCTGACTTTTCCAAATAAATTCATCTTATTCTCTGTTTATTGTCGTGAGCAAAGTAGCAAAAATGCCTAAAAATGCCCGAAATACGGTCTCAAGCCAATACATCCTGCCGTGATTATAGGGTTAATTAAGCTCAACAACAAACAGGGTTAACCCAGCTTGAACCAATCTTGGTCAAGGTTTAAAAGATAGTAAGCGCTTACACTTAAGCAGAATCTGACCTAGTCTTGCGTCCAATTTGATTTAGATCAATATAGGCTACGTTGTCCTTGGCTTTTGCAAGGTGCTTTCCGACGGCCCATGCATGCCCATAAACCACTTCTAAAGTGAGTTTTGGCGGCAAAACACTCATTGTAGTGATTTCAAGAGGGGTGGATTGCATCAAATTGAAGGCGCTGACATCTCCTAGCAACAGATCCGGCTTTTCATAATCTAAGGTCAAGTACTCCATATCCATGACTGAGTCTGAAAAACGCTCAGAAAGCAAAGCGTCTCCCATGTCATGCATATCCCAAGGACTTAATAAATTCTTGAGCTTTAGCTCTGGAATAGTCAGTGAGCGCAACTCTTTTCCAGTATCGGGCCCTAAATAGCTAAACGTCATTAAACCGCCCTCGCGCAACACACGCCAACATTCCTTTAAGAAATGCTTGGGATCGGGTAGATCCTGTAGTAGGAGGTCACTAAAAACTAAATCAATGGAGTTATCTGGAAGATTAAATTTGCCAGAGGATCTATAACTTGCCAAGGGACTGGTATTGCTAGCAAATAAGGAGCGCCAATTGCCCATCGCTTTGGCCCGCCACATTTGCATTACTGAAACACCTTCTTCTGTAATGCCAAAAGTGCGAGCACTTGGGTAGCGCTTCAACAATATGTCCAAATGCTTCCCGGGGAAGTCTGGCACGATCAAGATGTCTTTCACATCGAGCTTCACGATGTCTAGTTTCTGCAGCATGCGGTCTGCAATTTCGTCTTGTAACCACTCTCTGATTGACTGGGTCATTGGCTCAGTATACTCAGCGCCCAATGCAATTTCCAGAGAATATTTTCAAGCCATTTGTGAGCAACTTTGCCCACAGCTTGTATTATTTGTCAGCGGTTTCAAAATATTCCATATGCACAAGCTGTTTACATACCTTAAGAAATGAATGTCTATTTAATTACCAGTGCTGTTACCAATGTGGCATTGCACTTCAGGCAGAAGAAATTGAACAACAACAATGTACGTCCTGCCATATGCTAAAACCGCGTTTTGATGAAACATACTGCCTAGATCGTTATGAAGGTATGCTTCAAGTTTCACTGCATGAGTTCAAGTATCAGAAACGAATTGCGTTTGGAAATGCACTCAGTACAGCATGGAATTTACTTCTCGCACAGCAGCTAGAAAACGTGGACGCAAGTTACTTGCTTCCAGTCCCACTCAGTACACAAAAGTTAGCTCGACGGGGATTTAACCAAACTTGGGAAATTGCTAAACGCATACGCTGTAATAAGATAATTTATAAATCACCGCTCATACTTCAGCGTCATCATGATTCAAAGCACCAAGCCGGTAGCACTCTGCGCAACCGCCGCCTAGCAATTCAGGATATGTTTTATATTGAAGAGACTTATATTGAACGACTTCAAAATAAAACCATTATTGTATTTGATGATGTCATGACGAGTGGAGCAACTCTCAACGAAATTGCACGCATTTTGAAGGACAATGGAGTATCTCGCGTAATTAATTGGGTGCTACTCAGAGCTGCGCGGCCAATTTAATGAATACCGCATGTTTAATATCGTTTTATTCGAACCCGAAATCCCCCCCAACACCGGCAACATCATTCGTCTCTGTGCAAATACCGGGGCAAAATTACACCTCATAGAACCTCTTGGATTTCCAATGGAGGATGCGAATATGAGGAGAGCTGGCTTGGATTATCACGAGTTTGCAAAAGTTAAAGTCCATAAAAATTGGGATCAGTTTTTACAAGATGAGCAACCAAATCCACAACACTTCTTTGCATTAACAACAAAGGGTTCGGGGAAATTTCATGAAGGGCAATATTCGCCTAATGATTATTTTGTATTTGGCTCTGAAACCAAAGGCATTACAGACGAAGTAAGGGATTCCATACCAGTTGAAAATCGCATGCGACTAGCAATGCAAGATAGTAGTCGTAGCTTGAACCTATCAAATACAGTGGCAATAGTAGTCTATGAGGCTTGGCGACAAAATGGTCTTGCAGGTGGCCAGTAAAAAAGTAGGAAAAGTTTTAATTACGATTCAATCTTGGGGTCACGCCCCATTAACTTTTTAACAGCGTCATGTGGTTTCAGTTGGCCAGCTAACACTTCACCCATCATGGCAGTAATTGGCATCTCCACACCTAGACGCGCAGCCAGATCTCCAACTGCAGAGGCGCAAAGCACGCCCTCAGCAACATACCCAAGACTTGCCAGAATTTCCGGGAGTGACTTACCTGCAGCTAACTCAAGACCAACCCTACGATTACGGGATAGGTCGCCAGTAGCAGTCAAAATTAAATCTCCAACTCCAGTAAGTCCCATACAAGTTTCTGATTTACCACCCGCAGCTTTTACAAGGCGCATCATTTCTGCCAAGCCTCTGGTAAGAACTGCAGCACGAGCATTAAGACCTAAATCCAGACCATCGCCAATTCCTGCTGCGATAGCTAGAACGTTCTTAATAGCACCACCCAACTCAACACCAACTAAATCGTCGTTTGAGTAGATCCGCATATTGCCGTGGTGAAAAGCAGCCTGCACTGCCTCGCAAAGTTTGGCGGAGTTACTTGCTACGGTTAGGGCACAAGGCATACCTGCGCCCACCTCACGAGCAAAACTTGGTCCAGATAATGCGCCATAAGAATGCGTGATGCCATGCGCATGAATTTTGCTCTCCCGCTCGACAACCTGATGCGGCAACAAAGCGGTATTGGGCTCAAGCCCCTTACATAACCAAATAATATTGAGGGGATGTTGAGCAATCTTTAAAACTTGAGCGATCGTTTCTGAAAGCCCTGACATTGGCGTTACAATCACTAATAAATCATGGCTCGAGAGTCTTTCAATGACGGTGGTTAAATCACCCTCAAATTTCAGCCCCTTAGGCAACAAAATGCCCGGGAGGTAAACCTGGTTCTCACCCGTCTTTTGAATCTCTACTAACTGCTGCTTGCTACGAGACCATAAACAAGCATCGCCGCTCTGCAGATGACGAGCCGCTTGCGCAGCCATCGCCGTCCCCCAGGCACCGGCACCAAGCAAGGTCACTTTCATGATCTGTTGGCTCCTATTAATGCTTAATGAGGAAGGATAATTTTGCTCTCATCTGTCCCTTGATCGTCTTTAGTAGCAGCTTCATGAGCCGCCATCAGTCGCTGATCATACATGCTGCCATGGAAGTCGATTTCATTCAAATGAATAGGCTGAAAGCCCGCACGGCTAATGGTATCGGCAATATTCGAGCGCAAATAAGGGTACAAAATAGTGGGGCAGGTAATACCTAACATTGGATCTATTTGCTCGGGTGGAATATTGATAAATTCAAAAATTCCGGCTTGCTTAGCCTCAACCAAGAAAAGCACCTTCCCTTCTACTTTTGCCGTAACAGTACAAGCTAAAGATACTTCAAAAATTTCACTATTAACGGGTTCAACTAAAATATTAATCTCCACTTGAACTTGGGGCTCAGAGGCTACCAATGAAATCTGTGGCGCGTTCGGTTGCTCAAGTGATAAATCCTTTAAGTAGATCCGTTGAATACGAAAGCTAGGATCTTTAGATTGATCAGAATTTGTTTGTGGTGTGGAGGATTGCTCGGTCATTGCTAACTTTCTTTATAAATTTATTTAATCAATTAAGCTAATAAGGAATCAAGCTTCCCAGCACGATCTAGCGTGACTAAATCGTCATAGCCATCTACATGGGTATCACCAATATAAATCTGTGGCACAGTACGACGACCAGTACGGGTCATCATAATTTCTCGTTGGGATGGATCACGATCAATCAAAATCTTATCTAAATGCGCAACGCCTTTTTTAGTAAAAGCTTTTCAGCCATCACACAGTATGGACAAACCTGAGTGCTATACACTGTTACTAGAGGCATGATTTCTCCTTATTTCACCAAAGGCAAAGCTGATGCCGTCCAAGCTTGCACACCACCATCTAGAACACCCACCTCAGCAAATCCCAGTTTTTGAGTTTCGGTCATAAATTTGCGTGATTGGGCTCCAGTGTCGCAAACTAACACTACGGGTTGTTTGCGGTCTAACCTCAACTTTCCAATCACTGCAGTGAAGTCAGCAGCATTTACCAATTTCGCACCAGGAAGATGTCCTGTTTTGAAGGCCTCTTCTGAACGCAAATCGAGTACATGCGCTTTGCGACGGTTAATCCAAATAGTTGCTTCAGTGGGAGATAAGCCTTTTCCGCCAATAAGCGTAGATAATGTGGGTTGGAAAAGCGCCAAGCCTGAAACCAAAAGGAGGGCAATGAGCGCTAAATTATCAATTTGAGTGAGAAAGTTCATCGCCGGATTATAGAATGGCTCTATGAAACAACTTGTCCTTATTCGTCATGGCGAATCCGCCTGGAACCTTGAAAACCGCTTTACTGGATGGGCGGACGTTGACTTAACCCCAAAAGGGGCAGAACAAGCCCTAGCTGCGGGTGAAAATCTGCGTAAAGCAGGCTATGAATTTGATATCGCCTATACCTCCGTTTTGAGGCGTGCGATTCGTACCCTATGGAACATCCAAGACACCATGGATTTAATGTGGCTGCCTGTTATTCATAGTTGGCGCCTCAATGAACGTCACTATGGAGCGCTGACTGGCTTAAACAAAGCAGAGACTGCGGCAAAGTATGGCAATGAACAAGTCCACATCTGGAGACGCTCATACGATGTGCGCCCACCACCACTTGGAATTGAAGACGAACGTAATCCCAAGTATGATCCTCGCTACTCCAAACTCAGCTCGTCTGATATTCCTTTAGGTGAATGCCTAAAAGATAACGTCGAGCGAGTGCTGCCGTTATGGAATGAATCTATTGCACCTGCCCTGAAGGCTGGTAAGCGTGTTCTGCTTGTAGCGCACGGAAATAGCATTCGCTCATTAATTAAATATCTTGACCAAATGTCTGATGAAGCCATCATGGAGGTGAATGTCCCCAACGGCATTCCTCTTGTTTACGAACTAGATGACAACCTGAAACCTATTCAACACTTTTATTTGGATTAAAGCAAAAAAGATATGCGTCATTTTCTAAAGAACTTTGCCCTAATAGCTGTTGGTCTCATCGCTGGTGTTGCAGCTACCATCCAGCTCTCAGCGACCGCCCAGCAAGGCGCGCAGCCAAACACACAGCAAAGTACACAGCTTCCGCTCGATGAGTTAAGAACGCTTTCCAACGTATTTGCTCAAATTAAGTGTGAGTATGTTGAACCTATTGAAGATAAGCAATTGCTAACAGATGCAGTTAAGGGAATGGTAAGCAGTCTTGATCCGCACTCTACCTTTCTAGATAAAAAAGATTTTGCAGAAATGCAAGAAATGACAACTGGAAAGTTTGCTGGTCTTGGTATTGAAATTACTTCAGAAGATGGTGTAGTAAAAGTATTGAATCCAATCGAAGATAGTCCTGCTGCAAGAGCCGGACTTCAAGCTGGCGACCTCATTACAAGACTAAATGACAAACCAGTTCGTGGAATGTCTTTGGATAAAGCTGTACGCACTATGCGTGGTACCCCGGGCACCAAAATAACTTTGACCGTCTTTCGCAAGAGTGAGGAGCGTAGCTTTCCAGTTACCATCACTCGAGCAGAAATAAAAGTTCAATCAGTTAAAACCAAGATTTTAGATAACGATATTGCTTGGGTCAGAATCACTAGTTTCCAAGAACGAACTGTGCCAGATTTAGCCAAAAAACTAACCGATATTGCCAATCAAGATCCAAAACTAAAAGGTATCATTCTTGACCTTCGCAATAATGGCGGTGGTTTATTACAGGGTGCTGTAGGTGTTGCTGCAGCGTTCTTGCCTGCCGATGCAATCATTGTTTCAACCAAAGGGCAGTCGGCTGATTCAAAGCAAGTGTTTAACGCGACGCCAGCTATGTATCGCCTCAATGAGCCTGGCGACCCTTTAGCTGGGGTACCAGCTATATTTAAGAAACTACCGATGGTAGTTTTGGTAAACGCCTACTCTGCCTCTGCCTCTGAAATTGTGGCTGGTGCACTTCAAGATTACAAACGTGCAACGATTATTGGCAAGACTACTTTTGGCAAAGGCTCTGTTCAAACTGTTCGTCCACTTACTAACGACTCTGCGCTCAAAATCACTACAGCCTATTACTACACTCCAAGCGGTAAGTCAATTCAGGCCTATGGCGTTAAGCCAGATATTCCGGTTGATCAAAACAAAGATGGCGATCCAGATGATGTGTTAATTACTCGCGAAATTGATAGCGAGAAACATTTACGCAATAAGCAATCTGCAGAAGATAAACTCATCAAGGATCGAGAGCAACGTCGTCTCGAGGAGTTGCAACGCATTGAAGAAAAGAATGCCAAGAAGACTCCTGAAGAAAAAGAGAAAGAGAAAAATAAGAAGCCTACTGAACTTGGTAGTGCCGATGATTTCATGCTTGCTCAAGCAGCGGCCTTCATCAATGGTCAACCCGTAAAGCGCTCTTCTTCTAAGCTTGAATAACATTATTGATTTTTCTAATTGGCATATGAATGATCAGCAGTTACTTCGCTACTCTAGGCATTTATTGCTAGAAGAGATTGCTGTTGATGGCCAAGAGAAGCTGCTTCATTCCCATGTATTAGTTATTGGCGCAGGCGGTCTAGGTAGCGCTGCTGCCCCCTATTTAGCTGCTGCGGGAGTGGGACATATCACCCTGATTGATCACACGACATAGTTGAGCTTACTAACTTACAGCGTCAAATCATGCATACCGAAAGCAATATTGGCACAAGTAAAGTTACATCTGGAAAAGAATTTTTGCAGCGTCTTAATTCTGATATCCAAATTGAAACTATTCAATCAAAAGCGAATAATGCACTTTTTGATGAGCTATTACCAAGTGTTGATGTTGTTTTAGATTGCACTGATAACTTTTCTACCAGACATCTGATTAATGCCTCTTGCGTTAGACATCACATTCCACTGGTATCGGGATCGGCTCTTAAGTTTGATGGCCAAGTAAGCGTGTTTGATCCACGCAATTCAGTTTCACCCTGTTACGCCTGCATCTTCTCTCCAGAGGAGCAATTTAAAGAAGTCAGTTGTACGAGCATGGGCATCTACTCGCCTTTAGTTGGAATCATTGGCGTAATACAGGCTGCACAAGCTCTGCAAGCATTGATTGGTTTTGGGGAACCTTTGGTTGATCGGATGTTGCTTTGGAATGGTCACACGACCCAAATTGACGAAATCCGTATTAGCCGAAATCCTGAATGCTTAGTATGCGGGTCCCCGCATTAAACAACTAAGACAATAATCTCTCTAAAGCCTTGGCCTGCTCTTCAGGCTCATATGCCTTTAAGACCCTTGAAACACGAGCTCTTAATAACCCTACATTTGCCTTCAAAATCTCTCGCTTTACTAGCAACAATTGACTGAAATGCATCGAGAAATCCGTTAATCCCAAGCCAAGCAAAAGCTTAGTTAATGCGGGGTCGCCAGCCATCTCACCACAAATAGCGATAGGCACATTCGCACGTTTAGCTTGTCCGATGTTGTTTGCCAACAAATTCAGAATAGCAGGATGCAAAGGGTCGTATAAATGTGCAACAGCATGATCAGCTCGATCAATAGCCAAGGTGTACTGAATTAAATCGTTTGTACCAATCGAAAGAAAATCAAATCGATCAATAAATAAAGGTAGCACTAAAGCAGCCGCAGGAATTTCAATCATAGCGCCGACTTGAATATTTGGGTTAAACGCTTTTCCTCGCTGATGCAATTGCTGCTTTGCTTTTTCAATCAATCTGAATGTTTCATCAATCTCTTTGGCATGTGCCAACATCGGAATCATGATGCGAGCCTGCCCATGGGCTGAGGCGCGCAAGATTGCCCTGATCTGGGTTAAGAATATTTCTGGCTCCGTTAGGGACCAGCGAATCGCACGCAATCCAAGAGGCGATGTGCCAGTTTGTGATACATCGCCGCCGCCCAACGCTTTATCAGCACCAACATCAATGGTTCTAATATTCACAGGTAAACCATGCATTAAGTCCACTACACGACGATATTCTTGATACTGCTGCTCCTCGTCTGGCAAGGCCTGCTTCCGATCCATAAATAAAAATTCTGATCGAAATAAACCTACCCCAACAGCACCCAGTTTCACCGCCTGAACAGCATCTTCTGGCAACTCAATATTGGCAAATAATTCAATTTCTACACGATCAGCTGTTTCAGTTTTTGCATGCTTTAACTGTTGAAGCTTACGAGTTTCCTTTAAGACTTGAGTTTGCAGCTTGCGATATTCGGCAAGCAAATGCTCATCAGGAGCCACAATAACTACGCCTCGCTCACCATCCAATACTAGCCAATCGCCATGACGAATCATTTCGCTTGCATGCCTTACACCCACTACAGCTGGAATCTCCATGCTTCTAGCAACAATGGCTGTATGAGAGGTCTTTCCGCCGAGATCAGTTACAAAACCGGTAAAAGCATGCTCTTTAAAACGCAACATATCGTGCGGTGCAATATCGTGCGCAACAATAATGGACTCTACGCCGATATCACTTGTAGGCAAGAAATCAGGATCAACTAGCGGATCTTGTTTTTGTGCGTTTAAAGCCTTCACTACACGCTCAGCAACCTGCCGAATATCGTTAGCCCTCTCCTTCAGATAGGCGTCTTCAATATCCGCAAATTGTTCTAACAGATCATTTAGCTCGGTTGTTAAAGCCCAAGCAGCATTTAAGCGTTGCGTACGAATCAATGCGATAGGCTTCTCAGCCAAAGCAGGATCAGCCAATATCATGCCGTGCACATCTAGGAATGCAGCCATCTCTTGAGGCGCATCCTTTGGCAGGCCTTGACGCAATTGATCTAGCTCTAGACGAACCTGATCAAATGCATTTAATAACTTTTGAGCCTCAGCCTCTTCTTTGCCGGGCTCGACCAAATAGTGACTAGCTTCTAATGCTGCACGCGAAATCAGGACTGCTTTGCCAATGGCAATGCCTTTCGATACTGGAATTCCATGCAATGCAAAAGTCATATTCTTTACTCGCCTTCACCAAAGCAATCATTAATCAAGGCAGCGAGAGCCTGCAAGGCTTCATCTGATTTCTCGCCCACGGTTTCAAGCGTGACAGTGCTACCCATACCAGCCGCAAGCATCATCACACCCATAATGCTCTTTGCATTAATTTGATGCCCATTACGTGACAAGAATATTTCACAAGGAAACTGAGCGGCCAACTGAGAAAGTTTCGCAGATGCTCGCGCATGTAAACCTAATTTATTAATAATTTCAATTTCTGCGCTCGGCATAGTGAGAAGACCCTTATTTATTCTTGATTTACTTTTGCACCTAGGCGCAAAATTCCGTGCTGTCCACCAGCCAGCGCCTTTTGCGCCAGTTCCTCTAAGCCTTCTCCGCGATGCGAGATACAACGCATCAACATTGGTAGATTTAGACCAGCCAACACAACAACAGGTGCATTTAATCCAGACAAAGGGCCTAGCGCCTCTAGCTTTGCTGCCACATTGGCAGGGGTTGCTCCCATCACATCCGTTAGGATAAGCACCCCATTGCCTGTATTTACGCCATAGGCAGCTTTGAGCACCCGATCAAAACTCACCTTTGTATCTTCATGTGGAGGGATATCAACCGCCCTGACACACTCAGGCAATACACCAAAAGCATGCTCTGCGAAACCTAGCATTGCGCTAGCAACTGGTGTGTGTGCAACAATGACAATTCCAGCCATTTTTAAGTCAATGCCTTTTCAAGTGCAGCCAACCAAAATTGCGGGACATTAAAATCAGTTTGGTCAGCAATTTCAACAAAACAAGTAGGGCTCGTCACATTAATTTCAGTGAGATAGCCACCAATTAAATCCAATCCAACTAAGAATAATCCATGACGATTTAAAGTAGGCGCCAATTCTTCAGCAACCTTTTCAGCCTCAGTTAATGGCATTGCGACGCCTTTGCCGCCAGCTGCTAAATTGCCTCGAATTTCATTGCCTTGAGGAATCCGAGCTAGCGCAAATAGCACTACCTCTCCCCCAATCAAAAGTACCCTCTTATCGCCCTGAGTAATTTCCGAAAGAAAACGCTGAACCATCAGCGTTCTTGCGTCATTTTCTCCAAGTGTCTCAACAATACTGGCAAGATTAAGGCCATCGATACCAACTCTAAATACGCCAATACCCCCCATGCCGTCCAAAGGTTTAATCACAATATCACCATGGGTTTGGTGATGTCGTTCAACCGCACTGAATTCGCTAGTTACCAATGTAGGAGGGATGAGCTTTGGGAACTCGAGGATAGATAATTTTTCTGAATGATCACGTACAGCACTTGGATCATTGAATACCATTGCACCCTGACGAACAGCCGCGGATAACAGCCAAGTAGTGTTGAGATATTCGATATCAAACGGCGGATCTGTACGCATCAGAGCTGCGGAAAACGACTTTAGAGCTCGAGATTCAACATCGCCCAACTCAAACCAGGCAGTAGAGCTCGGTTTAATCACCAAAGACTGGCAATCAGCCACAATAAATCATCTCTCCATAAAACATTACGGCTTTGACAAAACCACAACCGATGACCAGCTTCTTAAGCCACACGCATCATTACCAAGGTGGTATCTTTTTGAAGCTTGAAAGACCCAAGGGGATCTGCAATAAAAAGAAGGTCCATATTTTCTATTGAGAAGCTCGTGTTTTTTATTTATGCAGCTTCAGCATTGGGATCAGTACGCTCAAGCTCTAGTGATGAAGCAAGAAGCGCAAGGCGAGCTACTACCCCATATAAATAAAAACGATTAGGTGCAGCACTGCCTGGCTTTGCCCCTAGATCAGGCATTGAATTTTGCTCGAACGCTAGTGGCACAAAATGCATGCCTGGCGCATTGAGATTTTCATCAGGACCACGATCGGTATGAATTCGATAGAATCCGCCAATAACATAGCGATCAATCATATACACCACAGGCTCAGCAACAGCCTCATTTACCTTCTCAAAGGTGTAAACCCCTTCTTGAATGAGAACATCGCTTACTTCTAAGCCTTCTTTAACAACGCTCATCTTATTGCGGTCTTTTCGATTTAAGCCCTTTAGTTGAGCAGGATCATTAACTACCATCACACCCATACCGTATGTGCCAGCATCAGCCTTTACTACAACATAAGGCTTTTCTTTAATGCCGTATTCACGATATCATCCTCACCTTTGCGCTCATGAAAATTGATGTTTGAGCAACTAGTGAAATAAGGATTAATCATCCAAGGGTCAATATCAACCACCTTGGCAAACTTCTTGGCTACTTCTTCATAAGCTGCAAAGTGATTTGATTTACGTCGCACATGCCAACCTGGGTGTAGGCCCGGTAATAAATACTGCTCATAGATATTCTCCAAAATCGGAGGGATACCTACTGATAAATCGTTATTCAACAAAATTGAGCATGGATCAAAATCTTTTAAACCTAGGCGTTGCTTTTTGAGACCAAGTCGAGAAAGCGGTTCCATCAAAAGACGATTGCCATCTGGCAATTCAATCCAAGTGGGTTTTTTAATTTCTTCAGAAAAGGTGCCAAGACGAACATTCAAACCTGCTTGACGCAATATCGACGACAAGCGAGCAATATTTTGTAAATAAAAAGTATTGCAGGTATGTTTCTCAGGAATCAATAATAAATTTTTTGCTTCAGGGCAAATCTTCTCAATAGCAGCCATCGCAGCTTGCACAGCCAAGGGCAACATTTGCGGGGAAAGGTTATTAAAACCGCCTGGGGAAAAATTGGTGTCAACCGGCGCCAGCTTAAAGCCGGAATTACGCAAGTCGACCGAACAGTAAAAAGGCGGGGTATGCTCCTGCCATTCCAATCTGAACCAACGCTCAATGGTTGGGGTCGCTTCTAAAACCTTTGACTCTAATTCGAGCAAAGGGCCGCTGAGTGCAGTTATGAGATGTGGAACCATTCCACCATTGTAAGATTATTAAAAGAAAGACGCGGGATCCGAGGATCCCGCGCTCAAAACTAGGCAACCAACCAGAGCCGCCCAGTGAGGGGTAAATCTACAAATTAAGACTCGTAAGCAGTTTCACCGTCCAAGCCTTCACGCTCTTCTTCCTTAACGCGTAAACCAATCACGATATCGATCAATTTGAAGGCTACGTAAGAGACCACGCCAGACCAAATTACAGTGGTAATCACGCCTTGAGCTTGGATCCATCATTGGCTAGCAATAGAGTAATCAGGAGCAACTGCATTAGCTACATAATCCCAAATACCAGAGCCGCCTAATGCTGGATCAGCAAATACACCGGTTAACAATGCACCAGTAATACCGCCTACGCCGTGAACACCAAATACGTCCAAGCTGTCGTCTGAGCCCAAAATTTTCTTAAGGCCAGTAACACCCCAGAGGCAAACAACACCAGCAATCAAACCAATGCTGATCGCGCCCATTGGACCAGCAAATCCAGCTGCTGGAGTAATCGCAACCAAACCAGCTACGCAACCAGAGGCAGCACCCAACATTGATGGCTTACCTTTGAGAACCCACTCAGCAACTGACCAACCCAATACAGCAGCAGTAGCCAAGTAAGTATTCACAAATGCCAAACCAGCAGTGCCATTTGCTTCAAGAGCTGAGCCAGCGTTAAAACCAAACCAGCCGAACCACAATAGTGCAGCACCAGTCATTACATAAACTAAGTTATGTGGCTTCATTGCTTCTTTGCCGTAACCCAAACGCTTACCCGATAACAAAGGAACCAACCAAGCCAGCGATCGCAGCATTGATATGTACAACAGTGCCGCCAGCAAAGTCGAGCACACCTTTTTGCCATAACCAACCAGCACGAGCAGTAATTGCTTCGAGTGATGCAGCATCTTTGATGTCATCTGGACCAGGTCAGAACCAAACCATGTGAGGCGATTGGCAAGCAGCTGAATGTGAACCAAATAACCATGAACACCAAAATTGCAGAGAACTTAGTGCGCTCAGCAAATGAGCCGATAATTAAGCAGCAAGTGATAGTCGCGAACACTGCTTGGAATGCCATAAATACAAATTCTGGAATCACAACACCTTTACTAAAGGTTGCAGCAACTGAATCTGGATTAATGCCGCCCAAGAACAGACGATCGAGACCACCAATGAGTGCCCCGCCTTCCGTGAATGCAAAGCTATAGCCATAAATAGCCCATAGCACTGTAATCAAAGAGAAGACCATGAAGCATTGCATGCAGATAGACAGGATGTTCTTGCTGCGGGTTAAGCCACCGTAGAACAAAGCCAAGCCAGGCAGAGCCATCAACAACACTAACGCTGTACAAACCATCATCCAAGCGATATCTGCTTTATTGCACTTTTCAGAGCAAAGAACCGGAGCTGGCTCTGCAGCAGCAGGAGCCGCAGCAGGAGCTGTTACAGCAGGTTTTTTACTTCATCAACATGCGCTCTGGTGAAGCAACCATTACGCCAGTTGCGCCAATGGCCAGAGCCATAGCACCACCAGCAACGAGTCGTTTCATCCAAGTTAACATTTTGAACCTCTCTTTAAAGTGCTGACGCGCCGGTTTCACCGGTACGAATACGAATGACGTGCTCAACTGGTGAGACAAAAATCTTGCCATCACCAATCTTGCCTGTACGTGCAGATTTTTCAATTGCTTCAATCGCACGCTCCAAGATGCCATCTTCAACAGCAGCTTCAATTTTTACTTTAGGTAAAAAGTCGATAACATACTCAGCACCGCGATACAACTCAGTGTGACCTTTTTGACGACCAAAGCCTTTAACTTCAATGACGGTGATGCCCGAAACTCCCACTTCTGAGAGAGCTTCGCGCACTTCGTCAAGCTTGAATGGCTTGATGATTGCGGTAATTAATTTCATATGTTTCTCCGTTCAGAGTAAATAATTAAAATACTTTAGTTAGAGAAACTACAGCACCTAGACGTCCAGCTGCGCTTGTGAGCGTGCCAGTTGTTGTGCTGGAATAAGTATTCCACCATGCAGGATTTGCATTAGTGCTGACATAAGCAGCAGCAAGAGATAAGCCACCACCAAAGTCTTTAGTCGCGCCTAACTTAAAGTCTGTATAGCCAAGACTGTTTCCTGCATGCGCTGTAGAAACCCCATTCTGTGATCCTGGCTGACCTACAACCTTCTGATATCCAACGTGACCATTCAAGCTAATGCCCCAAATACCAGTGTCATAGTTAACTGTTAAGTCTGGATAGAAAGATCCTGAGCTTTGTGGGATGCCGAAAATATTGGTTAACGAGTAGTTCGCTTTTACGAAACCAGTTACAGGTCCAAAAGTAAAGTTTTGGGCTACATATAACTCAGTTGTATTTGGATTAACCATGGTCAAGTTGTAGTTGCCACCTGTTTGTGGATAGTAGTATTGCAATACACCGATGTCGGATGCAAAACCTTCGGCAATCAACTCTTTCTTAAAGCCACCGTAGAAGTCCATTTCGATTGGAACTTTAATGCCATTGTTAGTGGTGTTAGAAACCCAGTTAATTGTGCTGTTCCAGTTACCAATATATAAACCGCTCTCATGAGCGTAATCAAAACCACCTTGAATGGCAGGTTGGTAGTTGGACTGAGTAATACTACGATAACGATAGTCGTTTGTGATAGTCACGTTAGCTGTAACCGGGCTGACTTCAGGCGCCGCTGGTTCATCAGCAGCAAAAGCTGCTGAAGATGCAAGACCTGTCAACAAAGCTACTGCTGCTGCAGAAACTGCTGTCTTGTGAATTGTTTTCATGTGTTATACTCTTTGCTGGTTGTAATAAAAGATGGGCTAAATGCTGATTGCATGGAGTGATCATGAAGGTCGGGGCATTTCTGGTTCCGGGCGGATTCCCCTAGTTAATGCTATTACACTTTTATGGTGCTAAATATTGCACCGCATCAGGGAATTTTGGTGATTTTTCAAGTTTTGACCCTTTTTTGGGCACTTTTTCGCATACAACTTAAAATGTGAATGTGTATCTTTTATGCAACTATCAATAAAACAGCGGACCCTCATCATGCAAAAACCTGGCGAAATACTCGAACAAATTCAACGCATCGCAAGCGATATGCAGAATAAGGTTGGCGATGCGATCCGCAACTCACCCGCTCAGGAAATTGAAAAGAATGTGCGCGCGATGATGAATCAAGGTTTTCAGAAAATGGATTTGGTAACTCGCGAAGAGTTTGAACTTCAATCAAAAGTTCTTGCTAAGACAAGAGAAAAATTAGAGGCTTTGGAAGCTAAAGTAGCGGCGCTCGAAAAACAGTAAAAACTGTCTGCTCTTGCTAATTCATTATTTTTAGATTTACTCTGGGGCAAAATTACTAAAGAAATTTTCGTATTCTTCTTTAGAGAAAAAAGTTTTTGCATTTGGTGAATCAGATTTTGTATGCAGTATTGATATCTGATAAATACAACTAGCGCCATTTGGTGCCATTCGATTAATCCATCGTACGCGCATCAGCTGCTGAGAATTATCACCACCCTTTAAATCTAGAAAATAATCTTTGGTCGGTAAACGTTGTCGATCTACTGTTTTATAAAATGCATCCTCAACAATGACATCGCCGCCAGATGCTTTTGCCCTATCTAACAAATTATTTTGCAATTGTGATATCAGTATATTCAATGAAGCACTTTGACCAGCGGGTAATTGAATAGTGCTGACCGAATAAATATCTTCATCAATTTTTACCGCTTCAAGTGTTTGTAAAAACTCCTGATCAAGATAGGGAATGCGTCGCTCTAATTTGTCTGGCTTGCCAGGAAATAAAGCCGTATACTGCTCTTGTGGCGACTGAACCGTGCGCCAGTCTAATTTAGGACTGCAGGCAATCAGAAAAACTATTGCTGCGAATAAACTGACGGCCTTAAAAATGCTTCTAGACAACCCCCGCTCCATGAGCTTGTTGATCAGCATGATAGCTTGAGCGCACCATGGCACCAACTGCTGCATGGGAGAACCCCATTTCATATGCCCTCTCCTCAAACATCTTAAAGACATCCGGGTGAACATAGCGCGTAACAGGTAAATGGTGTCCTGAAGGAGCGAGGTACTGACCAATGGTCAGCATGTCAATATTGTGCTCACGCATATCACGCATTACTTCTAAAATCTCTTCGTCTGTTTCACCCAACCCGACCATCAAACCACTTTTAGTGGGGACATGCGGGAAACGCTCTTTAAAGTCTTTCAATAGCTTTAAAGAATGCAAGTAGTCAGCGCCTGGTCTAGCTTGTTTATATAAACGCGGAACAGTTTCTAGATTGTGATTCATCACATCAGGCAAACCAGAGGGTGCATGTTCAGCAAAAATATCCAGAGCCTTGTCTAATCGACCACGAAAATCTGGAACCAATACCTCAATACGTGTATTGGGGGAAAGAGCGCGTGATTGAGAAATGCAATCTACATAATGCATCGCGCCACCATCACGAAGATCATCACGATCCACACTGGTGATAACTACATAATTTAGTTTTAGCGCTGCAATAGTACGAGCCAAGTTTGCAGGCTCTTTGACATCAAGTGGATCTGGCCTTCCGTGCCCTACATCGCAAAATGGGCAACGTCGAGTGCACTTGTCACCCATGATCATGAAAGTGGCAGTGCCTTTACCAAAACATTCTCCAATATTGGGGCAGCTCGCTTCTTCGCACACCGTCACCAATTCGTTCTCACGCAATATTTTTTTGATTTCTGCAAATCGCGAGTTACCTGAAGCTGCTTTTACGCGAATCCAATCGGGCTTTTTTAAAACCTGTTCAAGAGGAACAATTTTGATCGGAATACGCGCAGTCTTCTCACTCGATTTTTGCTTACGTGATGCGTCGTAATTGAGATCTTGGCGCGCCTCAACGGAAGGGTTATTGTCAGTCTTATTTGTTGTCATGATGGCATCAGTTGCTTTTGTAGGTGCTGCAAAAGCCTTTGGCTAATAGTGTCTATATTGTCCCTAATCCCAAGAGTTCGCATATCAACCGTCTTTAAACCCTCATAGCCACAAGGATGGATACGCTTGAATGCCTCCAAATCCGTTGCCACATTGAGAGCTAAGCCATGATAGGAGCAACCTTTAGAGACCTTTAGCCCAAGAGCAGCTATCTTGGCGCCAAACCACTCTGAGGACACTCTAGACTGCTCAGATATATATATTCCTGGGGCTCCAGGATGTCTCTCAGCCTGTATTCCAAAATCTGCCAATGTATCAATTAAGGCTTGCTCTATCCGGGATACCAATTCCTTCACAAATATCCCAAGACGTCTAAGGTCGAGCAAGAGATAAACAACAATCTGTCCAGGCCCGTGGTACGTAATTTCGCCGCCCCGATCTACCTGAACGAGTGGAATGTTATTTGTGGGGGAATGGAGATTATTCGCGTCTCCAGCCAAACCTAAAGTAAATACGGGCGGATGCTCTAAAACCCAAATCTCATCGAGGGTCTCATTGGTACGCGCTTTAGTAAATGCTTTCATCGTCTCATACGTGAATGCGTAATCAGCCAATCCGAGTTGTTTTACTAAAGCTGACATGAGTGCTATTACAGAACGATACTAACTAATGGATGCGTAGATAAAGTCCTATAGAGCTCATCTAACTGCTCACGGCTGGTGGCTGTTATTGGCAAAGTGATGCCTAAATAATTTCCATCTTTAGATGGGCGTTGTTCAACCTTGCTCTCATCAAACGTAGGATCAAATTGTTTAGCAATACGCACGATCGCAGGAAGATACTCAGGATTTGCTTTACCCATAACCTTAATTGGAAATAATGATGGGTACTCGATTAATGATTTTTCTTCGGTCATGATTTAAGTCCCTAGTGCTAATTATTTTCGGTGATCTGGCATACCTAACCAAGCGCCAGTAATGATGTTACGAATACAGTGCAAGCGACGATGAAAAAAATGATCGGCGCCTGGGACAACTTGAACAGTAAGCTCTTGTGGACGCGCCCAATCTAAGACATCAATCAAAGGAATAGTTTCATCCAATTCGCCGTGAATCAAAATGGTATCTGTAGGAACCAAGGCTAGTGTCCATTTGCCAGCCGCGCTACCCACCATGACAAGGCGCTTAGCTGGGCGCCCAAGATCTGCAAGCCTTTGTACCAAATGGCTACCAACAAAACTTCCAAAAGAAAAGCCAGAAACTACCAATGGCAATGAATTAGCACTCGCCACCCAAGATTGATTTGCGGTCACATCATACTCACTCCAGCTTGAAGGAGTTCGCATCCAGTCAGTAACGTGGAGCAAATCTTCTAACTCCCCAACACCATCATCATGAATGCCCTCGGTTCCACCCACACCACGAAAGTTCGGACGCACACTCACATAACCCAATTGATTAAAAGCACGCGCCATGGTTTGAGCTACTTTGTTATCCATGGTTCCATCCATGAGTGGATGTGGATGCGCAACTAGTGCCAAACCCCGTACCGCAAAAGCAGGATTATTTTTTAGTTCATCAGGAAGATCAATAGACATCTCCATCGATCCAACTATGCCTTCAATATGAATTACTTTTGTACGACTATTCATAAAAAACTCTCAATCATTGAAACACTAAGCTAATTGCAGGCGTTCTACTGGACGCCCTTCGATTAAATGAGATTGAATAACTTCCTCAACGTC
This sequence comes from Polynucleobacter necessarius, assembly GCF_900095205.1. Lineage (NCBI taxonomy): Bacteria > Pseudomonadati > Pseudomonadota > Betaproteobacteria > Burkholderiales > Burkholderiaceae > Polynucleobacter > Polynucleobacter necessarius. Next base: position 139,137 of record NZ_LT606951.1, on the reverse strand, counting down.
ATCCACATCAATCAAGGTATACCAAATACCTTCTGGATAAATGACCATTACAGGACCATCAGCACATCGATCCAAATATCCTGCTTTGTTTACACGAATTTTCCCTGGGCCTGCAAGACCAAGCTCCTTTACTTTTTTGCATAGTCAAATAAAGCAAAGGCATTGCGTTGATCACAACACTCTTCACCATTACCGCGCTGATTTAGACAGAAAAATAGCTGGTGTGAAAAACTCATAGGAAAATTATATTCATCAATGTTGTGATTTAAATTTCATGGCGCTTCGAATCATCCAAACTAAAGCCAGAGGTAACCATACTACCGAAACCCACTGCATTAACTCGTTAAAGTGCAATAAACGACCTTGATACCAGTGCCTTAATGTGAGTATGAAGTATGGGTTGTCTGGCAATATATTGACCGCAATTGCGGTTCCAACCAAACAAATCAAGGCTAGCCAGAACTTCACTGCTGGTTCCAGCTTGAGCGCCCACCTCAACAAGAGGCTACCCAAGATCATTCCCCAAACTGCGCCAGCGGTAAGCCAAATTAAGCTGAACTCTGTGCCAAATTGAAGCCCACTAAATAAAATTTTAATGAGCACTGTAAGTCCAAGAAGTCCGTTCAGAATCAACCACTGAGGGGCTTTATGACGCAACCCTAATGAAAGCAATAAGCCAACGCCAAGCCAACACAATGAAGTGATCACCGTCTCTTGAATCACATGATTAATAACTAGAGTGCCCCAATCAATCGAACCAAAGATTGCATGACCCCATACCCCGGTTCCAAGCCACGAGCTTTGGGGATAAATTTGTGACCAAGGAAATAATAAGAAGAGCGCGCATGCCGCCCAATTTAAGCCAAACCATTGATCAAAATGACGGCGAATTGTGCTTCCAGAAAACCACTGAGGACCCAAAGGAATGGCTAATAAACCCCCTAAAAGTCCGCCCAATACATTAGCCCACCAGTCCATTTGACTTGGTATTCGGGTGGGCAACCAAGATTGCAAGGTTTCCACAACAAAGGCTAGAGAAGCGCTTAGACATAAAGCTATCCCAAGCGCAACGAAATTACGCCAGCGTGGATAGGTTGCAAACATGCCCAAAAATCCCAATGGAATATAGGCCAAGACATTGACTGACACATCAAATAAAGTGATAAAATGGGGCAGTGGTGCATCCAGCCAAGCCCAAGCAGCTATACCGTTCTGAAAATCAAAGTCAAATGGATTTAGGCTCACATAGATGATTAAAAGTGCGTAGCTAAGACACATAGCCCTGGCTAATGGCATAGCCTGTAAGGGCCATGCTAATTTCCTTGGTCGTTGATCTTTTTGATCCATTCCACAATTCTAGGTCAAACCTTTCTACAATGTCGAAATGACTGCAAATTGCATCCTTGAGCGCATTACCGAGACCAAATCTACTAACGACGATCTTTTGGCTCGCTGGCGCTCAGACGATTTAATTAACCCCGTTGCACGTATTGCCCGCAAACAAACAGCCGGAAAAGGGAGAGCGGGTAGATCATGGCTTGCAACTCCAGAGGACTCCCTTTGTTTCTCCCTTGCTTTTCCGTTCAAGAGAGCCCCTGCTGAATTGGGTGGACTTAGCCTATTAGCAGGCCTAGCAGTAATAACCGGTATAGCTCAGGCATGCAATTTAAGTGAAACGGAACTTCAACAGGTTGGTCTGAGTTTGAAATGGCCAAATGATTTGTTGTTGAATAATGCAAAACTCGGTGGCATCCTCATTGAAGGTGGGCAAGCAAAACCGGATGAACCTACTTGGATGATTATTGGCATTGGAATTAACCTAAGAAATGCACAAGCTATCGAATCAAATCTGACCGGCGGGCTTAAAGTTGGTTCGCTAGCTCAACTCACCGACTCGCTACCTGATATTGAATATCTGTGGCTTAAATTAATAGCCGCTCTTGAAAATAGTCTTTCTGAATTTGATGTACATGGATTTGAGCTATACCAAGAGCGTTGGATGAAATGGGATGCATATCAAGGTCAATCGGTATGTATCTCCGGTATAGGCAAAGATCCCATTTATGGAATTGCAATAGGCGTAAATGAAAAAGGGGCATTACTATTGCAGCAAGGAAGCAAAACTGTTGCTATTCATGCAGGTGATGTTTCATTGCGAATTCAATCATGAGTCCTTATTTATTCTTTGATGTTGGCAATACTCGCCTCAAATGGGCGGCGGTCGAATCCACTCAAAACCCAAGCGATCGCCAAAAGAAACTATGGGCTTATTCGGGATCTATATCTAGCAAAACTTTGCAATCGGATGAACTTCGTTCTGAGTTAGCGAGCTATATTTCCAAAACACTGCCGAAGCCAGAAGCCATTGGATTTTGTTGTGTTGCAGGGGACGACGCAGTTACTCAGCTCAAATTACTTTTCCCACAATGGAATGATCTTGACTGGAAACAATTAAATGGTGATAGCACTTATTTAGGCATCCGAAGCCTTTACAAAGAGCCCGGCAAGCTTGGTGCTGATCGCTGGGCAGCGCTTATTGGAGCACGTGCTTTATCCAATATAAATACCTTAATCGTAAATGCCGGCACAGCCACCACCATCGATTTACTTGGCTCCAATGGCGTGCATTATGGCGGCTGGATCTTGCCCGGCCTAGGCCTAATGCAAGAATGCTTACAAAGCAAAACTGCTCAACTCCCTTTGGCGGTTCGCAAAGAAACTCACCAGGGGTTTGGAATAACGACCAATGAAGCAATTATTGGCGGGTGTAATGCAGCACAGATTGGCGCAATTCAATTTGCCTTAATGCAAGCTAAAGAAATGAATATTCCAGTGGAGAAAATTTGGCTTGATGGCGGTAATGCCAAAATCCTAGCGAAAGAAATTTCAGAAACCAATTTACCAGCTAAGCAATTCGTTGAAATAACTGAAGGCTTAGTATTGCGTGGCACTTGGGCATGGCTACTGCAAAATCTTTAAGAACGAATCTTACCCAAAAGACTTGTTGTCGAGCGCTCATACAAAAAAGGTATTGCAACTGCTTTACCACCCCAGCTCTTTATTAAATGAGTCTCTGCCAGAGTATCGATTTCATAATCGCCGCCCTTAACGTAAATATCAGGCCGAATTTTTTCAATCAAGTTGACTGGCGTTTGTTCGGTAAATATTATTGCCATATCTACACTCTCGAGGGCAGCCAATAATGCTTGCCGATCAGCCTCAGAATTAATTGGTCTATCGTCATCTTTGCCCAACATCTTCACCGAAGCGTCTGAATTAACGCCTACTACCAAGCTGGCTCCTAAGGCACGAGCCTGCGCTAAATAACTAGCATGGCCGCGATGCAAAATATCAAAGACACCGTTTGTAAATACTAAGGGACGGGGAAGCTTTGCCAGACGTGCACTTAATTGCTCTGGAGGGCAGACCTTAGCTTCAAAAGAGGGTGGGGTTATCTGACTCATAACTCCATATTAATGGCATTCCCACAAGCCCTGCGATATTAGCCAGAATGTCTTAGACTTGACCTCTATTAAACGAAATAAAAGGTGTCAAATGCCACGTTATGCGATGAATTGCCTATTTGGCCTACTTGCCCTTTTTTATTTGGGTTTCAACCTGCTAATGCTGCGAATAATTGCAGCCCCCTACTCTCCCGTACCTTCCCACGCTTACAAGATGAAGCGCCACAAAACCTCTGCCAATATCAGGGCAAAGTCATTTTGGTTGTCAATACAGCTAGTTTCTGTGGTTTTACTAGCCAATATGAAGGCCTAGAAAAAATTTACGCCAAATACAAAGATCAGGGATTTGTGGTGCTAGGCTTTCCATCCAATGATTTTGGACAACAAGAACCAGGAAGTAATAAGGAAATTGCAGACTTCTGCAAAAATACCTATGACGTGAAATTTCCGATGTTCGCCAAAAGCACCGTCTCCGGAAATAACCCAAACCCTTTATTTAAGATGTTGATTGCCAAAACAGGTACAACTCCTAAATGGAATTTTTATAAATATTTAATAGACCGAAATGGAAATGTGATGGATTCATTTGGAAGCATGACCAAGCCAAATAGCAGCAGCATTACGGGCCAAATTGAAAAGCTTTTAGGAGAAAAAGCTCAGTGATCAAAAAACATATTGCCATTGTTGGCGCCGGCATCTCGGGATTAGGTTGTGCCTATGCTTTAAAACACCACCCTGAATTTGCAATTACTCTCTATGAATCTGGGGATCACATTGGTGGGCACAGCAATACCGTCGACTTCAATTTCAGCATCGACGGAAAAAAATTACCCATGGCGTGGATACTGGCTTCTTAGTGTTTAATCGCAAGACATATCCCCGCTTAGTTCGCCTATTTGAAGAGATTCAAGCGCCAATAGCCCCATCGGAAATGTCTTTTTCCGTTTCGATTGATACTTTTTCAAAATCTGCATCAACCAAGAAGATCGAATGGGCAGGCAATGACATTAATTCTTTTTTGGACAAAGAGCCAACCTTTTTTCCCCATCCTTTTGGAGAATGGCTTATGACATCTTGCGCTTTAATCGCCTAGCGACTCGATTAGCACATGAGCAAATTGATGCTGGTCATCAATACAAAGAGCCAGATGAAAAAATTGCTAATTTTTTAGAACGTCATCGTTTTAGTCAAAGCTTTAAAGAGAATTATTTTCTACCTATGATTGGCGCCATCTGGTCATGCTCTGTTGATCAGATGCTGGCATTTCCCATTCAGACGATGGTGCGCTTTTGTCACAACCATGGTCTTTTGCAAATCCAAAATCGCCCTCAATGGTTAACCATTAAAGGTGGCTCGCGCGAGTATGTAAAAAGAATCGTTGCGGCTCTAGAAAAACATCGAGTAATAATTAAACGTGAGCGCGTTCTGAAAGTAAATACAAATCGCGATGGTGGCCAAGTTGAAGTGATCGGCGCAACCGGCACAAGCTATTTTGATGAAGTAATCATGGCCTGTCACAGCGATCAAACCCTAGATTTAGTTCATGGGCATAGACCAACAATCTAGAAATATTCTGGCAGTAGTTCCATATCAGCAAAATCGAACAATTTTGCATACGGATATCCGCTTCCTCCCTGCAGCGAAACGTTGTTGGGCTGCATGGAATTACACTACCAAGTCTGGTGATAAACCAAATGCAAAACAACATGTCAGCGTGAACTATTTAATTAATCGCTTGCAGCCACTTCCAGATCAACTGAAAGATACGCAAATTATTGTTAGTCTCAATCCTTCAGAAGAGCCAGATCCAAAACTGGTACATCAAGAAATTCACTATTCACATCCTGTCTTCGATATGGGTGCTATACAAGCTCAGAAAGCATTACCTTTAATTCAAGGAGCTTCATCCATTTGGTATTGCGGCGCATGGACAGGTTTTGGATTCCATGAGGATGGTTTGCGTTCTGGAGAATTAGTCGCCGAAGCTCTCATTGAAAGCGCTCGTCAACCCATCAAAGCCAAGCAAGACAGCTAGTTAATGCCACAAGCAAAAATTAACTTTGGAGTAGTAAAACACCAACGCCTTCGACCAACCAGAAATGCTTTTGGATATGGCGTCTTTACCATCTCTATACCTATGCGCGCCCGTAGAACCAGTCCTACGCTTCTCAATCAATGTGGACTAAGCGATAACCAATGGGAGCTTTGTGCATTTTTTGATAAGGATCATGGGCTAGGTAAGGTAGATAGCCTTGTTTGGATTGAAAAAGTACTTGCAGATCATCAAGTGAAGAATGTGGATGGAGAAATCTGGCTACAGACATTTCCAAGAGTACTAGGCTATGTCTTTAACCCCGTAAGTTTCTGGATCTGTACGCGTACCGATGGCAAAGTTCAAGCGGTTATAGCTGAGGTAAACAATACCTTTGGTGAGCGCCATTGCTACCTTTTGCACAAGGATTCAGGCGAAGAACTGCTCTCCGGCGAAACTTTCACTAGTAAAAAAGTGTTCCATGTGTCCCCATTTTGTGAAGTTCGTGGTGAATACCATTTCCGCTTCTTATTTCCAAAGGATAGTAGCAGCGGCAAAAACAATGTCTGTAGAATTGAGCTTCATGAGGATGGTAGCCCCTCATTAATACCAGCATCAGTGGCGTCAGTCGCCCACTAAGCCAAGCCAATATCATCCAAGCACTCCTCCGTTATCCCCTAATGAGCTTAGGCGTGATATTTCGCATTCATTGGCAAGCATTGAAATTATGGATAAAAGGTGTACCCTTTCACTCAAAGCCTAAACCACCAGAATTTGAAGTTAGCAGATGAACTGCCCAGGACAACCCCTTCTTTCTAGATTAAGTTTTTCTTGCCCATCTGCAGAGCTAATCTCTTTATACCAAAATTCACTTAGCAGCAAAACATTGCTAGCTCTTCTTACCCAACTGAGCAGCGGTCATTTAAAAATGACGCTACCAAATGGTGAAAAACGTGAATTCGGCAATTCAGACGATAGTTTGCATGCTGAAATTCAGATTTTGGAATGGTCAGTATTTAAAGAGATCATGTCTCATGGTGATATTGGGTTTGCAGAAAGCTATATTCAAGGTAAATGGAATACGCCCGATCTTAAAGCGCTACTTGAACTAGCAATTCGCAATCGAACCATCTTAGAAAAGGCGATATATGGCAATTGGTATGGCTCCATTTTTTATCGCTTGAAACATTGGCTACGAGATAACAGCAAGTCAGGAAGTCGCAAGAATATTCATGCACACTTATGGCCTAGGTAATGCTTTTTATACGCTTTGGCTTGACCCCACCATGAGCTATTCAAGCGCCTGGTTCTCCGATGGAGATAAACAAACTTTAGCTGATGCCCAACGAGCAAAGATTGGACGCATCTTGGATTCCCTCAAGACATTGCCAGGGGATCGAATCTTAGAAATAGGCTGTGGCTGGGGTGGAGTAATGAAAGAGTCTCTTCGCAACCATAGAGCAATTACTGGCCTCACTCTATCGACAGAGCAAAAAGCCTTTGCAGAAAAGCGGCTAATGGAGGTGCAGACTCAAATAGCAAACCCATCCGAATTTGAAGTGCGCCTACAGGACTATCGTGATTGCCACGAAAAATTTGATGGCATTGCTTCTGTTGAAATGTTTGAAGCAGTTGGCGAGAAGCATTGGCCAGAATATTTTGAAACGATTGCTCAATGCCTAAAAGCTGGCGGCAAAGCTTGTATTCAAACTATTGTCATTGCCGAAGATCTATTCGAGCGCTATCGACGCAACACCGACTTTATTCAGCAGCATGTCTTTCCAGGGGGCATGTTGCCCTCTAGATCAAGCTTTAAAACTTGTGCAACTGAGGCCGGACTTCAAATAGAAAATGAGTTCGCTTTTGGCGCAGACTATGCAAAAACCCTTTGTTTATGGCGTGATAGCTTTAATTGCAGATTACAAGAAGTGCGCCAACTAGGGTTTGATGAAGCTTTTATTCGTCTATGGAACTTCTATCTCATGTACTGCGCCGCTGGCTTTACAGAGCGCAATATCGATGTTATGCAGTTCACATTGAGTCACCAAAATTCAACTCCACCTTCTGATTCTCAAAACTCATGAAACAGCTTGGAATGAATCACTTCGCAAGCAAAAGAGTTTGGGTCATAGGAGCCTCAAGCGGCATTGGTGAAGCTTGCGTAAAGGCGTTGCTATCCAAAGGAGCTAAGATTGCCTTATCCAGCAGAAGAGTGGAGCGATTAAACCAAATTGCTATAACTGGCGAGATTGGCCAAACACTCGTCCTGCCATTAGATGTCACGAGCGATACGCAATTTCTAGGTGCTTACAACACCATCCTAGATAAATGGGGAGACATTGATCTCCTGCTTTTTGTATCGGGCATCTATGTTCCACTTCGTGCAGACTATTTTGATATCAAGATTGCAGAGCAAACAATTGACGCAAATCTTTTAGGACCCATGAGAACAGTTGCATTAGTACTACCTAAAATGCTAAAAGCAAAATCAGGGCACATTGCCATCGTTGGTAGTGTTGCAGGCTATAGCGGACTTCCAAAAGCGTCGGCATACGGACCAAGTAAGGCCGCCATCATCAATTTTTGTGAGAATTTATATTACGATTTACTGCCAACTGGGATTAGCGTACACATGATTTCGCCTGGATTTGTAGCTACTGAAGCCACGGCTCAAAATGACTTTGAAATGCCAGCGCTTATTAGCGCCGAAGAAGCTGCGCAAGAAATTTTGACTGGTATTCAGAAGGGTGAATTTGATATTCACTTTCCCAAAAGATTCTCCAGATTCTTAAAATTTCTTAGAGTCCTGCCTTACCCAATCTACTTTTGGATTGTGCGGCGCTTTGTCAAAATTTGAACAACTTATAAGCGCCGCTTTAGGTAATTACTGCTTGTACTTATCTTTTCGAATTTTCTCTTCTAGATAGTCCATTACCGCAATTGCCTTGGCCTTTGTTCCAGCGATTGAGGGTGATGTAACGTATTTACCTTGCATGACAATCGTAGGTACGCCATCAATCCGATATGCCTCTGCCAATTGTTTAGCAGCACGTGCTTTAGAAACCACTGCGAATGAACGATAAGCAGCTAAGAACGAGTTGCGATCAATGCCTTGGGATGCAACCCAATCAGCAATTTCAGGCTCGGTTAAGAGGCGCTTATTTTCTTTATGAATCGCATACATCTCCTTATCATTTAAAGCGTCCCCTTTGCCCATTGCTTCTAGCGCATAGAACAATTGGCTATGCGGCAAGAGATCATCACGGAAAGCTACAGGAACCCTACGAAACACTACATCTTTTGGCTGACGCTTTACCCAACTGCTCAGTTCAGGCTCAAAATCGTAGCAATGCGAACAGCCATACCAAAAGAACTCGATGACCTCAACCTTGCCCTTAGTTTCTACTGGCTGAGTAACTAGCAAGACTCGGTAGTCAAAGCCCTCTTCTATTTTTTGTCCCTGAGCAAATGTAAAATCACTCAAAGCGAGCAATGTAAATAATATAAAAAATCTTTTGCTATAAGAAATCATGATTTACTAGATTTAATCAAAGTTGGTTTAATACCCATGCCACTCAATTTATCGCGAACTGGGTTGCTATCTTCAACGGTATTGTATGGCCCTACGCGCACGCGCCAGAGTGTATTGCCATCACTAGTGACTTCACTTAACTGTGCCTGAATTCCTTGGATAGCTAAATTGGCTTTTTGCGCATCCGCATCGGATCGTTTTACAAAAGCACCAACCTGTAAGAAATAAATTACATCTGATTTTGCAGTACTAGATGTATCTGCAGGCTTATCCGCTAATTTTTTGCCATTCACCAAATCACCAATTGGGTCTGTTGCAACAGGGGCAGGTAATTTGCCTTGAAGGGGTTTGTTTAAATCGACAGGCTCAGTGGGTACAGCTTGCTCTCCCTCAGCCGGGGTTGGAGCAGGCTTAATAGTCAGCGGCAAACTGGGTGCGCGCATCCCCGGTCTCTCTTGGGGGGTATTTTTGGAGAGGTAAAAAGCAATAACAAATGCGATTCCGAGACCAGCACCTAATCCCAATACAAATCCCAGAATAGTGCCGCCACATTGTGGATTCCTGATATTAATGCGACCAAGGCGCTTAACGAAGCCAGTTTGTTGATTCGGTGTTTTCATCATTTCCTCATCTTAGATCCACACTTCACCCTTCGCCATTACATCTTCGTTGGCGCAGAGACTCCAAGTACTCTTAAACCGTTTTGCAAAACCTGACGAGTTGCAGATAGCAATGCAAGACGTGCTAACTTGAGATTTTGATCGTCAACCAGCACACGATCAGCGTTATAGAAAGCATGAAAATCACCTGCCAAATCACGCAGATAGAAAGCGAGTGCATGCGGAGCTAACTCGTCTGCTGCCGCAGTTAACATCTCAGGATATTCCGCCAATCGACGGAGCAAATGATCGGACGCCTTACTTTGCAAAAGCGAAAGATCTGCTGAAGTTAAATCAGATAGCTGACCACCCCACTGCTGCAAGATTGAACTAATTCGTGCATGAGCATATTGAACATAGAACACTGGATTCTCATCATTTTGCTGCAATGCTAAATCAATATCAAAAACGAATTCTGTATCGGCTTTTCGAGAAATCAAGAAGAAACGGACAGCATCACGACCACGTTGCAGCGCCAAATCTCTTTCATCAGGGGTCATTTCTGGAGTAACACCTCCTGACCACTCAACCAAGTCGCGCACAGTCACATATGAACCGGCACGCTTAGAAATTTTCACTTCTTCGCCATGGCGCATCACAGTTACCATCTTATGCAATACATAATCGGGATATGTTTTGGGTATATCCCACCCACGCTTCTGAGCTACACCCTGCAAGCCTGAGCGAACACGGGCAATCGTGCCATGATGATCGCTTCCCTGTACATTGATCACCTTTTGAAAGCCGCGATTCCACTTGCTGGTGTGATATGCAACATCAGGCACAAAGTACGTAAAAGTACCGTCTGACTTACGCATCACGCGATCCTTATCATCACCATCATCTGTGGTCTTTAACCACAAAGCGCCTTCAGACTCATACGTTTTACCAATGCTCTGTAAGTCATCAACGATTTGAGCAACTCTGCCATCTGTATACAGAGAAGACTCTAAGTAATAACAATCAAATTGAACGCCAAAGGTTTTTAAATCAATATCTTGCTCGTTGCGTAAGTACGCCACTGCAAATTGACGGATTGCTTCAAGCTCATTCTTAAATTCTGGAGAGGCTCTAAATGCTGCAGCTATCTCTGCAATATATTCGCCATTGTAAGCCTGTTCAGGCCATGTAGTATCACCCGGCTTTAGACCTTGTAGGCGAGCCTGAACTGATAAAGCTAAATTGGTAATCTGAATGCCAGCGTCGTTGTAATAAAACTCGCGGTGAACCTGAATGCCTTGTGTCGCCAATAAATTAGCCAATGCATCACCAAGCACCGCTTGCCTACCGTGTCCTACATGCAATGGACCAGTTGGATTGGCAGAAACAAACTCAATCATGGCGCTTTGAGGGGATTGTTTGCTTCTGATAGTCTCCCCAAAATGAGCTCCTTCAGCGAGGATCTCTGGAACTACAGCAGTCTTAGCCGCATTACTGAGCCGAAAATTTATAAAACCAGGACCAGCGATTTCACAAGATGCAATTAGCTCATTAAAGCCAGCCTGTTGCTGCAGACGCCCGACCAATGCTTGGGCTAACTCGCGCGGATTGAGTTTCCAGGCTTTAGAAAGCTGTAGAGCAATATTACAGGCGACATCACCATGATCAATAGCCTTAGGGCGCTCTAGACGAGGTGCAGGGGGCTCTTCTAAGCCACGCTCCTGAGCCAAGCCCGCCCGTGAGGCACTCAGCATTTCAATTAAGCGATTTTTATTAGTAGACAACATAGATAAGTGAGTTTATCAGGTGGTAAGCTATCGAAATGATCTATCAATTTCGCTCAAAAGCTGGTCCAGACGTCATCATGCTGGCGGATCTGACCAAACGAATTTTCGATATTTTGGAGCGCCCCCTAGAGCCTCGGGGCATTCTCACAGCGGAACAACTCCCAGACCTCATTACTGCCCTAGAGATTGCCATTCTCAAAGATCTCGAGGAGTGGGCCAAGGTAAATGAAGATACGGAGAACGGCGCCGAGAAGCCAAAACTAGCCGATCGTCTTGGACAACGTGCCTATCCATTTCTTGAACTCATGAAACAGGCCAAAGCCAAAAATGAACCTGTAATGTGGGGTGTTTAATCTAACAGGCTTGCAAGCTGGCGACGAGTATTTTCGACGCTCTGGCCTCGGCGTTTCGCCAGGTCCTCCACCTGATCATCTGAAAGCTTGCCCACATTAAAGTAGCGGGCATCTGGATGTGCCATATAGAAGCCACTCACGCTAGATGCTGGATTCATTGCCATCGATTCGGTTAGAGTCATGCCAATATCCTCAGAACCAATGGCCCGCAACAAATCTTCTTTCACCTCATGCGCGGGGCAGACTGGATATCCAGGTGCTGGTCGAATACCGCGGTACTCCTCATTAATCATTTGATCGTTAGTCAAAATCTCATCTGTGGCGTAACCCCATAAGTCGGTACGCACACGATGGTGCATCAATTCAGCAAATGCTTCTGCCAAACGATCCGCTATGGCTTTCAACATAATTGCACTGTAGTCATCATGCTTTGCTTGAAACTCGGCCACTTTCTTTTCAACCCCATGACCAGTGGTGACTGCAAAACAACCGAGGTAATCCGCCACACCAGAATCTTTTGGCGCCACATAATCAGCTAAACAACGATTAGGCCCTACGCACACCATCAACAACTGGACGCTCAGATTGTTGACGCAAGTTATGCCAGACAAATAAAGGGTGTTCGCGAGATTCATCGCTAAACAAAACAATGTCATCGCCAATAGTGTTTGCGGGATAAAAAGCAACTACGGCATCTGCCTGTAACCATTGACCCTTAATGAGCTTATCAAGCAATACTTGAGCATCCGCATAAACCTTACGAGCCTCAACTCCCACAATCTCGTCATCCAAGATCGCTGGAAATTTTCCAGCTAAGTCCCAAGTCTGAAAGAAAGGTGTCCAGTCAATGTATTTGGCAATATCGCTCAATGCAAAGTTTTTAAATAGACGGCGCCCAATAAACTTCGGCTTCTCAGGCGCATAGGATGACCAATCTAGCATCTCGCGATTTTTGCGAGCTGCCTCCAATGAGATGGTTGGCGCAGCTTTCTTATTGGCATGTTGCTCACGAATGCGCACATACTCATCACGTAAATCTTGAATAAACTTCTTGGCGCTTTCATCCGATAACAAACTAGAAGCAACTGAAACTGATCGTGAAGCATCGGGCACATAGACCACAGAGCCATCGTAATGCGGAGCAATCTTTACTGCAGTGTGTACGCGGGAAGTGGTTGCGCCACCAATCATGAGCGGGATTTGACGCTCGCGGAAGTAATCATCGCACTGCATTTCTTGCGCAACATAAATCATCTCTTCAAGAGATGGTGTAATTAATCCCGATAGACCAACGATGTCAGCATTCTCTTCCTTGGCACGTTTTAAAATCTCCGCACAAGGAACCATTACACCCATATTGGCTACTTCAAAGTTATTACATTGCAGAACAACCGTCACAATATTTTTACCAATATCGTGAACGTCACCCTTTACGGTAGCCATCACAATTTTGCCTTTGGCTTTCGCTTCACCCCCAGCAGCAATATGTTGACGCTTTTCTTCCTCAATATATGGAATCAAAATTGCAACAGCTTGCTTCATCACTCGCGCACTTTTTACCACTTGTGGAAGGAACATCTTGCCAGCACCAAACAAGTCACCAACCACATTCATGCCATCCATGAGTGGGCCTTCAATCACCTCAATTGGCCTACCGCCTGCGCCCATAATTTCAGCACGCAACTCCTCAGCATCTTCTTCAATAAAAGTGGTAATGCCATGTACGAGCGCATGCGTTAGGCGCTCACGAACTGGGGCTTCACGCCAAACTAAATTTTCGACTTGCTTGGCGCCACCGCCTTTAAATTGGTCAGCAATATCGAGCAAACGCTCTGTTGGTGTTTTGCCATCCTTCTTTTTAAAGCGATTGAGGGCTACATCTTCTATGCGCTCACGTAGCTCAGGATCAAGGTCGGCATAAACACCCAGTTGCCCAGCATTCACAATACCCATATCCATGCCAGCCTGAATGGCGTGGTATAAGAAAACAGTATGGATCGCTTCGCGGACACGATCATTTCCGCGGAATGAAAAACTCACATTAGAAACACCACCACTTACCTTGGCGCCAGGTAAATTTTCTTTAATCCATCGAGTGGCATTAATAAAATCTACCGCATAGTTATCGTGCTCTTCAATGCCGGTGGCGATCGCAAAAATATTCGGATCAAAAATAATGTCTTCGGCTGGAAACCCAATTTCATTCACCAAAATGTCATAACAACGCTGACATATCTCTGTCTTACGCTTAAAAGTATCGGCTTGTCCAACCTCATCAAAAGCCATTACTACAGAAGCAGCGCCATAACGACGAATTAAACGCGCCTGTTTTCTGAAGGGCTCTTCGCCCTCTTTTAGAGAAATCGAATTAACAATTGGCTTACCTTGAATACACTTCAAGCCTGCTTCGATAACACTCCATTTAGAGGAGTCAATCATGATTGGAACGCGTGCAATATCTGGTTCCGAAGCAATCAAGTTTAAGAAGCGCGTCATCGCTGCTTCAGAATCTAGCATTGCCTCATCCATATTAATGTCAATAATCTGCGCACCATTCTCAACTTGCTGACGCGCAACTACTAATGCTTCATCAAATTGATTATTCAAAATCATGCGAGAAAAAGCTTTTGAACCTGTGACATTAGTTCACTCGCCAATATTGACGAAGCCAACATCAGCAGTAACGTTAAAAGGCTCGAGGCCAGAAAGCTTCATTGCTGGCATTACTTTTTTCTCAATCTTGCTCATGCTGCAACCTCTGCATTCTCACGATAGAAAGCCCGAGGCTTACGTTTCGCAACAGCATTCGCAATCGCACGAATATGATCAGGCGTGGTGCCACAGCACCCGCCAACTAAATTCACTAAGCCATCTTTAGCAAAACCATCGACCAAGCTCGAAGTAATTTCTGGCGTCTCATCGAAGCCCGTATCACTCATTGGATTTGGCAAACCCGCATTCGGGTAGCAGGACACAGCTGCATCACAAATTCTTGCCAACTCTGCAATATAGGGACGCATCAATGCAGCCCCAAGAGCGCAATTAAGGCCAAAGGTAAGGGGTTTGATGTGACGCAAACTATTCCAAAATGCTTCAACAGTTTGACCAGACAAAATGCGTCCCGATGCGTCCGTAACTGTTCCAGAGATCATGACTGGCAAACGTTCACCTGTCTCTTCAAAGAATTCATCGAGAGCAAAGAGCGCAGCTTTTGCATTCAGCGTATCGAAAATGGTTTCGACCAAAAACAAATCCACGCCGCCAGCAAACAAACCTTCAATCTGCTCACGATACGATGCGCGCAAAGCATCAAATGTCACATTACGTGCACCTGGATCATTTACGTCTGGTGAGATACTGGCAGTCTTTGGTGTAGGCCCAATTGCGCCAGCAGCAAAACGCGGTTTCTCAGGAGTGCTGTATTTTTCACAGGCTGCACGCGCTAGCTTTGCAGAGACCTCATTCATCTCGCGAGCAAGACCAGCCATTTTGTAATCTTCTTGCGCAACTGAAGTTGCACCAAAAGTATTGGTTTCAATAATGTCAGTGCCGGCTTCTAAGTACTGCTCATGAATCTTACTAATAACTTCAGGCTGGGTCAGAACCAATAACTCATTGTTTCCCTTGGTATCACCAGGATGATCCGCAAAACGGGTATTGCTGGGCAACCCGCGATAATCGGCTTCGGTTAGCTTGTACTGCTGAATCATGGTCCCCATTGCGCCATCTAAAATCAAAATGCGTTGCTTCAACAGCTCGGGAAGCTCCTGACCGCGGGTGTAAGGCTGGGAAAAACCATTAGATTGCATTGTTAAACCGGGATTAATCTCTAGAGCCCTTTATTCTATTGGAAAAGCTACTTTTCATTTACCCCGGAGCCCATTATGTTTGGAACCATTCCCGAATTCAATCAAAGCCTAGAAATGTTTAAAACCATGTGGGGACAAGGCGCCATAGGTCAAACGGGGCAGTTTCCCTTCACAACAGATGCCTCTAAGGCGGCTGGCGGCTTCGGATCAGCTTTTCCCGGCCTAGATGTTGTTGATGAACTAGAAAAAACGCATTAAAGACCTTAAAAGCGTTGAAAACTGGCTCAATCTGAACCTCAACATCCTCAAACAACTATCCAAGGTCTTGAGGTTCAACACGCCACCATGATGGCCCTCAAATCCTTTGGCGATGCTGTCTCTGCAGCAGGTGCGGCTGCGACTGGAACGAATCAAGAATCTGAGACTAAAACCACTAGCGCTAAACCTCGGAAAACCGCAACACGCCGTCGTCGCAAAGCTGGCGACGCAACTTACCTCGACGAAGTAGGTAATTCAGATGAGCAATAGCCTCACCCATTGCAAATGTAGGTTGATGAATATCTAATTCACGCTTAAATAAAACCGGCACTAACTCTCGAGCATGTGCCGGATTTTTACAGGCGCCTAATGTGTCTGCCAATCGATCATCATGATGGACTTTCAATTGCGCAATGTGTGGTCGAATTCCAACAAATGGTTTGCCATGCGAAGGCAAAACTAAAGAATCCTCAGGTAAGGCTAAGTACTTTTCAATCGAGTCCAAGTACAAACCCAGCGGATCCGCATCCGGATCGGCATCATAGACACTCACATTAGTTGAAATGCGGGGTAAGAGCATATCTCCCGAGATGAGGACGCCAAGCTCTTTACAAAAAAGGGATGCATGCTCAGGCGCATGTCCATAGCCCATCATCACCTTCCATGAGCGCCCACCGATCAATATCGATTCACCATCCAAAATACGACGATATTGACGTGGTACACCTGGAACCATATTGCTATAGTAATTAGAGCGTCCGCGAATTTTTTCTAGATCTTCAGGGGCGGTCAAACCATGTCGTTGGAAGTGATCTGCTGAGCCACCACTACCTGCGCGTGAACCAACTGCAACACCACCCTCCTTGCAACTTAACCGTTGCGCAGTTAAGTAATCTGTCATCGAAATCCACAAAGGCACATTCCACTTTTCACACAACCATTGCGATAAACCTACATGATCAGGATGCATGTGAGTCACAATCACTCGCAATACAGGAATACCGTCAAACTGTGTTGCAAATACCTGCTCCCAAGACGCTCTTGTCTCGTCATTAGCAATTCCGCAATCAACAATTGTCCAACCTGCTACGCCATCAATTTCATCACGTAACAGCCACAAATTGGTGTAATCCAGAGCGAAAGGTAATCGCATTCTGAGCCAACGAACACCTGGAGCAACCTCAATAGTACTACCCACTTCCGGAAGTAAGCCTCCTAATGGATAATGGACTTCAGTTTTGGCACTTACTTGATTTTGAGTGTTCATGGTTTCACGTGATTTCTTTTATCTTTTACTACTAGGTTTATTTTGACAACAGTTCCATCGCCATGCATTAATTGGTGTGACATTAACCCTGAAAATGGTTACTGTCGAGGTTGTTATCGTACCCTGACGGAAATTGCAAATTGGTCGGACTTAACCAATCCTGAGAAGCTCGAGGTCTGGTCCCTGCTCTCCAGTCGCAAACTCCAAGCACCGCAGCAAAACTAGTCTTTATTTATTAACGTCGACAATCAAGCGTCCACGTACATTTCCAGCCATTAATTCTTGTGCGTACTTTATGGAATCCTCAAGCGTAATTTCATGAGAGATTTCATCTAAAGTTTTTAGCTCTACCAACTTACTCAGTTGCTCATATGCAGCAATTCGTTTTGCCTTTGGCACAGTCACGCTGTTGATGCCATACAAGGTAACACCACGCAGAATGAATGGTGCAACAGTAGAAGGAAAATCCATACCTTGAGCTAGTCCACAAGCTGCCACCGCACCATCGCTCTTGGTCTGCGCGCAGGCATTTGCTAAAGTATGACTACCCACACTATCAACTACTGCTGCCCAACGTTCTTTTGCCAATGGCTTACCAGGAGCAGATAAAGCCGCGCGATCGATGACTTCGGATGCACCCAATCTCTTCAAGTAGCCAGCCTCTGCCATTCGACCTGTGCTAGCAACCACTGTGAAACCTAATTTGCTCAGTAGCGTAATTGCAAAGCTGCCAACACACTCCCTGCAGCTCCGGTTACTAAAACCTCACCATCCCTTGGTTTGAGGCCATGCTTTTGCAGCGCCATGACACAAAGCATGGCCGTATAGCCTGCCGTACCAATAGCCAACGCTTGTTTAGCAGTAAAGCCTTTGGGCAACGGAATCAACCAATCGCCCTTCACTCGAGCCTGTTGCCCTAAACCACCCCAATGCCCTTCGCCAACTCCCCAGCCGTTAAGAAGTACCATGTCGCCAGCATTGAAGTCGGGGTTGGTGCTTTCTAGCACCTCACCGGCAAAATCGATCCCCGGGACCATAGAAAAGCTTCGCACCACCGGACCTTTGCCAGTAATAGCCAAGCCATCCTTGTAGTTCAGGGTCGAATACAACACTTTTACGCGAACATCGCCCTCAGGGAACTATGATTTCTGGCTTGGCGCTAGCTGGCTGCTATTCCACGCAAATTAATATGTCTATGGGCAATATGCGTCTCATCAGCTCTAGCGCAGCCCCCCAAGATGTAATGGATTTCGCTACCAAAACTTGTAGAGATGATTTTTATCAAGGCGCTAGCTTTTTATCCAAAGCCGGCAAAGAATATCGCTTCAAATGCGTAAAAGCTGAAGAAAACGAAATCTTAATCCCTATTCCTGGTACCACTATAGAAGCTACAGCAAAAGCCGAAGCCAAGTAAGAAAAGACTGATGACCCCATTTACCTCACAAGAACTGCGTAAAGGTTTTTCTTCATTTGCAACTGGGGTCACTGTTATCACCCGTTTGGATGACGAAAACAATCCCCACGGTATTACGATTAGCTCTTTCAATACCGTTTCACTCGAGCTACCTTTAATTCTCTGGAGCTTAAAAAAGCATTCACGTCTGATGCCTTGGGTTGAGCTTGGCAAAATACATCTGATTCATGTTCTTGAGCACTCTCAAGAGCATTTAGCAATGCATTTCACCACAGTCAAGATCGATCAATTCAATGGTATTAGCCATAAGCTCGCAGCAAGTGGCCTTACACAAACAAATGATTGTGTTGCCTATTACGAATGTGAAACCGTTTGCGTGCATATAGGTGGAAATCACAACATCATTGTTGCCAAAGTCATCAACTTAAAGAATCACCTTGAACGAGAACCTCTCATTTTTGCGCGCAGCAAGTTTCTTGGTCTCGATTTTACGGAAACCAAAACTAGCTAATCTGAATCACCTATATAAGGAAATACTATGATGCGTTTATGGGGTCGCAAAAGTTCTATTAACGTTCAAAAAGTATTGTGGTGCCTTGCCGAGTTAGGGCTCAAAAAGGGCAAAGACTTTGAGCGTATAGATGCTGGTCTCCACTTTGGGATCAATAACACGCCCGAGTTTCTTAAAATGAATCCAAATGGGTTTGTGCCTACCCTCGAAGATGGAGGCTTGATACTCTGGGAATCAAACACCATCATGCGTTACCTGGTTTCACAGTACGATAAAAATGGACGTTTTCCTAAAAGCATTGCGGCTCAATACGGCTCTGAAAAAATGATGGATTGGCAACTAGCAACTCTTTGGGCCTCCATTGCGTACTGCCTTCCTAGGCCTGACTAGAACGCCTGAACAAGATCGTAATTATGACGCCATCTACAAAGGCTATCAAACAACAAACCAAACCCTTGGCTTGCTCGATCAAATGCTATCTAAACAAGCCTACTGCTCAGGCGATCAATTTAATATTGGCGATATTGTGGTGGCTCTAGGTGTGCACCGCTGGGCATTGCTAAACGATACGTTTCCAGAAAAAACTGGTTTACGCAGTGAACATAAAAACGTCGAACGCTGGTTAACGCAGCTAAGATCCGAGACCCTCTTTGGCGAGTTTGCTGATAAAGAGCTCAATATCGTTAAGTGGTTTTTTAATCGCTACTCTTGCTTGAATTTCTTAGCGTGATGATCTGCGCCAATAAATAAATACATAGCCGGTACAACAAACAGCGTAAATAGAGTTCCAATCGACAAGCCGGTAAAGATCACGATGCCCATGGATTTGCGCCCAGCTGCACCTGCTCCAGAGGCAATCACCAACGGCAGAACACCTAAAACCATCGCAGCAGTTGTCATCAATATAGGGCGTAAACGAACGCTACTCGCTTCAACGATAGCATTGAGCTTACTGCATCCAGCCTCCTGAAGCTCATTAGCAAACTCCACAATCAAAATGCCGTGCTTACTAATTAAGCCCATCAGCGTGACGAGCCCCACCTGAGTGTAGACGTTTAATGTAGTGAATCCTAGATTAATAAAGATTAAGGCGCCGAATAAAGCCAACGGCACAGAAACCAAAATCACAATCGGGTCACGGAAACTTTCGAACTGCGCCGCAAGAACCAAGAACACAATCAAAATCGCAAAGAACATGGTCACCAAAAATCCTCCGGACTCAGCCATAAACTGGCGTGAAGGGCCGGCATAGTCCATGCTGTAGCCGCCGTTGGGCGCAACTTCTTTTAGGGACTGACGCATAAACTCTAACAAGTCTGCTTGCGAGATAAATGGAGTGCTAACACCTGAAATAGTTGCGGAGTTTAATTGCTGAAAGTGATTAATCGATTGCGGTACAACTCTTTGTTTGATGGTTGCAATAGTGCGGGCCTGAACCATCGCTCCACTCGGAGTACGAATGTAATAGTCCAAGATTTGATCTGGGTTTAAACGGTCAACCTGCTTAACCTGTAGAATAACACGGTAGGAGCGTCCTGCAACAGAGAAGTAATTCACGTATCCGCCACCTAGTGCTGCTGATAAAGCAGCGCCAACTTGTTGTTGAGTCATGCCTAAGACAGCCACTTTCTCCCGATCAATTTCTAATACGTCTTGGGGCTTATCAATCTTCAAATCAGAATCCACAAAAAAGAAGTTTCCACTGCGACGTGCCTTATCAAGGACTGCTTGCGATACTTCATTTAACTGTGCATAGGATTCTGTTGTATTGATTACCACCTGCACTGGCAAACCTTGCGCACCTGGTAATGCAGGAAATTGGAAGGCAGCAACACGCGCTCCAGCAATGGTGTTCCACTTTTGTTGCATATCTTCTTGGAACTTAGTCGCATTGCGATTACGCTCACCCCAGTCCTTTAGCAAAATACCGCCGAAACTAGATGTTGGACCTGTAATCTGAAAAGCCTGCTCATATTCAGGTTCTGCAGTTGCAATAGCGTAGATTTGATCAGCATACGTCTGCATTTGGTTAACCGTACTGTTAGGCGGTCCCGATGCCTGCATTAAGACAATCCCTTGATCTTCTGTTGGCGCCAATTCTGACTTAGCGGTTGCATATAAATACGCAACTCCACCTAACAAAATAAAACCCATCACGATGATCACCTGCCAAGTACTTAATAAGTCTCGTAAGGTACTTTGATAACTATGGTGGACTTTGTCAAAAATCTGATCAATCTTTTGAACAAATGAAGATGCCTCTTGTTCCTCAGTAAAAATACGCGAGCACATCATAGGAGAAAGAGTTAAAGCAATTAATCCTGATACAGCTACCGCACTGGCTAGAGTAAATGCAAATTCGGTAAAGAGTGCACCCGTCAATCCGCCTTGAAATCCAATTGGTATATATACAGCAATCAAAACGACGGTCATTGCCAAAATAGGGCCGCCCAATTCACGAGCAGCGATTAAGGACGCCTCTAACGGAGACTTTCCTTCTTTCATGTGGCGGTCTACGTTTTCCACCACAATAATGGCGTCATCGACCACCAATCCAATTGCCAATACCAGCGCCAAAAGGGTCAACAAATTAATTGAGTAGCCCAAAACCTGCATTAGGAAGAAGGTACCAATGAGTGACAAAGGCATTGCTATTACCGGAACTGCAACAGCACGAACGCTACCCAAGAAAAGGTAGATTACTACCGTAACGATTATCAAAGCCTCTAACAAAGTAGAAACAACTTCATCAATAGAGCTGGTAATAAATTGGGTGGAATCGTAAACAATCTTGCCAGTCATACCAATTGGCAATTGCTTCTGAATGTCAGGAACCACATCTCGAACGCGTTGAGCTACATCCAATAAATTAGCTTGTGGGGCAACCTTAATAGCGATAAATACAGAGCGTTTACCACTAAAGGCAACGTTGGTGTTGTAGTCCTCGGAACCAAGGGTGACATTAGCCACTTGGTCCAAGTAAACGATATTGACGCCATCCTTTTTAATAACCAACTTGCGAAACTCTTCAAGCGTGTGCAAGTCTGTACCAGCTACTAAATCTACGGATACCATGTCGCCTTTTGTACTACCTACCGCCGATAGGTAATTATTCGCAGACATTGCGTTATAAACATCATCAGCACCAACACCTAAGCCAGCCATCTTTTCGCGGTCAAGCCATGCGCGCAAAGCAAACTTGTGGCCACCAGTAATTTCTGCGTTTTGAACGCCCTCAACTGAATCGAGCTTTGGCTTTACACCTCGCAATAGATAATCGATAACTGCGTTATTAGGGATTTCATCGCTATAAAAACCCATATACATCGCAGCGGTTGACTGACCGACTTGAACAGTCAAAATTGGTTGTTGCGCCTGTGGCGGCAATTGATTCTTCACTGCACTAATTTGAGTTTGAATCTGCGTTAATGCCGCATTTGAATCGTAATTCAACTTCAGGGTAGCGATGATGGTTGATACGCCACTCACGCTAGTGGATGACAAATAATCAATACCCTGTGCTTGAGCTACAGAAGCCTCTAGAGGTTGCGTAATAAAGCCTGCAATCGTTTCTGGATCTGCCCCATAGTAGGCAGTAGTGATCGTCACAATTGCATTTTGTGTTTGAGGGTACTGGTTTTACTGGCAACGCGCCGATAGCCTTCAAACCAAAAATGAGTACAAGTGCACTCACCACCATGGAGAGCACTGGCCTGCGGATGAATATATCGGCCCAATTCATCTGCTATTTATTCCTGAGGCTTTGGATCAGGTAAATTTGCTGGCTGCGCCTTGTTATTAATAATCAATGGTGTGCCATTCTTCAACTTCAACTGCCCACTAGTGACTACCGTAGCGCCTTCTTCTACGCCCTTAAGAATAGCGACTTGATCGCCACGAGTTAATCCAGTTGCTACAAATACTTGCTGAGCTTCTAAAGAAGGATTTCCTTGCTTGTCTTTTTTACCTGTTGGCTTAGCAATAAACACCGTCGAACCATACGGATTATAGGTAACAGCGGTTTGGGGCAACGTTAAGTATTTCACTTGTTCGCCAAGATTAATATTTACGTTAGCAAACATACCTGGCAGAATTTTTTTATCGGGATTGGCAAGCCGAGCCTCCACCTGAATATTGCGAGTACTCGTATCTACTTTTGGACTAATGGCCGTAATCTTACCGGTGAAGCTAGCATCCTTGAAAGCATCCGTCGAAACAACAACCTCTTGGCCAACCTGTACTTGCTCAGCATTATTTTGCGGCAAATTAAAGTCTACAAAAATAGGGTCCAAAGTTTGTAGTGTTAATAACTTATCACCTTCTTTAACAAACTGACCTGGATTAATTGACACAATACCAATACGCCCGCTAAATGGTGCCTTTAGATTTTTCTTTGCCACTAAGGCTGTCTGCTGTTCGACTTGCGCTTGCTTGGACTTTGCATCAGCAGCGCTAGTATCAAATACATTCTTACTAATTGCCTGAATGGCCAGTTGTTGTCTGTCACGCTCATTAATCACCTTAGCCAAATCGGCCATGGCTTTTAATGAGTTCAATTGCGCAACATCAGAGGCATCATTAAGCTTAATAAGGAGCTCGCCTTCTTTGACGTCCTGACCAGACTTAATGGGTACCGTCTGAACTAATCCACTAATTTCTGTGCTCAGCTCAACCCCCCCCTAAAAGCTCGAACATTTCCAACGCTGGTTAATTTAGGCTGCCACTCAGAAGCAGTAATCACCATCGTAGAAACTGTCGCAGGCGGTAGACCCATGCTAGAAATGAAATGCTTAATCATGAATGTCTTTACTTGATTAAAGGTAAAGATCAAGCCTAATAGCAAAAACACCCCGCAAAGCATGATGACCATGCGGCGTTTCATTGGCTCCATCGTCATGAGCTTTTGATGTGTTTTAGTATTGCGCCACTTTTGCCCCATCTGCAACCAAAAAGCTTTTGCTTTTCCCCAAAGGGCTATTACTCTGTCGCGCAATTTCCACTCAATTGCTTTGCGCCCGATCCATGCCCACAAGCTAATTACTAGGGCGACGAAAGAATTCTTAATTTTTTCCAGAAGTTTCATTTTGATCTTTGTTCGCTATGTCTTTTGGTTTAAATGCAGGGCCTTCGCGATTCCACCAGCCTCCGCCAAGTGCTGCAAATAATGCTGCTATATCCGAGAAACGGGTTACTTGTGCAGACACAGATTTCACTTTCGCAATCTGATATTGATTTTGGCAATACAAAACTGCTAAATAACTTGCTGTACCCAACTTATATTGTTGCTGCACTAAATCTAAAGCTTCATAAGCATAGTGCTCTGCATCGGATGCCGACTTCAATGCTTGCGCACCCGTCTCTAAAGCGCGCAAGGCATCTGCTACCTCCTGAAAGGCTTTCAGTACCGTTGCTTGATACTGAAAAGCCGCTCGCTCGTAATTTGCAATAGCACCGCGACGTTGTGCCAATAAAGCCCCGCCCTGAAACAAAGATTGCAGAATGCCGCCACCCAACGCCCACAAAGAAGAGTTGGGGCCAAATAAGTTAGCAGACGTCAACGCAGCTGCACCAATTGACCCGGTGATATTAAATTGTGGCAATAAATTGGCTGTTGCTACACCGACAAATGCATTCTGGGCTTTTAGTTGAGCCTCAGCAGCTCGCACATCTGGACGTTGACGTACAAGACTAGATGGAACTGAAAGCGGTAACTTTTCAGGCAAATGTAAATTTGCGAGATCAAACCTAGCAATGTTGGCATTACTAGGAATTTCCCCCACTAATACCGCTAACTGATTTCGTGCAAAAGCTAGATTTCTTTCATAGTTAAACAGATCCACTTGAGAACTTGAAACTAATGTACGCTGTGACGTCACATCCACCTTAGAAACTGTACCAATCGCCAGCTGCTTCTCGGTCACTTCGGCTAGATTGGTCTGGGCCTTAAGAATTTCTTCTGTAGCCTGCATCTGCGCACGAAGGGCTGCCTCCTTAACGGCACTCGTTACTACATTGGCAGTTAAAGAAAAGTAGGCGCCCTCTAATTGAAATTGAGCCACTTCTGCTTGTGCACGAGAACCCTCAACCGCACGTCTTGCTCCACCAAAAACATCTAACTGATAAATCACGTTGACTATAGCGTTATAGAGGTTATATGTATCAGCCCCATAGTTCAAACCATAAACTGCTGATGGTTGCTTTTGCCTTAGAGCATTTGCACCGACTCCAATCGCTGGAAAATATTGACTGCCAATTTGTACATTGACATTTTCTTGTGCAGCACGCAATGCGGCATCTGCAGCGCCTAAATTAGGATTTTGCTCAAGCGCCTTTTTAATAAGAGCATCTAGTTCGGGAGATTTATAAAGTTCCCACCACTGAGCTTCTATGTCAGCTCCCTCAACAAACTCTTGCTCACCACCACCAGGCACTCCGGGCGCAGAGGTCAGCCTCTTGGACAAGGCAGTTTCCGTATAAGAAGAAGTCTTAGGCGCTTCAGGTTCTTTAAAATCTGGGCCAACAGCACATGCAGATAGAGTCCCCGCGCAAATGAGCGAAAGCAAATTTAAACGCGAAAGCTGTGGCGTAGACAAAAGCATAGATTGAAACAGAAATCTTTTTTACAAGAGTTATTTGAACACAAAAATACAATCAGGGCTTCGTAAAGCCCTGATTTTTTTACTAAATTTTTGTTCAAACTTTCATTGACGATCAAGTGCTCACAAAACCCTTTCGTTATGCAGAGCGACTTTTTTCTAACTACCTTACAAACGGCGCCTACGCACCAAGACTTAACAGAAGTTTGAATTCAGAATTGGTTTTGATTTAACTTCAGCAATCACATCTATTGCCACCAATTTCAACAAAGCAAATATAGCTATCCTACTTTTCTTTTGAGTTTAATTTTTAATTAATAGCATACCTACGTTAGCACTCTATCACCTTAACTTAATTTAAGGTTAAATTATTAAAAGTTTAATCTATCGCATTTACTCAAAATGCTTACGAAGAAGTTTTTCAAATTGAAAATTACTACCGGCAACAGAGAGGTGATCATCATCGGCATACAGAAGCTTACCTTCATAATAAGTTAAGCACTTTTCAGCAGGGTAAAAGGCTTCAAGACTATTAATTAATTGCACATTTTGAAGGGTTGATATTGCTTCAAGGTAATCTTTTTGTCGACTTAACACATCTTTTCTTAGCGGTTGACAATCGACACTTGAAAAACGGTATGGCCTTTCAATACATGATTCAACAACATAACTTAACTCAGGATTTTCAGTAATATAAAACACTTTTTTTCGGATTTTTTAAGTTCATCAATAGTTTTTTGCAACCCTCTTTGATAATCTACATAATTATTTCTGGGGCCTTCTAAAATCTTTTCATCACTCAGCAGCTCTGTATGAGTTATGTATATAGGGCCTCGAGAAAAAAATAATACAACTTTGATATCTGCCTTGTTTTTTAATATATTTAACAGCTGACTGGTCTGTTCATCGCATAACTTACGCTCTTCTTGAGTACTTCCTGTCATTGCATATCCTAACAAGGGAGGGCAACCCACTATTTGCAAACAGAACAGTATTTCTATTTTTAAAAAATTCAGCAACGCCTGGATATGCAACATGAGCGTGGCTGTCCCCTATAACAGCAACGGTTTCAGTCGCACCGTTATCCTTAAATTTACAATATGGGAATAGTGGCGCTATAGGAGCAAGGTACTGAATGCATTCATTATTTTTTGCGGGGGTTCTTATAAGCTCATTTTTATTATTGATAAAACCGTTAATTGATTCTCTTTTTTCATATCCCTCTTGGTTGAATATGACTAGACCCATCAGACCAACAATAATTGAAAGAGACACCAGAATAAACGTTTTACTTTTATTATAATTTCCATAACGGAATGGTCTCTCAATATACTTATATGTAATCCATGCTAGGCAGATCGCCAGTCCAACACAAGTGACTCGAATCCCAATACTAGGAGTTTTACTTTCCACAACCCTTACAAATGACAGGAGCAACCAATGCCATAGATACAAAGGAAAACTAATAAGACCAAACCATACAAGAATGCGATTGGATAATATTTTCTTATTAAATCCACGTATCCTGCCCTGCAGCAATGAGAAGAAGGGCTCCAAAGACTGGTATTAGAGCCCATGTTCCTGGAAAGTTGAAGCCTTTGCCAATTCTAAAAAAGCCATATACAAGCAGTACTAACCCCTACCAAGGGGCGCCATTTCTTATGGCTCCAGGACTAAAGACTCTAATCTAATATTCTGAAGTAGGGCAATATTTACCAGTTGTGCAAAACTTGGATACCACTTTGATTTATAAAGAATTCCCCAAGCCAAAATTCTTCCCAACATTAACTCCCAAAATCGCGTCAGTGGAGAATAAAAAGTTCCAATTATATCTGATTTAATGCCCTTAATATTTAATAAAAAGGATATTAGAGCCACAACCAGCAAGGAAAATAGAAGATTAATTTTTTTCCTCCAAGTCAACCATAAAATTAGTGGATAAATGATATAAAACTGCTCTTCAATTCCAAGACTCCATAAATGAAGTAACGGCTTTGTCTCGGATCCATTATTAAAATATCCCGCTTCTTTCCAGAGGATGAGGTTTGATACAAATCCTGCGCCTCCAGCGACATGTTTTCCGAGTTGCTCATATTCATCGGCCAGCAAGGCAAACTATCCTAAAGCACAACTGATCGCCAAAACAAGCAATAGGGATGGGAATATGCGCCTAATACGACGAGAATAAAATTCGCAGAAACTAAAAGCTCCCATCTCCAAATTTCGAAATATAATTGTTGAAATTAGGAAACCAGAGATTACAAAAAAACATCAACCCCTATAAATCCACCTTTAATCCAGCTTGGAAAAGCATGGAATACAACTACCGAGAGTGCTGCAATTGTTCTTAGGCCATCAATGTCTGAGCGGTACTCTGAGTATTTATGTTTATTGCTCATAATAGTTTTCATGTGCCAAGGACACCTCAAATCCTACAAAAATTCTGCTATATATCGAAAATTAATCGTCATTCTTCTACAACTTTAATTCTCAATGGGCGCCTCTAGATTTAGAAATCTTTTTAAGCAATGTCAAACCTTCAATACCGAAAGTCTTTCTAATTGCACTTGGGATACTTGATTAAGAATTTTCTTTGGTCTTTGCGGAAAATACTAAGGTAGAAACATACAAATCATCAAACCCAAGATTTACCGCCCCACTTGGAAGAAATTTACTCAACCGTAACACTCTTTGCTAGGTTTCTGGGTTTATCGACATCAGCGCCGCGAGCACAAGCTGTGTGATATGCAAGCAATTGCAGAGGTACTACATGCAAAATCGGTGAGAGATTGCCATAGTGCTCAGGAAGTTTAACGACATTGATACCTTCGCCACCAGAAATATTGGTATCTTGATCGGTAAAGACATAAAGCTTTCCACCGCGCGCTTTTACTTCTTGCATATTGGACTTGAGTTTTTCCAACAATTCATCTTTAGGCGCAATTGTTACTACCGGCATCTTATCTGTAACCAGTGCAAGTGGTCCATGTTTTAACTCACCAGCCGGATAAGCCTCTGCGTGAATATAAGAAATCTCTTTGAGCTTCAGCGCACCTTCTAATGCGATTGGGTAATGTAAGCCACGCCCTAGGAAGAGTGCATTTTCACATTTGGCAAAAGCATCACTCCAAGAAATGATCTGTGGTTCAAGCGCTAATACAGCATGTAATGCTTTGGGTAAATGACGTAACTCAAAGAGTAATTCCTTTTCTTTTTCCGTAGAAATTCTGCCAGCACGTTTTGCTAATGAAACCGCCAATAGATACAGTGCAAGGAGTTGTGTAGTAAACGCCTTGGTTGAAGCAACCCCAATTTCAGTGCCAGCCTTAGTCAAGAAGTTCCAATCCGTTTCACGAACCATTGCACTACTTGCCACATTACAGATTACTAAGGTGTACTGATGGCCCATGCTCTTGGCATGACGTAAAGCAGCCAAAGTATCAGCCGTCTCACCAGATTGAGAAACCACCACAATTAAAGTTTTCGGATTCGGTACAGTAGTTCGATAACGATATTCGTTCGCGATTTCGACCTGTGTTGGAATGCCAGCAATATCCTCCAACCAATATTTAGCTACACATGCAGAGTAGTAACTGGTACCACAAGCCAAAATCAAGATTTGATCGAAAGCATCCCAATCTTCAGGCTTTGCGTTAAATAATCCCGGACCAAACTCAGCAATATTGGCAAGCGTGTCACCAATAGCTCTAGGCTGCTCAAAAATTTCTTTTTGCATGTAGTGCTGGTATGGGCCTAGATCAACCGAGTCAGCTTGTGCTGGCATCGGCTTTAACTCTCTATGAACAGACTTACCTGCTTGATCAATTACCTCAATGCTGTCTGCCTTGAGAACCGCAACGTCGCCCTCTTCCAAATACATCATAGAGTGTGCACGACCCGCCAAAGCCAAAGCATCTGATGCTAAAAAGTGCTCATGTTCACCAATGGCAACTACTAAAGGTGAGCCTACACGCGCACCAACTAGTGTGCTTGGATTATCTTGAGCAATAACGCCAATAGCATATGCACCATGTAATTTAGGTAGCACTGCCCTCACTGAATCAGTAATATTCTTTTGTCCACTAGCAACATATTGCTGATAAACCAAATGCGCAATAACTTCAGTATCTGTTTCCGATGTGAAATCGTAGCCAGCAGCTTTCAATTCAGAGCGGAGCACTTCGTAGTTTTCAATAATTCCGTTGTGAACAACTGCGATTAAACCATTGGAAATATGTGGGTGGGCATTTTGCGTATCCGGCTTTCCGTGCGTTGCCCAGCGAGTATGAGCAATACCAAGCGTGCCAACAAAATCTTTCCCTTGCTCAGCCAACTCAGAAACACGGGCTGTCGTTCGCGCTCTTTCAATGGGATGAACTGCATCATCGCCATTAATTACTGCAAATCCACAAGAGTCATAACCACGATACTCTAGACGACGCAAGCCTTCGACTAAGACATCAACAATGTTTTTATGGGAAGCTGCGCCAACAATACCGCACATTATTTTTTACCCTTTACAGTTTTCTTAACCGTTTTCTTCGCTGCGCTCTTTACAGCTATTTTTTTAACAACGGCTTTCTTTACTGCCGTCTTTTTTGTAGGCTTCTTTTCTTGCTTTACAGGGCGTTGCCACCGAAAGGAGGCTTGTTTTGCCCGAGATACAGTTAGCTGATTAGCTGGCGCATCTTTAGTCAAGGTAGTGCCAGCGCCCAAGGTAGCGCCGCGACCTACACGGACTGGAGCAACTAATTGTGTATCCGATCCAATAAAAACATCATCCTCAATAATGGTTTGATGTTTATTAACGCCATCATAGTTACAGGTAATAGTCCCTGCACCTATGTTGACTCTTGAACCAACAATCGAATCACCTACATAAGCCAAATGATTGGCTTTACTATTGGCAGCAATTTTGCTGTTCTTTACCTCTACGAAATTACCAATATGCACATCATTGGATAAGTCTGCGCCAGGCCGCAAGCGAGCATAAGGGCCAATGACAGAGTGATTGCCCACCTTTGCACCATCGACATGACTATATGCATGAACTGCTACGCCATTACCAATTTCGCTATTTCGAACCACACAATAAGGTCCAATTTTGACGCCACTACCCAAGGTGACGTGACCCTCAAATACGCAACCAACATCGATCGATACATCGGTACCGCACTTTATGGTACCGCGCACATCAATGTGTGAAGGGTCCGCAAGTGACACGCCTGCATCCATCAATTGATTTGCAATATTGAGTTGGTGAACACGCTCAAGGGCAGCCAGCTGATCGCGACTATTCACTCCCACAGTTTCAAATTCATCATCAGCCTGTGTTGTGCGAATAGGCACACCATCTTTGACAGCCATTGCAATCACATCAGTTAGGTAATACTCACCTTGGGCATTACTAGCGCGCAAAGCCTTAAGCCACTTTTTTAATGAATTTATTGGCAACACCATAATGCCGGTGTTGATTTCTTTTATTGCTTTTTGTGCAGGTGATGCATCCTTCTCTTCGACAATCTCATTTACAGAACCGTCGACATCTCGAATGATGCGGCCATATCCAGTTGGATTGGAAAGTTTTTGTGTCAGCAATGCCAAAGCACAATCTTGTCCTTTTGCCCCGTCAGCTAATTTCGCTAACTTCGCTAGCGTCTTCTTAGTTGTGAGAGGAACATCTCCATATAAAACCAATGTTGGCTCTTGAGTATCTAATTTTGGCAAGGCCTGTAGGAGCGCATGACCCGTTCCTTTTTGCTCAGCTTGCAGCGCAGTTACCACCTTACCAAATCTAGCATCTTCATTGCTTACCGTTGCCAAGAATGATTTTACATCTGCTGCACCATGTCCAATCACCACAACTGGGCTAATTTTTGACTTCTTATCTTGTAGGGAAAGTGCTGTGTCTAGAACGTGCTGAAGTAGGGGCTTGCCTGCCAGAGTTTGCAGGACTTTGGGAAGGGCGGATTTCATCCGCTTTCCTTGCCCAGCGGCTAATATAACGATATTCATAAAATGGGATTATAAGCCCCCTGAATGAGGGTTCCGCAGGCTAATTCGTCCAATTCAGCCTCATCAATTGCCTTATCACCCGCAGATCTAGCGGCGATACCCGATAGCTCAGTGGAAATCTCCAGGTTTTTGAAATCAAAGGCCTCCCCATCCATCAAATGAGAGGGAACAATGTGGTGCATAGAGCGAAACAAGTTCTCTATCCGACCGGGATATTTCTTTTCCCAGTCGCGGAGCATTTCTTTCATAACTTGACGCTGGAGATTTGGCTGACTTCCGCATAAGTCACATGGAATGATAGGGAAATTCATATCTTCAGCATATCGCTCTAACAACTTTTCAGGGACATACGCCAAGGGACGAATCACGATGTGTTTGCCATCATCGGAACGTAATTTTGGTGGCATGCCCTTGAGCTTGCCTGCATAAAACATATTGAGCATTAGAGTTTCTAGAATGTCATCGCGGTGGTGACCTAGAGCAATTTTAGTTGCGCCCAATTCATCGGCAACGCGATACAAAATACCGCGACGCAGACGCGAACACAACCCACAAGTGGTTTTCCATTCGGGGATTACTCGTTTCACAATGCTATAGGTATCTTGTTCTTCGATGTGATACTGAATACCTAAACTCTCCAAATAGTTAGGCAAGATATCAGCCGGAAAATTCAGTTGCTTCTGATCTAAATTAACTGCCACTATTTCAAAATGAATTGGTGCACGCTCACGTAATTTCATCAATATATCAAGCATGGCATAACTATCCTTACCACCAGATACACATACCATTACTTTATCGCCATCTTCAACCATACCAAAATCACCAATGGCTTGACCCATTAAGCGGCAAAGTTTTTTCTCTAGCTTATTTTCTTCAAAAATAACTTTACGAATGTCGCCCATAACAATAGTGTTCTTTTAAATTTTCAATCTCAAGAGTTCTTGATGCGAAATACTTCAACGCCGACTGAATGACAATCGGGATATACGTCTGGCTTAGCCGTACTAACACGCACAGCCAATACTTTAGGATGAGAGAGTATTGCGGTCACGATGTCATCACAAAATGTTTCTTGCAAATGTATATGCCCCTTAGAAGCCCTATCTTTAATGGTTTCACGCATGAAGTCATAATCTACCACCTCATCAAGCTGATCGTTTGTGGGTGTATTCATGGCCAAGGGAATATACAAATCCACATTGAGAATCACACGTTGCTCTGCTTTTTTCTCAAAGTCATGAACCCCAATATTGATAAAAATTTCATAGTCACGCAAAAACAAACGACGACAGTCAATAAGCGCTGGATGAGAAAGAATTGCATGCATGGATATTTGCTTTTTTAAAAATACTTAATTGGTTTTGAACATAACGTCACGTGTTGATGGCAATAAATGCTGTCCACCATCAACATATAAAGTTGTTCCAGTAATTGCACTAGACTCTGCTAAAAAGACGGCGGCTTTTGAAATATCTTCAGGTGTTGAAGATTTTCCTAGCGGCGTCATTTGATGTGCTTTTAAAAAACCTTCACTTGTTTGGTTGCCTGATGGCAATGAAATTCCGGGCGCTAATCCGACCACCCGAAGATGGGGCGCAAAATCTACAGCCAATAACTCAACAGATGTCAAAAGAGCTGCTTTAGATAATGTGTAAGACAAGTAATCCGGATTGAGATTAACTAGCTTTTGATCTAACAACTGAATCACGGATGGAACCCCTAATTTAGTTAGCTTACTTTTTTGGAATTCAAACATCCGTTGAGATAACAAAATGGGTGCAGTCAAATTAATCTGCATATGTTCTTGCAAGCTTTTTCCAGATAAAGGAGTGCTTGAATTTGCGCGGTCATATTCAAATATGGAAGCACTATTGACGAGGCACTCTAAATGGGGGAAGACTTTGCTGACGGAATGAAATAGATCTCTAGTCTGCACCTCGTCAGATAAATCGGCCTGAAAAGCCTCGGCCTTAACCCCCAGCCCCTGAATTTCTTCTACAGTTTTGGCGGCCTCATGAGCAGATCGCCCATAATGAACGGCAACATCCCAGCCTTGTCGAGCAAACTGCAAAGCAATTTCTCGGCCAAGGCGTTTTGCTGCACCAGTCACCAAAACTGCTTTTGATTGCTGGGATGGGTGTTTTGAACTCGGGTTCAATTAAATTCTCTTAGACTAGCGAGCTATGGATATTACCTTGACCAGCCGTGAAATGGAGCATAGCGAGCTTCTAAGGGCCAAAATAGCCTCCCAGATTGCCCTCCAAGGTGGTGGTTGGATACCCTTTTCCCGCTTCATGGAGATGGCTCTATACGAGCCAGGTATGGGTTATTACAGCGCAGGAGCTCACAAATTAGGCGCTGGGGGCGATTTCACTACCGCTCCGGAATTAAGTCCATTATTTGGCGCTGCTATTTGCTCCACCCTTTTGCCAGTACTTGAGGGGCTCAAAGAAAAAGGGCTTCCCACACAAACCCTAGAATTCGGAGCCGGGACTGGGAAGCTGGCTACATCCATCTTGACCCGTCTACATGATCTAGGATTTACTTTAGATCGTTATGACATTATTGAAATCTCACCAGACTTGGCACAGCGTCAACAAGAAAGAATTCGTGCGACAGTTCAGCAACTAAAGCTCAATACACAATGTAATTGGCTTACTCAATTACCTGAAAATTTCAAAGGCGTCATTCTGGCTAATGAAGTGATTGATGCCATTCCTTGTGATGCCATTGTTTATCAAAACGGATTTTGGTATTGGTACGGTGTCGCAATTGATGGGAATAAATTTATCTGGAAAGCAGGATCGCCTGTTGAACAAAAATTACTACCAGAGAGCCTACTTGTTGGCAGTTTCTCTGAGGGATATGTCATCGAACTGCACACACCAGCAAACTCATGGATACAACAAGTTGCTAAGCATTTAGATATCGGCCTTTTTCTAACGTTTGACTATGGCTTTCCCGAGAACGAGTATTACCACCCACAAAGACTTGAGGGCACCTTAATGGCCCATCATCGCCATCATGCAATTCAGGATCCGTTTTATTTTCCTGGGCTATGTGACTTAACTACACATGTTGAGTGGTCTCAAATTGCGCGTAGTGCATTGGCTGAAAAAGTAGACGATGTTTTTCTCACTAACCAAGCGGCTTACTTGCTAGATGCTGGTATTGGGGATATTGCTTTAGAGCTTGGCAATCCAAGTGATCCAGAAACTTTTCTACCCATATCTAACTCATTACAAAAGTTATTGTCCGAAGCAGAGATGGGTGAACTCTTTAAAGCGTTTGCCTTTTCAAAGAACTTACAGGTCTTGCTACCGGGCTACACGCTTGAGGAACTTCCGGGTCTACGCGGCAGGAATAGGCTGTAAATATAACAACTGTAGGCTTATAGTACTGCAGTGATTGCAGCTAATCTAGCAGAATCAAATGCACTGCCAATACGCTCGCCATTAGATCTATCTTCGGCAGGAACCCGAGCAATGATGTCTGCTGTATTAATTGTTTGGGTGCTGCGCATTGCTTTCATTAAAGGCAAAACATTTAGGTCCAACTTTTCTGCAAGAGTCAACAGTGTTTGAGAACGATCTGGCTTGCGCCAAACATCTGCTCGATTAAACCAAGCCAAGACATCTGCTGGCTGATAAGAACTATCGCGATACTTATTGATTAACACTCTTAGATCGCTAAATATTTCACTGAAATCCCGTATATCGATAGGCATACGAACACAATCTGCCCAGGAACGAATTTCACTAGCAGGTAAATCCATCAAGGTAATTGCACAGCGCTCTTCTAGGCTATTTCCAGCCAATGCAAAATGTGCAATTAATTCTTCACGAAATGGCTCTTCAGATAACCTAGCAGTCAAGGTAGGGGGCAAGATGGTTTTAGCGGCACCTGTATTCAGTAAGATCTGAAATAGGTGCATTGGCTTAGCTGCAACAAAACCTCTGGCTAACTCCTGCCAAATACGCTCTGCAGAGATAGCACTTAACTCCCCTGCCTGAACAATGTCTTTTAAGGCGACAAGCGTTTCATCAGCCACACTAAAATCTGGGAAGCGTGCAGCAAAACGGGCGATACGCAATAGACGCAATGGATCTTCTGCAAATGCGTCAGATACATGCCTAAATACTTTGGCAGCTAAATCCTCTTGTCCGTTATAGAGGTCAATAATTGCGCCAATTATTTTTCCATCAGCGCCAACTTCTTGTGCCATTGCATTAATCGTTAAATCACGACGTTCTAAATCTTGCTCTAAGGCAACCGAAGGATCAGCATAAAAATGAAATCCTTTATAGCCCTTGCCAGTCTTGCGCTCAGTACGTGCAAGCGCATACTCAGCTTGCGTCTCTGGGTGCAAAAAAACAGGAAAGCCCTTACCCACTGGGCGATATCCCTTAGCTACCATCTCTTCTACGCTAGAACCCACGACAACATAGTCAATATCATGCACAGGCAAACCCATCAGAGTGTCCCGAATGGCCCCACCTACAACATAGATTTTCATTACTGCATGCCCTCTACGCTACGTCGACTCATCTTGAATGCCTCTGTCAGCGCGTCGACTCCATTTACCGGCAAGGTATTAGGTACTTGCATAGAGGCGATGTTGTCACGCGACATTAAAGTGGGGCCTGGCAAAAACTCAAAAGCTAACGCCTGGAGATAGCCAACAAAAGCAGGTACGGGAACAATTGCGTAGCTAGTTTTTGCTTTACGAGCTGCAAACTTAACAATTTCCTTCATTGTATAAATTGTTGGGCCCACCAAGTCATATGATTGACGCACTGTTTGTGGCATCGATAATGATTTCACAAACGCAGAAGCAACATCATCAACACTTACTGGCTGAAACTGCGCCTGATGATTTGCCAAGGGCATTGCAGGGAACAACGTGGTTAATTTAGAAAACAAGTTGATAAATTGATCTCGCGCACCAAAGATAACGGACGGCCTGAAAATCATCCACTCTAAATCGCTTGCTTTCACTGCAGCCTCACTATCACCCTTACTGCGTTGATACATAGACGGTCCCTGAGAATCTGCGCCTAGAGCACTCATATGTAAGTAGCGCTTAAGACCATGCAACCGCATTGCAGTAATAATATTTTTTGGCAAATCGACATGAGCAGCTTTAAATATTTTTCCGTAAGGTTGGGCAGGCTTATCGTGCAGCACGCCAACCAAATTAATTACAGCGCCATTTGGCCTAATTCGACCACAAAGATCTTGCAGCTCATCAAACTCATGAATATCGGCTTCTTCGAGATGCACTTTAGGCAGCATGCGCAATTCTCGTGCAGTTGCCAAGTGACTTGTTGGAATTAATACCGAATATCCAGCAAGCTGTAGTTGTGCGGCGATCACTCGTCCCACAAATCCATTGCCACCGATCAAAAGAATGTCATATTTCATTAGAAGCTTTCTCTACTTTGCTTATTGAAGGTTATTTAAGGGAGCTCAGATTGAGTTGCGGCCTTAGGAGTAATTACACCTAAACGCTGCTTTAATGATTGCGTTTGACCGTTCATAACAGAAGCATAGTAATTTGCATTAGAGAGAACATTTTTCACGTAAACACGAGTTTCTGTAAATGGAATAGTCTCAGCAAAAATTGCACCCTCAGTTGGGGCCTGAGAGCTTTTCGCGCCAAGCCTTGGATCTGGAGGGGCCAGCATTATAGGCTGCAGAAGCCAATACCCATGATCCATCTAAATCAATGAGGACCATATTTAAATAATTGCTTCCCAATGTCAAATTAGTATTGGTGTCGCTTAATTTGTCATTCGTGTAATTGGTCATGCCAATCTTCTTGGCCACATACTTCGCAGTATTAGGCATTACCTGCATAAGACCGGACGCGCCTACAGAAGATGCAGCATTCATAATGAAACGTGACTCTTGGCGAATCAAGCCATAAGCCCAAGCAAGATTCAAATCAATTTGTCTTGCTATGGGGGACAACTCCTCTTTATAAGGAGTTGGATAGCGCAAGCTAAAGTCATGTTCTTGTTTGGTACGGTCTGCAGTATTTACGACACGATCATACAAATTGATGCGCTTTGCATACTCCGCAGCAGCCAACAACTGCTTGTCCGTCATATTGCGTAGTTCCCAATTCCACTCTCGATTACCCTCAAAGCGAAGATTCATGGCATACAAACGCTCTCCACGAATAAAGCCTTTACGGGCTTGCTATTGCATCAATCTCTTGCTCAGTTACTTTAGTTTTAGCGGGAGCATGATTTGATTTACCCAATTCTTCACGGGCTAGTTGACCATAAAAGTTGTATTGATCTGCAATAAGCTCAAAACTCTCTTTAGCTTTTGCATCTTGACCTTCAGCCTTTAATGCACGCCCGTACCAATAAGTCCATGCAGGATCTTTGGAGCGAACTGCAGGGCTCACACCATCAATCGCATTTTTTACCAAAGCCCAGTCTTTAGCACGCAAGCCTGCGCGCACTTTCCACTCTTGCGACTCCGCAGAAAGTAGATCGTTATAGCCAAGCTCTTGCTGTAAGCGATAAGCATCATTCGCATTGGGATCCAATTTCTTAGCCAAAAATTGTCCGATCACGCCCCATGCAACAGCTTGATTCTCTTTGTGTAACGCGAAGCGCTTTGAGAAAAGTCTCGATAGGCTTTAGCTGGATCAGCTTTAGCAGCCTTCACAATATCTGCAATTGGGTCTTCGCCACCAAGACGACGTGCCATGGTATCAAAACCTCTTTCGCTCGCAGCACGCCCAATTGCTTTTGCTTCGCTCGGAGACATTCCGCCAGCAGCAACTAATGATGGCACCAATTCCTGGCAAGCCTGCCCAAAATAACTTGGATCTAATAGAACAGCACGAGAATCGATTGCCAACTTAGTGGGGTTCTCGCCCTGCGATAACTTTGATAATAGGGAATAACACTTCACTTGCGTATCATCATCCAACACAAACTTGGCGTACTCGGCATCAAATCGTGCCCAGTCTTCGCGTTTACCCAAAACCAACAGCCAATCATTACGCATGCGGTCAGCCAAAGCAGTGCCTTGATATTGGTTTAAAAATGCAACAACCTGAGCGTCAGCGCTGTAATCGCCTCGCGCACCACCAGCGCTGTCAAACAATTGTGGCTTGATACGGAAGTAAGCTACATAGTCATCAAATGGATAGTTCGTTAAATTAGAAGATATTTGCTACGTACGAAATACATCATTCTTTTTGGCGGCCTCACGCAGATCGATAAACATCCGATCGGTATCAGTAACCTCTGCTGGAGCCGATTTACTCTCATAAGATTTAGGCAGGGTGGGGTTTTTAACTTTTCTGCAAATGAATTGGACATGCTAAGTGCTAGTCCCAAAACTAACATCTTGGTCCATTGAAGGTATTTGCTATTAACTGACACAGACTTCATTCTTGCGATCTAACCCTATCTCTATTTGCGCGGCTACAGCCAAGCAACAACTTGATTACTATATCTTCTAATTTTCGCCTGATAATGGTAGATATGCACGGTAATTCAGCAAAAACTCTTCGTCAAAATTTACTAGAGCAGCGGACTGTATTTGCTGCTGAGCAAAACTACGCTCAAATTCAAGCCCGCCTAATCAATCACTTAAATCAACTGTTATCGCAGCAAGGCAAGTCTTGGAAGTCTGTTGCACTGTATTGGCCCACTCAGGATGAGGTTGATTTGCGCTCTACCTTGCTAGCTTGGGTTAAAAATGCCTCCGACAGGGCTATTTCCCTGCCCTTTGCTCGCCCTGATAAACACCTCGATTTTTATGAATGGCGTCAAGGCGATCAATTGCTTCTCAGTAAGTATGGCGTACCTGAGCCCAATCCTGAAAACTCTGCGCGACCCCAACTAACACCAGACTGCATCCTCATTCCCTGCGTAGGTTGGTCAAGTTCAGTTGTTGATGGCAAAACACATTACTGGCGTCTAGGTTATGGCGGGGGCTACTTTGACCGAACGCTAGCGCAACTGCGAAAAAATAATCCAAGCCTTATTTGCATAGGGATTGGATTTGATTGGCAAAAATTAGATGATGCCCAATGGGCGGCTCAAACCCATGATGAGCCCTTGGATATGCTACTAACGGAGTCGAGCGTACTTCGCTAATTTATTTGGTTAGGCCTAAGTTTTCAGCAATAGCTAAAACAGCGTCTGCTTGATTCAGTGAGTAGAAATGAATTCCAGGCGCACCAACAGACAAAAGCTGATCACATAAATCAGTCACCACCTCTTCGCCAAATGTACGAATAGACACAATGTCATCGCCATATGATTGGAGACGCAAACGTATCCAACGCGGAATTTCTGCGCCACATGCGTCTGAGAATCTTAACAACTGACTGCTATTCATGATCGGCATAATGCCAGCAATGATGGGTTGAGTTACACCTTGGTCATAGGCTTCATCCACAAAACGGAAATAAGCATCGCTGTTATAAAAATACTGAGTGACTGCGGAGTTCGCGCCCGCCTTCATTTTTTGCACAAAGAAATCCACATCACTTGCTGGCGACTTCGCCTGTGGATGTGTCTCTGGATATGCAGCTACATCAATATGAAACCAGTCGCCAGTTTCTGAACGGATGAATTCAACCAACTCATTGGCATGATGAAACTCACCATACTGACCCATGCCAGACGGCAAGTCACCACGCAGAGCCACAATGCGCTTCACTCCCAATGCCTGATATTGCTTGAGCATTTCGCGCACGCTTTCACGTGAGCTACCAACACAAGATAAATGTGGCGCAACAGCTGCATGGATGTCACTCACCACCTTTAGTGTGCCAGACTGAGTAGAGCCGCCAGCACCAAAAGTCACGGAATAAAAAGTTGGCTTAAGCGTTTCAGAAAAACGCTCACGCACTAAATGCAACTTACTCTCGCCTTCAGGTGTTTTTGGAGGAAAGAATTCGACGCTTAATTCCATGATTTTGGGCCTAGTTATCAATTGAACAGTGGTTGGATTAGTAACGATAGTAGTCAGCTTTGTATGGACCTTCCTTCGTTACGCCAATGTAAGAAGCTTGCTGGTCTGACAGCACAGTCAACTCTGCATTAAGAGTCTTGAGCTGTAAACGAGCAACTTTCTCATCCAAATGTTTGGGCAATGTGTAAACACCGATTGGGTATTTGTCTGTGCCTACTGCATTCCACAATTCAATTTGAGCAATCACTTGGTTTGCAAATGAAGAGCTCATCACATATGAAGGGTGACCAGTACCGCAACCCAGGTTAACTAAGCGACCTTTAGCCAAGATGATGATGCGCTTTTCAGGCATACCATTGGCAGCCGGGAAAATCACATGGTCTACTTGTGGCTTGATCTCTTCCCACTTGTACTTTTCAATTCCAGCAACATCAATCTCGTTATCAAAGTGGCCAATGTTACAAACAATGGCTTGATTCTTCATCTTCACCATATGGTCATGGGTTATCACGTGGTAGTTACCTGTTGCGGAAACAAAGATATCTGCTTTATCAGCCGCGTAATCCATTGTTACAACACGGTAGCCTTCCATCGCAGCTTGCAATGCACAAATTGGATCCACTTCAGTAACCCAAACTTGAGCAGACAAGGCACGCAATGCTTGAGCTGAACCTTTACCTACGTCGCCATAGCCGCAAACAACTGCAACCTTACCAGCAACCATCACGTCCGTAGCACGCTTAATTGCATCAACCAAAGACTCACGGCAACCATAGAGGTTGTCGAATTTGCTCTTAGTTACAGAGTCATTTGCGTTAATTGCTGGGAACTTCAAATCACCCTTAGCAAACATTTGATATAGGCGATGGACGCCTGTAGTTGTTTCTTCAGTAACGCCTTTTACTTTTTCCAAGCGCGTTGAGTACCAAGTTGGATCTTGTGCCAATTTTTTCTTAATTGCAGCAAACAAAATGGTTTCTTCTTCGCTAGTTGGATGATTCAAGCAAGCTTGATCTTTCTCAGCGCGCGCACCAAGGTGCAACAACAAAGTAGCATCACCACCATCATCCAAAATCATATTAGTGTAGCCGCCATCAGCCCATTCAAAAATGCGGTGTGTAAAGTCCCAATACTGCTCGAGGGTTTCGCCTTTGATAGCAAATACTGGTGTGCCATTGGCAGCGATTGCAGCAGCAGCGTGATCTTGTGTAGAGAAAATATTGCAAGAAGCCCACTGAACCTCAGCGCCGAGTGCTTCAAGGGTCTCGATCAATACTGCAGCTTGAATGGTCATGTGCAACGAACCAGTAATGCGTGCTCCACGCAATAGCTGTTGTGCAGCAAATTCATCACGAATGGCAATCAAGCCAGGCATCTCTGTTTCAGCAATCGCGATTTCTTTACGGCCAAAATCAGCCAAAGTGATATCAGCAATTGCACAACGAGTTGCAACAAAGTTATTTAAATCAGAAACGGTATTCATTAATGCTCCAGCTAAATACGACCCAATGCTGGAGCAGGAACTCGCTAGCCATTGAATCAGGGGTTAGCGAGCGCGGTTGCAATTAGCAAATTCAGTTTAGGAATCCACTCCCTTCAAGCCTGGGAAAGTGCTGGGTTTCAGCAATCCTTGCAACGCTCCTTAAAGGTATGTCGTAATTGTAAACAATTACACGGCATATTTCGCCTCAATACAAATACAAACTGCTTTTTAAGCCTTTAAATGCACTTAATCCTTATAGGCCTGCTGCTGCGCGTAATGCAGCCGCTTTATCTGTTTGCTCCCAAGTAAATTCTGGTTCTTCACGACCAAAGTGGCCATAAGCAGCAGTCTTGCGATAAATCGGACGCAAGAGGTTCAACATCTTCACCATGCCTTTCGGACGCAAGTCAAAGTGCTCAGATACCAATTGAGCAATCTTCTCATCTGAAATCTTGCCTGTACCAAAAGTACTCACCATTACAGAGGTTGGCTTAGCTACACCAATTGCATAAGAAATCTGAATCAAGCACTTGCTTGCCAAACCGGCTGCAACCACATTCTTCGCAACATATCGGCCTGCATAGGCAGCAG
Source organism: Polynucleobacter necessarius (assembly GCF_900095205.1). Taxonomy (NCBI): domain Bacteria; kingdom Pseudomonadati; phylum Pseudomonadota; class Betaproteobacteria; order Burkholderiales; family Burkholderiaceae; genus Polynucleobacter; species Polynucleobacter necessarius. The sequence continues at coordinate 96,471 of NZ_LT606951.1, read as the reverse complement.
AGCGGTCAACCTTAGATGGATCTTTGCCTGAGAATGCGCCACCGCCGTGAGGAGCTGCGCCACCATAGGTATCAACAATAATTTTGCGACCAGTTAAACCGCAATCACCTTGTGGACCGCCAATAACAAAACGACCTGTTGAATTTACTAAGAAGTTAATCGCGCCTTTGATCAAATGCTTAGGCAATACTGGTTTGATGATTTCTTCGATGACTGCTTCACGCAATTTTTCGAGAGCGATATCTTCATCATGCTGAGTAGACAATACAACAGTATCGATAGAGTTAGGCTTGCCATCTACATAACGCAACGTTACTTGTGACTTAGCGTCAGGACGCAACCAATTTAAGCGACCATCGCGACGGAGTTGTGATTGACGCTCTACTAAGCGATGTGACAAGTGGATCGGTAAAGGCATGAGCTCCGCAGTCTCATCACACGCATAACCAAACATAAGGCCTTGATCGCCAGCGCCTTGATCCAAGCCATCATCGTGAGCTTTGTCTACACCGTGAGCAATATCAGGACTTTGCTTGTCATATGCAACCAATACTGCGCAGCCTTTGTAGTCAATACCGTAAGCAGTGTTGTCATAACCAATTTCACGTAGGGTATTACGCGCGACTTGGATATAGTCAACGTTAGCATTAGTAGTGATTTCGCCAGCCAAAACCACTAGCCCAGTGTTGCATAAAGTTTCTGCAGCAACACGTGCTGTTGGATCTTGCGCCAAGATGGCATCTAAGATCGAATCAGAAATTTGGTCTGCTACTTTATCGGGGTGACCTTCAGAAACGGATTCTGAGGTGAAGAAGTAATCATTTGCCATTGCATATTTCCTTTAATAATTAACACGATCAGTGGGACAAACTCGACGTGCCAGGAACTACAACGGCGACGCTTTAGCAGAATTTGTGAATCGCCCTGCAAGTTGCCTTAACTCAGCGATGTGAGGATTCTATCCGAAAAATGGCTAATTCAGCAAGGTAAGGCAAAATTCACACGCTGAGAATGGCATTGAATATCATTAAGGGGTGCGAAAACTCCTACTCAAGCTCTGCCTCAATACGATTGCCGCGCTCCCACTCGCGCTTACACAGCTGATTGGGGCCTTTTTAGGTCTTTTAGCCTATGTTGGCTCTAAACACTATCGATCACTGTTTCACCCCCGATATGAAGCTGTAGTCCATACGCGCAACTTACCGCTGAAGCTTTGGGAAGCTATTAGGGCTTCTGGAATGCTTTATTCAGACAGTTTATGGATTTGGCGCAACCCCGCAAAAGCACTTCAATTAGTTGAAGTGCAAAACTGGGACGTCGTTGAAGCCGCGATCGGCGAAGGACATGGCCTGGTCATGCTCACACCTCATCTTGGGGGCTTTGAAATTATTCCTCGGGTATTGGCGCAACATTTTCCTGCGACCATTCTTTATCGCTCCTCCCGCCAAGAATGGTTCAATGAGGTGGTTGAAGAAGGTCGCGCCCCAATATGCACTTTGTTCCGACAAACTTGAATGGTATTCGCCAAATGACTCGGGCACTAACACGTGGAGAGGCGCCATTGGCATTCTTCCGGATCAAGTTCCTAACGGTGGCAAAGGTGTTTGGGCGCCATTCTTTGGACGTCCTGCATACACCAACTCCACTACCAGCTCGACTCGCTAACCGCAACAACACACCAGTCATTATGTTTACCGCCAAGCGCAAAGGTATAGGTGCCGGATGGCTAATGCAGGCAACTCGTCTCGCACCCCTGTCTGAAGATGCGGAGCTTGCGGCCGCGGAACTAAACGTTGCAATTGAAAACGTCGTACTCGTTGCACCTGAGCAATTCATTTGGCCCTATAACCGCTATAAGCACCCAGCCGGCGCAGAATTACCTCCAAGCAATTAAATAAATTCTTTATCATTTTTGAAATGACCTGGTTACAGAACCTCTTCAACTTTTTAGCGCTGAGTCTTTTGCGCCTCTTTGCTTTTTTACCTTACACCATTACCGTCTATGTAGGATATGGGCTTGGATGGCTAGCAGCCCATATTCCAAATGGTCGTACGCATGTAGTGAAAACCAATTTACGCTTGTGTTTTCCTAATCTCAGCGAAAAAGAAATTGACGAGCTTGCTATAGAGCACTGCAAATTATTTGGTCGCAGTGTATAAGAAGTCATATTTGGCTTGGTAGCGGTAAGCAAATTACCGACATTGTCAACATTGAATCGGCTATCACCTTAGGCGATCGTAAATCGCGACTACTGATTAATCCCCACTTTGTTGGCCTTGAAGGTGGCTTTATGGCGCTTTCAGTGCTTGCTAACCAATATGACTAGCCACGTGGTGTTGGCCTATACCAAAACATGAAGAATCCTTTTTTCAATCAAAAAATGATCGAGTGGCGAAATCGCTTTGGGGGTAAGTCCATTGAAAGACAAAGCCGCTTACGTGATCTCATTCACGAAATTCAGACTGGCAACTTTATTTTTATTGCACCAGATATTGATCTTGGTCCGCGAGACTCCGTCTTTGCCCCATTCTTTGGCATACAAACCAACACCATTACGTCTGTATCCCGCCTAGCAAGACTTAGCGGCGCTGAAGTCTGCCTTATGACCACCCACCCTGAATAAAAACTGGAAGGGATATACCTGCAATATCAGCGAGCCCCTGCTAAACTTTCCTAGCGATGATATTGAAAAAGATACTGCACGCTTAAATCAATACATTGAAGAACTTGTTCGTGAAAGACCAGCAGAGTACTATTGGGTGCATAAGCGCTTTAAACATAGGCCGCCTGGCAAGCCCAATCTTTACGATTAAACGGAACTATTTTGAGTATCAATACTGGTAACCCATTACGCAAGTTACGCTTCACCAAAATGCATGGTGCGGGCAATGATTTCATTGTGCTCAATGGTATTGATCAAGATCTCAGTAATTTTTCTCGTGAACAGTGGCAGGCTTTAGCGCATCGCCAATTTGGCATTGGTGCAGATCAAATTCTGTTGGTTGAAAAAGCAACGCGCCCAGATACTGATTTTCGTTATCGTATTTTTAATGCGGATGGTGGCGAGGTAGAGCAATGCGGCAATGGTTCGCGTTGCTTTGTCCGTTTTGTATTGGACCACGGCTTGTCCAATAAAAACCCCCTTCGAGTAGAAGTAGCGCATACCATCCTCACGCTCAAGTCTCATCCCGATGGCCAAGTCGAAGTAAATATGGGTGCGCCTATTTTTGAACATAGTCATATTCCATTTAATGCAAACGGTTTAGCGAGCGTTCAAGAATTTCATGAAACGCTTTACGCGCTTCCATTGAACCAGCCTGCCATGCACGACAGCTTGGTGGGCATTCTCTCAATGGGTAATCCACATGCTGTTCAAGTAGTTGGCGATGTTGATAGCGCGCCCGTTCTAGAAGAAGGCCCTGAAATTGAAAAATTTGCAGCCTTTCCAAAGAAAGTTAATGTGGGCTACATGCAAGTCATGAATCGCAATGAAATTAAACTACGCGTCTATGAGCGGGGCGCTGGAGAAACTTTGGCCTGCGGTACTGGTGCTTGTGCGGCAGTTGTTTCAGGCGTCCGCAGAGGCTTATTAGACTCACCAGTAAAAGTGAATACGCGTGGTGGCGTCTTACAAATTGCATGGGCTGGAAAAATAAAAGAAATCATTCAGCCCGTCATCATGACAGGCCCAGCAGTTACCGTGTTTGAAGGTGAAACTGAAATCTAAGGGCGATTGCTCTTAGATGCCGTATTTCTCGCGATAAGTTTTGACTGCTGGCAAGTAATTAGTCAATTGAGCGTCGCTCGATGCAGTTAAGAAAGCCATTAGACCAGCTAAGTTAGCAATTGAAATCACTGGCAATCCAAACTCCTGCTCTACCGCTTGAACAGCAGACTTATCGCCAATTTCTACGGCATTGCCAGAGCGCTCCATACGATCCAATGCAATTAACACTGCGGCAGGTTCGCCCCCAGCATTACGAATCAGATCTACCGACTCTCTAACGGAGGTGCCTGCTGATATAACATCATCTACTATGACCACTCTACCCTTCACGGGTGCGCCAACCAATACACCACTTTCTCCATGATTCTTGGCTTCTTTTCGGTTGTAGGCATACGGAACATTAATACCATCATCCGCCAATGCAATTGCAGTAGCAGCGGCTAAAGCGATCCCTTTATATGCCGGCCCATAGAGCATGTCGAACTGTATTTTGGATTCTTGTAAGGCTTTTGCATAAGAACGACCTAATGCGCTTAAGCGAGCACCATCATTAAATTCGCCCGCATTAAAGAAATATGGCGAAAGTCTGCCTGCTTTAGTTTTAAACTCTCCAAAGGACAAAACTTTTGCCCCCAAGGCAAAACGAATAAAGTTATCTTGATTTGAATTATTTGAGCTCATAGACCTACATGTTACGCATCATTTCAGCGAATCTCAATGGTATCCGTTCAGCAATAAAGAAAGGCTTCCTGCCGTGGGCCGTCAAGCAAAAGGCTGACTTCATTTGCATGCAAGAGCTTAAAGCTCAACGTGACGACTTAGAAGATGCGCTTCTCAATCCAGATGGCATGCATGGTTTTTTTCACCATACTGAGAAAAAAGGCTATAGCGGCTGCGGTATTTACACCCCTCACAAGCCTGATGAAGTCTTGTACGGCTATGGGAATGAAGAGTTTGATGCCGAGGGACGATATGTAGAGGCGCGCTTTAAAGGTCTCTCTGTTATTTCTGTTTATATGCCCTCAGGCTCAAGCTCAACCGAACGCCAAGAAGCAAAATATCGTTATCTTGATAGCTTTCTACCTCATCTTGTTTCTCTCAAAAAATCAGGTCGTGAAATCGTACTCTGCGGCGATGTGAATATCGCCCACCAAGAGATTGATCTAAAAAACTGGAAAGGTAATCTCAAAAATTCTGGTTTCTTGCCAGAAGAGCGCGCATGGCTTACCCATCTGTTTAGCAAAGTTGGTTATGTAGATGTCTATCGCCAGCTTGAGCCCGAAGCAACTGAGGCTTGCTATACCTGGTGGAGTAATCGCGGGCAAGCTTATGCTAAGAATATAGGTTGGCGCATTGATTACCACATCACTACGCCGGGTATCGCTGCAAGCGCTAAAAAAACAGCTATATATAAAGATGAGAAATTCTCAGACCATGCTCCACTCACGGTCGATTACGACTGGAAAATTTAAGCAGTAATAAAAAATAGCAAGGGAATTACTCCCCCCTTTTTTGATCTGGACGATCTTGAAATGAATCGTTGCCCAAATGAGGAGCAGGACGGGAGCACCAATAATGGCGGTGCCATAGAAGAATGCTTGGTACCCAAAGTGATCCACAAACACCCCCGAAAAGCCTGCCAACCACTTAGGGAGAAGTAACATCATCGAGCTAAATAGGGCGTACTGAGTTGCAGAGTAACGAATATTGGTAAGCGCAGATAAGAACGCAATAAAGGCTGCACTAGCTATGCCTGAACTCAGGTTATCCGCAGAAATGGCCCAAATCAAACCATGTAAATCATGCCCTTGAGTTGCTAACCAGGCAAAGAGTAAATTGCTTACCGCCGAAAGAATCGCGCCCACAAATAAAATTTTCAAGACACCAAAGCGTAGCGTAAGTACACCGCCAACAAACGCACCTACCAAGGTCATCACCACGCCGAATACTTTACTAACAGCAGCCACTTCGTCTTTGGTGTAGCCCATATCCACATAAAATGGATTTGCCATGATGCCCATCACAACATCACTAATGTGATAGACTGCAATTAAAGCTAAGATCAAAATAGCATGCCAGCGATAGCGCGTGATAAATTCTGCAAAGGGCTCAATCAATGTTTGGTAAAGCCATGCTTTGGCTGTACGAACTTTTGCTAACTTATACTGAGCCGGTTCTTTACTTAATAACGTTGTAATCACCCCAACCCCAATAGAGGCCGCCGTACAGAGGTAGGCAAATTGCCAAGTACTCGCATCATAGCCACTTCCTATTTCTGCTCGAGCAGCCAGCCAGAGCACTCCGGCACCAGCCCAAATTAATGCGAGTCGATAACCTGTTTGATAGGTGGCAGCTAAAGCTGCTTGATGATCGCTAGTGGCTGACTCAATACGAAAAGCATCCAAAGCAATATCTTGGGTAGCAGACCCAAAAACAACTAATAGTGCACACTAAACAAGAGACTCGAGCGCAAGCTTGGGATCTAAATTTGACATCAAAATTAAACCGATGATGATGAGGGCTTGCGCAAAGAGCAGCCAACTACGGCGTCGACCAAATAACTTTGTTAAAAGCGGAATTTGCAGACGATCAACCAGCGGAGCCCATACCCACTTGAATGCATAGATCAAACCAACCCAGGTTAAGTAACCAATCGTACTGCGATCAATATCAGCTTCGCGCAGCCAAAAGCTGAGGGTTCCAAGAATCAACAGCAAAGGAAGGCCTGCAGAAAAGCCCAAGAACAACATGCGCGAACAAGGCCATTCGAGATAAACGCGAAAGTCTTTAAGCCACGACTGCACTACATTGAGCAGCTTGTTAGGCACGTCGAATGCGGAATAAAGCGAGACTGCCAAATAGGTTTGGCATCATGGTAACTTGGCGACCTTCATGCAGGATGCATTGATCGAGCACTTTCAGACCAAGGCTTGAAGCCAATCTCTCAAAATCGGCAACTGTCAAAACACGGACATTTGGCGTGTTATACCACTGGTAAGGCAAGCTCTTAGAAACCGGCATATGACCGAAGCCTACAGCGAGCCGATGTGACCAATGCCCAAAATTTGGAAAAGAAATCACCGACTCTTTTCCTACGCGCACTACCTCACGCAATATCTTTTCAGTTTGATGAATAGTTTGAAGCGTCTGAGACAGCACAACAGTATCAAAACTATTGTCTTCAAATAATGCTAGGCCACCTTCTAAGTCTTGCTGGATAACATTCAGACCTTTTTGTACGCAGGCAAGTACGCGTGAATCATCAATTTCTACACCATAGGAACGCACTGGTTTTTGTTTCTGCAAAAACTCCAGAAAACTCCCATCGCCACAACCAAGATCCAGCACCTGACTATTGGGTGCAATCCAATTCGCTATGGCAGAAAAATCGGCACGCTTATTATGAATACTCATCATTGAGCCTCAAGCATTTGCTTAAAGTAAGCGCGAACTAGATTATGGTAGCGCGCATCATCCAACAAGAATGCATTGTGGCCATGCGGCGCATCAATCTCCGCATAAGTAACTTCACTCTTGTTACTGAGTAAGGACTGAACAATCTCACGACTACGATCTGGTGGAAAGCGCCAATCTGTTGAAAAACTCACCACCAAAAATTTAGCCTGCACCTCTGCTAAAGCTCGATTAAGACTGCCGTCGTAACGACGCGCCGGATCAAAATAATCTAGGGCGCGTGTAATGAGTAGGTAAGTATTGGCATCGAAGTAAGTTGAGAATTTATCGTCCTGATGACGTAAATAACTTTCAACTTCAAACTCAACGTCAAAACTAAAACGATAGTCATCAGATTCGCCATTTGGACGTTGTAATTCACGACCAAATTTCTCGGCCATATCATCATCTGACAAATAGGTAATATGTCCAACTATACGAGCTAAGCGTAAGCCACGTTTTGGCACCACACCATACTCATAATAATTTCCGCCATGAAAATCAGGGTCGGACAAAATGGCATTGCGTGCCACTTCATTAAAGGCAATATTTTGAGCGCTTAATCTCGGAGTAGAAGCTACCACTACGCAATGATCAATTCGCTTGGGGAACCGAATAGCCCAAGCCATTGCCTGCATACCACCCAAACTACCACCCATCACAGCCGCAAATTTACGAATACCTAGCTTGTCAGCCAGGCGAGCTTGGGTATTGACCCAGTCTTCGACCGTAACAACAGGGAAATCAGCGCCATAAGGCTTGCCGGTGGCAGAATTAATGCTCATGGGTCCAGTTGAACCAAAGCAAGAGCCTAAATTATTTACGCCGATAACAAAGAAATGATTGGTGTCCACTGGCTTACCAGGACCAATCATGTTGTCCCACCAGCCAATATCTTCTGGATCGTCGGGACTTGGACCTGCTACGTGATGGGATGCATTGAGTGCATGACAAACCAGTACAGCATTACTTTTATCGGCGTTCAGTTTGCCGTAAGTTTCAATCACTAGATCGTAGCCAGACAGCATGGCGCCACTTTGCAAAGGCAAGGGCTCGGCAAAGTGAATGGTGTTTCTAGAGAGGTGTAACTCGCTCATTCTGACAGGAGAAGGCGCAAACTAACATCGGACGCTTCAGTAGGCAACTTCTTAAATCCGCTACGAGCAAAGCAATGCCAACGGCCCAAAACAAAACTCATCAACATGGCAGCGCGAATACTCACCTCTTCTTGCCCCAGCTGTCCCCAGTTGCCGCCCTGGGTTTGGGCAATTCGCAAAGCTTGTTTAAGAGAAGCTTCAACACAATCTAGCACTTGCGTAATACGCTCTTGCAAACGATCGTCCTCTTGTAATAAAGCATCTCCCAATAAAACACACGTCATGCCGGGATTTTTCTCGGCAAAGAAAAGTAGCATTTGCAAAATGCCACGCGCCTGCGCAAGACCAGACTCTTCTTTCTGATTGATTTGATTAATCAATCCAAAAACAGTTTGCTCAATAAAAGAAATCAGGCCTTCGAACATCTGCGCCTTGCTGGCGAAATGCCGATACAAGGCAGCCTCTGAAACCTCAATCTTGGCAGCTAAAGCGGCTGTAGTCACACGCTCACCTTTAGGGTTTTGCAACATCTCAGCAAGCACCTGCAATATCTGCAAACGACGCTCGCCTGGGCGTGGACGCTTGCGTGTCTTGCCAGCGTCAGCGCTGCTGTCGTTGATATCTGCTGGCTCTAGGGATTCGCGCATCGTGATTTACTTATCTAGACCGGATCATCGTACCGAATGCCTGCTCGGTCAAAATTTCTAACAACAATGAATGTTCAATGCGGCCATCAATAATATGGACTGAATTCACCCCGCTCTTTGCAGCATCTAGTGCAGAAGAGATCTTTGGCAACATACCCCCAGAAATTGTGCCATCGGCAAACAAGCCGTCAATTTCTCGAGCGGTTAAATCCGTTAATAAGGTGCCATTTTTATCCATCACTCCAGGAATATTAGTCATCATGACTAATTTTTCAGCGTGCAGAATTTCGGCCATCTTGCCGGCAACTAGATCAGCGTTGATGTTATAAGCCTGACCTTCTTCGCTAAATCCGATTGGCGAAATCACTGGAATAAATGCATCGTCCTGCAAAGCCTTAACAACCGCAGGGTTGATAGCTTCAATTTCACCGACAAATCCTAGGTCAATCATTCCACCAGCTTGCTTTTCATCAGCAACTAACATTTTCTTGGCACGAATGAGTCCACCGTCTTTGCCGGTTAAGCCAACTGCTTGGCCGCCAAAATGGTTAATGAGCATTACGATATCTTGTTGCACTTCACCGCCAAGAACCCATTCCACAACCTCCATGATTTCTTCATCGGTTACACGCATACCCTGAATAAAGGCGCCTGTCTTACCAATTTTCTTGAGAGCTTCATCAATTTGCGGGCCGCCACCATGAACCACGACCGGATTCATGCCAACCAGTTTCAATAGAATGACATCACGCGCAAAACTTTCCTTGAGGCGCTCTTCAACCATGGCGTTTCCACCATACTTAATCACAATTGTTTTGCCGTGATATGAACGGATATAAGGCAAAGCTTCTGCCAAAATCTCCGCCTTTAACAAAGGAGGAATATCACTAATAGTAGATAAATTCTTAGTCATCGCTGCTTCAAATTTATTCGCCAAATAATTTTTGACAGAGTTCCCGACGCTCTTGTGCTTCAAGAGATAAATTGGCTGTAGGTCTTGCAATTAAGCGGTTTAAGCCAATAGGCTCACCAGTTTCTTCACACCAACCGTAGTCACCGGATTCAATACGCGCCAAAGCTTGCTCTACTTTTTTGAGCAATTTGCGCTCACGATCACGTGTACGCAATTCCAATGCATGCTCTTCTTCAATGGTTGCGCGATCAGCTGGATCAGGAACCAAAATATTTTCACGCAGATGCTCGGTAGTTTCAGAAGCATTTTTCAGAATGTCTTCTTTAAGAGTGAGCAATTTTTGACGGAAAAAATCCAGCTGCGCAGCATTCATATAGTCCTTATCGGACATCTTGAGCAATTCTGCCTCAGCAAGTGATGCGCCTTTTGCAACTTTTGTGCTTGAAGCTTTGCTGCTAGCTTTTGCAAGAGCCGCTGGTTTTGTTGCTGTTTTTGCCATCATCTCATTCTTCCCTGGTTTGAAGCATTATTGCCTCATTCTGCTAAACTTTTACTGCCACAAAATCAATGTTTAGAAATATTGACCGTGGCGGCGGATTGTACCCGAATCCTACTTAACCAAACATCCCTCAAGCCCAGCCAATAGGGTGTCTTTAGGTAAGTCGATCCCTATAAACACCATGCGGGTTTGCTTGGGCTCTACCCCCCATGGACCGGCTAAATCACTGCCCATCATCTGATGAACCCCCTGGAATACCACTTTTCGAGCACTTCCCTTCACATAGAGCACACCTTTATAACGCAGTATCTTCTCACCAAAGACCTCCAAAATGCCTCCTAGGAAGTCTTCCAGTTTTTTATGATCAAAGGGTTTATCACTACGAAAAACAAAGGACTGAATACGGTCTATATGCCCGGCATGACCATGGTGATCATGGTTGTGGTCATGACCGCAATTGGCACGATCATGGTCTTCCTGCTCCAGGAAATGGAGGTCAATATCCAGCTTGGCATTCAGATTAAAGCCCTTAAGGTCCAAAACAGCATTTAATGGCACTATGCCCTTAAAAATGCCTGTTATAGGGGCCCTAGGATTCATATGCAATAAGCGATTGCGCAAGGCCCCCACATCAGCTGGAGAAACAAGATCCGTCTTAGTAATAAAGATTTGATCTGCAAAACCTACCTGGCGCTGAGCCTCTTCATGCTCATTAAGTTGCTGTTGGCCATGCTTAGCATCTACTAAAGTAACTACAGCATCCAAGACGTAATGGTCGGCAACATCATCATCCATAAAAAAGGTCTGGGCAACAGGACCAGGATTAGCAACGCCGGTAGTTTCAATCACCACGCGATCAAAGCTAATTTTCTTATCCTTGCGTTGCTCCCACAGCTCATTCAGGGCCTCTACTAGGTCACCTCGAATGGTGCAGCAAATACAACCATTGCTCATCTGCACAATGTTTTCTTGGTTGTCTTGAACCAAGATATCGTTATCAATATTTTCTTCGCCGAATTCGTTCTCAATCACAGCAATTTTTTTACCGTGCTCTTCCGTCAAAATGTGCTTGAGCAAAGTGGTTTTACCGCTTCCCAGGAAGCCCGTCAAAATGGTTACAGGAATTAGTGCCATGGATAATCCAATCAAAATGCCATCATTTCCCAAAGCGGGAAACCTTCTATATTACCGAGTTCTTCAGCCTTTGCCAGCCTTTGCACGTGGATGCGCTTTATCGTATGCCTGAGCAAGGTGCTGAAAGTCTAAGGAGGTATAAATCTGGGTACTAGCAATACTGGCATGCCCCAACATCTTCTGAACAGCACGTAAATCCTGGGAAGATTGCAGCACATGACTTGCAAAACTATGGCGCATCATATGCGGATGAACATGAGTAGGCAAACCAGCACGCATGGCCAAAGTGCGTAATCGCTCCTGTACCGTGCGAGGTGATAAGCGCTTGCCGGTGGCAGATAAAAATAAAGCGAGCGATTCTTGCACGTAATTACCGGCATCCCGAAGCTCTCTCCATGCAAGCAGTGACTTCATTGCGGGCACACCTACCGGGACAGAGCGCCGTTTGCCGCCCTTACCCAAAACTGTCACCTCGGCAGCATCCCAATCTAACCAGCCAGCAGACTCATGCTGACGATCTTTGCTTTGCATGACATCGATGCCCAGTAACTCTGATAAACGCAAACCTGAGGAATACAACAAATCAATGATTGCAGCATCACGTATTGATTCCAAATCCTTCTTTTCTGCAGCCTCTTTCACCGCCTGATTAACTAGCGAGAGTGCTTGCTCAACTGAAAGAGCTTTGGGTAAAGACTTCAAACGTTTAGGCGCTTTTACATCGTCAACCGGATTGGCGACTAGGTTATTGGCTACCTTCCCTGCGCGTGCATCCCGTCGCGCGTCTTTCTCTGTCAGCCAGTCATACCAACCACGCCATGCAGAAAGTGCTCTAGCAATGCTTCTCGATGACTTGCCTTTGGAATGCAAGCGCCCAGCCCAACAGCGCACATGGCCATTACTAACTTTTAATAACTCGATGGAATCATCAAGTGCAAAATTTTGGAGGTCGCTCAAATCCATACCGTATGCTTTAAGCGTATGCGGCGAAAGTTGGCGCAAAACATGTAGCTCATGCAAATACTCTTGCATGAGAGGATGGAGATCAGTCGCCTTTAGTTTCATAAGCCTGGATACGATCCAAAGCTGCAGCAGTTAATTCAGCGATCTGACGCAAATAAAATGCACCCATATCAGCCGTGAAACGGGATTCGTCTTTACTTGCTAGTAGTAATACTGCTGGTGATTGATTTGCACCAATGCTTTTACCTATTGACAAACCAATGGCCACCATGCTTTGCCAATCAGGGTCAATTGTCGTTTGACTTGCTAAGAGATCTACGCTGGCGGCGGCTAACTCTTTTGCTGAATCACATAAGGGCGTATCCACCCAAGGGCCAAAAGCAGAATTAGGTGATAACAACTGAGCTGAATCCACTTCAAAGACATTCGCCAAACCCAAAGTAATTGCATCCTCAACATCCGACTTATTGTTTGCCTTTTAAGCGCAATAACCAGGCTACCAAACTTTGTTGCGTTTTATCGTTACGACTACCAAAGTGCAATATCTCGCTTAGACGACGATTAAGCTCTTGATTTTGTGTTCACAATACTATCATCTGACGCTCTTGCAAAGAAATAGCGCGATCTTCATGCGGATATCTAATCCGAATCTCATTAAAGAGATCAGCATAGCGTTCAAAAAAACCAGGTGTAGCACGCAACCACTCCGCAACCAACTCTTCTTGCTCGGCTTGCTTTGGATCTATTGCACTCATGAATTTCTTTCTAAAAATATTTTTTGATTAGCCAAGTTTTTTACGCAAGAGTTCATTCACCTGACCAGGGTTAGCTTTACCTTGTGAAGCTTTCATGATCTGACCCACCAGCGCATTGAATGCCTTCTCTTTGCCCGAACGGAACTCTTCAACGGATTTCTGATTGGCTGCCAATACTTGATCAATAATGGCCTCAATCGCTCCGCTATCACTTATTTGTTTCAAACCCTTGGCATCAATCACTTGATCAACAGTGCTGATAGTTTTACCAGCAAGCGCCTCTTCCCAAAGAATGGCGAAGATATCTTTGACAATCTTGTTAGAGATAGTTCCATCTGCCACACGAGAGAGCAGTGGCGCTAAATGCCCTGCTTTTAATGGAGCGTCTGCTGCTGCAATGCCAGCTCGATTTAGGGAAGAAGCAAATTCACCGGCGATCAAATTAGCGGCAGCTTTTGCTAATGGCTTACCGACAATTGCCAATAGTTCCTCGAATACTTTTGCAGTGTCTCGATCTTGTGTAAGCAACTGCGCATCATAGGCGCTTAAACCGAATTCTTTCTGCCACTGCTCACGTAGTTGTGAAGGTAAAGCAGGCATTCTGCTACGCACGTCTGCAACCCAAGCATCATCAATCACTACAGGCAATAAATCGGGATCCGGAAAATAACGATAGTCGTTAGCGTCTTCTTTGCTACGCATACTACGTGTTTCACCGCGGTCAGGATCGTACAAACGCGTTTCTTGAACTACGGTTCCACCATCCTCAATCAACTCAATTTGACGACGTACTTCATATTGAATCGCCTCCTCTAAAAAGCGGAAGGAATTCAAATTCTTAATTTCACAACGAGCGCCAAACTCCGCCTGACCTTTAGGGCGAACAGATACGTTGGCATCGCAACGGAAAGAACCCTCTTGCATATTGCCGTCACATACTCCAAGCCAAACTACTAGGCCATGGAGGGCCCTGGCATAAGCAACCGCCTCAGCTGCGCTGCGCATGACCGGCTCAGTCACAATCTCTAGCAATGGTGTACCCGCTCGATTTAAATCAATCCCGCTAGATGGTTCGCCTTGAGGCCCTGTAAAACCCTCCTCATGAACTGATTTACCCGCATCCTCTTCCATATGAGCACGCGTCAGTTGAACCGCTTTCACCTCCTCACCAACCAAAATTTCTACTTGGCCACCAACCACAACAGGGATGTCCATTTGGCTTATTTGATAACCCTTAGGTAAGTCTGGGTAGAAATAGTTCTTACGAGCAAAAATGCTCGCTGGTGAAATCTTTGCATTTACCGCCAAACCAAAACATATTGCGTGTTCAACAGCCTGACGATTCAATACTGGCAATACACCAGGCAAAGCTAAATCTACTGCACATGCTTGAGTATTTGGTTCAGCACCAAAGCGAGTGCTTGCGCCACTAAAAATCTTCGATTGCGTTTGTAATTGTGCGTGGGTCTCAAGACCAATAACCACTTCCCATTGCATCATGCCACCTCACTTGCTGAACGCAAATGCCAATCGCTGGCTTGCTGATATTGATGGGCAACTTGCAACAGACATGCCTCTGAAAAATAATTCCCAATCAATTGCATACCTATAGGCAAGTTGTTTGTATTAAATCCACATGGAACACTCATTGCTGGCAAGCCTGCTAAGTTTGTAGAGAGCGTGTAAATATCCTCTAAATACATTTGCACCGGATCTTTTGATTTCTCACCTAAGCGCCAAGCTACATCAGGCGCTACGGGCCCTAGAATGACATCGCATTGATTAAATGCAGACTGAAAATCTGCTGCAATAATGCGGCGAATTTTTTGTGCCTGAAGATAATAAGCATCGTAGTAGCCCTGACAAAGAACATACGTTCCAATCATGATGCGACGTCTTGCCTCAGCACCAAAACCCTCGGTACGCGACTTTTGATACATATCACCAAGATCTTTGTATTCGCTAGCTCGATGGCCATAACGCACGCCATCAAAACGACTTAAATTACTAGACGCTTCTGCAGGCGCCAAAACGTAATAGACCGGGATAGAGAGTTTGGTTTTTGGCAAACTCACCTCAATTAATGTTGCGCCTAAGTTTTCTAGTAGCTTGGCCGCCTCATTAACTGAGTTTGCAACATCACCCGCTAAGCCTTCAGCAAAAAATTCTTTCGGCATTCCAACTCGCAAACCCTCTAGTGGCTTTCCTAAATTGGCATTACCTTCTTGCCAAACTTGATTCAAATAACGACTATAGTCTTCGTCAGAATCGGCAAGGGATGTTGAATCACGTGGATCATGCGTAGACATGGCCGAGAGCAGCAATGCGCAATCTTCAGCTGTTTTGCCCATAGGACCAGCTTGATCCAAAGAGGATGCATAAGCAATCATGCCGTAACGGGATACGCGCCCATAGGTTGGCTTAATTCCAGTTAAACCACAGAATGCAGCTGGTTGGCGAATTGAGCCGCCAGTATCAGTACCGGTAGCTATCGGAGCTAAGCCAGCAGCAACTGCAGCAGCAGACCCGCCTGACGAGCCACCAGCTACGTGAGATGCATTCCAAGGGTTTAAGACGGGTCCATAGGCAGAATTTTCATTAGAAGAGCCCATGGCAAACTCATCCATATTGGTTTTTCCCAAACAAACCATGCCTGCTCCGCCTAGGTTATGTTCATCCGGCATTCCCAAATTGGCAACCACCGTAGCATCAAAAGGACTCTGGTATCCGGCCAAGATTTTGGAGGCAGCGGTTGATTTCCAGCCACGCGTTACAAACACATCCTTATGGGCTACGGGGATGCCGGTTAGCTTGCCTGATTTACCTGTGGCAATAAGAGCGTCTGCTTTAGATGCTTGCTCTAAACTTAAGTGAGCATTCACATCAAGATATGCATTCCATTGTTTTCCAGCCTCAATGCGATCTAAAAAGTACTGGGTTAATTCCGTACTGGAGACCTCTTTTGTTGCCAATGCTTTTGCTATTAAGGCAACAGGGGTTTTGTGCCAGCTCATTCAATCACCTTTGGAACCAAAAAGTAGCCATCCTGCTGGGCAGGAGCTGATTGCATGTTTTCGGCACGATGATCAGACTCGGTAACCTGATCAACACGCATTGACTGGGCCAAATCGCGCAAAAAGAGGATTGGATGAGCCAAAGGCTCAAAGCCGGTTGTATCAACAGCTTGCATTTCTTCCACCAGGGAAAAAATAGCCTGTAATTGAGGCAAAACTGCCTCCGCTTCCGTCTGATTTAACTCAAGCCTAGAAAGGTGCGCAATGCGCTGGACATCATCAAGTTTCATGGGGCGCTAGAGTATCATTCCTATATATTTTCATTAACACTTTCTATTTTCCCACTACATCATGTTTGGTTTTTTCCGCAGCTACTTTTCCAATGACCTAGCCATCGACCTAGGAACCGCTAACACCTTAATCTATATGCGTGAGCGGGGTATTGTCCTCGATGAACCCTCCGTAGTAGCTATTCGCCAAGAAGGTGGTCCAAATGGCAAAAAGACCATTTTGGCAGTCGGAAAAGAGGCAAAAGCGATGTTGGGACGCGTTCCAGACAATATTGAGGCCATTCGTCCAATGAAAGATGGTGTTATTGCCGACTTCACGATTACCGAACAAATGCTTAAGCAATTTATCAAGCTTGTTCATGAAAGCAAATTACTAAAGCCAAGTCCACGCATCATCATTTGTGTTCCTTGCGGATCTACGCAAGTGGAGCGTCGCGCGATTCGTGAATCTGCATTAGGCGCTGGTGCATCACAAGTATTTTTAATTGAAGAACCTATGGCTGCTGCTATTGGTTCTGGCTTGCCAGTTTCTGAAGCTGCTGGATCAATGGTCGTTGATATCGGTGGCGGCACAACCGAAGTTGGCGTGATGTCATTAGGCGGCATGGTTTACAAAGGCTCAGTTCGCGTTGGTGGTGATAAGTTTGATGAAGCCATTACGAATTACATCCGTCGTAACTACGGCATGTTGATTGGCGAACAAACTGCTGAGTTAATTAAGAAAACAATTGGCTCTGCATTCCCTGGCGCTGAAATGCGCGAAATGGAAGTAAAAGGGCGCAATCTTTCTGAAGGTATCCCACGTAGTTTTACTGTGACTAGCAACGAAATTTTGGAAGCATTGACTGATCCTTTAAATCAAATTGTGACAGCAGTAAAAGCGGCTCTCGAGCAGATTCCACCTGAGTTGGCGTCCGATATTGCCGAACGCGGAATGATGCTCACAGGCGGTGGCGCCTTGTTGCGCGACCTCGATCGCCTCTTGCTAGAAGAGACTGGTTTACCTATTCATATTGCAGAAGATCCATTAACTTGCGTTGCTCGTGGTTGTGGCATTGCGCTTGAGCGCATGGATAAGTTAGGCGGAGTGTTCTCGCACGAATAAGAGCGACATACACGTCGAACTGGGAATTGCAACATAGCGTTCCACCACTCTTCAGGCAGGGCGTTCCGGCCTTACTTAAACTGATTGTCTGTCTGTCGATCAGCATCGCTCTGATGCTGATCGATTTTCGTTTCAAAGCACTCGACCCCATTCGCAATAATATGAGTTGGGTTTTGCGGCCACTTGAATACATCATGATGGCGCCTAGAAATACATTTGAAGCAACGTCTGAATACTTCACAACACGCGCAGCACTTGACCAAGAAAATCAAGTGATGAAAGTACGGCAAGCGGAACTTGCTTTACTAGCTAATCAATCCGAGTTTTTGATGGTTGAAAACCAAAATTTGCGTGAATTGATGGCCTTGCAAAAGCAGGTCCCTTTCAAAACATTACCAGTTGAAATTCTATTTAATCCACCCAATGCTATCTCTCAACGCATTGTGATTAATCGTGGCAGCAATGATGGGCTAAAGCTTGGCAACCCAATTGCTAATGATTCTGGGATATTGGGTCAAGTAGTCCGCCTCTACGAAAGGTCTGCAGAAGTTTCTCTGCTTGAGGATCGTGATTTTGCGGTTCCTGTACAAGTAGCTCGCAATGGGCTGCGTGCAGCCGTATTTGGTGCTGGGCGCGGTAACCCGCTAGAACTTCGCTATCTACCAGTTGCCAGCGATCTCGAAGTTGGAGATATTTTGCTCACCTCAGGGATTGATGGGGTTTATCCCCCAGGGTTTGCTGTAGCTGTCATTAGCAAAATTGAGCGGAACGTTGATAAAAATTCCTCCAATGAATTTTGCGTACCAGTTGCTGCAGTAAATCGCTATCGCCAGGCGCTTGCACTTTTGTATGATCCGCAGTTTGATGCTAAAGCCCCCTCAGTAAATAATAAATCTACCACAGGAGCGCCTTTAACCAATACGCCCAGTCGCAGGCAAACTCGCGCGCGAGGTATGCAATGATTGATTTTCAGAGTGGCTATATTCTTCGCCCAGTCAATCCTGTCTTTATCTACTTCAGCCTATTTTGTGCTCTGCTGTTAAACCTATTGCCCATTGGTAATTATGGCTGGGTGCCCGATTGGTTGATTCTGTGCGTAGTGTTTTGGAACATCCATCAGCACCGTTATGTGAATGTCATCACCGCCTTCATTCTTGGCTTGATGATGGATGTTCATAACTCAGACCTACTGGGTCTGCATGCCTTTAGTTATTCTTTAGTGGCATACCTTGCAATCTCTTGGCATCGGCGGATTGCTGCCCTCACCGTTTTCTCGCAAGCCTTACACCTACTTCCCATCTTTTTATTAGTTTCCCTATTTCCAGTTTTGGCACATTGGTTGCTCAGTGGGGAATTCTATTGGCGGGCTCTAACGAGCATGATCCAGGCGCTCATTGAAGCAATGCTTTGGCCGTTAGCCACTCGCATACTGCTTGCACCACAACATCGCCCTATAGATGTTGATCACAATCGACCGCTATAAGAAGTAGCATGGTTTCTTTCAAAAAGCCTGATCTCGACTCCTTCCAAGAGCGCATTTATATTGCGACTCTTTTTGTTACCTTCTGCTTTTTGCTTCTGATCACTCGCTTAGTTTGGCTACAGCTTGTTAGTCATGGCAAATATTCTCTTCTAGCAGAAAGCAATCGCATTGCATTGGTGCCCGCCCCCGCTAATCGAGGTCTTTTAATTGACCGCAATGGCATCGTTATTGGACGCAATTATTCAGCCCTCACGCTTGATGTGAACGCCGAAGAGGTTAAAGGTAGTGTAGATCAATTAATTAATGATCTTTCTGAAATTATTGATATTTCTCCTCGGGATAAGCGCAATTTCAAGCGCTCACTAGAAGATTCCCGAAATATGGGTACATTTCCGCTCCGTTCGATGCTCAATGAGACCGAAACAGCCCGTTTTATGGCCAATCGCTACCGCTTTCCAGGGGTGGAAATTCGCGCTAGAAGTTTCCGCGAGTACCCATACAACGAATTGGCCTCCCATTTGATTGGCTATATTGGTCGCGTTTCTCAGAAAGATAAGGAACGCATGCAGGCTGAAATTGAGGGCGCCAAAGCAGATGATCCGGATGCTTTACAAGCTTCATTTTTACCCGGCATTCAGTATGTTGGGAAGATTGGTTTAGAGCAAAGTTACGAAACGGTTTTACGCGGAGTGCCTGGATACGATCAGGTAGAAATTACTGCGGGCGGCAAACCAGTGCGCACACTTTCTAGCTCGCCTTCGGTTCCCGGAAAAAATGTAGTTCTATCGGTTGATGTCAAGTTGCAGTATTTGGTGGAGCAACTCTATGGCAACTTCCGTGGCGCATTTGTAGCAATTGAACCCGAGACAGGCGATGTGCTTGCGTTTGTATCAAAGCCCAACTTCAATCCTAATGATTTTGTCGAGGGTATTGATTCGGTTACTTGGAAAGAGCTTAATGACTCGCCTCAGAAACCGCTGTACAACCGACCACTCAAAGGCATCTATCCACCGGGCTCAACTTATAAACCTTTCATGGCATTGGCGGCTTTAGAAAATAAAAAGCGCACGCCCTCACAAACGATTTCTGATCCAGGTTATTTTGACTTTGGTAATCACACCTTTAGAGACGATAAAAAAGGTGGTCACGGCATTGTCGATATGCAAAAGTCTATTGTTGAATCTTGTGACACTTATTACTACATGCTTGCACGCGATATGGGCGTCAATATGATGCATGACTTTATGAAGCCACTTGGGTTTGGCCAAATAACAGGAATAGATTTACAAGGCGAAGCAAGAGGAGTTCTGCCATCTACCGAGTGGAAGAAAAATACTTTCAAAAGACCTGAGCAGCAAAAATGGTACGAGGGCGAAACTATTTCTTTGGGTATTGGTCAAGGCTATAACGCTTTTACAATTTTGCAATTAGCCCATGCAATGGCAAACGTTGCTAATAACGGCATCGTAATGAAACCGCACTTAGTTAAAGCGATTGAAGATCCATTTACACGCAACAGAGTGCTTACTACACCAAAAGAAAGTTATCGCATTGATTTGAACGCCGAAAATATTGAAGTCATTAAGAAAGCAATGGTCGAGGTAAATAATTCGGGTACATCTGCAGTAGCATTTAAAGGAACCGGTTATCAAGTTGGCGGAAAAACTGGAACTGCACAAGTCTTTAGTTTGAACTCTAAAGAATATAAACACGGTTCAACTGCAGAATTTTTACGTGACCATGCTTTGTACATTGCTTTTGCCCCAGCAGATAAACTAACGATTGTGATTGCAATGGTTGTAGAGAATGCTGGCTTTGGGGCGCAGTATGCCGCTCCAATTGCTCGTAAAGCATTGGACTTTTACATAGAGGGCAAATGGCCTAAGGAGATTCCTGAGTGGAAAAGAGCCCCTTAAAAAAAATTAAAAGTTTTTTCTTTGGCATCTTCTCTGGGCTAGACCGGACGCTAGGCCTTATTCTGCTTGGCCTGGCGGCTGTTGGCTTTCTGACATTTTTATCTGCAAGCCAAAATACGCCTGTACAAATTGCAGATGAGCTACGTAATCTTGCGCTGTCATTTGTGGTGATGTGGATAGTATCTCGAATTCCACCAAAATGGTTAGAGATGGGAGCGGTTTGGATATACGGGCTCGGCGTTGCCCTTTTAGTTGCAGTTGCTGCGTTTGGATTAATTAAAAAAGGCGCACGTCGTTGGCTCACTATCGGCATTGTAATTCAGCCATCTGAAGTCATGAAGATTGCAATGCCATTAATGCTCGCTTGGTGCTTTCAAAAGCGTGAAGGCATACAAAAATCTTGGGACTATGGTGTCGCTGCAATTATTTTGGCGATCCCTGTTTTTTTAATCGCACGCCAGCCCGACCTCGGTACTGCACTTTTAGTTTTTGCTGCAGGTCTGTACGTCATTATTTTGGCTGGACTTCCTTGGAAGTGGATTCTGCCATTTGTTGGTCTTGGTGTTGTTGGAATCATCTTAATCATTATTTTCGGTAGCACCATTTGTGCACGTGATGTGGTTTGGCCATTTGTGCATGACTATCAAAAACATCGCGTCTGCACTTTATTAGACCCAACTAGCGATCCATTAGGAAAAGGTTTTCATACTATTCAATCAATGATCGCAATTGGATCGGGCGGATTCTTCGGCAAGGGCTGGTTTCAAGGAACGCAGGCACACCTAGAATTCATTCCGGAAAAACATACAGACTTTGTATTTGCAGTTTTCTCAGAAGAATTTGGACTGCTAGGCAACCTCATATTATTGGCGCTCTTCTTTGCCCTTATTAAGAGGGGATTAGCAATTTCAGCAAGCGCTCCAAATTTATTTACACGTCTTTTGGGTGCCGCAGTCACTTTGATCTTCTTTACCTACGCTTTTGTGAACATCGGAATGGTGAGTGGACTATTGCCAGTTGTTGGGGTGCCATTGCCATTTATTAGTTATGGCGGAACAGCGCTTGTTACCCTAGGTTTTGGTGCGGGCATATTGATGAGTATTCATCGACACCGCCGTTTGGTACAAAGCTAAATAAAAATAGCTTTAAGTGTCTTCATGATTCTTGAGGAAATAAAAAAGCCCGGCATGCCGGGCTTTTTATCAATCAAGGAAGAATTACTTCTTACGCTTGTTAACTGAATCTTTAAATGCTTTACCAGCAGAGAACTTAACAGTTTTTGCTGCGGCGATTTTGAGTGGCTCGCCAGTTTTTGGATTGCGACCCATACGAGCTGCACGCTTACCAGATGCAAAAGCACCAAAGCCAATCAGCTGTACTGAGTCACCTTTAGTAACAGCTTTGATGATGTTTTCGATAGCTGAATTCAATGCGAATTCAGCCTTGGCTTTTGAGATCTCCGCGTCGTCAGCAATCGCTGCGATTAGTTCGGCTTTGTTCAAGTGAAGCTCCTTATAGATATTGATGTCAGCGCACATTACGCTTACATGATTTTAACCACAAAAAATTACAAAAATAAAGTTGCGTTACAGCAATTTTTTAATGCCACTACAAATTAATCATCCAAAACTGTAATATCAGAAACAAAATATTCAGTGTCACCAAAACAAGTTGTTGGTAAGCCAATATGCTGCTCATACTTTAATGCTACTTTTTTGCCTAAATTAGCATTTATTTTTTGCGCTACAGCATCTTCACGCACCGTAAAGAGGAATTTTTCTGACATAGTTCCAGGCATGGAAACCATTGCCAACTCACCTTCCCAGGTTTTACATAAGTAACTGCGATTGGAGAATTTCTGTACATATCCTGCTCGCGCTCCCCACCTTCCATAGCTCCAATTGAGTATAGCCCGAAATCCCCACAAAAACCCTGAGCAGGTCTTTGCAACTTCTATATGCAGTATATGGGCTTCTGGTATTAAGAAATAGCCTCTTTAGACCTGTCATACAAATTAAAATGCTAGTGATTACCTCAATTAGATAAAACCTATGCAAATACGCCATATCGTCTTTTTCATTTTTGTAACATCAGCTATTTACGTCTATTTCAGAGGAAAAGTACGTTTCGGATTGGTCAGATCTCTTACCGACTATCAGGTACTTTTGGCACCAGTAAATACCCTTTTATATTTATTTTCTAAAGTCAAAGCTGGCGCCTTTATACCCGTAAATCAATTTCCCGAAATGCAGCCCATCCAAGATAACTGGAAAATCATTCGCCAAGAAGCGATGTCTTTGCAAGAAGCCGGCTCGATTGCTGCGGCAACCAGTTATAACGATATTGGTTTTAATTCCTTTTTTCGAACAGGATGGAAGCGTTTTCATCTATGCTGGTACGGAAAAGAGGTGCCCCCGCTCAGGAAAAGTGTCCAAAAACTATAGCGCTACTTAAAAATCTATCCCGTCCGTTAAGGCCGCCATGTTTGCTTCGCTACCCCCTGGAGCAACGCTAGTACGCCACCGCGACTCCTATGCAGGCTCATTACGCTATCACATTGGACTCACCACGCCCAATGATCCCAAATGCTTTATTGATGTTGATGGAGAGCGGTATTTCTGGAAGGATGGCGAAGCCGTTATGTTTGATGAACCTTATATTCACTTTGCCGCAAATGAGACGGATCAACAGAGAGTTATTTTATTTTGTGATGTTGTGGGCGCCCTGTTCATACAAAAATAGTACAGCTCTTTAATCGCTGGTTTGGACGATATGTCATGAGCGCCGCCTCCTCTCAAAACGTGGAAGGCAAAAAAGTTGGCTTCGTAAATGTTCTATTCACTTATTTTTATCAATTGCGTGCGCAAGCCAAGAAATTGAAAGCAAAACATCGCTCGGTGTATTACGTCGGTAAATGGATGCTAATTTTAGAAATTTTGTGGGCTATTTTCTGGTAACCCAAATTCTCAATTTTGGGAGCTTAAGAACTGGACGATTTGTTCGGGGGTAATGGAGCCCCATATTTCCACTCGTTTCTTACGGCTATTTTGACCCGAAACGAATTGAATTTGTTTTTGCGGAATCTTTAACTGTTTAGAAAGCCAGGCCAATAAAAGCTCATTAGCCTTGTTTTCCAAGGCTGGAGCTTGTAAAGAGATCTTCAAGCAACCGTCATGTAGACCAACTACCTTAGTTTGTTTTGCTCCTGGTTGGCAATGCAAATTTAAGGTGATTCCGGTTGAAGTTTGTTTTAACCAAATAGGCGTCATCAAAGTACTTTAAACTGAAAGCATGACAATGAAGAATTCTCAAGCTCTTGAACAGCTATTTGCGAATAATCGTGCCTGGGCTGAAAGCATGGTTACGGAGGATGCTGATTTCTTTAAACGTTTAGTTTCATAACAAGCTCCTGAGCATCTTTGGATTGGATGCTCTGATAGTCGAGTGCCTGCAAACGACATCGTGATTTTGTTACCAGGTGAACTGTTTGTTCACCGTAATGTTGCCAATGTAGTTGTGCACACCGATTTAAATTGCTTATCCGTCATTCAATTTGCCATCGACTTACTTAAAGAGGCAAACACATTTTAGTTGTTAGCCACTATGGTTGCTCTGGCGTACATGCAGCACTTACAGATAAATGAGTAGGCCTCGCAGATAATTGGTTACGCCATGTCAAAGATGCACATCAAAAGCATGAACGCTATCTAGACGATGTATTGCCGACGCAAAAACGACAGGATCGTTTATGCGAGCTGAATGTCATCGAACAAGTAGTTAATGTTTGTGAAACAACCATCGTGCAAGACGCATGGACACAAGGGCAAGATCTGACCGTTCATGGCTGGGCTTACCGCCTTGAAACGGGCTTAGTAAATGACTTGGGCATGTCAAGCAGCTCCATCGAAGAAATGACTGAGCGATACGCCAAGTCAATCCAGCGCTACGAGTTAGCGCAAAACTAATTTGTTCAAATCCCTTTCTAATCAGGCAGGCGTTGTACTGCTCAGGCTTCTCTCACTCTTACCTTACAGATTGTTAGTAGCAATTGGTCATGGCCTTGGATATATTGCCGCACGCATTCCAAGTGATAGAAATAAAATTGTCAAAACCAATTTGCATCTATGCTTTCCTAAATTAAATCCCGCTGAAATTGATAGTCTTAGTAAAGAACATTGGCGATTGCTTGGACGCAGCCTTGTAGAAAAAAGTATTATTTGGTGTGGTAGCTCAAAGCAGTTAAGTCAAATGATTGAAGTGAAAACTACTGTTGACCTATCCAGCCAGAAACCACGCATTCTTGTAAATATGCATTTCACAGGCATAGAAGGGCAGCATTATTTTGAGTGCGCTATCCAAAGAAAAACACTGGCCTCGAACCTCTGGTTTTTTCAAAAAATGAAGAATCTATTCTTTAATAAAAAAATTGTGGCGTGGCGAAACCGTTTTGGGGGTAATTCAATTGATCGCCAAGGCAACGCTAAGGCTATCATTTGAGAAATTCGCAATGGGGACTTCATCATCATTGCGCCCGACATCGATTTGGGGCTCAAAGATTCTGAATTTGTGCCGTTCTTTGGAGTTCAAACTAACACCATTACTACTATCTCTCGCTTAGCCAAGATTACTGGTGCAGATGTATGTTTGATGACCACTACATTAAAGCCCGATGAATCTGGATATCTGTGCGAAATCGGCAAGCCTTTAGAGAATTTTCCGGGTCCTGGATCCAAAATCTGACACCGCACGCGCCTTAATCAATATTTTGAAGCCGAAATTCGACTGAGACCTGCTGAATACTACTGGGTTCATAAGCGCTTTAAAAACCGCCCAGATAGCGGTCAGAGCCCCTATAACCCTTCTATCTAAGGGTCTTTTGTCCTATCATTGAGGGATGACTGAACGCATTGGGCTGTTTGCCGATCTCCACAGCAATTTAGAGGCTTTTGAGGCTTGCATGGACCGCGCTGAAGAGCTTGACGTAACACGCATGGTTTTCTTGGAACGATCTTGTAGGCTACAACGCTGATCCAGTAGCATTGATTGATCGCATTGCCAACCTAGTAGAAAGTAAAAAAGCGATTGCAATACTTGGCAATCATGATGAGGCTATTTTTAAAGATAGCCGCAATCAAATGAACGCTAATGCTAATGCCGCTATTGATTGGACTAAATCCCAACTGAATAGTGATCATGTAGAGTTCCTAAAAAATCTATCGCTAATAATTCAAGAAGAGAATATATGCTTTGTGCATGCCTCTGCTCACAATCCGGCTGACTGGAATTACATTACAGATAGTATGAGCGCATGGCGTTGTGTACAAAACTCTGGAAAAACCTATACCTTTGTTGGTCATGCGCATGAACAAGCGTTTTTATCAAACTGCAGTTGGTAAGTTAATTCGCTTTGCACCACACCCTAGTGATGAAATTCCGGTTCTGCACCATCGTCAATGGGTAAGTGTTGTTGGCTCGCTTGGGCAACCCAGAGATGGGAATCCAGAGGCATGCTTTGCAGTTTTTGAGCCAGAATCTGAAATCCTCACGCTCCATCGTACAGCTTACGACCACTTTACGGCTGCAGAAAAAGTACGTCGCGCAGGACTTCCTGAAGACCTAGCAAATCGACTTATCACCGGCAAATAATTCTATACCAATCAACAATAATATTGAAGCAGTAGACGACATATTTCAAGAAGGCAAAGTAAGTTGATGGCTTTGTCATTGGCAAAGAGGTTCATCGTGGTGACATGGCCAGCCTTTTTTCAGCAACTAAAGAAGGTATCGACGTTCCCATCCCCCTCAAGATACCTCGAGTAGGAAGAGATCAACCCGTAGAAAGCTTAATTGGTTTTGAAACGGAACCGACTATTCTGCGCTCCCTCAAAAGCCCCTACGTACCAAAATATTTAGACTCAGGCAATATGGCTACACGCCCCTATATTGCAACGGAAAGGGTGGAGGGGCGCCCCCTTGAGGATTGCATCAAAGAGGGTAAAGTATTTTCAATCGATGAAGTTGTACGTATCGGCGCAGATTTAACGCAAGCGGTCCAGTCTCTACGTTCACAAGATGCCATCCACCTAGATATCAAACCAGAAAATATTTTGATAGATGAAAAAGAGAAGTTAACGCTAATTGACTTTGGCCTATCTCACCACGCGCGCTACCCAGACTTACTTGCCGAGGAAATGCGTAAAGGTATTGGGTCTGCTCCCTGCATCTCCTCAGAACAGGTTGCTAGAATACGCTCAAATTCTCGGAGCGATATTTTCTCTATTGGCGTAATCATGTACGAATTGCTCACAGGCGAGCTGCCGTTTGGCAATCCCCAGTCGATGAGCGGTCTACGCAGACGCATGTGGGCCGAACCTTTTCCGCTGCGCGCGATTCGTAGAGAAATTCCGCGGTGGCTTCAAGAAGCAGTCTTGAGATGCCTAGAACCTCGCGCCGCAGATCGCTATCAAAGTGCTGCGCGCTTACGTCAAGTGCTAAGGAATCCTGAGGGCGTCACACTCACAGAGCGAGCTGACCGAGTTGAGCCCCCTAGCTTTTGGGAAAACCTCTAAGGTATGTTTAAGGCCGCTGGTTATGAGCCTTCTCCAAGTCCACGCCCAAGTATGGGTAGCTTTGATGCTCCACTCATGATTGCTGCAATCGACACTCGTCAATCTGATGAAGACTTGCGTGAACGCATGCAAAAGACTGCAAAGAATTTGCTCCTTGCTTATCCTGAAAGTCGCCTTGTATGCATCAGCACAATTGCAAGTACGCCTACCTACGAAGGAAATCACGAGAGAGATACTGCGAGCGGCATTGTGCGCGGTTATTTAGTACAGCTGATGGACTGAGCGAAATCATTAAGGCTTCCACCAGAAAGAATTTCTTATCACGTGCTGGAAGCCATGGATCCCGCATCACATATTGTGGAGTTCGCCAAAGATAATGATGCATCCCATTTTGATTGGAGCGTCCCACAAACTACCCAATAAGGTAACGCCTTGGAGAGCCCCGATGACAAAGGTTGTCGAAGAGGCCTCCATACAGCGCTCACATTGTTAGAACGTAATTAATGCATCTTTTCTTGTTTTTCGTCTAGCAATGTTTCTGGTTCTTGAGCTTCCATTCAGTTGTCCTTATTCAGAACACTATTTAATTGCTCTTTATCTAGTTCACCAGTCCATTTGGCAACCACAATCGTTGCAACGCCATTGCCAACCAAGTTCGTAAGTGCGCGCGCCTCAGACATAAAGCGGTCAATGCCTAAGATAATTGCCAAGCCAGCAACGGGAACGCTACCAACTGCAGAAAGTGTCGCAGCCAAAACAATAAAGCCGCTACCAACAACTCCAGCAGCACCCTTCGAAGTCAGAAGCAAAACAAGTAGGAGTGTGATCTGTTGAGTAATCGTCATGGGGGTATTTGTTGCTTGTGCAATAAATACCGCAGCCATGGTTAGATATATGGAAGTGCCATCCAAATTAAATGAATAGCCCGTTGGAATTACAAGCCCAACGCAACTTTTCTTGGCGCCCAATAGCTCCATTTTTTTCATCATGTGTGGCAAAACAGATTCAGATGACGAGGTGCCTAAAACTATTAATAACTCTTCTTTAATGTAACGCACAAATTTGAAAATGCTGAAGCCATTAAGACGAGCAATGATCCCCAAAACAATAAATACGAAGAGCAAGCAAGTGATGTAAAAAGTGCCCATTAATTTTCCTAAAGAAAATAAAGAGCTCACTCCGTACTTGCCGATCGTAAATGCCATCGCACCGAATGCACCGATTGGCGCGAACTTCATGATGATGCCAATAATGTCAAAAAGAACGTGCGATGATTTTTCGATCAAGTCAAACACCATTGTTCCGCGACCGCCAAATTTATGCAAAGCAAAGCCAAAAAGTACGGCGATGAACAACACTTGCAAAATTTCACCTTTGGCAAAAGCATCGACAGCAGTATTAGGAATAATGTTTAATAAAAATTCAGTGGTCGTGGCCATTTTTCCAGGGCCCGTATATGCCGCTATTCCCTTGGTATCCAATGTAGTTGGATCAATGTTCATGCCTGCCCCAGGCTGCAGCACATTTACCACCATCAGGCCCACAATTAATGCAATGGTGCTAACGATTTCAAAATATAAAAGGGCGATGCCGCCCGTTTTGCCCACCTTCTTCATGTCTTCCATACCGGCGATTCCGACAACCACCGTGCAGAAAATGATTGGGGTAATCAACATCTTGATGCCCTTAATAAAGGTGTCTCCAAAAGGCTTCATGTCTACACCTAAGGATGGGTAGAAGTGGCCCAATAAAACACCCAGCACAACGGCTACAAGTACTTGAAAATAAAGGCTTTTATATAGCGGTAGCTTTTTTAAAGTGACTGTCATTTGATCTTCCCTTATTTAATATTTATTGGCGGTAATGGGCTGTAAATCATTAGACATATTACCCCGAACCTAATAACGTCTAGTTTTACCCGATAATGCAGATATGGAAGAAAAAGCACAAGTCTCAAAATTACTCTCTGAACTTGGTCTTTGCTCACGCCGTGAAGCAGCCTCCTATATTGAACAAGGATTAGTCACCGTAGGTGGAGAGGTAGTTAATGAGCTAGGGACACGTGCCTTCCGCCATCAAAAAATAGAACTACAGTCGGGCGCAAAAGCACAACAAGCATCTCGCATTACTGTCATTCTCAATAAGCCAGCTGGCTTCATCTCTCACTATGACGATGAACAAGAATATAAACCCGCAGCCTCTTTAATTACCCCCGAAAATTACTTTTCTAGTCCGCTCGATAAAGGCAGAAATCCTTGCTTTAATACCAAAGGACTGGCAGCCAGCTGGCAGACTCGATATTGACTCCACTGGCATGCTGGTCTTGACTCAAGATGGTCGTATTGCCAAATTATTGATTGGCGAAAATAGCCCTATCGAAAAAGAATATTTAGTACGCGTTGAAGGAATGCTTTCATTCGAAGATTTGGATCGACTAAGGCATGGCTTAGAGCTTGATGGCGTCAAACTGAAACCTGCTCAAGTGAGTTGGCAAAATAAGGATCAACTTCGCTTTGTATTGCGCGAAGGGCGCAAGCGTCAAATACGACGGATGTGTGAATTGGTAGGGCTAAAAGCTCTTGGCCTTAAACGAGTCCGAATGGGTCGCATCTCTTTAGGCCCACTTCCTCCAGGTCAGTGGCGCTATGTAAGGCCTGAAGAGCAGTTCTAAGCGCCCTGCACGCTTATAATTGCGTCCGAACCTAGATTAATCAAGCCAGAATTACCACCGAACCAACCCAGTCCACCACTCCAGGCGCAGAAGTACTTAGACGTCGCAGTTTTGCCATCATCTCCCATCCGGATGCGGGCAAAACGACGCTCACAGAAAAATTACTGCTGTACGCAGGCGCTACTCAAATCGCTGGAAGCGTTAAAGCTCGTAAAGCAAGTCGTCATGCGACTTCTGACTGGATGGAAATCGAAAAGCAGCGAGGCATCTCTGTAGTCAGCTTAGTAATGCAAATGGAATATCGCGATTGCATCCATTAACCTATTAGATACTCCAGGCCGCCAAGACTTCTCAGAGGACACTTATCGCGTTTTAACTGCGGTTGACTCTGCTCTTATGGTGATTGATGCCGCTAATGGGGTGTTGAGTCACAAACCTTGCGCTTGCTCGAGGTTTGCCGAGCCCGCAATACACCTATCGTCACGTTCATTAATAGGATGGATCGGGAAGTAAAACCCCCGATGGAATTGATGGACGAGATTGAGACCGCCCTGGGCATAGAAGTAGTTCCATTTACCTGGCCAGTGGGCATGGGTAAATCTTTTGCTGGTGTGATTGATATCGCTAATTCTCGTATACGCATGTTCAAGGCTGGTGAAGACCGCGTTACAGAAGATTCTCATGCTGTAGTTGATGTTAGCGATCTAGCCCTTAAAGAGCGCTTAGGCACTGATTTAGACAATGCCTTGGGTGAGGTGGAATTAATTAAAGAGGTAATGCCTGCCTTTGATCTCGATGCATTTTTGGCTGGACGTCAATCACCAGTATTTTTTGGTTCCGCCATTAATAACTTTGGCGTGAGAGAGATCCTGAATACATTGGTTGAGCTAGCCCCGTCACCTGGATCACGTAAAGCGTTGCAGCGAGAAGTTAGCCCTGCTGAAAATAAATTCTCAACGGTAGTTTTCAAAATACAAGCAAACATGGACTCCGCTCATCGTGACCGTGTTGCTTTCTTGCGCATTTGCTCTGGCCACTTTCAACGCGGTATGAAATTAAAGATTTGTCGTAATGGCAAAGAGGTACGCACCAATAATGCACTCTCATTCTTATCGTAAAGACGCGATATTTTGGATGAGGCATTTCCAGGCGACATCATTGGCTTGCCAAATCATGGCTTACTTCGACTTGGCAACACCCCTCACCGAAGGCGAACAATTGCAATTTACTGGGCTACTTTTTTGCGCCAGAAATATTTCGCATGGTTGAGTCCGCCGATCCATTGCGCTCAAAACAATTGCGCACCGGCTTAATGCAACTGAGCAAAGAAGGGGCAATTCAGGTCTTTAGGCCTATGGCAGGCGGCACCATGTTGCTCGGCGCATTTGGACAGCTTCAATTTGAAGTAGTAAGTTAACCGCCTACAAACTGAATATGGCGCAGAAGTAAGGCTCTTGCCAGCTTGCTACAACTTGGCACGCTGGGTGAGCTCAGATGATCCTGTGGCGCTGAAAAATTTACTCAGGAAAATATTCACCGCATGGCCGAAGACGTGGTGGGTGCCGCTGTTTTCTTAGCGTCACACAAACCAGAATTAGATGTTGCCCAACAACGCTGGGAATCTATTCAATTCCATGCCCTAAGAGAGCACGCTGGATTAATTTATCAATCTGACTTGGCTAGGTAGATCTGCCACCAAATATCTTGCTCAGCGCGTAGCTTTGCAATCAAAAACGACAACTAGCTTGCTATCACCACTTCTAAATGCTGCAGTCTTGCCATATTGCTCGCAATAGGCTACAGCCTTTTGCTTAGTTGCTCAATCGATTCACCGCTACTATTTAAAAAAGTGACATGGTTAGCATCAGAAGCATCGGTATATACAGCAGCACAACTTGCTAATAAAGAAATACACAACATACTAAACATAAAAATCTTTAATAGTGCACTCATCACGGATCCTTTGTTTGTCATTTAGGATTCATCAATTTTTAAGTGTTTTATAAGTTTGATAGTAACCCTGCCAGCAAGCGGTCTGTATATCAAAATGCCGGCAATCGCGACTGGGTAGGCTACCAGCCACACTTCAAACCAAACCCAAAGGAAATTTTCTGTAAAACCAATGCGTGCCAGGGTAGCGGCAAAAGTAATTGTTGCAGACATCAAGAAACCCATTAGCAGGGCAAAAATTAAATTTGGCAGATTGATCATGGTTACATCATGGCTTCTATGCTTGTTAACTGTTATCCTGATTAGTGA
Organism: Polynucleobacter necessarius; assembly: GCF_900095205.1. Lineage (NCBI taxonomy): Bacteria > Pseudomonadati > Pseudomonadota > Betaproteobacteria > Burkholderiales > Burkholderiaceae > Polynucleobacter > Polynucleobacter necessarius. The sequence continues at coordinate 63,975 of NZ_LT606951.1, read as the reverse complement.
TCACTATTGTGCGCCCTAGACAGGGGAATCTCTCCAGCATGACTTGAGATTCATCGCTCCATTACTCTAGGAAAATTTTATGGCTGTAGGCCAAAATCAACGAACCAGAAAAAACGACTCTATGCCTGCCAAAACAGGTAAAGCGCGTTTAGGGCCCCTTAATACAACTCAGCTAACTTATTAGAAACAAGTACCAAGCCAAAAAAGAAAAAAGCAAAATTTTGCGTGCGCTCAGTAAGCACAAAGTTGCTACAGCATAAATAAAAAGCCCCAACAAACGGGGCTTTTTTACATCGGGAACTACACCCTCTTCACTAACATTCTTCTTCCGAGCATCACAGTTGATACTACTAAAATGGCAAAGATTAAATTCATCATCGTAAGCGAATCGCCAAACAAAATACTGGCTGCCACAAGCGTACAAAAGGCTGCATTAACTGCACTTGACTCACTCGTGCAATACCGCCAATAGCAAGACCTTCATACCAAAAGAAGAATCCCAAAAACATCGGGAACAAGCTTAGGTAGATAAAACTTGACCAAGCTATAGCCCCAGCATTTATATAATCTTGTTGGTAGGTTAGGTACGTCATCAGAATATTGAGTGGCAACGAAATGACTAGGGCCCAAGAAATAACTGCACGAGGATTCATCCGTCTGGAAAGCTCACCACCCTCAACATAACCAATGCAGGCGCCGATACCTCCCAACACTAAAAGACCATCAACATAGGTAAAGCTACCGGAACTTTTTAGTAAAGCGTAGAGAACGACTAGTCCAGCCCCCAAGAGTGAGACTAGCCAAAAGCCCAATGAAGGGGACACTCTTTAAAGCGCAATACTCCAATAACCGCTATAGCAAGGGGCATCATCCCCAAAATCACTGCACCATGAGACGGGGAACCATGCGTCATTGCTACGGTTGTAAAGATTGGAAATCCAAATACCACACCCAAAGCAATCACCACAAACTTTACAAAATCCACTTTAGTGGGCGCATGCTCTTTTTTGTAAATAAGGTAGACTAAAGCAACAGCCCCTGCCAAGGTCGCCCTGCCAAAAGCAATGAAGTACAGATTAAAGCTTAAAAGGGTAATTTTGCTTACGGGGAGCGTCAAGCTAAAAATAAGAATGCCTATAAAGCCAATTAGCATTCCCTTGCTTTCTTTATTCACAGTGACCCTTCTCATAAGAATCAATTGACTGTATTAACAATCATCAATACTTGCGCTGTAATATAGGAGTCAATGATTAATTTCAATGCCCGTATTCAAGCGATTTATCTAGCATCTGCTGCTGGAATGCCGATGAATTCTATGGACCAAGTGAAGGTGGGAGCGGGCTTGGGTATTGAGGGTGATCGTTAATGCATTCGGAACGGGAGCCTATTCTTTGCTAGAACCTAGGAAAGTGCGTCACCTTAGCCTTATTTCATTATCAGGAATAGCTATCGCCAACGAATGGTTAAGCGCTGGTAATGTACCTACTTTTGAGAACTCAGAAACGCGACGCAACATCATCTTGGGGGGATTGCTGCTCCTCAACTCAATCTTTTAGTTGGGCAAAATTTCAGCTGGGCAATATTCTGCTGAGGGGTACAGAACTTTGTGTGCCCTGTGAAAGGCCTGCCCAACTACTCAATAGGCCGAGCTTCATGGACGCATTCGAAGGACGAGGAGGCATTCGTGCTGAAGTTCTAAATTCTGGAGTACTTGCCGTCGGGGATGAATTGGTCATAGAGAGCGAGGTATACGATGATTCAATACTGTGATGACGCCATCATTACTCCTGAAGAAGCAATTGATCTATATATTCGGTCTACTCTTGGTGAGCGTCGACCAATTCACAATGTGCAAACGTTTGCTGCCATGCTTAAAAATGCAAATCTCACTATTACAGTCTGGGATAGAGATATGTTGATAGGCATTTCTCGCTCGCTCACTGATTTTTCTTATGTAGCCTATCTTGCCGATTTGGCAGTTGATCAGGAGCATCAGCAACCTGGTATTGGCAAGCAACCGATTGAATAAACCAAATCACGTCTCGGCCTGAATGCATGATTGTGTTGCTAGCAGCGCCCAAAGCAAATGAATATTGCGAACATATTGGTTTTGAACACAATCCGCGCGCCTGGACACTCAAAAAATAATTAGGCCTTTATTATTCTCGTATGACTACCACTCGATTTTGCTTAGTTCGTCACGGAGAAACCGACTGGAATGCTGAACGTCGCCTCCAAGGACACACTGACATTGAATTAAATGCTCGAGGTGTTGCCCAAGCAGAACAAATGGCGCGCGCCCTCAAAAGAATTAATTTAGTGTTTGATGTTTTATATACCAGCGACCTTCAGCGCGCAGCAAAGACTGCAAAGGCAATTGAGGGTCTTTATAAAACTTCCGCCATCAAGAGCCCCTCACTCAGAGAGCGCCACTTAGGCTCACTTCAAGGTCTAACTACCGATGAAGCTCCCAATCTTGAACCCGAACTTTGGCAATCCCACCTCAGCAGAAATACTAGAGAGAACTTGCGCACTGGCGAAAGCATTCAACAATTTGCCGATCGTATTCATCTGGCACTAGAGCAGATCCGCAAACAACATATCGGCAAAACCATTTTGCTAGTTAGTCATGGTGGGGCACTAGATATGATGTACAGAATTGCAAGCAATCAAGCATTAGACTCAGAGAAATTGGTAACAGTACCCAATGCCTCTCTCAATTGGCTTAGCCATAATGGAGTCGTATGGAAGGTGGATGAGTGGGCTGATCAAGCCATCTAGAGGATTTAGCGCTTGATAATTTAGACCTTTAGTAACGGGCCCTACATGAGCTTATGATGCACGGATGAAAATAATTTTTCGGATTGCAACCCTCTTCATTGCCTGTGCAATATTGCTTCCAAGTCACGCAATGGATAATGTATCTGATGGGCTTCCAGACCATATTGCTGGTGATGTAGGGCTTGCGGTGTACACATCCAATCTTCATATCGGTACTGAAGGAATGCAATCCTTCGTGCTGCCGTACGCTTTTGCAGACTACAAAAGAGCTTTTATACGCATTGATCAAATCGGTTTAAAAACCCTAAAAATAGGCTATGGATATTTAGAAGTTGTCGGCAAGATAAATTTAGATAACCATAAAGCGAAGTCTCCATTTAATGGTAATTCCATCAATCGTAGTGATCCAATACCGCTTGGAATAGGTACATTTCAAGAAACTCCAATTGGCGGTTTTTTCTTAACGCTTATCAAGATTTAGGAAAGTCAAAAGGGGCGCTTTATGAGTTTTCTTACTTTGCTGAATTGGAAACTTTTAAAAAAGTTGTCCTATATCCGCAGTTAGGTATTGAAAGACAATCTAGTCAATATGCAAATTATTACTACGGAATTAGTCCAGGCGAATCGGTTCTTGCAGGCTATAACGCCTATACCGCGCCGGCAATCAATAACCTGATAGCCGGTCTAATGATTGAAATTCCAGTAATAGATAGCTGGTACGTCAATATATATGGCAAGCGCAAATGGATGGGTAGCGGGGTCAATAGCAGCCCTGTGATGAATCGCGCATTTCAAGACAATGTGCTGATGGCTCTAGCATACCGCTTCAAATAACTAAGCTTCAATAAGCTACCCACACTAACTTTGGGTGGCTTATTGGCTAAGCAACTACTTTGCTGCCTGAAATTTGTTTTGATCTGAAATACAGAAACCTACAATCACATCAGCAAAACTTAAATAACGCGAGTTACTTTTTCTAAAAAGATCGATCTCAGCAGACAAGGGTGATACAGCCCCTTTAAAACCAACATCTTTGTAACCAGGATGATATGGAGCCTCTTCAACAAATTTGTTTGTCATTTAATTGCCTTAATAAATTAGCGTTCAAGGTGGGTAGTATTTTGAGCAATATCGATGAAATAAACCGCAATCGCGGCGAGACAAAACTCAAAAACTATTTGAAATGAAAAAACCACTCGAAGGTGGTTTTGGTGCGCCTTGATGTTTTGGGTATGAGTCAACCAAGCCCTAGTTTTGCGAACAAAACACTATTCGACTCTAGTTTTAATAGAAGCCAAGACCCTCTCTAGCGCGCCTGTTGTCACTGATGTACCCCCCTTAAATGGTTAATCAAAAATAATGAGAAGGCCAAGAAGAGTGAGCCGCAGATAATTGGAAAAACAGTAATCGCAAATTCCAACTCTTGACCCGGCACAACTAAAGAAGTAATGCTGCTAACGCCTATTAATATAAAAAAGATGGCGATCCAAAAAATGGTTAGTAATTTCTGTGAAGATCGATCTACTCGCACTTCTCGCGACCCGGCAATAGGTCCTGCTAAATTTAAAATATCTGAGTAAATTGCAACCTGCTTTGGAAAGGCTGGCTCCAGCTTAAATAGTTTTTGAGAAATTGAGCGCCATAACATATGTGTGTTTTTGCACCCCTGCTCCGCCTTAAGATGTGGCCACTCAGAATTAATAATGCACTCAAGATAACTCTTAAGATCTCCTCTGGTTTGAAGAGCATACTCGTCACCAAATCTCAAGAGCAGACGATCGAGGTTATTAATCTGACTTGCTTCGGAGGCAACCAAGGCTGAAGCAGATTAAAAATTGGTCATCGCCTGATTTAATAAAAATCCAATAAAAACACCTGCTGTTGCACCCAAGAGCGCAAAAAGGGATTGCGCAATCTTGATTGTTTCTTCGGTCGGTTTTAAAAAATAAACTTCCCTCACAAAATATAGCGACCAGTGTAAGATTGCATCAATTATTGCAATGCACAATAAGATAATGATTAAGTTAGGCAATGAGTATATGAACTTAGGCATAACAAATAGTGGTGTTGGAAGTATTGCCCACTATAGTATGCGTTTTTTCTGGATACCCACAAACGAAAAAACCACTCGAAGGTAGTTTTGACATTTCTTGGTTAGCCAGGGCGGAATCGAACCACTGACACAAGGATTATTTACCCCTTATGATTACCTTATCTCGATAAATTTGTAAGCCGGCAATCAACAAAATAGAGATAGAGATAAAGGCAGTGCTGCAATATATCCAACCTTCTTAAAACTAATTGCCCCAATAATCCCGCCAATCAAAAACATTCCAAAAATGAATAAATGAGTTTTTAGCTTTCCTCTATTGGCCTTGACATACCCACTCAAATTGGCCTCTTGTGACTTATTCCAATAAATCAACTTATCAAGCTCTATTCCAATATTAGTTATTACGCCCGTCATATGGGTGGTTCTGATTTCTGCCCTAGAAGCCTTCGTAACTATTGCATTTTGAAGGCCCATTACAAAACATAAAAGAAGGGCAATGGCTGGAACCGTTAAGGGTAAATACAGATTCAGATTAGCGCCAACCAAACCAAATACCAACAGTAAGATAGCCTCAACTAGTAAAAGCAGGGCAAACTCGCTATGAATTTTTCGTCTATGCCCCCAGTTAACAATAATGGCAGTGGTTACGGCACCAAATAAAAATGAAAGCAGGAGGGAGATTCCGCCCAAAACAGAGATAAGGTCATTAAGAGCTAAATCGTCACCAATAGCTGAAATGATGCCACTCATATGGTGTGTATATCTTGCAATGGCCAGAAATCCACCAGCATTTACCACGCCCGCTACAAATGCCATATAAGCACCCAACTGAATATTAGCTTTATAGGAACGCTGCGTGCTAGTTAAAAGCTGAATGAACTTAATTGATATTGAAGTTACATTCTACGACTCGGATCTAAGAGCTAAATTGATCGAACGCCGTAAACGAAAAAACCACCCGAAGGTGGTTTTGGTGTTTCTTGGTGGCCCGGGGCGGAATCGAACCACCGACACAAGGATTTTCAATCCTCTGCTCTACCGACTGAGCTACCAGGCCAAGACTTAGAATTGTAAATGAAACTATAAAGCCGCCCAAACAGGGTTCGCCCACCCAAAATAGCCGATTACAAGCAAATCTCTAGTGGGCGCAACAAAAATGGGGCTAACTGAAAGACGGCCAATAAATTTGAGCAGATGAGTTGTCGAAGTCCGGTAAAAGAAATTGACTAATGCTGAATGCATTGGCATCCCGCACCTTTATTACATTAAAAATAAGGTGGTTAATATGTGCCAATTGTGTGCTGATAAGTCCGAATCAAACCATGAACCAATTCAACAGGGTAGACGCACCCTATTAAAGCTGGTTGGCTCGTCTCCTCTTTTGATGGCTGGGGAGACTAGGCGCATCAACAATAACGATGAGCACCAGAGCCGATGACGCACATCCAATACCTAAACCAGAAAATGTTATTACCTCCGATCAGGCGCTTGAGAGATTGATGAGGGGTAATGCCCGCTATGTAAACGGCAATATCAACATAAATGACTCATATAAAAAGTGCCGAGGTTGCGCTAAAGCATGGACAAAACCCATATGCGGTTATTTTGTCGTGCGCTGATTCAAGGGTCAGTCCAGAGCTATGTTTTGATGAAGGACCCGGGGATTTATTTGTAAACCGAATTGACGGAAATTATGTAACAACCGATCTTCTGGGAAGCATAGAGTATGGCACCCTAGTGCTCAAGTCTCCTCTTGTTATGGTGCTTGGACACACGGAGTGCGGCGCTATCAAGGCGACGATGAAAGCAGAAGAGGGAAAGCAAGCTTCCCCGGCCACATTCAGTCTATTAGCTCACATATAGGCGCAGCAGTGCGCGCCGCAAAACAGCAAGGCGGAAAGGTCTCAACAAACGATGTAGTTAAAGCTAACATCAGGCTTAATGTAGATCTCTTACAACAATCCACGCCAATCATTAGGCAGCTAGTCAGAGATAATAAATTAAAGATTGTTGGTGGAATGTACAACCTAGAGGATGGCAAAGTAAGCATCGTTAGCTAAAGGCATATAGAGGGGTGGGATGCCCTCGTCTAGAGCAGAACGTCCTAGCGCAACAACCACTGCGCGATACTCGGATACTGAAATGTGGATGGATAACTTATTTGAAGACGTCGCTAACTTTCGCCCTTATTGCGTGATGTATCGATGCCCAAAGCCTTCAGCTTGCGATATAAATGGGTTCTCTCTAAGCCGGTGTACTCTGAGATCTTGGTCATACTGCCGACCATGATTTGCATTTGGTGCTCAAAATAGGCTTTCTCAAACAAATCTCTAGCCTCTCTTAAGGGAAGATTGAAATAAGTTTTTGCAATTCCGCTGATGTACTCACCTTCAGCAGGGGCCGATACCAATTCAGCAGGAGGCTGCTTTGGTGCAACTATAGGATTTGCACTTGATTGAACGGCTCGCTCTTGTTCTGGCTCAACATACTTTGGAGAGCTCTCCAATGCCTTGCTGACAGTTTTCAAAAGTTTTTGTAGAGCAATCGGCTTTTCTAAAAAATTCAGGGCACCAATGCGAGTGGCCTCAACAGCAGTATCAATCGTTGCATGACCTGACATCATGACAACGGGCATGGTGAGCTGGCCAGTATTTGACCACTCTTTTAATAAAGTAATGCCATCGGTATCAGGCATCCAAATATCAAGCAACACCAGATCGGGACGCATTTGCTCGCGGATAGTCCGTGCTTGGATAGCGCTTTCCGCCGTATAAACAGTATGACCTTCGTCTGTGAGAATCTCATTGAGAAGCTCACGAATTCCCATTTCGTCATCAACGACCAAAATACTAGTCATACTTAGGCTGCCTCTTTTGCTAAATTCATAAACAATATCGATACTTTCGCGCCGATCACTTCATCCCCCTGCATGCGGTTTCGAATTTCAATTTTGGCAGAATGATCATCGACAATCTTCTTCACCACTGCCAAGCCTAATCCGGTGCCTTTGCTCTTCGTAGTTACATAAGGTTCGAAGGCTCTTGCCAATATCTTAGCTGGAAATCCAATCCCGCTATCACTTATTGTTAACCGCACTGCATTTTGATTGATCCCATTGTGTTCTCCATAAGGAACCAACTCCGTTTTTACCTCAACTGGATTATTGGGATGAGGGCCCTCAAGAGTAGCGTCTTGTGCGTTTTGTAACAAATTATGAATAACTTGCCTCAATTGAGTAGGATCGCCCATCACGTCTGGGCAGCTAGGATCAAGCTGTGTGCGTAAAGGGCTGCCCTCATAAAGGCCCAAAATCTCTGATGTCAATGTATTAATAGAGACTGGCTTTAATTGTGGTGTTGGTGTTTTTGCAAAATCTCTAAAATCGTTCACCATTTCTTTCATTGCCTGAACCTGGCCAATGATTGTTTCGGTGCTGCGATTAATCATTTCTTCCTGCTCTGGGGTCAACTTACCCGCAAGCTTATGCTGCAAGCTTTCTGCTGAAAGCTGAATTGGCGTTAGAGGATTTTTAATTTCATGTGCAAGGCGTCTAGCCACTTCGCTCCAAGCAATTGATCTTTGGGCGCTGACAACGTCCGTAATGTCATCAAAAATAACCATTCGCAAATCACCCGAAAGCTCTGTGCCACGCACAAATAAAGTCACACCCAATTCATTGTCAAACTCATTTGTACTGTGCAACTGAATTTGTTTTTGCCAGACGGGGGTGCTGCTTTGAGCGGACTGCTGTTCAGAATCACCTTTACTAAGAACCGCCACCTTCATTGTAGCAAAACCCTCTTTAATGGCTGCTTCAAACTCTAGTAAGGCCGGACTAGTGCCAAGCGGCTTGCCGTCCAATAGCGTAAGGTCCTGAGCAAAAATTCGATCTGCGCCTGGGTTCGTTGATACGACGTTGTAATTTTTATCAAAAATACATACTCCCGCAGTAAGACTCCCCAAGACCCGCTCTAAGAACGCTTTCGACTCTTGAAGAGAAGTGCGGGTATCAGCCAACTGTCGCGTCATGACATTAAATTGTCTGGTGAGCATGCCAAGCTCATCGCCCGTGTCCAGCTCTAGCTTGGGCGATAAGTCTCCCTGGGCAACAGCCTGCGTTCCTCTCAACAGCACCAAGAGGGGGCGCGCAAGTTGCCCGCCCAACATTAAGGCCAAAGTAATCGCAACGAATAATGCGAAAAAGAGTGTGAGAGTCAATGTGCCCACAAACATTTTGCGAAGCCCAGTGCGGCCCAAGGCTTTTTCTTGATACTCGCTATAAGCAGTTTCAACCGCAAAAATATTCTTAGCTAATGGTGTTGGTATATATCGAATGAGCTGTAAAAAATATTTATCGTCTACATCTTTGCTGGTGGCAGATTTTTTACGAACTACCGGCACGATAGCTCTTATACGACATCCACGTTGACCACCATCTAATTCTATTTGATCTAAAAAAGCAATTCCTTTTTTATTAAAAGCTTCTTGAACAACATCAGCAGCGGGCGGAGGAAGATACTTTTTAGGCTTTGCCTCGCTTGTAAAAATCAAATTGCGTTGCATATTAAAGAGGCTGATCTCTTGAATCCCGAATTGATTGCGAATCTTCATCACCGCAGTGGCAACCTGATCAGCGGTTGCACCCGGAGGGAATTGTACTATTTGCTCGGCAATAAAATTGCCTTCACCCAAAATCTCTTCTTGAACAACTCGCAAAGTTACTCGCCCTAACTCTAAGCCCGAATTGAGGGCAGACTCAACCTTTACATCGAACCAAGATTCGATACTGCGTGAAACGAACTGTAAAGACACGCCATATAGGATAAGGCCCGGAACAATACCGACTAAAGCAAAAATCATTGCCAATTTTGCAATCAAGCGCGTACCAAAGTGACCTCGATACCATCGCACAGTGATGACTATTATTAAAACCAAGATCACTAAAGTTAGACAAATTCCAATCACTACATTGGCGGCATATAACCAAATAAAATAATTATCGAAAAATTCAGTATTCGAAGATGCAATTGCAAGCAAAACCAAAAGCAATAAAGCGAATACGCCAATTGCTCCAATCGTGATTGGGATAACTTTTTTACTCCAGGCTTTAGAAGTAAAAAAACTCGCGTCTAATAGGGGTGCTATGGGTCTCATCGCTTTATCTGATTGGGCCCATTAGAAACAAATGGAAAGCGATACCAATCACTCGAAACATTCCAATCGCGATTATTCAGTGCATTCACCTGAAATGGTTTTGGCAGCTTAGTAAGATCCAAAGTCATGCGCAGAGCTGCTGTATAGGATTTGCTAGGATCGAGTTGAGTATTATCAATGACACGCCATCCACCAATACTGCCTACCGCCTGCAATGCTTCAGAAATCGTTTTGGCTGAAAAAGTAAAGCCTTCCGAGGCGATGCGATATTGCTGTGTGAGTGGTTGATAAGACAAACGAGTTTGCCTTTGTGCAAGCGCAGGTTTTTCATCAAACCAATACCAGCGGGAGCGAGTTAAATCAAACTCAGTTTGAAAGTACAAGACCACGCCTTTTTGTACTGCGTCTTCTAGATCAGGGGATAATTCAATTTGAAACGTAGCATTGAGAAGCCAATCGTTTTCCACCTTCTCCAGCTCAAAGGATTTAATCTTGATTCCTTCTGCGCTAACGTTAGATGTCAATACCCCCAACGACATCAAACACAAAAAGAGAAATCGTTTAATTCTTTGGCTCATGGCCCATTTTTCTTAAACAAGGCATAGTAAAAACCATTATTTAACTCGCTAGGCAAAAGTTGGCCAGGAGCGCCTAATCATAACGCATTGGAGTGCTGCTGAGCAAACCAAATTGCCTGCTCATCACCTTCCTCCGGAAATATGGGGCAGGTTAAAAGCGTCCCTTTGGGCTTAAGCATCTTCCATGCTTGATTCAAAATAGCGCGCTGTCTTTCTTGGAGAGCCCTCACGTCGGATTTGCGCCTTAGGAAAGGAATATCTGGGTGTCGGGCTACTATTCCGGAGGCAGAGCAAGGGGCGTCTAGAAGAATCTTATCAAACCGAACACCATCCCCACCATGCCGCCTTTGAAGCATCGCCACGTAGCACTTGTATTCGACCAGAATGCAAACGAAGACGGTCTAAATTACCGCTTATTTTTCCGATTCGATCGCCATCTAGCTCTAGGGAGCTCGCATTGAACAATCTGCCAGCTCCAATACATGTGCTGTTTTGCCTCCTGGGGCAGCGCAAGCATCTAGCACTAACTCGCCAGCCTGAGAGTTTAATAAGACTGCTGCGAGCTGTGCTCCAGCATCTTACACAGAAACGGCGCCAGTATAAAATCCGGGCAGATCAGATACGGGTACAGCCTCTGGCAATAAGAATGCGCATGACAACGAGACTCCAGCTAACTCATCTATTGGTTCTGATGAAATGCCTGCGTCAGACAATAAAGATTGGTATTGCTCACGTGTATATTGCCTTTGATTTACGCGCAGAATTAATGGTGCGCGCTTGACCTGATGAAATAAGATCAATTGCCACCGCTTTGAGTAGTTGCGCTTTAAATTTGCACGCCACCAAGCGGGTACATACATAGGAATAGGATCTGGTGGATATGTCTTTTCATCCGCAGGCGGTTGTAACAAAAGACTCACCTTGCGTAGGACTGCATTAACCAGCCCCCTTTGGCGTACACCGTTTTATCGTACTCGCCACACGCCTTAACGGCCTGATCAACAATGGTATGTGCTGGATAACCTTTGCCGTCTACGCCATCCTGCAGAAATAGTGATATCGCAACACTGAGCAAATGATCAACCTCTGGTGGAGGTGTCTTTGGAATAAATTACTTGATTAGCCCATGGGATCGAATCCATTTACGTAATGCATCAAAGCTCAAGCTCTGAACTATAGGATGCTCATGAGCTTCTAGTTGATCCAAGACTTCTGTAAGTGGGCGGCCGCTCATTACCTCGCCAATCGCTTGAGCAGCAACGGTGATTGCTTCAGAAAGCGGGAGACTGCGTGGTGTTTTTTGATCAGTCAAATTATTACGCTCCGGGATATACCCCGTTTTTAGCCATACTCATTAAACGTTCTACTCGATCTTCAGTAGGTGGATGGGTTGAAAAAAGCTGCGCAAGGCCGCCCGAACTTAAGGGGTTGAGAATCATCATCTGCGCAGTTTCAGGATGCTGTTGAACGGCATAAAAAGGAACGCCTTGAGCATAGTGATGAATTTTTTCCAATGCCTGTGCAAGCGCTTCAGGGTCGGAGCTAATTTCCGCACCACCACGATCGGCTTCGTACTCTCGGGCTCGCGAAATACTCATTTGAATCAAGCTCGCAGCTATCGGGGCCAATATTGCGACCATGAGACTTGCTATAGGGTTATTGGGCCTACCTTCAGAATCGCGCCCACCAAAAAACATGGCGAAATTAGCTAATGCAGAAATCGCCCCAGCCATTGTGGCGGCAACAGTGGAAATCAAAATATCTCGATGACGGACATGTGCGAGTTCATGCGCCGTAACACCTCGCAACTCACGATTAGAGAGAATTTTTAAGATTCCAGTCGTTGCTGCAACCGAAGCGTTATCTGGATTACGACCGGTTGCAAATGCATTTGGGGCATCTTCATCGATCAAAAAAACTTTAGGCATCGGCAAGCCTGCTTTTTCAGAAAGCTCTTTTACTAAACTATAAAACTGGGGCGCAGATCTTTCATCCACCTGTTGCGCATTAGTCATCTTCAAGACCATCGTGTCTGAAAACCAATAACTAAAAAAATTCATTCCTATGGCCATCAATAAAGCCATCCACATGCCTTGCTCGCCACCCAGCATTCCACCTACCACAATAAAAAGCGCGGTAATTGCCGCCATCAAAACAGCAGTCTTTGCAAAATTAAACATTTCTACTCCTTTGACTGAAAACGCAACAATTTTTTATCAGGCCTTATTGACTGCAAGCATGCCCTGGCATCAATTTTTTTTCCGCCAGGCTTTTGCATTTCCAAAACCTCAATTACCCCATGTCCACACTGAATATATACGCCATGTTTACTAAACCCTAGCACCTCCCCTATTTCACCTGCCAAATTGAAATCGGCAATATTCACCAGTCTAGCGTTCCAAAACTTGATGGAAAGTCCATTGAGATTGCTAGATGCCCCAGGAAACGGATTAAATGCCCGAATACGTTGATCAATTTTTTTGGCGCTTAAGGTCCAATTAATCTCTGCTTCATTTTTTAATATTTTTTCAGCATAAGCAATGCCATCTGTGGCTTGTTGGAGAGGAGTTAGTTTTTTGCCCTGCTGCAAAGAATCTAAAACTTGAACAATCGAGTTAGCGCCGAGTTGCGCCAATCGATCATGCAAACTTGCACTAGTTTCATCAAAAACGATTTCAAGATCAGAAGTTAAAACGGTATCACCCGTATCTAGCCCTGCATCCATTTGCATAATGCAGACGCCCGTTCTTAAGTCGCCAGCTTCAATTGCGCGTTGGATAGGAGCGGCTCCGCGCCAACGGGGAAGTAGTGAAGCATGAATATTGAAGCTGCCGTATCTTCCTGACCTCTCACAAATATCTAAAACCTCTTGTGGCAAGATCGAGCCGTAAGCAACCACGACCATTGCATCAAACTCTAGCGCTGCAAGATGCGCATATGCTGCTTGTGCCTGGGCCTTTTTATTTGGATCGGTGCCGCTTTGTCTTAATGTCTCCGGCTGCAATACTGGAATGTTTTTCTGCAAAGCGAATTCTTTCACGGGGCTTGCTTGCAAGTGCATGCCTCTGCCAGCACGGCGATCTGGCTGGGTTAGCGCTAAAACAATTTCATGACCAGCAGCATCAATAGCGCGCATTGCTTGCGCAGCAAACTCAGGAGTTCCAGCAAATACAATTTTCATTGGGGCGCTTTAGCGCTGACCTATCAATTCTTTAGCACGCTTTTTCATTTTCTGTGAGATACGAGTTCTCTTGAGTATTGATAAATACTCTACAAATACTTTACCCTGTAAATGATCTAACTCGTGTTGCAAGCAAACCGCTAATAAACCGTCAGCCTCGATTTCGAATTCTTTGCCGTGAATATCTAAAGCCTTGACTTTAATTTCTGCGGACCTCTCAACTTCGTCGTAATACTCGGGAACAGACAAACAACCTTCCCGCCAAGATTTTTTCTCGGCACTTGCCCAAACAATTTCTGGATTAATAAAAACCATCAATTCATTTTGATCATCTGATGCATCAATCACTACGATGCGCTCATGAATATCCACCTGCGTTGCAGCCAATCCAACGCCTGGGGCGTCATACATCGTGTCAGCCATATCGGCAACTATTTTCCTTATGCGCGAGTCTACCTGTGCCACAGGTTTAGCAACCTTGAACAAGCGAGGATCTGGATAACAAAGGACGTTTAACAAAGCCATATAGGAATTATCTAACAGAGCAATCAGTCTGTCCTGATTGTCCTCATTTCCCCAAAGAACAAAATAGGTTTATGCCCACTTCTCTAGCACCAAAAAGCCCCATCCATATAAGCCGTGAAAGCGCCCACTATCCAAGTCGACTGCGCGATTTGTATGACCTTCCCAACTCACTTTATATATACAAGGAGAATTTAGGCTTACTGAAAATTCCCATGATTGCCGTTGTAGGCTCTAGAAATGCCAGTCCAGAGGGATTAAAAAATGCGCGTCTATTTGCTCGGGCACTCTCAAAAGCAGGTGCTCTGATCATTTCAGGACTGGCAAAAGGGGGTTGATAGCGCGGCACATCTTGCGGCAATAGAGCTTGGCCCCAATCACTTTATTGCTGCAATCCTAGGTATGGGAACTGACATCGTTTACCCCAAGCAAAATTTTGGTCTTTCTCAAGCCATTTCTAGACAGGGTTTATTAATCTCTGAATTTCCCTTGGGTGTTGGTCCCCAGCCCTGGCATTTTCCTAGGCGAAATCGCATCATAGCGGCGCTTTCACTTGGGGTGGTGGTAGAGGCAGCGGAAAAATCTGGCTCCCTCATTACAGCACGCCTAGCCGCAGACCTCGAAAGGGACGTTTTCGCGCTACCGGACCAATAAATAGTCCAAATTCAACGGAATGTCACCGACTTATCCAACAAGGGGCCAAACTAGCCTTTACCCCAGAGGATGTGCTCGAAGAGCTGCATTTTTAACAAAAACCCCATTTAAATAGCTTAAAAGTGGGTTTTTAGTAACAAAACTGGGGTTAGGCCATAACAAAAAAGCCCAAAAACAGGGGATTTTGGATTTTTCTTAATTTATCGGTTAATAATGAAAAAGGGGTATTCATGGGATCAAGCGCTATTTTGGTTTAAATTAATCATCCCTTTTACCCCTTAAAACATCATTTCTAGCTCAAATTTAGGCAAAACGCGTGGCAACCAAAGCAACTACTAAGAAAAGCAGCCCAAAGACTATCGCCGGGGATCACCCCAAGGCGCTCATCATTGCCGAAAAACCTTCGGTTGCCAATGACATTGCTAAAACATTGGGCGGTTTTACAAAATACGAAGATTATTTTGAGAGCGATGAATTTCTTATCTCATCTGCGGTAGGTCATTTATTAGAAATCGCTGCCCCTGAAGAATTCGATGTGAAGCGTGGCAAATGGTCTTTTGCCAACTTACCCGTAGTCCCTCCCTATTTCGATTTACGTCCAATAGCTAAGACCGAGTCACGCCTTAAGGTTTTGCAAAAACTGATTAAACGCAAAGATGTTACTGCGCTTATTAACGCGTGTGACGCAGGACGTGAAGGAGAGTTGATTTTTCGCTTAATTGCGCAACATGCAAAAGCGTCCCAATCAATCAAACGCCTATGGCTGCAATCCATGACGCCGGCAGCCATACGTGATGGCTTTCAACATCTTCGTACCGATGAGGACATGAAGCCACTTGCTGATGCAGCTCGCTGTCGCTCTGAGGCTGACTGGTTAGTTGGCATTAACGGCACACGGGCAATGACCGCCTTTAATAGCAAAAGCGGCGGTTTCTTCTTGACAACCGTAGGTCGAGTACAGACCCCAACACTTTCTATCGTGGTAGAACGTGAAGAGCTCAT
The DNA here is from genome assembly GCF_900095205.1 of Polynucleobacter necessarius. Lineage (NCBI taxonomy): Bacteria > Pseudomonadati > Pseudomonadota > Betaproteobacteria > Burkholderiales > Burkholderiaceae > Polynucleobacter > Polynucleobacter necessarius. The sequence continues at coordinate 48,050 of NZ_LT606951.1, read as the reverse complement.
CCGCAAGTTTGTTTCTAAGGATTACTGGGAAGTCAAAGCGGAATTCATTGCTGCGGCTGGTATTTACGAAGGCCGTTGGTTTGACCCTAAATTTAAAAAAGATGTTGCTGAACCAGATGCACGTGAAAACCGCTTATGGAGTGAGGCTGCGGCCCAACGCATTGTGGCGGCGTGTCGTGGCAAGAAAGCCGGCGTTACCGAAGAAGCAAAGCCCGCTACCCAGCTAGCTCCACAGTTATTTGACTTAACGAGCTTGCAACGTGAAGCAAATGCTCGCTTTAGTTTTTCTGCCAAAAATACACTCGATCTTGCACAGGCATTATATGAGCGGCACAAAGTTTTAACCTACCCTCGTACTGATGCGAAAGCCCTTCCTGAGGACTACCTCGATACCGTTAAGCAAACCATGGAAAATCTTGCGGAGCATTCACAAGATTACCGAAACTTTGCTAAGCAAATTTTGCAAGGTGACCCAAAAACAAAGGCGGGTTATGGCTGGATTAAGCCAAATAAGCGAATTTTTGATAATTCAAAAATTTCAGATCACTTTGCAATCATCCCAACACTTGAGACACCAAAAAATTTAAGTGGGCCAGAAGCAAAACTCTACGATTTAGTTGTGCGGCGTTTTTTAGCGGTGTTTTATCCTGCTGCAGAGTTCCGCGTCACCACACGAATTACCGAAGCATCTGGACATCACTTCAAAACCGAGGGGCGCGTCCTCGTCAACCCAGGCTGGCTAACGGTTTACGGCAAATCCAACCAAGCAGATGACGAGCTAGTACCGGTACAGGATGGCGAAACAGTCCAAACCGAATCTATTGCGGTAGTGCCATTGAAAACAAAACCTCCGGCTCGTTATACAGAAGCAACCCTGCTCTCTACAATGGAGAGCGCTGGCAAATGGGTTGATGATGACGAGATGCGTGAAGCAATGGCTGAAAAGGGCTTGGGCACCCCCGCAACACGTGCGGCCATTATTGAGGGATTGCTTGCCGAGAAATATATTGTGCGTGAAGCGCGCGAACTCATTCCAGCAGCCAAAGCCTTTCAATTGATGACCTTATTGCGCGGATTGGATGTTGAAGAATTAACTCGGCCTGATTTAACTGGTAGCTGGGAAAATAAATTGTCTCTCATTGAGCAAGGCAAGATGAATCGCGATACCTTCATGCAAGAGATCGCGCAAATGACTCAACGCATTGTGAAGCGCGCTAAAGAGTACGACAGCGATACTATTCCTGGCGACTATGCCACTATGACCACGCCGTGCCCGCACTGTAAGAGTCCAGTAAAAGAAAACTACCATCGTTTTGCTTGCGAAAAGTGTGGCTTTACTATCAGCAAAACACCGGGTGGTCGTGCTTTTGAATATCCCGAAGTGGAAGAGCTATTGCGCGAAAAAACTATCGGACCACTGCAAGGATTCCGCAGCAAAATGGGTCGGCCGTTTGCAGCCATCATTAAGTTAAGCGAAATTCCAGAAGATGATAAAGATTACCCAAATGCAGGTTTTAAGTTGGAGTTTGATTTTGACAACGCCCAGGATGATGAAACTGAAGCCGTAGATTTCACGGGTCGTCAAGCCTTGGGCGCCTGCCCTAAATGCTCTGGGGCGGTCTATGAAGATGGCATGCGCTATGTTTGCGAAAACAATACTGGGCCTAGCAAATCTTGTGACTTCAAGACTGGGAAAGTAGTCTTACAACAAGAAGTATCGGCGGAGCAGGTGCAAAAATTACTCAAGGAAGGCAAGACTGACCTTCTTACCAACTTTAAGTCCAATAGGACTGGGCGTGGCTTTAAAGCCTATTTAGCCTTAGATGCTTCTGGCAAAATTGGCTTTGAATTTGAAGCGAAAGCGCCTAAAGCCAAGGGTGCCGCTAAGGCTCCTGCAAAGAAACGGGCTGGCGCAAGTGCAGCAACTAAATCTGCCGCAAAACCAAAGCGCGCAAGTAAAGCAAAGTCATCCTCTAGCAGCTGAGCAGTAATTAACTTAGTTGCTAGAGCGGACCACAAGATTCCTCTTGACCCGAGGGCGGTAGCCAAAAATATTCCTGGGCGTTGAGAGAGGGCGCCAATGATAGGCAGACGATCTCCTGCAACACAGCGAATACTAACAAATTCGCTAGCCCTCATAAGGGAACGAAGGTCGCCATCTTCAAAATCTACCAAGCGCCGAGCCTGCTCTCGGTTGAAGTCATCGCTTACCTCTCTTGCAGTAAGATCATCCTCACCCTCATCAAAACTGGATCCCACAATCCACTGGTAACTTCCATCCTGCAAAGGTATCGCCGGCAAGCAATATCCATCACCAAAAATACCAACTCTAGGAAGTTTTTTAACCCAAGGATCATTTTTTGAAATCGAGAAAATACTGAGTTGCCCGCGCACGGGCTTTAAGGGCAAGCGTATATCAATCAAATTCAGCAAAGCTTTCGTCTCTGTGGCGCAGGCTATAACTACCTTATCAGCAGAAACGATTAATTGATTTAAGTCGTCAAATAAGCGCCACGTATCACTAGACTTTTCTAAGCGTGCGACCCTGTTATTCCAAATGCAGGTTAGTCGTTCGTGGCTCTGTAATAACTGTCTACTTGCTTCATATAAATTTAGGCAAGCGCCGCGCGGTAGCCAAACGCCATTTTGTCCAATGCCACAAATTTTTTGAGCCTCTTGGGCATCCATAGCAATCGCTATATCTCTATCAAGATTCAAAAATTGAAGATGTTCTATTGTTTGTGCAAGATCAAATGCCTTGTCTTTTTTAGTCGACCGAAATATCCCGTGTTGTCGCCAAACATTTTCCAGCGATCTTCCGCCAGCAAAAATGCAATGCGTGTTAAACGCAATAAGCGAGGTGAGCCTTTACCAATATGGGGATGGGCAGTAGCATAAGCATGGCTAGAGCATGCGGTGGCGGGGGAGGGGGCAGCATCGACAATACAGACTGATTTGCCGCGGTTGAGCAACTCATTTGCAATGGTTGCCCCACAAATGCCCGCCCCAACACCACGATTTCATGGTGTTGGGGTTTGGCCATTAATGAATATTGCTTGGGTAAATATTACTACTTAATGCACATTAAGCATTGAGACGTTTCTCAATTTTTGCGCGCATTTCTAGCAACTCTTTTGGCAGACGCTCGCCGAGGCGCTCAAATAACTCGGTATGTAGTTTGAGTTCGTTTTTCCAGTCGTCAACTTTGGCAGTAATTACTTTGTCAAATTTTTCAACTGAGAAATCTAGGCCCTGCCAATTCAAATCAGCGTGCTCTGGTGAGATACCAAACACAGTCTCAACACCATTTGCAGTGCCTTCAGCACGACCCAAGATCCAAGAAAGAACACGCATGTTTTCGCCATAACCAGGCCAAACAAATTTGCCATCATCGCCCTTGCGGAACCAGTTTACGCAATAGATCTTTGGCAATACCGCGCCTTCGGCCTCAAGTTTTTTACCGATATTGAGCCAGTGTTGGAAGTAGTCGTTCATGTTGTAGCCGGCAAAGGCGATCATTGCAAATGGATCGCGACGCACAACACCAACCTGACCAGTAATGGCGGCTGTGGTCTCTGACCCCATAGTTGCCGCCATATAAACGCCTTCTACCCAGTCACGAGCCTCGCTTACCAAAGGAACTGTTGTTGAACGACGGCCGCCAAACAAGAACGCATCAATAGGAACTCCTTCTGGATCATCCCACTTAGGGTCTACCGCAGGATTATTTGTAGCAGCCATAGTGAATCGTGAATTTGGGTGCGCAGCCTTACGACCTGCTGCCCCATCGGCCGGAGTCCAATCTTTCCCTTGCCAGTCAATTAAATGTGCTGGTGGTGTGTCTGTTAAACCTTCCCACCAAACATCGCCATCATCGGTTAAGCCTACGTTTGTAAAAATCACATCTTCATTTAAAGAGTCGATGCAATTCGGGTTGGTTAAACGATTTGTTCCTGGGGCAACGCCAAAGTAGCCAGACTCAGGATTGATCGCGAACAAACGAGCCTTACCAGTAACAGGATCCTTGCGCGGTTTAATCCAGGCAATGTCATCACCAATCGTTGTCACTTTCCAGCCATCAAATCCCTTTGGAGGAATCATCATTGAGAAATTGGTTTTTCCGCAAGCGGATGGGAATGCTGCAGCTACGTGATATTTTTTTCCTTCGGGCGAAGTAACGCCCAAGATCAACATGTGCTCTGCAAGCCAGCCTTGCTCACGCCCCATGTTGGATGCAATACGTAATGCAAAGCATTTTTTACCCAACAATGCATTGCCACCGTAACCAGAACCAAACGACCAAATTTCACGAGTCTCAGGATAATGAACGATATATTTCGTTTTGTTGTTAGGCCAAGCCTTATCCTTCTCGCCTGGGCTCAAAGGCTTGCCAACCGTGTGAACACACGGGACAAACTCACCATCAGCGCCCAATTGATCAATTACAGCTTTACCCATTCGGGTCATCAAACGCATGTTGATAGCAACATAAGGACTGTCAGACAACTCAACACCAATGTGCGCAATTGGAGATCCAATTGGGCCCATAGAAAATGGCACAACATACATGGTTCTGCCACGCATCGAGCCATCAAACAATGGCTGAAGGGTGCTGCGCATTTCGGCCGGATTTACCCAGTTATTTGTTGGACCAGCATCCTCTTGTTTTGCTGAGCAAATAAAGGTGCGGTCTTCAACACGTGCAACGTCATCTGGATCAGATAAAGCCAAGAATGAATTTTTGCGCTTAGCTGGATTAAGGCGCTTGAAAACTCCAGCCTTTACCAACAATTCGCACAGTTCGTCATATTCTGCTTGTGAGCCATCACACCATCGAATGGCGTCCGACTTTGTAAGGGCGGCAACCTCGCCAACCCACTCAATCAAGCGCTTGTTTTTTACATAAGCTGGCGCATTTACATTGATCTGGCCGCTAGTAGTTGAAGTCATATGTTTCCCTATGAAAATTGAATTTTTTAACCTAACAATTTTATCATTTTGGATAAATTTTTACCCCTACCATCACACAGCACAAACCCTTTATTTACCAATGCAAAATTGGCTGAAGATTTTGCCCAAAAGGTCGTCCGGCAAGAGTTTTCCAGTGATTTCTCCTAAGTGTTTTTGCGCTAAAGATAGCTCTTCTGCGAATAACTCCAGAGAATTGTTCCCATTTGCGGCGAATTGTTCTGATTTCTCAATATGAACCGCTGCTCGCTCAATACAGTCTAAATGCCTTCTGCGAGCTAAAAATGCACCCTCTTGGTGGCTGTCCCAGCCAGCAACCTCTAGGATCTTTTGTTTTAAGTCATTAATTCCTGCCCCTGTTTTAGCGGAAATTAGCAAAACGTCGCTGGGGGCGGTCTTAAACGATCCCTGCAACAAATCCGCCCTATTAATTACTTCAAGAACAGCACATTTAGGGGGCAGTTCTTTCAAAATCTGGGTTTTTAGATCATCTTCCTCGGAAGCAGCTTGGGGATCCGTTAAAAAAATCACCAAATCTGCCAAGCGAATGGCCTCCCAAGACCTCTCAATGCCTTTCGCCTCAACCAAATCGGATGTCTCTCGCAGTCCAGCGGTATCAATGATGTGCATGGGAACGCCTTCGATAGTGATACTTTCCTTCACTCGGTCTCGAGTTGTTCCTGCAATTGGGGTAACAATAGCTACCTCTTCTCCGGCCAAGCGATTAAGCAAAGAGCTTTTTCCGACATTGGGTGCACCGGCCAATACCAACTGAATCCCATCCCGCAATATCTTTCCTTGCTTAGTGCCGGCTAGCAGAATTTTGAGTTTTTCATTTACAGCAGCCAGACGTTGTCTTGCTTGGGTGTTTTCAAGAAATTCGATCTCTTCTTCAGGAAAATCCAACGTTGATTCAACCAAAATTCTCAGTTGGGTGATTTCCTCAATCAGGTTATTAATGTCATCGGAAAAAGCACCTTGCAAGGAGCGCGTTGCACCGAGTACGGCGGCCTCGCTTTGCGCATCAATCAAATCAGCAATGGCTTCTGCTTGAGCTAAATCGATCTTATTGTTTAAATAGGCTCGCAAAGTAAATTCGCCTGGCTCAGCAATAACAAGGCCCTCTTCTTTGCCTAATTCAAGACAGCGCCTCATTACCAACTCGAGAAGTTGTGGGCCGCCATGACATTGAAGTTCTAATACATCTTCTCCAGTAAAGGATGCGGGTCCAGCAAAATAAATTGCAATCAACTGATCGATAGCATGACCGTGTTGGTCATACAGTGTTAGTAGATTTGCCTGCCTTGGTGAAAGATTTTTCTGGAATAAGGCCCTCGAAAGCGACTTTAAGTTTTGTCCGCTGATGCGAATAACCCCAACGCCAGCTTTTCCTGGCGCTGTCGCGACAGCAATGATGGGCAATTTTCTAGTCATCATTGCTGTCTATTTATTACAAGCTTTTTATGCCGCGATCAAACTACTTGGCGGGCTTTTTTCCAAACGTTTGGTTGATCTGCCGTTGTTGGGCAATCGACAGAAGGTTGTTAACAACCCAATACAGAACCAAACCGGCTGGGAAGAAGAAAAACATTACCGAGAAAACAATCGGCATATACATCATTACTTTTGCCCGAATAGGGTCTGGTGGTGTTGGATTTAGCTTGGTCTGCACAAACATCGTCACAGCCATAATGACTGGCAAGATGTAGTAAGGATCCGGAACTGAAAGGTCATGAATCCACAAAACCCATGGTGCGCCACGCATCTCAACGGAAGACAGTAGAACCCAATATAAAGAAATGAATACAGGTATCTGGATTACCACTGGCAAACAACCGCCCAATGGGTTGATCTTCTCCTTGTGATACATCTCCATCATGGCCTGATTTAGTTTTTGTGGCTCACCCTTGTACTGCTCTCTCATCGCCGTCAAACGAGGCTGAACCTCTTTCATTCGAGCCATAGACTTATAGCTTGCAGCCGATAAAGGGAAAAACACCAACTTAATCAAAATTGTCAGCAAAATAATTGACCAGCCCCAGTTACCGACATAGCCGTGAATTTTTTCTAATAGCCAGAAAATAGGTTTGGCAATGATAGTGAGGTAACCGTAGTCTTTGAGCAACTCAAAACCAGGAGCAATCGTTTCTAAAGCTTTTTCTTCCTGAGGCCCCACAAATAATTTAGCTTTTTCTACAACAGTAGCGCCAGATGCAACCACTCCAAGCGGAGTTTGCATACCGATCCGATACAGGTTGTTATCGATTCTGCCAGCATAAATATCACGCGCAACTTTGTCGCCTGGAATCCACGCGCTAGCAAAATAGTGCTGCACCATCGCAATCCATGCGGACTCGCCAGCAGCAACCTGGGTTGGAATGGTAATTTTGTTTTTGTCTACAGCTGTGAATTCGAGCTTGTTGAATTTTTCTTTATCTGTATATGCCGCAGGCCCAGTGAAGGTGCTTGCCGAAAAGGCGCCATCAAACGGTCCAATTTTTTGCTCTTGGCTAGCATCGCGAACGATTTCTGTATAAAGAACCAAAGGATTTGGATTGCTGGTGGTTTGTGTCACCCGATGATCCACATCCACAACATAACTACCAGGATTTAGGATGAAAGTTTTTTCCAGCTTTACTCCATTGCGCTCACTAACAAACACAGCGAATGGTCGACCAGATCCGTCTTTGCTCGTTTGAGTTAATTTAAAGGCGCTAGTGTGATTTGGAAGATCGTTGTTGTTTAAAGAGATCAAACCAGATCGTGCAAAGTATTTATGTGTTGGCGTGTACTGAAAGAGTTCCACCGGCGTGTTTTCTGCGGTGAGTGATTTCAGTAATTTCGCATCAATAACATTGGCACCGCTCGCACTAATTTCTAAGGCCAAAACATCATTTTGTAGTGTGAACTTTTCAGCACTTTCTATGGCGGCAGGATTTACCGCTGGCGTTGTAGCAACAACAGGTGAACCAGATGTTTGGGAAGGTACATTGCCCTTGCTTGCTGGGGCCGTCTTATCTGCCGCTACCGAGGTGGGCGCTGGTGCACCACCAAACATAGACGGCTTTCCTTCATGAACCTGCCAATTGTTGTAGAGCATGAGACCCGACATCGAAAATACTGCCAAAAGAATTGTTTTTTTAAAGTCCATTTACATTCACTTAGTTTGTTATTGCGTTTCTTTTACAGCAGGATCATGTCCGCCAGATGACCACGGGTTGCAGCGCAAAATACGCCAAACCGTAAGCCTGAGGCTTTTAAAAAATCCATAGTGACTAAAGCAGTCACAAGCATATTGCGAACAACTGGGCATATATTTACAGTGCATCCCAAAATATGGACTCAAAGCTAGTTGATAAATTTTTACCAACTTAATCGCCACACGATTTAAAACGTGCACCCTAAATTAACCCTGAAATTTGAGAACGCAGAATTTCTTTTTCTTTTTTTCTGAGTCTGCCTCGAGTTTCGCGTCCAATTGGTTTTTTGAGCTTGACTACAACATCCTGATTTAATGTCTTAGCTTGAGCCGCCCAAACCAGTTCGCGAATCATCCGCTTCAAGCAATTTCGATCAACCGCTCTTTTGGCCAACTTCTTTGCTACAGCAACCCCCAAGTCAGACATAACGCCCTCTTGGGTGGATGCAGCATATACACCCCAATAAAAACTTGTCTTAGGGCGAGTCTTTAATAATTCAGAAATTCTTGCGCTATTCAACGGCTAATTAAACAGCCAAACGCTTACGACCTTTTGCACGACGAGCATTTAATACAGCACGTCCACTTTTAGTTTTCATGCGAATGCGGAAGCCGTGTGTACGCTTACGACGGACTACTGAGGGTTGGTAAGTTCTTTTCATGATAGCTCCCTGGAAAACCAAGTATTTTCCTTGTTGCAGGGCAAAAGGTCAATCTATCTCTACTAATATGTAGGTGTTTTTCTCTGTTTTTACTCAAATTTCGCATAAATCACTAATTTAAATAGAGATTTTTCTATTATTCTCAAGTTATCCATAGCTTTTCCACGTTTTTCTTGCTTGTGGGTAACTTTGGAGCATCGCTACAATGGATCCTCCAAAAATATGAGCAACCTACAAAATCCCGCCGCCTTGAATTCAACTAGCCCACTGGGGTTTTGGGATGATGCTATCGGCATTTTATCCCGCGAACTGTCACCCCAACAGTTCAAAACATGGATTCAGCCCCTTACTTTGATATCTTTTATTGAAAGTGATGACTCACTAACAATAGGCGCCCCCAACCGATTTAAGCTGGACTGGATAAAAAAAACATTTACCGACCGCTTTCAAGAGTTAGCTGCGCGGTATTTTGGGCGTGCCATTAATGTAAATTTTGCATTAGCAATTGAGCCAACCAGCCCTGCCCCAAGCATCGCTTTAGATAAAGTGCCTCAACCTCTGACATCAAGCGAGGTAGTCGAGCCAAGCATTTCGGTCGATGAAAGTACTTTTAAGATAGAAGATCACTCGAAACTCAACTCAAACCTAACATTTGAGACGTTTGTCACCGGCAAAGCCAACCAACTAGCAAGAGCCGCATCCATTCAAGTTGCACACAACCCAGGAACATCTTATAACCCGATGTTTTTATATGGTGGGGTCGGTTTAGGTAAAACCCATTTGATGCATGCTATTGGCAATCACTTATTAAGAGAAAAGCCAAATGCCAGGATCCGCTATATACATGCCGAACAATATGTGTCTGATGTGGTTCGCGCCTATCAGCAAAAAGCTTTTGACCGCTTTAAGCGCTACTACCACTCCCTTGACCTCCTGTTAATTGACGATATTCAGTTTTTTAGCGGCAAATCCAGAACTCAAGAGGAGTTTTTTTACGCTTTTGAGGCTTTATTAAGCAATAAATCTCAGGTGATTATTACTAGTGATACTTATCCCAAAGAAATGGCCGGTATAGATGATCGCCTTATTTCACGTTTTGACTCTGGTTTAACGGTTGCGATTGAACCGCCAGAGCTAGAAATGCGGGTAGCCATATTAATGAAGAAGGCGATTAGTGAAGGCATCCCTATGAGTGAGGGTGTTGCATTCTTTGTTGCCAAACACCTTCACTCAAATGTACGTGAGTTAGAAGGGGCATTAAGAAAGATTTTGGCTTTTGTACGCTTCCACGGGCGCGAAGTAACTATTGAGGTTGCTAGAACGGCATTAAAAGACCTGCTTTCTATACAAAATCGTCAGATTTCAGTAGAAAACATTCAAAAAGCTGTTGCAGATTTCTACAGTATTAAAGTTGCCGACATGTATTCCAAAAAGCGTCCAGCTAATATTGCGCGGCCGCGCCAAATCGCGATGTTTATGGCCAAAGAACTTACCCAAAAGAGCCTTCCAGAGATTGGTGAATTGTTTGGAGGTAGAGACCACACAACTGTATTGCACGCCGTACGAAAAATTTCTGATGAGCGTGCTCATGATGGGCAACTAAACCATGAAATTCACATTATTGAGCAAACCTTAAAGGCATGATTTTTGGTTGTGGGTAAGTCTGTGGACAACCCAAGGGATAAGTTTGGGGATTAGATGTGGATAAATTGTGGAAAGACTCATCTTCATGCAAAAATAGGGCGTTGGTAGAAAGTTATCCCCCTTTTGTACACGTTTTATACAAAAGTTTTCCACAGGTTTTTTAGTCTTTAATGTGTTGTTATATAAAGGGTTTTTGAGCTATCCACGGAATTTCAAGCCCTTATTACTATTATTACTAAGATATATGCAAGGATTTAAAAACAATGCAACTCGTTAACACTTCACGCGATAGCTTACTAAAACCCCTTCAGGTTGTTAGTGGAATTGTTGAACGTAGACATACACTCCCAATTTTGGCAAACCTATTATTTAAAAAGGTTGGTGAGAAGGTTTCTTTAATCTCAACAGACATCGAGATTCAAATTACAACCAATGCAAACTTTGGGGTTGGTTCGGAGGATGTCACCACTACTGTTGCTGCTAGAAAACTTTTAGATATCTTGCGTGCACTTCCAGAGGGCCCAGTTTTTTTAAATTTGAAAGACAACCGCATGGTTGTGCAAAGTGGCAAAAGCCGTTTTTCCTTACAAACACTGTCTGCTACAGAATTCCCTGTTATGAAAAGTGTTGGTAAAGTTACCGCTTCATGGAAGATGTCTCAAAAAAGTTTTAAGCAATTGATTGGTCAAGTGCACTTTTCAATGGCTCAACAAGATATTCGTTATTACCTAAACGGGATGTTGTTAGTGGTTGAGGGTAAAGAGGTTGTGGCGGTGGCAACTGATGGTCATCGCCTAGCTTATTCGCAGGTTGAGTTGGTGGGGGCTCCATCTGGTTCTGGTCAAAAACAAGAAATCATCATTCCTCGCAAAACTGTCTTAGAGTGCCAGCATTTGTTGGAAGATTCGGATGAGCCTTTAGAAATTAGTTTGACTGCGAATCAAGTGAAGTTCTCTTTTGGTGATATTGAGTTAATTTCAAAATTAGTTGAAGGTAAGTTCCCAGACTTTCAAAGAGTTATTCCTAAAGGTCATAAAAACAGTCTAGTTATTGGCCGTGATGCCTTGCAATCCGCACTTCAAAGAGCGGCCATTTTGACAACGGATAAATTTAAAGGCGTCAGATTTTTCTTATCACCCAATCGCATCACAATTCAATCAACCAATGCGGAGCAAGAAGAGGCGCAGGAAGAGATTGAAACAAATTACGCTGGTGATGCTGTAGAAATTGGATTTAATGTTAGTTATTTACTTGATGTTCTTTCTAATTTAAAAAATGAAAATATTCAGATTAGTTTGGGTGATGCTAATAGTAGTGCTGTGATTACTCTGCCTGGCTCAGAGAGTTTCAAGTATGTTGTGATGCCAATGCGCATTTAACTTAGAACACAATGACTGAAGAAAAAAAAGTAGTAGAGCAGTACGGCGCTGCATCGATTCAAATCCTGGAAGGTCTTGAAGCTGTTCGTAAACGCCCCGGTATGTATATCGGTGACACATCTGATGGGACTGGTTTGCATCATCTCGTATTTGAGGTTTTGGATAATTCAATCGACGAAGCTTTGGCGGGATATTGTTCTGAAATTACAGTAGTTATCCAAACGGATAACTCTATTTCTATAGTTGATAATGGCCGAGGCGTTCCTACTGGTATTAAGTATGACGATAAGCATGAGCCGAAAAGAAGTGCGGCAGAAATCGTCATGACTGAGCTTCATGCTGGCGGTAAGTTTGACCAGAATAGTTACAAAGTATCAGGTGGTCTTCATGGCGTTGGTGTTAGTTGTGTAAACGCACTGTCTAAGTGGTTGAAATTAACTATTCGGCGTGATGGAAAAGCGCACTACATGGAATTTGCGCGCGGCGTTATTCAAAATCGCAATGTAGTAGATGAAGACGGCGTGCTAGTTTCTCCAATAACAGTTACTGGAGATACGGAGCTTTCCGGAACTGAAGTTCATTTTTTAGCAGATGAAACTATCTTTGGGAATGTAGAGTTCCATTATGAAATTTTAGTAAAACGTATTCGTGAACTTTCATTCTTAAATAACGGCGTTCACATTAAGTTGATTGATCAACGCACTGGCCAAGAAGAAGATTTTGCTTTTTCTGGTGGTGTGAAAGGTTTTGTTGAATACATCAACCAAACTAAAAATGTTTTACATCCAAATATTTTTTACGCTGAAGGTGTTCGCCCCTCAGACTTAGGTGGGCAAATTACTGTTGAAGTGTCTATGCAGTGGAATGATAGTTTTAGTGAGCAAGTTCTTTGTTTTACCAACAATATTCCACAACGTGATGGTGGAACCCACTTAACCGGTCTTCGCGCAGCAATGACGCGAGTGATTAATAAATACATCGATGAGAATGAGGTTGCTAAAAAGGCAAAAGCAGAAATTTCTGGCGACGATATGCGTGAAGGTTTGGCCTGTGTTTTATCGGTGAAAGTTCCAGAGCCAAAATTTTCTAGTCAAACCAAAGATAAATTGGTTTCAAGTGAAGTCCGTGGACCAGTAGAAGAAATTGTTGCTGAAGCACTTAGTGCTTACTTACAAGAACGTCCTGCAGAGGCAAAAATTCTGTGTGGCAAAATTGTCGATGCTGCACGCGCTAGGGAGGCAGCCAGAAAAGCGCGTGATATGACACGACGCAAGGGAGTTTTGGATGGTTTGGGCCTTCCTGGTAAGTTGGCTGATTGCCAAGAAAAAGATCCAACCAAATCAGAATTGTTCATTGTTGAGGGCGATTCCGCGGGCGGTTCAGCTAAACAGGGGCGTGATCGTCGCTTTCAAGCAATTCTCCCCTTAAAAGGAAAAATCCTAAACGTTGAAAAAGCGCGCTTTGACAAAATGCTTGCTAGCCAAGAGGTGGTGACCTTAATTGCTGTTCTTGGAACTGGTATTGGTATCGAGGAATACGAGGCTGATAAATTACGCTACCACCGCATCATCATCATGACTGACGCGGACATTGATGGTAGCCATATTCGTACTCTTTTATTAACCTTCTTCTATAGACAAATGCCGGAGTTGATTGAGCGTGGCCACATCTATATTGCTCAGCCACCTCTTTATAAGGTGAAGTTTGGTAAGAATGAGCAGTACATCAAAGATGATAATGAGCTTAATCAATTGTTGTTAAAAATTGCCTTAGAAACAGCATCCCTACAAACACCAACAGACGAAGTGGTTGAGGGTGAAGCATTAAACGAACTTGCTAAACATTATCAAGTGATTCAATCGATCGTCGATCGATTGTCGAGAACTATTGATGAAGATGCGTTACATGCAATTGCCTCTGGAACACCGCTCAATCTTGATACCGAGAAATTAGCAAATGAATCTGCTGATCGTTTAAGACAAGCGCTTGCTGATTCACTGAATCCTTTGGCCTTGCCACCTGAAATTGTTGTCCAAAAAGAAGAGCGTACAGAGCGATTCCGCTTATTGTTGTCGCGTCGAATACACGGAAACCTAAAACTTTCATCCATTAACTCTGATTTTGTACAGGGCGATGATTATCAGAGTCTTGCTAATGCAGCTGCGGTTTTATCAGGAAAAGTGGTGCCAGGTTCAAAAGTTCGTCGTGGTAATCCGGATAAAAATCAAAAAGAGCAAGCTGTTGGTGATTTTAGAGCGGCCTTTGCTTGGTTGCTATCAGAGGCTGAGCGCGTGCTTAGTCGTCAACGCTATAAAGGTCTTGGTGAGATGAACCCATCTCAGTTATGGGAAACCACCATGGATGCAAACTCCAGAACGCTTTTGCAAGTCAAGATTGAAGACGCCATTGCCGCTGACCAAGTCTTTACGACTTTGATGGGTGATGAGGTTGAACCTCGTCGGGCCTTTATTGAGAAAAACGCACTTATTGCACGTAATCTAGACGTTTAAATATGGCAGATAAAAAACTAAAACCACCAAAAGTGGATTAATCTTCCATTGTTGTGAAATCATCACCAATTCATGGCAAGGGCGTTTTTGTTGCTAAACCCATAAAAAGGGTCAAGCAATCATTGAATACAAAAGGGAGCGAATTAGTTGGAAGTTGGCTGAGAAACGCCACCCACATGATCCGAAAGACCCGAACCACACCTTCTATTTTTCTTTAGAAGATGGATACGTGATTGATGCAAAATACGGTAGCAACGCTGCTTGCTGGATATAGCACTCTTGTAAGCCTAGTTGTGAAATTAGAGAAGATGCATTTAATGGAAAGCCGCATGTTTTTATTTACGCCAAAAGGAATTTAAAGGTCGGCGAAGAATTGTTTTATGACTACTCATTAGATATTGGTGAGTCGCATCACCAAGAAAATCAAAAAAGATTATGAGTGCCGTTGTGGCGCCAAAAAATGCCGTGGCACCATGCTTGCAATTAAAGAGAAATAAAACAGACCTTTATTATGCTGTTTGTAACGATTCAGGAGCGCGAGGCTGCCATTAACTACTGGCGCAGCCATCACCCATCAGAGGGCAATGAATTGCAGCTCTACCCAGAAGCTTCTGCTCTAGCCAAGCCATATGCATTGATGATTGTTCAGGGTACTCAACGAATTCCAATGGATGTTCTAGATGAATTGGCGCGCGCGCTGCCATCCATCAGCTCCAAAAACCAAGTAACCCATTTTTTTTGATCCCTCGGCTGTTTAGGGTTATTGCTATTTATAGACATCCTTTCTTGGGGTGTTCTCATATTCTCGCTCCCAATTAGGGGGTAGAGGGTATGAGATTGCAAGAAATAATATTAAAAACAATTGAACTGGGAAAATCTTTTAAAGGGTTTTCTGCGGTCACTGATGTGAACTTAGACGTCATTCGTGGAGCCATTCACGCTTTGATTGGCCCAAATGGCGCTGGTAAGACGACATGTTTTAATTTGTTGACAAAGTTTTTGGAGCCTCTAGCAGCGGACAAATCTTGTTCAACGGTTTTGACGTTACTAAAGAGGCTCCGGCACAGATTGCCCGAAGGGGCGTCATCCGGTCTTTTCAGATTTCGGCTGTATTTCCACATTTGACTGCTCTAGAAAATGTTCGTGTTGCACTGCAGCGAGGTTTAGGGACAGAGTTCCATTTTTGGAGGTCTGGCGATTCATTAAACGTATTAAATGAGCGTGCTTTAGAGCTTCTTCATGAGGTTGGCTTGGAAGGATTTGCCGCCGAGGAAACCTTGAACTTGGCTTATGGGCGCAAAAGGGCGCTTGAAATCGCCACCACGCTTGCCATGGAGCCTGAGTTGATGCTTTTGGATGAGCCCTACCCAGGGCATGGGACACGAGGACGTGGAGCGTAACCGAGTTAATTGATCGCGTGGCCAAGGGCCGCACTATTTTGATGGTTGAACACAATATGAAGGCGGTTTCTTCAATTGCCGATCGAATTACGGTGTTACAACGTGGCCCAGTATTGGCGGAGGGTTCTTACCAAGAGGTTTCTAACAACCCCTTAGTTATTGAGGCTTATATGAGCACCATGGCGCTAGAGGTTAAAAATTTAGAGTCCTGGTATGGCGAGTCCCATATTTTGCATGGCGTTAACTTCGTTGTGCGTGATGGGGAGGTTGTTACTCTGTTGGGCAGAAACGGTGCTGGTCGTAGTACCATTCTGAAAACTATTTTGGGTTTGACTAGCAAAAGAACGGGATCTGTTCAAGTTTATGGAACAGAGACGATCTCCATGTCCACCTACAAAATTGCCCGCTTAGGCGTCGGCTTTTGTCCGGAAGAAAGAGGAATCTTTGCAAGCTTAAGTACCGAAGAAAATTTATTGCTTTTGCCAGAGATTGCTCCGGGTGGCATGGGTTTGGATAAAATTTATGAAATGTTTCCAAACCTTTATGAGAGACGCAATAGTCCTGGCACCCGTTTATCAGGTGGCGAGCAACAAATGTTGGCAATGGCGCGAATGCTAAGAACTGGCGCTAAGCTTCTGTTGCTTGATGAAATTACCGAAGGATTGGCACCAGTCATTGTACAAAAGCTAGGTGAAGCTGTAACAAGCTTGTGCAACAAAGGGTTCACCATTGTGTTGGTTGAGCAGAACTTCCGTTTTGCGGCGCCTTTGGCTGATAGACATTATGTTGTCGAGCATGAAAACGTGGTTGAGGTTGTAAATCAAAATGGGCTTACTGAAAAAGCGGCATTATTAAATGAGTATCTTGGTATTTAGTGGTTTCCTATAGGAGATAGAAACGAAGTTAAAGCAAATAACCGCGTGTCTGGTTGCGGCAACCATGTTTGGTTCCAATCCAGTTTTTGCGCAAAGTGGATCTAAAGTAAGTGGTGAAGTGGTGAAGATTGGTGTGTTGACCGATCTTTCTTCAACCTATTCTGATTTGGCTGGCCCAGGCGTGGTAATTGCTGCAAAGATGGCGATTGCGGACTTTTCTAAAGATGGCACAGTCATTGGTAAAAAGATTGAATTGGTTAGTGCTGATCACCAAAACAAGGCTGACATTGCAGCGAATAAAGCCCGCGAATGGTATGACAAAGACGGCGTTGATGTCATTGTTGAGTTGGTTTCAACCAATGCGGCTTTGGCTATAATGGAAGTGGCAGAGCAAAAGAACAAGATCACCCTGGTCTCGGGCGCAGCCTCCTTATCCATCACGAATGAAAAATGTACTGCCAATAACGTACATTGGACATATGACACTTATGCACTTTCAAATGGTACAGCTAAGGCTGTTGTAAAGCAGGGTAAAAAGAATTGGTACTTTATTGCTGCCGACTATGCCTTTGGTGCAGCTTTAGAGAAAAACTCGACCAACGTAGTTAATGCAAACGGTGGCAAGGTTCTTGGAACAAGTAAGCACCCATTCCCGAATAGCGACTTCTCTTCTCTTACCTCTTGAAGGCTCAAGCAAGTGGCACTGATGTAGTTGCTTTAGCCAATACTGGGCAAGATACTATTAATAACGTTAAGCAAGCGCCCGAGTTTGGTATCAACAAGAAACAAACCGTTGTTCCTTTGTTAATGTTTATTACCGACGTTCACTCTTTGGGTTTAAATGCTGCTCAGGGTATGTACCTTACAGAAGGCTTCTATTGGGATAAAGATGAAAAGACTCGCGCGTTTGCAAAACGCTTTATCTTGCAACATAAGCATATGCCATCCAGTGTTCAGGCGGGTGTTTATTCATCCGTTCTTGCGTATTTAAATGCTGTACAAAAAGCGGGTACTGATGACACCCAGGCTGTAATGAAAGCCCTCAAATCTACCAACATTGATGATGGTCTATTTAAAGGCAAGATTCGCGCGGATGGCAAGTTTGAGCACGACATGTATTTGCTTGAGGTGAAAAAATCTTCCAAATCTACAACCCCATGGGACTACTACAACATCAAGGCGGTGATTCCTGCTGCTGAAGCAACACAACCGCTTTCATTGTCACGATGCAAGCTGGTTACTAACAAGTAATTGATCCCTATCTCGTATGTTTGAACTTCTTGGAATTACCCCTCAAGGGCTGATAGCCCAGCTCTTGGTGGGGCTTATCAATGGCTCGTTTTATGCCATATTGAGTTTGGGATTGGCCATTATTTTTGGCCTTCTCAACATTATTAATTTTGCACATGGTGCCCAGTACACCATGGGTGCTTTTATTGCTTGGATTGGTTTAACTCAGATTAGTCAATGGCTTGGCTTTCCTGAACTATCAATTAACTATTGGTTTGCATTAATTGTTGTGCCCCTAGTGTTGGCTGGTTTTGGTTTAATTCTTGAACGTACGATGTTGCGTCGCCTGTATCACCTAGACCATCTATATGGCCTCTTGTTGACCTTTGGTTTGGCGCTCATTATTGAGGGCATGTTCCGCCATTGGTACGGGATCTCCGGTGAAAGCTACCCAGCCCCTGAAATTTTGCAAGGAGCAATTCTGCTCGAATCTATTGGCATTATCTTGCCGAAATACCGCTTATGGGTCGTGGTGATTTCTTTAGTGGTGTGTTTCTCCACCTGGTACGTTATTGAAAGAACTAAGCTCGGCGCTTACTTGCGTGCGGACACTAAAAATTCTAAATTGCTTCAAGCTTTTGGCATTAACGTGCCCCTAATGATCTCTTTGGCGTAGGTTTGGCTGGTTTCGCAGGTGTTTTGGCGGCTCCTATTTTTCAAGTAAACCCTTTGATGGGTTCTAACCTCATCATCGTTGTTTTTGCGGTAGTGGTGATTGGTGGCATGGGATCCATCATGGGCGCCATTCTGACTGGATTGGGCCTGGGCCTTGTTGAGGGCCTCACCAAAGTCTTTTATCCAGAAGCCTCTGGCGCGTAGTCATTTTTGTGATTATGGCAATTGTGTTGTTGATTCGTCCTGCAGGACTGTTTGGGCGGGAGAAGTAATCATGAATCCAAAAACAAAATTGCTTTACGGCATATTGGTTCTTATTGCCCTGTTATTGCCGTTCCAGGATTTTATTTATCTTGTCTTTGCAATGAAGGTGTTGTGCTTCGTCATTTTTGCTTGTGCATTTAACTTGCTTTTGGGTTTTACTGGTCTATTGTCATTTGGTCATGCCGCATTTTTTGGAACCGCAGCCTACATTACCGCCTACTTTTGCAAAGTAGGCCGGCCTTTCTCCTGGGCTTGGGATTGTTTTAGGGGTGTTTGGTTCTGGTGTATTGGGCTTTTTAATTGGCTCATTAGCTATTCGTGGGCAAGGCATCTATTTTGCAATGGTGACTTTAGCGCTATCGCAAATGGTTTGCTTCTTTGGCGGTTCAACTTCCGTTTACTGGGGGTGAGGACGGTATCCAAGGTGTGCCACGTGGAATGTTGTTTGGCTTTATTGACTTAAAAAACGATGTTGCCATGTACTATTACTATTTTATATTGGCAGTTTTCTTATTTGGTTTTGCCGTCATCATGCGCGCAGCTTACTTTCCATTTGGGTAGGTGTTGAAGGCGATACGCGAGAACGGGCCGCGTGCCATTTCTTTGGGTTATGACGTTGATAGACTTAAGTTAATGTCGTTTGTTATTTCTGCGGCCCTCTCGGGGTTAGCAGGTTCAATGAAGTCTTTAGTGTTCCAGTTAGCAACGTTGACCGATGTTCATTGGCACATGTCAGGTGAAGTTGTGTTGACGACTTTGCTTGGTGGAATGGGAGCTATTCTTGGGCCCGTCGTCGGCGCGGGGATTGTTGTTGGCTTGCAGAACTATTTAGCCAACATTGGATCTTGGAGCACGATCGCAACAGGATTTATTTTTGTAATTTGCGTTTTGGCATTCCGTCGCGGTGTGGTTGGCGAAATTGCTGCGTACTATAAGAACAAAAACTAGTTTTTGTTTTTTCCTTTTATTATTTGTTTCTAGTACGGCGCCAATTTTTAATTGCGCCGTACTCACTTAAATAAAAGAGACCTTTCATCGAATTTTCTATTTACATTTGGCCGCTATTTTTTGGCATAGCTTTTTTGCTGGCCTAGTTGATGCAGTAGCTGGCGGCGGCGGACTCATACAAGTTCCTGCGCTTTTTGCAGCCTATCCAGAGGCGCCACCAGCCACACTCTACTGTCTACCAATAAATTTGCCTCTGTTGGCGGAATGCTGAATGCTGCACGTAAATTTTTGCGCCATGTTTCTTTGCCGTGGGGTTTGGTTGGTGTAGCGATTGTGGCGGCCTTTGTTGGCTCTCTCATGGGGGCAAATGCTGTAAGTCACTTTCCAGCAGAGCCTTTACGGAAAGCCCTCCCCTTTGTTTTGGTTTTCTTATTAATTTATACCTGGTTTCAGCCCACACTCGGTGATGCTCATCAACCAAGGGCTGCAAGCCATTATCAAAAATTTAAAGCCTTGTTGCTTGGCCTTGTTATTGGTCTTTATGATGGATTCTTTGGCCCAGGAACAGGAAGCTTTTTACTATTCGGTTTTGTGCGTTTTTTTGGGTTTGATTTTTTGCATGCCTCAGCGGCAACCAAATTGGCAAATGCGCCAACTAATTTGGCTGCAATTTTGATGTTAGCTAGTCTTGGTCAGATTAATTGGTTGCTTGGATTTGCCATGATGTTTGCCAATATTGCAGGCGGTCAGTTTGGTGGTAGCCTCGCAATTAAACATGGAAGCGCTTTTGTTAGAAAGGCTTTTTTTGCTGATCGTAAGCGTGCTAATACTTAAGTCAGCGTGGAACGCATATTTCTATAATTAAATCAATGGCTTAGAGATTTGCCTTTCATTTTTTTGATTGTATGTCTCTAAATTGTTTCACGTGAAACAAACAAAATGCTATGATCATTGCCCTATCAGAGGCAAATCATGCGTTATTCTAAAAATTTCGATGTCATTGTGGTTGGTGGCGGTCATGCCGGGACCGAGGCTGCCCTTGCGTCTGCTCGAATGGGTTGCGACACTCTTCTAATTACCCATAGCATTGAAAATCTAGGCGCCATGAGTTGTAACCCATCCATTGGCGGGATTGGCAAGGGACATTTGGTTAAGGAAATTGATGCAATGGGTGGCGCCATGGCGGCGGCTACCGATGAGGCTGGAATACAGTTTCGTATTCTGAACTCTAGTAAGGGCCCTGCTGTCCGCGCCACTCGCGCCCAAGGTGATAGGGTTCTCTACAAGGCCGCAATTCGCCGTCGTTTAGAAAATCAACCCAATTTAAGCTTGTTTCAGGCTGCCGTTGACGATTTGCTGGTTCATGGCGATGAGGTTCGGGGTGTGCTTACACAAATGGGGTTGGAGTTCGTAGCCAAAAAAGTTGTACTTACTGCCGGAACATTTTTAGATGGCAAGATCCACGTTGGTTTAAATAATTATGCTGGTGGTCGCGCTGGTGACCCCGCCGCAGTTTCTCTATCTGCCAGACTCAAAGAGTTGAAGCTACCACAGGGAAGGTTAAAGACGGGCACCCCGCCCCGCATTGATGGCAGAACAATTGATTTTTCTGTCATGCTTGAGCAGCCAGGAGATTTAGATCCTATGCCTGTTTTCTCTTACTTGGGTCGCCCAGAGCAACACCCCAAACAGGTTCCTTGTTGGATTTCTCATACAAACGAGAAAACCCATGACATTATCCGAGGCGGCTTAGATCGCTCGCCAATGTATACGGGAGTAATTGAAGGTGTTGGCCCGCGCTATTGTCCATCAATTGAAGACAAAATTCATCGCTTTGCCTCCAGAAACAGCCATCAAATCTTTTTGGAGCCTGAGGGTTTAACTTCGAATGAGTTTTATCCCAATGGAATCTCAACTAGCTTACCCTTCGATGTTCAGTGGAATTTGGTTCGAAGTATCCGAGGCATGGAGTCTGCGGTAATTGTGCGTCCTGGATATGCAATTGAGTACGATTTCTTTGATCCTCGCCAATTACGCCACAGCCTTGAAACAAAGGTAATTAAGGGTTTATATTTTGCAGGCCAAATTAATGGTACAACCGGTTACGAAGAGGCGGCGGCGCAGGGTATGCTTGCAGGAATTAACGCTGGTTTGGCATCTAAAGGTAAGGAGCCTTGGTTGCCTAAGCGTAGTGAATCTTATATTGGCGTTTTAGTAGACGATCTGATTACTCGAGGTGTTCAAGAGCCCTATCGCATGTTTACCAGCCGGGCTGAGTACCGCTTAAGTTTGCGTGAAGACAACGCAGACATGCGTTTAACGGCTATTGGTCGTGATCTTGGGTTGATGGATGATTATCGCTGGGGGGTGTTTTGCAGAAAACAAGAGGCTGTTTCACGTGAAACATCTCGTTTGCAGGACATTTGGGTTGGTCCAAAACACGAGGCAGCGCCCCTGGTTTCAGAGTTATTGGGACAAGACCTCTCTCACGAATGCAATTTAACGGAGTTATTACGGCGTCCAGGCGTTACTTACGAAGCTATTACCGCTTTGGGTAATGGCATGTGGGCCCCCAACTTTCTCGATGAAGACCTTGGACTAGCCACCCAAATTAGCGATCAAGTGGAGATTTCGGTTAAATATCAAGGTTACATTGATCGCCAAGCGGTAGAAATAGCTCGCCAAGAGCATAACGAAACCTTCCCTCTTCCTGGATCGCTCGATTATTCACAAGTTTTGGGTTTGTCTAAAGAAGTTCAGCAAAAATTAAATTTGCATAAACCAGAAACATTGGGGCAGGCTGGCCGTATTTCTGGGGTAACGCCTGCAGCGCTTTCGCTCTTGTTGGTGCACCTTAAAAAGGGTTTGGGTCGCACCCAAGAAACGCATGAGTGACGGCTTGCTTGCTTTGGGAATACAAGAGCTTAAACTAGAGTTAAGCCCTGCTAATATTGCTGATTTAGAGCTTTTTTGCAATAAATGGGGTGCTGGAATCAGGTGCATAACCTTACTACGATCGAGGGCGAGAAAGATTTTATAAGTTTACATCTTATTGATTCTATTGCAGTTTTGCCTGTACTAAGACGGTTTTTAAAAGACTCAAGCCCCAGAATTGCTGATCTTGGCTCTGGTGGTGGGTTGCTGGCGATACCTATTGCAATCCTGCAGCCTGAGTGGCGATTAACTTTAATTGAGGCCATTCGGAAGAAAACGGCATTTTTGCAGCATGTACGCGGAAAGTTAAAGCCAAAAAATATTGAAGTGCTTAGCGAGAGGGTTGAATATGTTGCTGTGCAACAACTAGGTCAATTTGACGCAGTAATTTCGCGCGCTTTTTCCAAACCTTGCACGTTTTTTAGAGTTGTCTTTGCTCTATCTAAAGCCCGACGGCCTTGTTTTTGCAATGAAAGCCAAGCGTGCTGATGAAAAAATACAAGATGTTTGTATGGAAGATTGGCGACTCGTCACGGATGAGCCTCTTCATATTCCTAATTTGGCGGTAGAGCGGCGCCTATTGGTGTTGGCCCCCGTGAGAAAATCCCCCCCTCACCTCTTAAGTAAAAGGTACCCATGGCAAAAATTTTCTGCA
The DNA here is from genome assembly GCF_900095205.1 of Polynucleobacter necessarius. Lineage (NCBI taxonomy): Bacteria > Pseudomonadati > Pseudomonadota > Betaproteobacteria > Burkholderiales > Burkholderiaceae > Polynucleobacter > Polynucleobacter necessarius. The sequence continues at coordinate 24,707 of NZ_LT606951.1, read as the reverse complement.
TTGCAAATCAAAAGGGTGGCGTTGGTAAGACCACTACAGCTGTAAATTTGGCCGCAGGCTTAGCCGGCTTACAACAGCGCGTGCTGTTAGTCGACCTTGATCCTCAAGGTAATGCAACGATGGGCTCTGGAGTTGAAAAGGCTGATTTAAATACTAGCGTATATCAAGTGTTGATTGGCATGTCCTCAGTTAGGGACTGTGCCAAACGTTGTGAAAGCTCTGGTTACGATGTGTTGCCCGCAAATCGTGATTTAGCTGGAGCAGAAATTGAATTGGTCGATTTGGGTTTACGGGAGTCTCGTTTAAAAGATGCGCTTGCAGAAGTGACGAATGACTACGACTTTATTTTGATTGATTGTCCACCTACACTGTCTTTGCTAACGCTAAATGGATTATGTGCAGCAAATGGAGTGATTGTCCCAATGCAGTGTGAATACTTTGCATTGGAAGGACTCTCAGATTTAGTAAATACCATCAAGCAGGTGCATGCGAATTTAAATCCCGATTTAGTGATCATTGGATTATTGCGCGTGATGTTTGATGCGCGCATGACATTACAACAGCAGGTATCCGATCAGTTGCTTGAACACTTTGGCGACAAGGTGTTCAAAACTATTATTCCGCGCAATGTGCGTCTTGCCGAAGCCCCGTCCTACGGGCTTCCTGGTGTTGCATTTGACAAATTATCTCGCGGTGCAAAGGCTTATTTAGAGTTTGGTGCGGAAATGGTTGAGCGTATCAAGCAGATGTAATTTCTAAAAAGAATATAAATAATATGGTTGCTATTAAGAAAAAGGGTTTGGGAAGAGGTCTCGAGGTTTTGCTTGGAGAAAAAACCTTAGAAACAAAACCTTCGGGCGAGATTAATCGTTTGCCGCTAACTGCACTTCAAGCTGGCAAATATCAGCCGCGCCAAAAAATGGAGGCCGGCGCGTTGCAAGAATTAGCAGAGAGCATTCGCGAGCAGGGTGTAATGCAGCCATTGTTGGTTCGCCTAGTTGCTCCTGACAAATACGAAATTATTGCAGGCGAAAGACGTTTTCATGCGGCAACTATTGCCGGCTTAAAAGAAGTTCCTGTATTGGTTTCGGGTGCGGATGACCAAGCTGCTGCAGCAATGGCCTTAGTAGAAAATATACAGCGTGAGGATTTAAATCCTCTTGAAGAATCACAAGGCTTGGCTAGATTGATCGAAGAATTTGGCTTTACACATGAGCGGGCCGCGAAAGCGGTAGGAAAGTCTCGTAGTGCAATTACAAACCTATTGCGACTCATCCAGTTGGCAAAGCCTGTACAAGCCATGTTGCTTGCAGGCGATATTGATATGGGGCATGCACGCGCACTTCTGCCGCTGCCGGGCGCTAGTCAGGTGGCTTTGGCGCAAAGAATTTCCGCACAAGGTTTATCTGTGCGCGAGGCGGAAAGGATGACGGCAGCTTTGGTAATTGCCGGCGGTCAAATAGGCGACAAAAAAACGAAAAGTAAGTCTGGTGCCTCTACGCCCAGCAGCGATCCCGATATGCAGCGGTTAACGCAAGAAATCGCAGATTTAATCGGTTTAAATACTGAATTTAAGCTCAAGGGTAAAGGTGGAGAGCTCAGAATTCGCTTTAGCCAATTTGACGAACTAGATTCCTTGTTAAAAAAGTTGGGTATTGAGTCATAAATTAGGCCGAAAAATGTCCCCAAATACTTTGACATATTGCACTGCACACATTAAACTTTCGGGGCTAAATTGATTCCTCAAAAAAATCAATTTTCCGAGGCAAATGAATGGGATGAGCCCGAAGAGGAAGTAATTCGGGTCTACAGCAGGGAAGAAATTGTTGCGTTGCAGCAAAGCAACGCGTCAAAATACAGGGCCCTTTCGCCTTGGAAAATAGTATTGACTCAATTGTTGATTACAGCGATCAGCATGGTGATTTGGTCGTTTTTTGGGGAGCCGGTAGGGGTAAGCCTTTATACTCAGTCGGCCTTTTTAGGTGGTTTAATTAGCGTCTTGCCTACAACGTTGTTTTTAATAAGGTTGGAATTGGCAAAAAAATCGCAAAGAAGATTGAATTCAGGAAGATTTTTAGCGGCATTGGTTTCTGGCGAATTTATCAAAATCGTCGTAACGCTAATGTTGTTTATAGGGGTAGCGTATTTCATCCCTGGCGTGCTTTGGGTCCCCTTGTTGGTGACTTACCTGCTTGCCTTGAAGTGTGTTTGGCTAGCGTGGTTGTGGCGCTAAGTAGTGACAATTGAGATTGAAACAAAGGACTAGTTAAGAGATGTCTAGCGAAGTACACCAAGCCCACGAGGCAGCAGAGCAAATGACGCCAACGGCGTACATTTCTGAGCATTTACAAAACCTCACCAACACTGGTGAGCGTCAATCTTCCATTATTGATTTCAGCGTTATTAATTTAGATACTATCTTTTGGGCCTCGTTGATGGGCTTGATCGCAGTATTTATTTTGTTGATCGCAGCGCGTCGCGCTACTCCAGGCGTGCCAGGCAGATTTCAGTGCCTAGTAGAGATGATCGTTGAAATGGTGGATACGCAAGCTAAGAGCATTGTTCATGGCAATCGCACGTTTATTGCGCCACTCGCCCTTTTTGTATTCTTTTGGATCATCCTCTTAAATACCCTCGACTTAATTCCAGTGGACTGGGTATTGGGCGTGAATGGCTTCATCGAAAGTTTTGGTGTGCATGTGCCTCACCACAGAGTGGTTCCTACAACTGATTTGAATGCCACTATTGGCATATCGCTTTCTGTTTTGCTTTTAGTGTTCTTCTACAGCTTCAAGGTAAAAGGTTTTGGCGGCTTCTTGCACGAATTGATATCTGCGCCTTTCGGAGCGAAATGGTATTTAGCGCCATTTAATCTTGCTTTAAACATTATTGAATACTTAGCGAAAGGCGTTTCTTTGGGAATGCGACTTTTCGGAAATATGTACGCTGGCGAATTGGTCTTTTTGTTGATCGCCCTGCTCGGTAGCGTATGGACATTTAATTTAGATTTATCCCTGTTCGGATTGGTGGGCCACGTTATTGCTGGATCAGCTTGGGCCATCTTCCACATTTTGGTAATTTTGTTGCAGGCCTTTATTTTTATGATGTTGACTTTGGTCTACATTGGGCAGGCGCATAGCCATCACTAAGATTTTATTTTTAACTTACCTCTTTTAACTTCAGGAGTCAGTAACATGCAAGCATTTTTAGCAACTATTCAAGGTTCAACAGCTATCTGTATCGGCATCATCATCGGCCTCGGCGCGATCGGTGCATGTTTGGGTATCGCATTGATGGGTGGTAAATACATCGAAGCTTGTGCACGTCAACCAGAATTGATGGAACCACTCCAAACTAAAATGTTCCTTTTGGCTGGTTTGATCGACGCTGCGTTCTTGATTGGCGCTGGTGTTGCAATGTTGTTTGCTTTCGCAAACCCACTGCTCGCAGTTATTAAGTAATTGTTTTGGCATGGGTGACCAACGGGTCATCCAACTGTTCTCAACAATACTGAAAGGAATATCGTGAATCTGAACGCGACCCTATTCGCGCAAATGATCGTTTTCTTCGTCTTATGGTGGGTTGTTGCACAATTTGTGTGGCCACCGCTAGTTAAGGCGTTAGATGAGCGTTCAAGCAAAATTGCTGATGGTTTAGCAGCTGCCGAGCGTGGCAAAGAAGCGCTTGCGCTAGCTAGCAATGAAGCCGAGCAAGAATTAAATAAAGCACGTCAAGAAGGTGTTCAACGCGTTGCTGAAGCCGAAAAACGTGCACAAATGTCAGCCGAAGAAATTCGTGCTAACGCACAGGCTGAAGCCGCTCGAATCATTTCTCAGGCGCAACAAGATGCAGCACAGCAAGTTACTCGTGCCCGCGAAGTTTTGCGCGCAGAAGTTGCAGTGCTTGCTGTTAAAGGTGCTGAGCAAATTTTGCGTCGTGAAATTGATGCGAAAGCGCACGGCCAATTACTTGACCAACTAAAGGCAGAACTTTGATATGGCTGATTTAGCCACCATTGCACGTCCTTATGCGGAAGCGCTTTTTCAAAGCACTAAGCCGGCTGAGCTCGCTGGATGTTTGGAGCAATTAAATGAATTAGCGCAACTTGCCGCTATGCCGGAGATTGCTGCTTTGTCGAACAACCCAAAAGTATCCGCTGACGATTTAAGCAAGCTACTTTCTGGCATGGTTAAGACCAAGCTAGATGGAAAGGTTGCCAGCTTTTTAAATCTTGTAAATCAAAACCACCGCTTATCAGCTGTTCCTGAAATTGCTAATCAGTTTGAAGCAATGAAGAATAAGAGCGAAGGTGCGGCAGAAGTAAACATTACCAGCGCATTCCCTTTAGAGGGTTCTGCGTTAAATGATTTGTTGTCAAGCTTGAAGAAGCGCTTTGGGGGTAAAGAATTGCGCCCAACTATTCAAGTTGATCCAACATTGATTGGCGGAGTACGCATTCAAGTTGATGATGAAGTGATGGATAGTTCAGTTAAGGCCCAGTTAGCTCAAATGCAAGCAAGTCTTGGCGCATAAGTGATCCCTATTAAGAACATACGAAATAAGACCCAGGAGCAAGTAATGCAACTCAACCCTTCCGAGATCAGGGAGCTGATAAAAAGCCGAATTAGCGAATTGGGTGTTGACTCCCAAGTTCGCAACGAAGGCACTGTTATTTCAGTGACCGACGGTATTTGCCGCGTACATGGCTTGTCAGGCGTTATGCAGGGCGAAATGTTGGAGTTTCCTAACAACACTATCGGCCTCGCATTAAACCTTGAGCGTGATTCTGTTGGTGCCGTAGTGCTGGGTGAGTACACCCATATTAAAGAAGGCGACCCAGTGAAATGTACTGGCCGCATTTTGGAAGTTCCAGTTGGCCCAGAATTGCTCGGTCGCGTTGTAAACGCTCTCGGTCAGCCGATTGATGGCAAAGGCCCAATCAATACAAGGTTGACTGACTTCATTGAAAAAGTTGCTCCTGGCGTTATCGCACGTCAGTCTGTTAGCCAGCCAGTTCAAACTGGTTTGAAGGCGATTGATGCGATGGTTCCAATTGGCCGTGGTCAGCGTGAGTTGATCATTGGTGACCGTCAAACTGGTAAGACAGCAGTTGCGGTTGATGCGATCATTAACCAAAAAGGCAAAGGCGTTTATTGCATTTATGTGGCGATCGGTCAAAAAGCTTCCACGATTGCTAACGTTGTTCGCAAACTCACAGAATTGGGCGCAATGGAGTACACCGTTGTTGTTGCAGCGAGTGCGTCTGAGTCTGCAGCGATGCAGTATCTCTCTGCATATGCAGGTTGCACCATGGGCGAATACTTCCGCGACCGCGGTGAAGATGCTTTGATTGTTTACGACGACTTGACTAAACAAGCCGTTGCTTATCGTCAAATTTCCTTGTTGCTCCGCCGCCCACCAGGCCGTGAAGCATATCCTGGCGACGTGTTTTATCTCCACTCACGTTTGCTTGAGCGCGCTGCTCGTGTAAATGCCGAGTACGTTGAGAAGTTCACCAACGGCGCAGTAAAAGGTAAAACTGGCTCTTTAACAGCATTGCCAATTATTGAAACTCAGGCTGGTGACGTTTCTGCATTCGTTCCAACCAACGTAATTTCGATTACCGACGGCCAGATCTTCTTGGAAACAGACTTGTTTAATGCCGGTATTCGTCCTGCGATCAACGCCGGTATTTCTGTATCCCGCGTTGGTGGAGCTGCACAAACTAAAGTTATTAAAAAATTGTCTGGTGGTATTCGTACCGACTTAGCGCAATATCGTGAATTGGCAGCGTTTGCTCAGTTCGCATCCGACCTCGACGAAGCTACCCGCAAGCAGCTTGAGCGCGGTCGTCGCGTTACTGAATTGTGTAAGCAAGCACAATACAAGCTACTCCAAGTTTGGGAAATGGCTGCTTCACTCTACGCTGTGAATAATGGCTTCTTCGATGACCTTGAAGTGAAGAACGTATTGGCTTTCGAAAAAGGCTTGCAAGATCATTTGAAATCTAAGTATGCTGACTTAGTTGCACGTATTGAAGAAACTAAAGACTTGAGCAAAGATGATGAAGCTGCTTTGCGCGCCGCCATTGAGGATTACAAGCGTTCTGCCTCTTTCTAAGAGGGCTCGCATAAATCATGGCAAGCACAAAAGAGATACGATCTAAGATCAAGAGCGTGCAAAACACACGCAAGATCACGAAGGCAATGGAAATGGTCGCCGCATCTAAAATGCGTCGCGCCCAAGAGCGCATGCGTAATGCGCGCCCTTACGCCGAAAAAATTCGTGAGATTATTGCTAACCTTTCTAAAGCAAATCCTGAGTTCCGCACTGCTTACATGGCAACTCGTGAAGTGAAGAAGGTTGGTACGATTTTGGTTACAACAGACAAAGGCTTGTGCGGCGGTTTAAATACCAACGTCTTGCGTTTGATTGCTAACCAAGTGCGCGATTTGCAAGATAAAAATATTGAGATTGCGTACACCGCAATTGGTTCAAAAGGTTTGCAATTTTTGAATCGCTCAAAAGCAAAGCTCATTTCTCAAACTATTCAAGTTGGCGATACGCCACATTTGGATGTTTTGATTGGTGCAATAACAGCCCAATTAGAAGCGTTTGAGCGTGGTGAGATTGATGCTGTTTATTTGGCGTACACCCGCTTTGTAAATGCAATGAAGCAAGAGCCTGTTTTAGAAAAACTCTTACCTTTGAAGCCAGAGACTTTGACTCCAGAAGAGAAAGCAGGGAACTCTTGGGATTACATCTACGAACCTGATGCAGAGTCCATTTTAAATGGCCTGTTAAAGCGTTACGTTGAGGCAATGATTTATCAGGCAGTTGCTGAAAACATGGCTTCTGAGCAGTCTGCACGCATGGTCTCAATGAAGGCTGCCTCCGACAATGCGAAGAACGTAATTGGCGAATTGCAATTGGATTGCAACAAGACACGGCAAGCCGCTATTACTAAAGAGTTGTCAGAGATTGTTGGCGGAGCGGCTGCGGTTTAAGCGGTCAGCGTTTAGGAATACGAAAGAATTCAGGAATTAAAAGCGGAGAAATGCGATGAGTAACGGAAATATCGTGCAATGTATCGGTCCAGTGGTGGACATTCAGTTCCCACGCGACAAAATGCCAAACATTTATGATGCATTGACATTAGTTGATAGCGGCGAAAAATCATTTGCTGAAAAAGGTTTGACCTTTGAGGTTCAGCAACAAATCGGTGACGGCGTAGTTCGCGCGATTGCCATGGGTGCAAGCGATGGCTTGCGTCGTGGCATGGAAGTGAAATCTACTGGTAAACCAATTTCTGTTCCGGTTGGTCCAGCAACGCTGGGGCGCATTATGGACATATTAGGTCGTCCAATTGATGACGCAGGTCCAATTGCTACCGAAGAGCGTCGCGCTATTCACCAACCTGCTCCAAAGTTTGATGAGCTCTCCCCTTCTGTTGACTTACTCGAAACCGGCATTAAGGTTATTGACTTAGTTTGCCCATTCGCTAAAGGCGGTAAGGTCGGCTTGTTCGGTGGTGCGGGTGTTGGTAAGACCGTGAACATGATGGAATTGATTAACAACATCGCTAAGCAACACTCTGGTTTGTCAGTGTTTGCCGGTGTTGGTGAGCGTACTCGTGAAGGTAATGACTTCTACTACGAGATGAAAGAATCTAACGTTATCGACAAAGTGGCGATGGTGTTTGGTCAGATGAACGAGCCTCCTGGCAACCGTTTGCGCGTTGCGTTGACTGGATTGACAATGGCGGAAGCGTTCCGTGATGAAGGTCGCGACATTTTGTTCTTCGTTGACAACATCTACCGCTACACATTGGCCGGTACCGAAGTATCTGCGTTGCTCGGTCGTATGCCTTCTGCTGTGGGTTACCAGCCTACACTGGCTGAAGAGATGGGTAAATTGCAAGAGCGCATTACCTCTACTAAGACTGGTTCCGTTACTTCTATTCAGGCTGTTTACGTTCCTGCGGATGACTTGACCGACCCATCACCAGCGACAACCTTTTTGCACTTAGACTCCACTGTTGTGTTGTCACGTGACATTGCTGCATTGGGCATTTATCCAGCGGTTGATCCACTAGATTCAACTAGCCGTCAGCTTGACCCACAAGTGGTTGGTCAAGAGCACTATGAAGTTGCTCGTGATGTACAGATGACATTGCAGCGTTACAAAGAATTGCGCGACATTATTGCGATTTTGGGTATGGACGAATTGTCTCCAGAAGACAAATTGGCTGTATCACACGCTCGTAAAATTCAACGTTTCTTGTCCCAGCCTTTTCACGTTGCTGAAGTGTTTACTGGTTCACCAGGCAAATACGTTCCATTAAAAGAAACTATCCGTGGTTTCAAGATGATCTGTAGCGGTGAATTAGATCACTTGCCTGAGCAAGCGTTCTATATGGTGGGTTCAATTGATGAAGCCATCGAGAAAGCCAAGAAGCTTTAATTTAGGGAAATTATGTCAACCATACGCGTCGATGTAGTAAGTGCTGAGCAGTCTATTTTCAGTGGGGAAGCCAAGTTTGTTGCGCTTCCTGGCGAAAGTGGTGAGCTCGGCATTTTGCGCGGCCACACTCCTTTGATTACACGTATTCGTCCAGGTTCAGTTCGTATTGAAAAAGCTGATGGTGATGAAGAGTTTGTTTTCGTAGCAGGTGGCTATTTAGAAGTTCAGCCGGATCACGTTACTGTATTAGCGGACACTGCTATTCGTGGGCATGATCTTGATGAGGCTAAAGCAATTGAAGCCAAGAAACGTGCCGAAGAAGCGATGCAAAATCGTGGTACTGAATTTGATTTGGCCTTGGCCCAATCTGAGTTTGCAATGGCAGCTGCGCAGTTAGCAGCGATTGCTCGTTTCCGTCGTAAAAAGTAATAGCCACCAGTCATCTCCTTGTTGTTAAATGATCGGTTTTTAAAGGCCTGCCTGGGCAAAGCGGTTGATCAAACACCGCTTTGGCTCATGCGACAAGCGGGTCGATATCTGCCCGAATACAACGCAACGCGATCGAGAGCTGGAAGTTTTCTAGGGCTTGCTAAAAATCCTTCATACGCCACTGAAGTAACCCTTCAGCCATTGGATCGTTATCCATTGGACGCGGCAATTTTGTTCTCGGATATTTTGACCATTCCTGATGCAATGGGGTTGGGTTTGAAATTTACTGCAGGCGAAGGCCCGAGCTTTGATCGCCCTCTTCGCACCGAAGAGGCGGTCGAGAAATTGCGTGTAGCTGATATGGATCAGCTCAAATATGTCTTCGATGCAGTTTCAGAAATTCGTAAGGCTCTCATTCAAAATGGTAAGCAGCGTGTTCCATTGATTGGTTTTTCAGGAAGCCCATGGACACTGGCATGCTACATGATTGATGGTTCCAGTGCAGATGACTTTCGTCATGCAAAAACTATGATATTTAGTCGTCCAAACTTGATGCAACAGATCTTGGATATCAATGCACAATCTGTTGCCGCCTATTTAACTGAACAAGTAAAGGCTGGTGCACAAGCATTGATGATTTTTGATACCTGGGGCGGCATGCTGCCGGATGGCTGGTATCAAAAGATTTCTTTGGCCTCTATGCAAAAAGTCATCGCACTATTGCCGCGCGAACATGAGGGCCGTAAGGTTCCAGTAATCATGTTCACCAAGGGTGGTGCAATATGGTTGAATGATATGGCCCAGGTTGGTGCGGATGTCATTGCGATCGATTGGACAATGTCACTTAGTCGCGCAAGAAAACAGTTGCTTGCCATGAATAAGCCATTGGCATTACAAGGTAATTTAGACCCGCTGATTTTGTTCGCAGAAGCAAAACAAATTGCAGAGCAAGCAAATCTTCTTCTAGAGGACTTGGCGAGTGCGCCCGCCCTAAAGGGTAATTTGCATCCATTGGATGGCCATGTGTTTAATTTGGGTCATGGCATTTCGCAGTTCACCCCCCCTGAGAGTGTGACTGCGCTTGCTGAGGCTGTTATAAATCGCTCCAGGGCTCTCAGGTCAAAGTCGTAATACTGAGTGATTGCTAACTTGCCGCCAAAATTTTTAGCGAAAGTTATGCACAGTTAGCGACATAATTTAAAATTCAGTGAGATTGCGATTAAATGTGAAAATTCACTTTCGAATACCTTCATAAGTCATTGTTTTATAAGTAAAATAACAAAAAAGCTTTAAATAGGTGCAAAAATTGTGAGCCAATAAATTAGCTTATAAATCAGAAACTTTGGATGATATCCACAGACTTATCCACAAGCTAAATAGAAATTTGAAGTAAATCATGCATCCTCCAATAGTAGTTCAGGTCGTTGTTGACAAGCCCCTAGTGCAGGGCTTTGACTACTTATGGGATGAGAGCTTATTAGGTGGCCTACCAGCTATTGGGGTGCTCGTAGAAGTTCCCTTTGGGCGAACATTTTTAGCTGGAGTGATTATTAAAGTAAGCGCTCACTCTAATTATGAAGTTCATAAATTAAAGAATGTAACCAGACGTGCCCCACTTCCCCCATTAGATCCGGCCGTCCTGCGCTTAATGTACTTCGCAAGCCAGTATTACATCCACGCGCTTGGAGAGACCATCATTCCAACAATCCCACAGATGTGGAAAAAGCCAGATGAATGGGAAAAAATCCCAAAGAGGTTAGCAAGCGATATAGAAAAGAAAAAGAAAAAAAATAAGCAAGAGATAGTCGAGGGATTTGTAGATGAAAACCATTTGAATGATGGACAGCTGCTCGCATTAAAAAAATTACGCGCTTGCCCTTCAAATGAATTCAAAGCAATACTTTTGCAAGGCCAAACAGGAAGTGGAAAGACCGCTATATTTTTAAATTGGCTTAGCGGAATATTAGATGACACAAGCGCACAAGTGTTGCTCTTGGTACCAGAAATCAATTTAACACCGCAGCTAGAACGTAGAGTGCGGGCCTACTTTCCTGAGAAGAAAATGGTTGTGCTTCATAGCGGGGTGAGTGAAAAGGTCAGAGGCATCGCATGGCATGATGCCATGACAGGTAAAGCCCAAATTATTTTAGGTACACGTCTTGCAGCTTTAACCCCCTTGCCTAATCTACGTGCAATAGTTGTAGATGAGGAAAACGATCCGTCTTATAAGCAGCAAGATGGCATCAGATACTCTGCGCGAGATCTTGTAATTTGGCGCGCTCACGACCTTAAGATACCAATCCTATTGGCATCGGCTACCCCCTCTCTAGAAACTTGGATGGCTGCACAATCAGGTCGCTACGAATATATTCGACTAGATCAGCGTGCCCAAGGCGCAAGCTTGCCACAAGTGCATTTGGTAAATACTCGTGATCCACAAACCCAATTTAGTCCGGGCGATGAAGATAAGCCAAAATCAAAAAGCCTGATTACAAAGATGCTTGCAAAAGCAGTTAGTCAAAGCTTGGAAAGCAAGCAACAAAGCTTAATACTGATTAATCGCAGGGGCTACGCCCCCGTTCTCAGTTGTAGTGCCTGTTCATGGTTATCTAAATGCGGGCAATGTAGCTCATATATGGTGCTTCACAAAGCCGGAGCATTGGGTAAGAAGTCGGTATTGAGTTGCCATCACTGTGGATTGGTTAAGTCAATACTCATTCATTGTCCTGACTGTGGAAATAGTGATCTAAAGACCTTAGGTCAGGGCACTCAAAAGATAGAGGATTCTTTTGAAGAGATGTGGCCTGGCGCCAGAGTGTTGCGCGTTGATACAGACTCAAGCAGAAAGATTAAAGGGGCTGAAGAGCTTTTTCAGAAGATACATGCGGGAAGCGTAGATATTGTCGTTGGAACCCAGATGATTGCTAAGGGGCACGACTATCAAAATATTGGCTTAGTTGCAGTGCTGGATGCCGACAGCAGATTGTTTTCTCAAGACTTTAGAGCTGCAGAGAGATTATTTGCGCAATTAGTCCAGGTCGCGGGTAGGGCGGGGCGTGCAAATAAAGATGGTGAAACTGGCGGCGCAATTTATATCGAAACCCAGTTTCCAGAGGCCGCTGTTTTTCAGTATTTATTGCGACATGATGTAGATGGATTTTTATCTTTCACGGCAAACGAAAGAAAAGAAGCGGGCTTGCCCCCGTTTTCTTATCAGGCCCTAATACATGCAGAAGCTAAAAGTTTAGATAAGGCCATTCTGTTTTTGAGTATTTTGAAGAGACATGTGCAATCTCAAGGCCTGATATTCAAAGGCCTTAAGGTTTGCGATCCAGTACCTAAACCAGTGATGAGGGTCGCTGGTACTGAGCGCGCTCAGCTATTGATTGAATCGGGAGGCCGTAAAGATTTACAGGAATTACTAGAGGCAATGGATCGATATTTGCGTGAACATTCTCAGGGGCGTATTGGCAAGGAAGGTCGCGTACGTTGGTTAATTGAGCGCGATCCCATTGCAATTTAATTTTAGGCTCCAGGGCCCTGTGCGCTATATTCTTCTAGTGTTAAGGGTTGATTTAAGTCTAAAGCAAGGCTGTCATTTGAGGCGGGCTTAATTTTGAATAACCAAACCACCATAAGGCTTTTCATTTACGAGCTCTGGTGAAGCATCGACCTCTTCATTGGGCGCAACGATCTCTCCGCTCACTGGCGCATGAATGTCGCTTGCTGCTTTTACCGATTCAATAACGGTAATTGCTTCGCCCTGCTTAGCTTGTAGTCCCAGTTTGGGAGCTTGAAAAACATCACATCGCCCAAGGCCTCTTGCGCATGATTGCTAACCCCTACCCATATCAGACCATCATCTTCTAAGTCTGCCCATTCATGAGTTGCTGCGAATTTAAATGCATCTTGACTGTTCATTGTGTTCTATCCTTTAAGAGCATTTTATGCGTACTCACATAAACTAGCCTTCTAAAAATCATTCATTTATCTGCTTTGTATATATGCCAATTAAATTAGGAATTGTTCCGGTTACGCCTTTTGAACAAAATTGTTCGATCTTGGTTTGTCAAGAGACAGGCGATGCAGCCGTAGTTGACCCAGGTGGCGATCTAGAAAAAATCCTTGCTGGCGTAAGGCAAATGGGGGGTGTTAAAAAAATATTACTGACACATGGCCACCTAGACCATTGCGCAGCTGCTAAAGATTTAGCCGATCTATTGGGCGTACCGATTGAAGTGCCGCAGGAAGATGAGCGCTTTTGGATCGAGCAGTTACCAGAACAAACGGTGCGTTTTGGCTTTGGACACGCTAAAGTTTTTGAACCTAACCGATGGTTAAATCATGGCGATCATGTGCAAGTGGGGAATGTTGATCTAGAAGTATTGCACTGCCCTGGGCATACGCCAGGTCACGTTGTATTTTTTGATAAAGAAGATCGCCTTGCAATTGTTGGCGCTGTCTTGTTCTCCGGATCAATTGGCAGAACTGACTTTCCACGGGCAACCATGCAGATTTAATTAATGCAATTAAAACGAAGCTATGGCCATTGGGCGATGACGTGCAGTTTGTTCCCGGACATGGTCCCACGTCTAACATTTGGACAAGAACGTAAAACCAATCCCTATGTTGGAGATGGCGCTTAAAACTCAAACGCTAGGATGAACTCAGGTTTTAGCGGAGCCGGTACGATGCGTGCGATTGTATAAACAACTAGCGCAAATCCAGCGTTGCTTGCGATTGCTTGTTGAAATCCATGTGCCACCCTCAAGTCGTTTTTCGCGACTACAAGAAGAGCAAAATTTTAGGCTCTGAGAGTTTTCTTGGGTAGCTGCTGGAGTCGAGGTAGTCATTGGCAATCCGGGTGTAAGGCAAATCTTTATACAGAGATCCATTTTACCCGTTTTGTCCCACAGGAGCAGGGCTCAGCACAACTCGAACCGATTCTGCTGTCTTGTTGCCGTCAAAATCCAACCAAGCCTTGTTTTCAAAGTCGTATAACTTGCACTTGCGGGCAGTATCAAAATACCAAGCCCATGAGAACTTTTGTACAAAAATACGCTCTGGAAGGATGGTTTCAAGGGTCTGCTGGGCTTCTGGCAGGCGATACAGGGGCACACTCATATCCACATGGTGCGCAGTGTGCTCCATGATGTGGTGCATCAATTTGCCCCAAATCCAATTAAAAGTCAGGTGAACCGTTGTTGAAACAAATGGTTGGGCGCGTAACCACTCAGATTTCTTATTGTACCAAGACACCTTTGGATGGGTGTGATGAACGTAGACCACAAATCCAATCATGCCGTTCCAGAACAAGAAAGGTACAGCAAAACCTGTTAGTAAGCCAATCCAAATAGATTGACCAGTCGCAACGGCTCCAGCAATTAAGCAGCCGATCCAAACAATGGCGAATGCGGTAACAAGCAAATTGTCTTTTAAGAAAATTGGACGATCGCCGGGTTTATTTTTGGCGTTAGGGAAATACTCACGTCTCCACCAAATTTCAATTAAGTAGTAAAAAACAGGACCCCAACCACTACGATAAAGACGTTCCAGCGCCTTACGCCATGGGGGAAGTGCGTCATATTCTGTTTTAGATAAAGGCGCCCATACAAAGTCAAAGCCCTTCAAATTGGTTTGACCATGATGGACAACGTTATGACCAACATCCCATAGGCTATAAGGCGTAAGAGATGGCAAGAAAGCAATCCGCCCTAATACTTTATTTAGCTCACGATTGGGCGTGAAGCTTTGATGGCAAGCGTCATGACCCAGAATAAAGATGCGACCAGTGACAAAACCAGCGATGAGACCAAAAATCACTTTAAGCTGAATGTTTTCTACAAATATCGTTCCTGCAATACAGCCTAGCCACAAAAGTGAGTCAATTACTAGCAACATGATCGCGCGTCCAGTTTCGCCTTGCGCCATTGGGATCAGCCAACTTCGAATGATTTTTCGATGCGGTAATGGCGCCTCTGGTGGCAAAGGATTGGTTAAGGACGGCTCTGAAAGGGCGGAATTTAGATGTGTAGACACGATAAGAATCAATAAGTCAGGTACAAATGATAGCGGTTTTCGTAATTTTCCGCATGATATAGGTCAAAAACCCCTTTAATTTTGGCGCGCCCGGCAGGAATCGAACCTGCGACCCTTGGCTTCGGAGGCCAATGCTCTATCCACTGAGCTACGGGCGCTAGTGAAAAAACTGGTTACCCCACTATTGTAAGTGCCTATAATCCTACTCTCTAGTTATAATTTCGACAAACCAACCCTAAAACCCGCCAAACGATAAATTCTTATGAGCACTGAGCACGGAAATCTGATTAAGTCCCCAAAACAACTCATCATCATGGTGTTTGCCGGCTTTTTTGTGCCACTCATCATCATTTTGTTGTTAATGGTGTTTATGAATAATGGTAAGCGCGCAGATTCATCAGCGTCAGCCAATGAAATCATTAAGCCAGTAGCTCAGCTTAATTTCAAGGATGCTAGTGAGCCTGCGGCTCCCGCCGTTGGTGCTAAATAATTCTTAGTCCTGTTTTAAAAGCTGGCCTTGAGCCAGCTTTTTTATTGGCATTCATTGTTTTTCACTTTCTAAGGCAACTTGATAAGCATCTTTTTTTGTCAGCCCTAAGGTTTGGGCAAGAACTGCAGCAATCTCTTTGCTGCCAAGATATGGGCTTAGTGCGTTACCCATAATAAAAGGGATGAGTGCTCTGGAGCCTCGTCTTCATTGGCTGAACGCCCTGCCACCACGATCACAAATTCGCCCTTCAAGCGAAAGGTATTAGTAGCTGGCTAAACAATACCGAAAGCTTGAGGGGTTGCGAGCTGCTCAAATTTTTTCGTTAATTCGCGACAAACTAACAGCCGACGCTCAGGCTCTAAATTTTTTGCAAGCAAACCAAGGGTCTCTTTGATGTGATGTGGAGATTCAAAAAAGATACTGGCTTTTTTGCTACTTAGAATATCTTGTAAGCAAGCCTCGCGCTCTTTAGTTTTGTTGGGCCAAAAACCTAAAAACTGGAAGCGTCCTTCTGAGTGATGCATGACAGATCCAGCTACTGAGATTGCGCTGGAGGATACAGCGCTAGGACCAGGAATGGGTATTGCACGTAATCCTACATTTTGAACTTCATTGACTAATCTTGACCCAGGATCTGATACCCCGGGTGTGCCTGCATCTGAAATGTAGGCCCAACGCTGATGATTGGCTAGATGCTCAATAATGGTTTGGGCGCCTGTAATTTTGTTATGTTCATGTAGTGCTATACATTTTTTATGAACGCCAAATTGTTGGAGCAATGCAGCGCTATGCCTAGTGTCTTCGCAAGCAATCCCATCGACTGCATTGAGGACATGAAGGGCGCGCAAGGTAATGTCGCCCAAATTTCCTATAGGCGTTGCTACCATGTAAAGAGCCCCAGAAGGCAAATCCTGCTGTTTTAAAAAATCGAATGAGCTGAATTCCATGCTGGATGCCTGCCAAAAGTTAAATAATTATCAAGAGCATACGTTGCTTTTGAAATTAGCTGCTAGCTACTGGAATAAGGGCATCTTTGGCGCATAATATTGTTATGGAAGAAGATATCAACGAACGTTTGCGCAAGCGTGCTTCCCAACATTTTTTAGATAGTATTGCCGTAAAGCAAGACGCTGAAAAAGTTCTCCCAGAAATAGTCGCTCAGGGTGTCATTGCCATGGTGGATTGTTTGCGGGACGGGGGTAAGGTCATGGCTTGCGGTAATGGTGGCTCTGCCGCGGATACGCAGCACTTTGCAGCTGAGCTCATTGGTCGGTTTGAAAGAGAGCGCCAAGAGTTGGCGGCGATTGCTTTGACAACGGACACTTCAATTCTGACTGCGGTTGGAAATGACTACAGCTATGATGAAGTCTTCAGTAAGCAAGTGCGCGGACTTGGCAAAAATGGCGATATTCTTTTGGGAATCTCAACTTCTGGAAATTCAAAGAATGTTGTCAAAGCGATTGAGGCTGCAAAAAAGATGGGTATCAAAATTATTGCGCTGACTGGCAACGGCGGCGGAAAAATTGCTCAATTATTGGATAAGGATGACATCCATTTGTGTGCGCCATCCACAAGAACTGCGCGCATTCAAGAAACCCATTTGGTTTTACTCCATGCCTTGTGTGACGGCGTAGATCATCTTTTACTTGATTAAATATTTATTGTTATTTCAACCTAGAAAAATGCCCAATGAAGAAAATTTCGCTTCTTAGAAAATTATTTTTTTCCGCAATCATCGCATCACAACTTTCAGCATGTGCCGTAGTTGCTGTTGGTGGTGTAGCAGCAGGCGCAAGCATCATGGCAGATCGCCGTACCCCGGCAGTACAAGCAATTGATAAGGATATTGAGTTAGAAGCCGAGAATGCCTTAGTAAAACGATTTGGTGATAGCGCACACATCAATGTAACTTCATTTAACCAAAAAGTTTTGTTGACTGGCGAAGTGAAGGATGCCGCTATTAAGGAGGATGCAGGTGCATATGTAAAAGCAATGAAGAATGCGCGCACTGTATTTAATGAATTGGTAGTTGGGCCTAATAGTAGCTACACATCACGAGCAAATGATTCATATCTCGAGTCTAAGATCAAAACGCAGATGATATTTACCGATCAACTTCCATCCAATTCTATGGCTATCGTAGCTGAAGGAACTAGCGTTTATCTGATGGGAATCTTGACCCAAGGCGAGGCAGATCTTGCAAAGAAAGTTGCTAGCAATACGAATGGCGTAAAAGAAGTTTTTGTTTACTTTGACATCATTTCTCAAGAAAAAAAATATGCTTAGAGAATCAGGGCAAGGCAGATCAATCACAACCAAATGCTCCTCCAAAATATCAATAACCTTTAAGTTGGCGACGGTGAGGTGGCGAGCGATTACAAAACAATTTTTTGCGCTCGCTTATTTCGTTGCTTTTGCACATGCAAATGTTGATGATGAAAAAACGCTTGCGATTGCAAAGCAAAATGCATGCTTAGGTTGTCACGCAATCAATAAAAAAATTGTTGGTCCTAGCTTCCAGGCTGTTGCAGAAAAATATAAAAGCGATCCGAATGCGCAGGCTTTTTTAAAAAATAAAATTGCCAAAGGTGGATCTGGTTCCTGGGGTGTTGTTCCTATGCCTGCCAATACAAAATTGAGTAACGCAGATTTGAATGCGCTTACAGGATGGATACTGCGTGGCGCTCCGAGCGCCAATTAACGAGCGAGGCCAGGGTCGTCCTAAGAACCACCATCACGCTTGATTGGAGCGCTTTAGATTTTCTTTTAATACGTATCTAAATATGCCCATTGTTCATTGGCTGCCTCTTCAACAATAGTTGCGGGGTTTTGCCGGGGGTAATTTAAGACAGGCATCAGCATCTCCATAGGCGTATTCAACTATCATGCCAGCTTTTTGTGCCAAGTGCATCATTGCCTTATTGTTGGCTAGGCAGTGAACATAAAGAGTTTCAATGCGTGTTATTGCGTGAGTGAACAGCCGAACGCTTCAATAGAGCGGTACCTAAGCCCTGCCCTCGGCCCTCTGGCAATACCGAAACACCGAACTCAGCTGCCCTAGCCGCACCTTTGTGCTCAGGGAGATAGGCTAAATGGGCCATGCCAATGAGCTTCAGGTCTAAGTCAAACACGCTAAAGATGACATCTTTATTGAAATCAAGGCGTTCTACATAGTGCCTGATGACTTCGTCTGGAGTCTGAATTCCAAAGCGCAAGCGCCTATCTTCT
Organism: Polynucleobacter necessarius; assembly: GCF_900095205.1. Classification (NCBI taxonomy): domain Bacteria; kingdom Pseudomonadati; phylum Pseudomonadota; class Betaproteobacteria; order Burkholderiales; family Burkholderiaceae; genus Polynucleobacter; species Polynucleobacter necessarius. Next base: position 6,058 of record NZ_LT606951.1, on the reverse strand, counting down.
TCATTTAACAGTAGTAAATGGTTCAATCTCTTGCCTGTAACCAGCATGCAATTCCCGAACAGGTACAGCCTGCCCTACCGTATATGGGCTGGTGGGTAAGTGACTATTCGCTAATTTATTGTGCATAGCAATATTTTAGCATTTTTACGTATAAATTTCAGGGTTTTCCCTTATGTGTTGGAAATAAGCACGAAAAAAGTTAATTTTTTAAAATATAAGCCATTGTTTTTGAAGGATTTATTTTTAAAGTAAGAAAAAACTTAGCTTTTTTAAGTAAAAGAGTACGAAAGGTGTTGACGACCCTAAAAAAGTGGGATATAGTCTCACCACTCTGCTGAATGTTTTTTGAAATACGAAACAAGTCAGCCCTCTTTAAAAATTAGTCAACCGATAATTGTGGGCATTAAGTGAAAGCATCCAGTCCTTCGGGACAGATGTAAATAAATAGTACTCATAGACAGTAAAAAGATTTGGTTTTATTACCAAGTCAATTTCTTGAATGAGTGCGACGATCCGCAAGGATCACAGGAATTGAACTGAAGAGTTTGATCCTGGCTCAGATTGAACGCTGGCGGCATGCCTTACACATGCAAGTCGAACGGCAGCACGGGTGCTTGCACCTGGTGGCGAGTGGCGAACGGGTGAGTAATACATCGGAACGTACCTTATCGTGGGGGATAACGCAGCGAAAGCTGTGCTAATACCGCATACGCCCTGAGGGGGAAAGCGGGGGATCGAAAGACCTCGCGTGATTAGAGCGGCCGATGCCTGATTAGCTTGTTGGTGGAGTAAAAGCCCACCAAGGCAACGATCAGTAGCTGGTCTGAGAGGACGATCAGCCACACTGGGACTGAGACACGGCCCAGACTCCTACGGGAGGCAGCAGTGGGGAATTTTGGACAATGGGGGAAACCCTGATCCAGCAATGCCGCGTGAGTGAAGAAGGCCTTCGGGTTGTAAAGCTCTTTTGTCAGGGAAGAAACACCGGCTCTAACACAGTCCGGGAATGACGGTACCTGAAGAATAAGCACCGGCTAACTACGTGCCAGCAGCCGCGGTAATACGTAGGGTGCGAGCGTTAATCGGAATTACTGGGCGTAAAGCGTGCGCAGGCGGCCATACAAGACAGGCGTGAAATCCCCGGGCTTAACCTGGGAATGGCGCCTGTGACTGTATAGCTAGAGTGTGTCAGAGGGGGGTAGAATTCCACGTGTAGCAGTGAAATGCGTAGATATGTGGAGGAATACCAATGGCGAAGGCAGCCCCCTGGGATAACACTGACGCTCATGCACGAAAGCGTGGGGAGCAAACAGGATTAGATACCCTGGTAGTCCACGCTCTAAACGATGCTGACTAGTTGTTCGGGATTTACATCCTGAGTAACGTAGCTAACGCGTGAAGTCAGCCGCCTGGGGAGTACGGTCGCAAGATTAAAACTCAAAGGAATTGACGGGGACCCGCACAAGCGGTGGATGATGTGGATTAATTCGATGCAACGCGAAAAACCTTACCTACCCTTGACATGTCACTAACGAAGTAGAGATACATTAGGTGCTCGTAAGAGAAAGTGAGCACAGGTGCTGCATGGCTGTCGTCAGCTCGTGTCGTGAGATGTTGGGTTAAGTCCCGCAACGAGCGCAACCCTTGTCTTTAGTTGCTACGCAAGAGCACTCTAAAGAGACTGCCGGTGACAAACCGGAGGAAGGTGGGGATGACGTCAAGTCCTCATGGCCCTTATGGGTAGGGCTTCACACGTCATACAATGGTGCATACAGAGGGTTGCCAACCCGCGAGGGGGAGCTAATCTCAGAAAATGCATCGTAGTCCGGATCGTAGTCTGCAACTCGACTACGTGAAGCCGGAATCGCTAGTAATCGCGGATCAGAATGTCGCGGTGAATACGTTCCCGGGTCTTGTACACACCGCCCGTCATACCATGGGAGTGGGTTTTGCCAGAAGCCGTTAGCCTAACCGCAAGGAGGGCGACTGCCACGGCAGGGTTCATGACTGGGGTAAAGTCGTAACAAGGTAGCCGTATCGGAAGGTGCGGCTGGATCACCTCCTTTCTAAAGAAAAGATGCTGGATCTTTAGTGCCCACACTTATCGGTTGACAATAAAAGCCACGGGTCTGTAGCTCAGCTGGTTAGAGCACTGTGTTGATAACGCAGGGGTCGTAGGTTCAAGTCCTACCAGACCCACCAATCAGTAGTGATATGGATTTAGTGGACGTTGGGGGATTAGCTCAGCTGGGAGAGCACCTGCTTTGCAAGCAGGGGGTCGTCGGTTCGATCCCGTCATCCTCCACCAACTTATAAATGTCAAAACTAAGTGATTCTTAGTTGTTTAGTTTTGCCATTTATGACTGTTCTTTAAAAATTTGAGTAAGCAAAGTGTCAAATGTTTCTTTGAGAGGACATTTGACAATGTAATAAGGGTAAAGATTGAATCATCAATCAGTAATATCAAACGAGTTTTACAAAGTTCTTAACAAGTACTTACAGTTTGGATTACGGCAAATATGTCAGAAGTAGAAGTAAAACCTGTAGCAGGTACTAGCAATGGTGCTCGTTATAGGATCAAGTGAATAAGTGCACATGATGGATGCCTTGGCGATTACAGGCGACGAAAGACGTTATAACCTGCGATAAGCCCCGGGGAGCTGGTAAATAAGCTTTGATCCGGGGATTTCTGAATGGGGAAACCCACCACTTTTGTGGTATCCATACCTGAATACATAGGGTATGAGAAGCGAACCTCGTGAACTGAAACATCTAAGTAGCGAGAGGAAAAGACATCAACCGAGATTCCCAAAGTAGTGGCGAGCGAAATGGGAAGAGCCTTCTAGTGATAGCTCAGTAATTAACAGAATGGAATGGAAAGTCCAACAATAAAGGGTGATAGTCCCGTATGTGAAAATTATTGAGTGGTACTAGGCTAGAGACAAGTAGGGCGGGACACGTGAAATCCTGTCTGAATATGGGGGGACCATCCTCCAAGGCTAAATACTCGTAATCGACCGATAGTGAACAAGTACCGTGAGGGAAAGGCGAAAAGAACCCCGGGAGGGGAGTGAAATAGATCCTGAAATTGTGTGCATACAAACAGTAGGAGCCTCGTAAGGGGTGACTGCGTACCTTTTGTATAATGGGTCAGCGACTTACATTCAGTAGCAAGCTTAACCGAATAGGGAAGGCGTAGCGAAAGCGAGTCCGAATAGGGCGCTAGTTGCTGGGTGTAGACCCGAAACCAGTTGATCTATCCATGGCCAGGTTGAAGGTGCGGTAACACGTACTGGAGGACCGAACCCACTAACGTTGAAAAGTTAGGGGATGAGCTGTGGATAGGGGTGAAAGGCTAAACAAAACTGGAAATAGCTGGTTCTCTCCGAAAACTATTTAGGTAGTGCCTCGTGTATCACCGTAGGGGGTAGAGCACTGTCATGGTAGTGGGGTCCATTGCGGATTACTGCGCCATAGCAAACTCCGAATACCTACGAGTGTAAGCACGGGAGACAGACATCGGGTGCTAACGTCCGGTGTCAAGAGGGAAACAACCCAGACCGCCAGCTAAGGTCCCTAATATATGCTAAGTGGGAAACGAAGTGGGAAGGCTAAAACAGTCAGGAGGTTGGCTTAGAAGCAGCCATCCTTTAAAGAAAGCGTAATAGCTCACTGATCGAGTCGTCCTGCGCGGAAGATGTAACGGGGCTAATCATATAACCGAAGCTGCGGATCACAGCAATGTTGATGGTAGGAGAGCGTTCTGTAAGCCTGTGAAGGTGTCTTGTAAAGGATGCTGGAGGTATCAGAAGTGCGAATGCTGACATGAGTAGCGATAAAGGGGGTGAAAAGCCCCCTCGCCGTAAGCCCAAGGTTTCCTGTTCAACGTTCATCGGAACAGGGTGAGTCGGCCCCTAAGGCGAGGCAGAGATGCGTAGCTGATGGGAACAAGATTAATATTCCTTGACCATTGTTAGATGCGATGGGGGGACGTATCGCGGAAAGTTGTCCGGGTGTTGGAAGTCCCGGTTCTTACGTTGGAGATGGCTATTAGATAAATCCGGTAGCGTAATTCAAGGGCGTAAGACGAGCGAATTTATTCGCGAAGCAATTGGAAGTGGTTCCAAGAAAAGCCTCTAAGCTTCAGTCTAACAAGACCGTACCGCAAACCGACACAGGTGGGCGAGATGAGTATTCTAAGGCGCTTGAGAGAACTCAGGAGAAGGAACTCGGCAAATTTGCACCGTAACTTCGGGATAAGGTGCGCCCTTGTAGTTTAACCGTGAACAACGGGAGGATGAAAGGGTTGCAATAAAAAGGTGGCTGCGACTGTTTAATAAAAACACAGCACTCTGCAAACACGAAAGTGGACGTATAGGGTGTGACGCCTGCCCGGTGCTGGAAGATTAAATGATGGGGTGCAAGCTCTTGATTGAAGTCCCAGTAAACGGCGGCCGTAACTATAACGGTCCTAAGGTAGCGAAATTCCTTGTCGGGTAAGTTCCGACCTGCACGAATGGCGTAACGATGGCCACACTGTCTCCTCCTGAGGCTCAGCGAAGTTGAAGTGTTTGTGATGATGCAATCTACCCGTGGCTAGACGGAAAGACCCCATGAACCTTTACTGTAGCTTTGCATTGGACTTTGAATCGGTCTGTGTAGGATAGGTGGGAGGTGTTGATAACAGGATGCTAGTTCTGTTGGAGCCAACCTTGAAATACCACCCTGATTTATTTGAGGTTCTAACCTTGGCCCGTTATCCGGGTCGGGAACAGTGCATGGTAGGCAGTTTGACTGGGGCGGTCTCCTCCCAAAGTGTAACGGAGGAGTACGAAGGTACGCTTGGTACGGTCGGACATCGTACCTAAAGTGCAATGGCAAAAGCGTGCTTAGCTGCGAGACCGACAAGTCGAGCAGGTGCGAAAGCAGGTCATAGTGATCCGGTGGTTCTGTATGGAAGGGCCATCGCTCAACGGATAAAAGGTACTCTGGGGATAACAGGCTGATACCGCCCAAGAGTTCATATCGACGGCGGTGTTTGGCACCTCGATGTCGGCTCATCTCATCCTGGGGCCGTAGCCGGTCCCAAGGGTATGGCTGTTCGCCATTTAAAGAGGTACGTGAGCTGGGTTTAAAACGTCGTGAGACAGTTTGGTCCCTATCTGCCATGGGCGTTGGAGATTTGACGGGGGCTGCTCCTAGTACGAGAGGACCGGAGCGGACGTACCGCTGGTGTACCTGTTGTTTCGCCAGAAGCATCGCAGGGTAGCTATGTACGGAAGAGATAACCGCTGAAAGCATCTAAGCGGGAAACTTGCCTGAAGATGAGATCTCCCGTAGGTTTAACCTACATAAAGGGTCGTTGAAGACCACAACGTTGATAGGTCGGGTGTGGAAGTGCAGTAATGCTTTAAGCTAACCGATACTAATTGCCCGTTAGGCTTGATCCTATAACCAGCACTATTGTGTCGGATGTTTGCCAGATTTAATCTGCATCCTTATTACATGCTTACTTCAAATAGAGTTGTTGATTTAATCAGCAACTCAACCCTCTACGCCCGGTGACCATAGCGAATTGGAACCACTCCTTCCCATCCCGAACAGGACAGTGAAACGATTCTACGCCGATGATAGTGCGAATTACCCGTGTGAAAGTAGGTAACTGCCGGGCACCAATGCAACGCCCAGACCCTTTTAGGTCTGAGCGCTTTTACTTGTGCAAAGCGTTTAGAGTGATTGACAGAAACTCCATTTGGAGTCAGAATATTGGGTTCGCGGAGGGGTGTCCGAGCGGCTAAAGGAGGCAGACTGTAAATCTGTTGGCTACGCCTACGTAGGTTCGAATCCTACCCCCTCCACCAGATGTGCGGGATTAGTTTAATGGTAAAACAGCAGATTTCCAATCTTCGGTCAAGAGTTCGATTCTCTTATCCCGCTCCAAAATTTGTTGCATTAGATTTAGCCCATGTGGCTCAGTGGTAGAGCACTCCCTTGGTAAGGGAGAGGTCGGCAGTTCAATCCTGCCCATGGGCACCATGTTTGATTTAAGAATTAACTA